>CACKGK010000041.1 GCA_902599665.1 uncultured Pelagibacteraceae bacterium | reverse complement strand
CAAATCCTAGAAGATTTTTCAATTTTAGTGGTTCTAAAATAAAATCCGCTCCAAGTTCATTGCTTGCTAATTTTTTTTGTTGTTCTAATGTCATTTCTCCATTTATCAGTTTAGCATTTTTTATTATGTAATTTTCTGTAAATTTCAAAATATTATCTCTATGTATAAAAACTAAATCTTTACCATTTTTATCTTTTCTGACTAAAAATACTTTTTTACTTAAATAAAGTGCATAAAAAAAAACTGATGAAATATCATTACTAATAACAGTTTTAGAATTAGTTAAATTTTTTAATAGATTGATTGAAAAACTATTGCTTGATCTTATATCTGAGCTAAATACATCCCACCCTCTTTTTTTGTATTCCATGTAATTATCTGGAATAAAATCAGTATAATAAAAATGTACTTTAAATGGACCTTCAAACCTACTCTCAACTATATCTATAAGACCAAGATGATTTACTTTTTGATAATCCTCAAGATTTGAGTGTGATGGAAATACAATTGTTCCACTACCTTCATTTTTAAGTAAGTTTTTATTCAATTTACATAGATATAAAAAGGGAGCCCCGATTGGGATTATATTTTTAAATCCTCTTTCAATACAATATTTACTTAAATGTTCGTTCCAACAATAAAAATTAAATTTTCTTTTTACTAAAAAGGAATCAAAATTTAGTGAATTTACCCATCCGTGTTGAATTGATCCTAGTAACGTTCTATCTTCTATACCACAGTATTCAGCTAAAATTTTTCTGTGAGAATACCAGTTATTATCAGGATACATGATTTAAATACCTAAAGACTATCTCTGCTTTTTTCCAATCGCTTGGATAATTTATATCTACAGCTCTCCATTCTGGAATTTCTATACAATGTCCATTTTTATGAATATTTGAAAATCTTTTCCAAGTTTTTAAGTTTGCTAAATAAAATTGACCAGCATCCGAATAAATTTTTTCTTGCTGAGAAGAATTATTGTAACTTTTTACAGATTTAACATTTTTTGATTTATTTAAAAATATTCTATTATTTTTACAATTTTGGGAATTTGCAACTGGAAAGATAAATTTGTTGTGATTTTTTTTTAATTTATTAATAGATTTTTTTAAGTCTGCAAGTTGAAGAACTGGATTACAAGGGTACACACAAAAAACTCTTATATTTTTTTTTGAATTTAGATTTAATTTTTTTAGTGCATGTTTAATTGTTTCAATAGTTGAAGTTTTGTCGTCAGATAAATTCTCTGGTCTTTTTAAAATATCACATCCTTTTTTTTTTGCATATTTTAATATTTTTTTACTATTAGAAGAAATAATAATTAATTTAAATAAATTAGATCTTTTTAATTTATTTATAGTCCAATAAATCATTGGTTTATTTAAAAAAAGTTTTAAGTTTTTATTTTTAATTCTTTTGCTCCCTTTTCTGGCTGGTATTATTGCAATGTTCACAAATAAATTTAAATATTTTTAATTAATTTTTTTAATTCAATAACACTTAAAAAATTTTTATTTGATCCAGAATTATATGAAAATCCTGGTTTAACTTTCTTTAATTCTGTTAAGATTTGAATTGATTAATTTAGTTGGATATTCTGAGACACAATGTAAAATTATTACTTTATTGTGATATTTATTTATTATTTTTAATGACTTTTTAATTTCTAAAATAGTACTCAATCCAGTTGATATTATTATTGGTTTTCTAGTTTTAGCAATCTCGTTTATTAGATTTAAATCAGTAATTTCGAAGGATGAAACTTTATATAAATTAACCTTTTTTTTTTTTAAAAAATTAAGTGCTCTTAGACTAAAGGGTGTACTAAAAAGGTTGATTTTGTATTTTTTTGCAAGTTTAAAAGCGTCATGATGCCATTCATATGGAGTGCATGCTTTTTTATACAATCCCCAAAGTTTTTTTCCTTTCCAAATTCCTTTATTAATTTTAAAATTAGAATTCTGGATAGTTATATCATCTGGTTCATATGTCTGAATTTTAACTAAGTCAGCCCCATTATTATGCGCATTTAGTATTAATTTGAGAAATTTTTTTTTATTACCACCATGATTGCCTGATATTTCTGCAATGATCAATGGTCTTTTATTATAATCAAAAGATATATTTTTATTTATTTTTACTT
>CACKGK010000040.1 GCA_902599665.1 uncultured Pelagibacteraceae bacterium | reverse complement strand
ATCATCTTTTCTCGAGCAGTCTCTTTCTTTTTACCTAATTGACCTTTAGTTTCTTTTTTTGCTTTTTTGTTTTTCTTTTTAGGCATAATTAAATTTTATGAAAATCATCAACTCCTACAGTATGATTTGTTCCCGAAAGTGGCACTTTTGCTAAAGCAGAAGCTTCCATTGTTAAAGCTGCCATATCTTCTGGCTCTAATGAATGTATATTAGTTTTACCACAAGCTCTTGCTAATAATTGGGCTTCTAGTGTCATAGTATGTAAGTAATTATATACTCTTAGAGCTGCCTCATCTGGATTTAGTCTTTTTCTTAACTTAGGATCTTGAGTAGCAACACCTACTGGGCAACGACCAGTGTGACAGTGATAACAATGACCTGCAGGTACTCCCATTTCTTTTTCAAAATTAGACTCTGGAATTTCTTTATTACAGTTTAGAGCAATCATAGCGCCCGTACCTATAGCAATAGCATCTGCTCCAAGAGCTAATGCTTTTGCCATATCAGCTCCATCTCTAACACCACCTGCATATATCAATGTTACTTTTCCTGTTTTTCCAACATCATCTATCGCTCTTCTTGCTTCTCTAATTGCAGCTATCCCTGGAATTCCTGTATTAGCTGCAGCTATGTGAGGGCCTGCACCAGTTGATCCTTCCATGCCATCTAAATAAATAGAGTCCGGATCACATTTTGCTGCCATACGAACATCATCATAAACTTTTGCTGCTCCAAGTTTTAATTGTATTGGAACTTTATTTTTTGTTAATTCTCTAAGCTCTTGAACTTTTAAAGCCAAATCATCTGGTCCTAACCAATCAGGATGTCTTGCAGGAGATCTTTGATCAATACCTGCTGGTAATGATCTCATCTCTGCTACTTGGTCAGTAACTTTTTGACCCATCAAGTGACCACCCATTCCAACTTTTTGACCTTGACCAATAAACACTTCAATTCCATCAGCAAGTTGAGCATGATGAGGATTAAATCCATATCTTGATTGAATACATTGATAGTACCATTTTTCTGAATATCTTCTTTCATCAGGTATCATTCCACCTTCACCTGAACATGTTGCGCTACCTGCCATAGTTGCTCCTCTTGCAAGCGCTGTTTTAGCTTCATAAGATAAAGCTCCAAAACTCATTCCTGTAATATAAACTGGTATATCTAATTCTACTGGGTTTTCACATCTTGGACCAATGATAGTTTTTGTTTCACACTTTTCTCTGTAACCTTCAATTACAAATCTTGTAAGAGTACCAGGTAAAAATACTAGATCATCAAATGTAGGAATTTTTTTCATTAGCGCCATACCACGCATTCTGTATCTACCTAGTTGCGCTTTTATATGTATGTCGTCAATTACCTCTGGAGTAAATATTGAATTATAACCTAATAAACTTTTATTTCTTTTTGAAAATTCACTTTGACCATTGCCATTAGAATGACCATTTGTTTTTCCATTTTTCTTTTTTGCCATTATATAGCTCCTTTTTTCTCAGTTGGTTCTAAAGCGTCATAATTCCAAAGTTTTTTACCCGCAACGACTTTAGTCATCTTAGAAACATCAAAATCTTCGTCAATTTCAGCTACTTTAAGTTTTCTTTTTAACCAATCTATATCACTTTTTGTCATAGGTGACTCAATCGCATCACTTCCATATGATCCAATTTTTCCCCCAACATAGATTGTTCCATCATACATAGAGTCTCCAAGGTTTATACCCACATTACCTAAAACTACTATTCTTCCTCTTTGCATCATAAATCCAGTAAAAGCGCCAGCATCTCCACCAATTATTATTGTGCCACCTTTTTGGTCAATACCTGTTCTTGCACCAACACTTCCTTTGCAAATTAAATCTCCACCTCTTACAGCTGCTCCAAAACATGAACCTGCATTTTTTTCTATTACAACTTTTCCAGCCATCATATTTTCTGCACATGACCATCCGACTCTTCCATTAACTCTTACCGTAGGACCATCTATAGAGCCAACTCCAAAATAACCCAAACTTCCTTCAAAAATTAAGTTTAATTTATTTAAAATTCCAACACCTAGACTATGTTTTCCTTGAGGGTTTTTTATTACAATTGTTCCATAACCCTGACTCATCAATTCATCAATTTTTTTATTTGCTTCTTTGCAATCCATATCATTTACATCAAGCTCAGTTCTTTTATTAAAATCTACATCGTATGTTCCCCAATAATAAAAGTTTTCTGCTTCGTCTGGATTAAAAAATTTCTGTTGTGTTTTTCCTGTTAGAACTTCAGTGTGAAGTCCCATAGATTGAGCTTTTGTTTTTTTCTCTGTTGTTTTTAAATTTGCCAT
>CACKGK010000039.1 GCA_902599665.1 uncultured Pelagibacteraceae bacterium | reverse complement strand
TAAAAATTAATTAGCTCTTCGAAGTATAAAGATTAAAGCGAAGCCAGTTAAGTACATTATAAGAGCATATGCTGCTGTTGGTATCATATAAGCAATATCATTAAACATTTGTGTTGCTACAAACACTGCCAAAGTTCCATTTTGTAAACCACATTCTATCGCAATACATTTTCTTTGTTTCATTCCGGTTGCAAAGAATTTGGCTATGTAATAAGCAAGTATCATCATCACAACATTCAATACTAATACTGCAAAGCCTGCTTGTTTTAAGTAATTAAAAATATTTTCTCTTTCTTCAATCCAAATGGCAGCAAATACAATAACGAACAAAGCTGTTGTTATTTTATTAACAATCGAAAGATTTGAGGAAATTAAATTATCTGCAAATTTTCTAATAATCATGCCTAAAATTACTGGCACAGTAACAACCAATGCCATTTTAAGTGTAATTGCTGTCATAGTAATATCTGCTGAGATATTAGTAACTCCAAGTAAATCAGCTGATTTTAAAACAATAAATGGAACTGAAATTATACTAATTAAACTAATTATTGCAGTTAATGAAATGGACAAAGCCACATCACCATTTGCAAATTTGGTCATAACATTTGTTGTAACGCCCCCTGGTGCAGCAGCAATAATCATAATGCCTAATGCAATCTCAACAGGCAAATTTAATATTAATATTAAAATATACGCAACTATCGGCAAAAGTAACAGTTGGCAGAAAAATCCAATTACAAAGTCTTTAGGATTATTTATCACCCTTAAAAAGTCTCTTCCAGTTAGACCTAACCCTAGACCTAACATTATAAGTGCTAAAGCGATTGGAGCTATTTTTGAAACTATTTCCACTTTTTGTCCTTATACTATATTTGTTATATTAGTTTTTTAATCATTTTAGTATATATAAATTTAATGCTTTCAGATAAATCAACAGTTTGTCCGCTTAATTTATTAGATATTGCTCATCAAAAGAGAGGAATTAAAGCTGCAATTGTGAATGCTGGTAAGGAACTGCCAATGCTCTCCGTTATGGATGCCGTTAAAGAAAAATTAATAGTTCCTGTTTTGATCGGTGATGAGGGGGAAATTAAAAAGATAGCTGAAGAATTAAAATTTGATATTTCTGATTATGAAATTGTTCATGAACCAATTGAAAATAATACTGCTAAAGTTGCTGCTAAACTAGCAGGCGATGGTGATGTAAAGATTATAGTCAAAGGTCATATACATACTGATGTGTTAATGAAAGAAGTTTTGTTAAGAAAATATAACTTAATCAGAAAAACAAGATTAAGCCATATTTGGCATATGACATTGGATAAAGAAGACGATCCTCTAATTATTACTGATGGTGCATTAAATGTTAATCCTAATGTCAAAACAAAAATGCATATTTTAAAAAATGTTATAGATTTTTGTCACAGAATAAAAATTGCAAGACCTAAAGTTTCTATTTTGTCAGCCACAGAGGAAGTTTTAGATAGTATGCAAAGTTCTGTTGATGCTAAGGAAATTTGTAGATTGGCTAGCAAAGAAAATTTTAATGCAGATATTTTTGGTCCCCTAGCGTTTGATAATAGTGTTTCTAAAAAATCGGCAACTATAAAAGGAATTAAAAATGAAGTTGCAGGAGATGCAGATGTTTTATTAGTTCCAAATGTAGAGGCTGGAAACGCTTTAGTAAAGATGATGATATATTTTATGGGAGCTTGTGCAGCTGGTGTAGTTGTTGGTGGTAAAGTCCCTGTTGTAATAACTAGTAGATCAGATGATGCGACAGCAAGACTAGCCTCAATTGCTGCAGCTGTGGTAGCTTTAGATTAAATGAATATTGAAAAAAAATAATAATTAAATTAGGATTTAAATATGGCAATAACTTACTTAAAAAAATCACCAAAAACTTCATCAACTGATGATACAAAGACCAGAGAGATTGTTGAAAATATTCTTAAAGATATTGAAAAAACTAAAGAAGAAGGATGTATCGAACTATCAAAAAAATTTGATAAATATGAAGGTGAAGTAATTGTTACGAGAGAAAAAATTGAAGAAATCAAAAAAAATCTAGATCCTAAGACTAAAGATGATATTCAATTTTCTCATGAAAGAGTAAGAAAATTTGCTGAAGCGCAATTAAAAAATTATGGTCAGGATTTTGAAGTAGAGTTATCAGATGGCTTATATGCTGGGCAAAAATTAATTCCAGTTAATACTGCAGGTTGTTATGTTCCTGCAGGTAGATACGCTCACATAGCATCAGCAGTGATGAGCGTAACAACAGCAAAGGCAGCTGGTGTAAAAAATATTATTGTTTGTAGTTCTCCAAAACCAGGTGTGGGTGTTCATCCTGCGATA
>CACKGK010000038.1 GCA_902599665.1 uncultured Pelagibacteraceae bacterium | reverse complement strand
TAGTTCTCTAAATTAATACGCACACAATTTCTGGTTTTATACCTCCGGTCCTTTTTAGGCAGTAATTGTGGTGGCACAACCGGGAATAAATATGAAAATACCAAACTTAACAATAGAACAATTATTAGAGGCTGGCGTTCATCTTGGCCACAAAACCTTAAGATGGAATCCAAAAATGAAGAAATTTATTTTTGGAAAAAGAGACTCTATTCACATAATAGACTTAACTCAAACTCTTGAATTAACAAAAGTTGCATTACAAAAGGTTTATTCTACAATTTCTTCTGGAGGAAAAATTCTATTTATATCAACTAAAAAACAAGCATCCGAAGCTATAGCTGAATTAGCTAACGAAACAAATCAATATTTTGTGAATTACAGATGGTTAGGTGGAATGCTTACTAATTGGGGAACTATATCAAACTCTATAAAAAAACTTGACAAAATCAACGCTGATTTAAAAT
Source organism: uncultured Pelagibacteraceae bacterium (assembly GCA_902599665.1). GTDB lineage: Bacteria > Pseudomonadota > Alphaproteobacteria > Pelagibacterales > Pelagibacteraceae > Pelagibacter. The sequence goes on along the minus strand of CACKGK010000038.1, from coordinate 1,975 downwards.
CAGAAAATAGAGGTTTTACTAAAAAAGAATTACTAAAAATGAGTGGTCAAAGAGATAAGTTACAAAGATCATTAGGTGGAATTTCGACCATGAAAAAAGTACCTGATCTTGTATTTATCATTGATACTAATTATGAATCATTAGCTATTAAAGAATCAACAAAACTAGGTATACCAATCGTTGCAGTATTGGATACAAATTCTAATCCAGATGGGATTGATTTTCCAATTCCAGGAAATGATGACGCCAGAAGATCTATAGATTTGTATTGCTCATTATTAAAAGAGACTATTTTAAATGCAAAAAAGGATTCTCCACAAACAGTAACAGAGGAGAAAAATATAGAAACTATAAATTCAGAAGTTTCTAATAACGAAGTAGAGAATAAAATAAATTAAATCAGTTAATTATTTGTGGAATTAAAATGAGTGATATAGAAAAAGTAAAACAATTGAGAAAATCAACAGGTGCTGGATTTAAAGATTGTAATGCTGCTTTAAAAGAATCCAGTGGCGATTTGAACAAAGCCGCGGAGATTTTAAGAGTAAAAGGTATAGCAAAAGCATCAAAAAAAATGGACCGAAATGCAACAGAAGGTGTAGTTGTAATTTCTGGAGACGAAAAAAAAATGTCTTTAATCGAAGTAAATTGTGAAACAGACTTTGTAGCAAAAAATAACGATTTTATTAAATTTGTTCAAGAACTGAGTGAATTAAATAATATTCATTCGTCAAATATTGAAGAACTTAAAAAAGCCTCTATGAAAAACAATAAAACAGTTGATGAAAATTTAATAGCTTTGATTGCTAAAATAGGTGAGAAAATTACAATTGGAAGATCAAGAACTTTTGCTGCAGAAAATGCTAGAAATTTTGTTTATCAACATTCTGTCATTAAAGACAACGTATCAAAATTGGTCGTAATTGTATCTCTAAAAACTATTGATAAATCTGACAAAGTAAATTTATTTGGAAAACAATTATCAATGCATATAGCAGCATCCAACCCAATAGCTTTAAACACCAACGACATTGATCAAAAATTAATTGATAAAGAAGTTAATTTGATAGCAGAGGAACTTAAAAACTCTGGAAAACCCGATGAAATTGCAAAGAAAATAAGCATGGGTAAAATTAACAAATTTAAAGAAGAGAATAGCTTGATGACACAAGATTGGGTAATGGAGCCTAAATTAAAAGTAAAAGATGTAATAAACAAATTAAATTTTACAGAATTAAATATTAAAGAATTTGTAAGATTAAAAATTGGTGAGTGATGTTTGAAGAAATTAAATACAATAATAAGATGTCAAAAACATATGATGTTTTTGAGCAAGAATTGACATCATTAAGGACTGGTAGAGCTAATGCAGCTATGTTAGATATCGTAAAAGTAGATGTATATGGCCAAAAAATGCCAATTAACCAATTGGCAAGCATTACAACGCCAGAACCTAGAACTATAAATATTCAAGTTTGGGATGTGAATAATGTTGTTTTAATTGACTCAGCTATTAAAAAATCCGAATTAGGATTAAATCCACAAATTGATGGTCAATTAATAAGATTACCAGTTCCAGATCTAAGTGAAGAAAGAAGATCAGAAATTAAAAAAATTATAAAATCTATGGGTGAAAAATGTAAAGTTTCAGTTAGAAATATTAGGAGAGAGGCAAATGATGAATTAAAAAAATTATTAAAAGACAAAGAAATTTCTGAAGATGATTTAAAAAAAAAAGAAAAAGTTATTCAGGAATACACAGATAATCAAATCAAGAGAATTGATGAGCGTGTGTTGTTAAAAGAAAAAGAAATAATGACAATATGAACCCTCCAAAGCATGTGGCCATAATAATGGATGGCAATGGTAGATGGGGATTAAAAAAAGGAAAATCAAGAAATTATGGACATGCAATTGGTATAAAAAATGTTGAAAAAATAATTTACGAAGCAATATCTAATAAAATTCAACATCT
>CACKGK010000037.1 GCA_902599665.1 uncultured Pelagibacteraceae bacterium | reverse complement strand
TCTGTAATGATAAAGTTTGTTTGGCTTTTGTTTTTTCTGATATAGGAATGGTGGATCTGTTTGTGTATCTGGTGGTGGACCAAAGTCATAAAATTTTTTTTCTGTTTTGTTGTCTTTCTTTTCTGCTTTAATGTATTCTTGCCCTAACATTGTAACTCCTTTAATTTATTTTTTTATTTTCTTCTAAAAACTCAGTTATTGACTTTCGGATATCTCTCTCTTTCATGTATTCGTCCTTTAACATCTGCATAACCTTTTGGTTTTGGTTGTAGTATTGTCTAATTCTTTCATTCTTTTCGCCTATCTCGTCCCAAAGTTGGTGGATAGTTGTTGTCAATTTGGATACAGACACACTTAAATAGCTCAAAGTCTCAGACTGTTGTTCGCATAAATATTTCAGTTCATTCTTGTTCATTTACAGTACTAATAGGCCCGCTAACCCTTTGTTGTTCTCTTCCTTGTTCGCTTTTTTCTGGTCTTTGACTAGCTGTTCATAGTCATCAAGAGCTTTCTGAGCTTTATTCTGCTCTTCTCTTATCTTTGTAATGTCTAAGTTGTAGTCAATTTTAACTTCGCTTTGTGGAATTGTCTTAGTTGCTTTCTTAATAAATGGTTTTGTTGTTGCTGCCTTCTTAATCATGTCATCTTCCTTCTTAATAATGTCATCAAGTTCTTTAGGAAACTTCGTATCGTCATAAGTTTCGCCGTAATACTTGATCCGTCTAAAAATATTTGGATCTTTATCTATTTTTAATTCGTCCTCAGTCTTTGTTATTAGTTGCTGCAATGATGATGTGTCCACTCCATACTCTTTTCTCTTTGCAAGTAATCTCTTCTTCTCTTTAAGATCCTTCTGTTTATTTATCTTTGCTCTTTGTTCTGGTGTCTTAGTGTCATTGCGTACTAAATATTGCATTAACTGCTTATGATCTTTCGGTTTCATCTGCTACTCCCTTCTCATATTCATCTTTAGAGATTTCTATTTCATCTTCTTTTAATATATGTCCATCTATTACTCCGATTTCTGGATCTTCGTTGTAATACATGTCCCCAGTATCTCTCCAAGTTTTCCTATAATATTTATAGATCCATGGTTCTTTTCTAAATTTACTTGGCATGTTAATCCTTCTTGAAGGTTAGCTTTAATAGATCGTTAACAGCGTCCCTCTCTTGTGGTGATAAACTCGCCATAGTCTTTGCATGATCGGCAAACAAACTAGCTAAATTTAATTTTTTAACTTTTGGTTCTTTCATCTTTGCATACTTAGCGAAGTCAATTATTTTTCCTCCGTCTTTAAGCTCAATGCGCCTAAGAAAGTCTGGGTCCTTTGTTTTAATCCAATCTTCAAATTTAAGTTTAGATCCTTCCTTCTTGTATGCATCACGCAGCGCATCAATAAGGTTCTGTTTAAAATCAAATGCTTCTTTGTCTGCATCTGCTAACTTCATCAACTCTTCTTTGTCTATTGGTCTAGCTCTATTCTCAACCATTCCACCTTTATTGTAGGTATCAAATGTTGGATCTTTGATAATTCCCTTCATTATTTTAACCCCCTAGCCATTCTCATTGCCTTTAATTGCTTACTGTAAAAGGCCAACTGTTCTGATGCTGTTGGTGTTTGATTAAATTTATTTGCAATCAACCATGTAACAAAGGCTTTAGGGTGGATCATAAGTCTTCTACTCTTGTCTAGTCTTACAACAATAGGAAAGCCTACTTCGGATCTTCGCACCCAACCTTTAAATGTTTTGATTGGTATAGATAACAAGCTGCATAATTCCTTTGGTGAATATAGAGCTTTGTTAAATGGTATCTGTCCTAGTTCATCTAGGTCGTACTTTTTCATGTATGTTTCCTCCTTTTAATTTAGACCAAAAAAAAGACCGAGCGCCAAACGGCGTCAGTCTTTCTATCTTTCTGGTGGACTTTTATCGGTGTCCTGTTTAATTCTATATAGACAAAAACAAAGGCTTTTCAATCATTTTTAATCCTACACAGTCCTACGACCATGGACCAATAATCATTGAAGTATCTTCTTAAACTCCATGTCTAAAAATTCGGCGTTACTTTTCCTTTTTTCTAAATCAGTATTTAAGTAATTTTTTTCTAAAACATTTGTATTCGTATGTCGTGTTAATCCAATCAAGTCATAAGGATCAGGCGCAACTCTCTTAGCAATGTTGTGATGTGTTTTCTTAAATGTATCTAATCGAGCGTAAGACTCTAGGCCTGCAAGAACTCTAACATCACGCCAACAGTTCCTTATATCTTTTAGTCTTGTGCTGTGTGGGTTCTTCTTAGAGAAGTAAGGTTGCTTTCCGTCCTTTAGAGTTTTGTTTCGTACTCGAACAGACGGAAATAACCATGGCAAAAAGAAACTCCATTTATATTTTTTTCTTAGTTCTTTGATCTCATGTAATACAACATTGATAGTATTGGTTATGTCTATGTCTTGGTTAGCTCTAATCTTTACAGATCCTTTGTCTAACTCAATTAATTGCTGCTTCTCATTGATGTTGCTATCCCATTTTAATTTAAGG
>CACKGK010000036.1 GCA_902599665.1 uncultured Pelagibacteraceae bacterium | reverse complement strand
GCTTGGTCTATTGTTTGATGTAACTTTAAGAAAAATAATAGATAAAACAATACCTTGGAGAGGCAAAGGCTAAAATTAAAACTGTTTGAACTAGACCTTTTTAAAAAAACCAATAGCAGCACCAATGGTCGTCAAAAATCCAGCTAATGGTAGGATAGCAACTGCATATTTTTTAGGCATGTAATTTGGTTTGAACTCAATACCTTGCATACTAATCTCAAAATACCACATTTCCCAGTACTTCCCTCGCATACCCTCTACAAGTTCAATCCCATAAATAATTAAGACAACACCAATTATCATAATCATAATTTTCCAGAACTGGCGGATGTATAAAGAAATTCTTTCTGGTAATTTTTCATAAATTAAGTTTAAAGCTACATGTTCATTGTCTCGTGCTGTTAAAGAAAGTGCTATAAACATTAACCAAATATTACTTAACACTGTTAGCAAATCCCCCCAAACAGGAGGGTTGTTAAAAACATATCGCATTGTTACATTATAAAGAGTGAAAGCAACCATAGCAGCTAACAAGAGTGAGCACATAGCTTCCAACATCCGATGGATAAAACGATCTATGCTGTTCAAAAATTTTAACATTTCATTAATTACTCAATAGGTTTGGAAGAAACATAGTTAATTCTGGTACAATAAGAATAAAAAATAAAAGTAAAAACAATCCAATCAGATAAGGAATTAAAGCGATAGCAACCTTTTCAAGACGGACTTGTGCTATTGTTGCAGATGTAAAGTAGGCAACACCAACTGGTGGCGTTACTGATCCTATTAAGAACCCAACTATTACAACCATAGCTGCTTGCACCTCTGGAAAGCCGGCTTGAGACATAACATTCACTAATACTGGACCAACAATTATAATGTTAACCGCTGAGTCCATTACCGTTCCAAGAAGAAAGATGAATAATATCAAAGCCAAAATAAATAATATAGGAGAGTCTGCTAACCCTAAAAGCCAAGTTTCGAGATCACCAATTGCACCAAGTGAAGTGAGTAACCAACTAAAAGGTCCTGAAGCAGCTATTATAATAAAAACCATTGCTGAATTACGGAATGCCCGACGAAAAGCACTGGTACAATCTTTCCATTTGATAGTTCGATAAACAAATACGCCTGTAAATAAAGCAACCAAAGCAGTGATAGCTCCAGCCTCAACAACTGATGCCACACCTCCCATGACTGAACCTACCAATACTAAAGGTATTAAAAGAGCAAATGAAGAGCGATATAATTCTTTACCAGCTCTACGAACTGAGAATGGTTCATCGCTACGCTCAAAGTTATATTTAACTGCAAAGTAATGATTGATTACCATTATCACAACACCAATCAAAATACCTGGAACAATCCCGGCTGCAAATAAAGACGCAATTGAAATCTCGGTTGCGTTTGCGAGCACAATCATCATGATGCTAGGTGGAATAATCCCTCCTATAGTGGAACTTACACCTGTAACCGCAGCTGAAAATGCAGCAGGATAACCTGCTCTCTTCATTGCAGGTAAAACTAATGCTCCTACTGTAGCTGTATCTGCTACGACAGAACCATTCATGCCAGCAAAAAACATACTCACAAGTACATTTACTTGAGCCAACCCCCCTCGTATACGCCCAATTAACGCTCTACTTAAAGCAACTAAACGGTCAGTAATAGTTGCACTTGTCATTAATTCACCCGTCAACATAAAGAATGCAATTGCGGTCAATGGAACCGAGTCAATAGCAGTAAACATTTGACTAGGAATTAAAACAAGAGGAACTGCATCTGTTAGTAGAATATAAACAAATGGTATCAGTATTAAAATAAAACCAATAGGAGCTCCTAATAAAATTAGAAAAAGGAGTACTACGAGTAAAATAATACTTTCCATAGATATTTATAAGTTATGATTTTTTTTAGGTAAAGACCATCTAATTCTAAAACAGAACTAAATGGTCTTCACATTGTTTTCTTTGAAGATTTATAGAGCTCCAGCTGCTTCTAACTGAGCTACAAATCCATCCATACCTTGTTCTAAAAGTACTCTTTTAGCTACTTCTGGTTCAAAAGTACCCTTAGCGTCTAACCAAGCACCGATTGCACCTGCTCTCCACTTAGTCATTTCCGCTTCTGTTGGCACATACCACTCTTTAGCAGATGCTTTAATTGCATCTTCACCATTTTTAATCCAAGCGTTATCCAACTCGTTTACTTTCTCTCCATAAGCATCAGCTGCTTCGTGTAACCATTTTCTTTGTTGGTCAGACAATGCGTTGTACTGTTTAGCATCCATTGCTAAAATATTTCCAGACCACATTCCTCCGATCTCAGTGAAATATTTTGCAACTTCATGGAGTTTTGCAACGTGCTGCCATGGACTTGCAACATACTGTCCTTCAACTACACCTGATTGAAGACCTTGATATAATTGACTCCAGTCATAAGGTGTTGGTGTTGCACCCCAATTTTTAACCAACATGAACTCAACTGGACTTTTAGTAGTTCTCCATTTAAGTCCTTTCATATCATCAGGTTCATGAACAGGTTTAGTTGCATTTCCAAGCTGTCTAAATCCACCACTTGAATATACAGAAAGGCAAATATGACCAGCATTTTCAAGAGCGAGTTTACACTGTCTTTCAGCTAACCATTCGTCTGATATTCTTTTCGCATCTTCAAGTGATTTGAAAATAAATGGTAAATCGAAAATTGCTAACTCTGGTCCAAAATTACCATAGTTTGCAGTAGAGCTAGTCCACAAAGCAATAAGTCCTTGATTGGCTTGTTCACCACATTTTTGCTCTGCACATAAGCTTCTTT
>CACKGK010000035.1 GCA_902599665.1 uncultured Pelagibacteraceae bacterium | reverse complement strand
TCTTTGGTAACGTTTTCAATATTATTTGTAATTATATTTTGTAAAAATTCCTTAGCATCGTCGCCGTTAATATAAAGAAGACCTCTATCTTCTAGTATGTAAACATTATTTCTGAGCATGTTGTAATATTATAACAAATGATATAAGTACTTTTTTAATAAATGTTAGACCTAATAATCAAAAATGGAAAGTGTTATATTGATAAAGATCTTAAAGATGTTGATATAGGTATTCAAAACAGCAAGATTGTAAAAATTGGAAAGTTAGATGAAGATGCAAGTAAATCAATTGATGCAAGTGGACTTACTGTTCTTCCTGGATGCATTGATACTCAAACACATTTTAGGGAACCGGGCTCAACAGATACTGAGGATTTAGCTTCAGGAAGCAGAGCAGCAATAGTTGGAGGTATTACCTCAGTGTTTGAAATGCCAAACACTAATCCTGCAACAACGAATAAAGCAGAATTTCAAAGAAAAATAGATTTAGCAAAAAATAGAATGTATTGTAATCATGCATTTTATTTTGGAGCAACTCCTACCAATCAAAGCGAATTAGCCGACCTTAAAGGTTTAGATGGATGTTGTGGAGTTAAATTATTTGCAGGTTCGTCCACAGGAACTTTGTTAGTTCATAAAGAAGAAGACATTGAAAAAGTATTTGAAAGCACATCAAAAATTGTTGCAGTTCACTCAGAAGATGAAGATATTTTAAATCTAAGAAAGAAATTGAGAGAAAAAGGCAATGTTCATTCACACCCAATATGGAGGGATGAAGAATGTGCAATTTCTTCTACTAGAAAGATTGTTAAAATTGCAAAAAGGTTAGGTAAAAAGGCTCATATCTTACACATTACCACAAAACAGGAGATTGATTTTTTATCTCAAAATAAAGGAGATATAACTTTTGAAATAACTCCACAACATTTAACTATGTTTGCTCCAGATTGCTACGACAAGCTTGGAACTTATGCACAGATGAATCCACCCATTAGAGAAAAAAGTCATTACGATAGACTATGGTATGCTGTAAGAAATAATTATAATGACACTATTGGTTCGGATCATGCTCCTCATCTAAAGGTAAATAAAGATAAAGAATATCCAGATACTCCCTCAGGAATGCCTGGGGTACAGACCTTATTACCTGTGATGTTGAACCATGTAAATGATGGAAAACTAACTTTAGTTCAATTAATGAATCTTGTCTGTGAAAATCCAGCTAAAATTTTTGGTATTATAGGTAAGGGTTATATAAAGAAAGACTATGATGCAGACTTTACAATTGTGGATATGAATAAAATTATTGAAATCAAAAATGAAAAAATAGAGAGTAAGTGTGGATGGTCACCCTTCGATGGACATAAGTTTAAGGGAACTCCAGTTTATACAATCATAAATGGAGAGATTAAAATGAAAAATGGAGAAATCCTTGGTGATGCATCAGGTAAGCCCATCAAATTTGATAATTAATTTAATTTATTTGAATAGAATTTTATTTTCTATTAAACTTTGAGTAATCTCTTCTAAAATTGCTGGATCATCGATTGTTGCTGGCATTTTATAATCTTCCTTGTCGGCAATTTTACGAATAGTTCCTCTCAATATTTTTCCTGATCTTGTTTTTGGTAATCTTTTAATAACAATAACAACTTTGAACGCAGCAACAGGTCCAATTTTATCTCTTACCATTTTAATGCATTCCTTTGAGATAGTTTCATTGTCTTTTTCAACACCAGATTTTAAAACAACTAAACCAATAGGCAATTGTCCTTTCAATTTATCTGCAATTCCAAGAACAGCACACTCAGCAACTGATTGATGTTCAGATAATACCTCTTCAATCGCACCTGTCGATAATCTATGACCAGCAACATTTATAATGTCATCGGTTCGCGACATAATCCAAATGTATCCATCTTCATCAATGTGTCCTGCGTCATAGGTTTGATAGTAACCTTTATAATTAGTCATATAATTTTCCTCGTATCTTTTGTCTGCATTCCAAAGTGTAGGAAAAGTACCTGGTGGTAATGGTAATTTTACAACTATATCACCCATCTCATTAGGTTCTGCGATTGAATGATCTGGTTTAATTATTTTTACATCATAACCTGGAACTGCTTTACATGCAGAGCCATACTTAGTTTTTTGCATTTCTATTCCAGTGCAATTTGAACTTATTGCCCAACTAGTTTCAGTTTGCCACCAGTGGTCTATAACGGGAACATTTAAAAGATTTTCAGCCCATTTTATTGTATCTGGATCAGCTCTTTCTCCAGCGAGGAATAAAGATTTAAAAGAACTTAAATTATATTTAGAGAAAAACTTTCCATCTGGATCTTCTTTTTTAATAGCTCTAAATGCTGTTGGAGCTGTGAATAAAGATTTAATTTTATACTCTGAAATTATTCTCCAAAAAACCCCTGCATCAGGAGTTCCAACAGGTTTTCCTTCAAATAATACAGTAGTACATCCTTTGAATAATGGAGCATAAACAATATAAGAATGTCCTACTATCCAACCAATATCACTTGCCGACCACCACACATCATTTTCTTCGATATTGTAAATATTTTTCATAGTCCATTTAAGAGCCACGATATGACCTCCTACATCTCTAACTATTCCTTTTGGTATTCCCGTAGTCCCAGATGTATATAAAATGTAAGCAAACTCATTTGCTCCAATCTCAACACAATCTTTATTTTTGGCATCAACAAGTGCTTCCTCCCAGCTGATTTCAAGCGGAGAGTTGAGTTTTACTTCATGATCTTTCCTTTGAAAGAAAATAACTCTCTCAACTTTATGATTTGCAAGCTTCAATGCTCCATCTACTAATGGTCTGTATTCAACGGTTCTTCCTGGCTCAAACCCACAAGAA
>CACKGK010000034.1 GCA_902599665.1 uncultured Pelagibacteraceae bacterium | reverse complement strand
TGAGTCACCTGTGGTCCTTACATGGTGCAACGGCACAAGATCCATACATAAATCAGACTGGAGTCATGTAAAAGATGTTAAAGTTTATCTTTGGCCTGACAATGACAAAGAAGGATTTGACGCCATGCTTAAGATCGGAAAGATGTTAGAGAAGCAAGGTTGTGAGGTATGGTGGGTGCATGTACCAGACGAGTTTCCCCAGAAGTGGGATCTTGCTGACAATGTTCCTAAGAGTTATGAAGGAACGCTGCAAGAGCTGTTGGACAACGCAGAACATTTTATAAAAGCTCAACATAGGGTAGATCCAAATAAATTTGATTTACTTAACGCTCATAACTTTGTCTGGGTTAAAGATGCCAAAAGTTTTTGGAAGACAGACAGTAATGAATGGTATGATAAGGACCAACTTAACGCTGAGTACCTAAGATATAATCAAAACCCATTCAAACACTTATTGAAACAACCAGAATTGCAGCATGTAAATAGCACAGCTTACTATCCTAGAAGACCCATGATCTTTGAAAAGAATAACAAAAGACTACTTAATGCTTACCACCCACCAATGATTATGGGAGTAGATAAGGATATTACATGGTGGAAAAATGAGCTAGATCGTTTCTTTGGCAAAGATGATGAAGAACAACATTATTACAATCAAGTCATTGCTCACTTAGTACAGAACCCAGATAAGAAGCTGCCGTTCTGTTACCACAAGGGAGGAGTCCAAGGTAATGGGAAGTCAATTAAAGATAGAGTTGTGATGAGCTTAATTGGAAAAGAAAATGGAATAGTAATTGATAACGCAACACTACAAGACAAATACAATGACTATCTCATTAATAAATTAGTAGTTTGCATTGAGGAGCTAAATGTATCCTCAAAGAAAAAAGCAGAAATGATGAACAGAATAAAAGTTCCTATTTCTTCAGATGAACATGTTATTGAAATGAAATTTAAACCAAGGTTCATTCACCATTGTCCAACTAGATTTTTTAGTAATTCAAATTTTATAACACCAGTATTTCTAGAGGAGTCTGATAGAAGATTTGCGCTTTATTGGTCTAGCTCTCAAAGGTGGGAAAAAGACTATTACTTTAACTTTAAAAAACACATGGAAGACGAGAGCTGCATTGAGGGCCTACATTACTTCTATTCTAATTATGACCTGAAGGGGTTTGATGAAACATATCCTAGAATGAACAGCTACAAACAATCACTCATGGTTAACGCCACCAAAAAACTTTGGACTTTCTTAGATGATAAAATAGATCAGTTTGACGATCTAATAAATGTTGAAGATATAAGAGCCAACATACAAGGATCACCAATGCATTACGATCAATACGGCAAACCTTTAGATCCAGAATTTTATTTAAGTACAAAAGAAATTTTTGACTGGGCCATATCTAGAGGAGGAAGACCACTTGAAAGAAAGTCTATTAGAACCAAAAGAGGAAAGAAAAATTTAATAGCATTAAGGAACTATGAGACATGGAACATAAAATCAGAAGGCGAAATAAAAGAATACTACAAACCCCTGAGTTTTCTCAGCAGGAACTATTAATATTTAAACTCATAGCCAAGGTTAATGAGCTAGAGGAAAATATAGTCATGTTGGAAGCATGTATGTTCAACGGCACACTAGGCAAACGGCAAGATGAAAAAAGAAGGTTTGGCAAAGGTTATTACACGGAAGCCGTACGCCGACCTAAAAAGAAAAAATCTTAATTTTTTTTATAAAATATTTCCTCAGATCCAACCAAGAATGATCTAATATTAAATATTCTGAAGTTGTATATCGGCACGAGGGCAGACTCTATTCTTGTTTATTTTCAACCTTTTATGTTGCCGACCATTGCCGAGTATAGTAAAAATAATTCAGCGTAACCACATTATCTTGAATTCATAATTCAAAGTAACATAGCACAATCAATTACAGTTCTAGTTATGACGCGAAAAAGTTTCAAACTTACCTTAGAGTAGCGTTAACTAAGTCATTGGTCCAAGGTCCATGTCGCTTGCAGCATGTAACATTGTGTAAGAGTCAAAATAAGTTATAACGGATCTTGCTAAGATAATTATTAAGGCATTAGTAATATACCGCCCTCTCATACTTGCCCTATGGGAGGGTTAACTTGCGATAGCTTTCTTAGCGTGTGTGTGATGACATTCTTTACACATTGGTCCTTCATTCATTTCCATATCTGAAAAATAAATTTTTTCTATTACATGAACTGGTCTTTCACGACCGCAGAAGATGCATCTTGCTTCATGCTTCTTCTCTAAAGTCTCAGCAGTAATTTTGTCAGAACTATTAATATTATACCATGCCATAATGTTGGTGGGCCTTGAAGGAGTCGAACCCTCAACCTCAAAGTCCGTAGCTTTGCGCTCTATCCAGTTGAGCTAAAGGCCCTGAAGGATAATATAGGACGCTTTGATAATTTTTCATATAAAATTTTTTAAAAAGTTTTTAACATGGATAACTTTATCAATCCTTGTATTACAGACTAACTATAAGTACCTAGATATAGTGCTGACACCCATAGTAAAATAGATCTAACCTTTTTTCAAAAGCATGCTTTAGAGACTCCTTTTAGAGTCCCAGACAATGATTTTAACATGCAGCAAACAGTTAGACTCGACAGAAGTAAAACTTAATATGCGTTGAGATATGGACTCTTTTTTCCGTAGTTTGTTTTTATACGAATGTTGTTGTCTTTCTTAGCGATTGGAACAAATGCTGAATCAATTCCATGTATCCTACTTGTATCCCAGAATAAAAAAATTTTTTTTTGCTAATCTAAATTGACCTAGAATTGTTGGTATGAGTCGTTAATCTACAAATGTTCTTATTCTGAAACCGCAACTTCCGTAGCCAAGCGCTCTATCCAATTGAGCTACAGGCGCAATTTGTACAGTT
>CACKGK010000033.1 GCA_902599665.1 uncultured Pelagibacteraceae bacterium | reverse complement strand
TCTGCAGAGTTTTTTACTATAGGAACAGGAGGACCTACTGGAGTTTATTTCCAAACAGGTAATGCTATTTGTAAAATGTTGCATAAATCTGCCATTAGTAAAGATCATGGTAGAAAAAAAGGAACTGCAAAAGCATATAGATGTACAGCTCCTTCTACTGGTGGATCAAACTATAATATTGGTCAAATAAAAGAGGGTGAGTTTCAATTTGGTGTAGCTCAATCTGATTGGCAATTCCATGCAGTAAATGGATCAAGCAAATGGGAAGGCAAAAAATTTGGAAAACTTAGAGCAGTTTTTTCTGTTCATAATGAACCATTCCAAATTTGGGCAAGTGCATCTTCTGGAGTAACTAATTTTAAAGGACTAAAAGGGAAAGTTGTTAATATTGGAAATCCAGGTTCTGGACAAAGAGGAACTATGGAAGAGCTAATGAAAGCAATGGGTGTTTCTAATAGTTACTTTAAGTCAACAACTGAACTTACTTCTTCTGAACAAGTTAAAGCTTTATGTGATGGAAAAATAGATGCTTATGGATATTCTGTAGGTTTTCCAAATGGTGCTATGGAACAAGCAGCAACGTGTGCAGCAAAAGCAAGACCAATTAATCTTACAGGTGGCCCAGTTCAAGGTTTAATTGATGGTGCAGATTATTATGCCAAAGCTGTTATACCTGCAGGAACTTATACTGGTCAAACATCTGATGCTACTACTTTTGGTGTAAAAGCTACAGTTGTAACTAGTGCTGATGTTTCAGAAGAATTAGTTTACTTAGTAACAAAAGCTGTTTTTGAAAATTTTGATGATTTTAGGAAACAACACCCAGCTTTTGGATCATTAGAGAAAAAAAATATGATAGCTGATGGTTTATCAGCTCCTTTGCATCCTGGTGCAATTAAATACTATAAAGAAGCTGGACTAATGTAGTCTTATCATTTTATTTATTTTAAAAGGCCCAATTTATTGGGCCTTTTTTTTGTTATAATAACTCTAAATGGAAAATATAATTAAGAATCGAATAAAAGAAGATCTATCACCTACAAGAAATTTAAAAGGTTTTCACTTAAAAATAGTTGCTCTAATAGCAATAATTTGGTCATTATTTCAACTTTGGTATGCTTCTCCTTTTCCATTTATGTTTAATTTTGGAATGTTTAAGGGATTACCTGCTAGAGCAATTCATTTAGGCTTTGCTTTAACTTTAGCTTTTTTAATTTTTCCAACTATGAGAGGAGGAAAAATAAATTTTTTTGATATTTTAATAAGTATACTTGGGTGTTTTTGTTGTTTATATATTTATTTTTTCTATGATCAATTAGTTGAAAGAGGTGGAATTTTATTAAATATTCAACTTACTGAGAGTTTTAATTTTCCGATTGAATTAGTAATCGGGATACTTGGAATACTAATTTTATTAGAGGCAACCAGAAGAGTTATTGGAATTCCTTTAGTTATAATTGCCATTTGTTTTTTATTATTTTCTTATTTTGGCAAGTATGCGCCCGAAATAATTTCTCATGGGGGGCTGTCTTTAAAAAGATTGGTTGGATTTCAATGGTTAGATCAAGAAGCAATATTTGGTATACCAATTGGCGTTTCTGTTGATTTTATCTTCTTATTTGTATTATTTGGTGCTTTACTTGAAACAGCAGGCGGAGGAAAATATTTCTTAGATTTAGCATTTGCAATGGTTGGAAAGATGAGAGGGGGGCCAGCTAAAGCCGCAATACTTGGTTCAGGTATGACCGGACTAATATCTGGATCTTCAATAGCAAATACTGTTACTACTGGAACTTTCACAATTCCTATTATGAAAAAGACAGGATTTTCAAAAGAAAAAGCTGGCGCAATAGAGGTATCATCCTCAGTTAATGGGCAAATTATGCCACCTGTAATGGGGGCAGCGGCATTTGTCATTGCAAGTTTTATTGGAGTTACATATTTTGAAGTTGTAAAACATGCTTTTTTGCCAGCTATAATTTCATACATAGCATTGTTTTATATATCTCATCTAGAAGCTTTAAAATTAAATCTAAAAGGAATGGAGGAAAAAGATGTACCAAATCTAAAAAAAACTTTTTTATCAGGTTTACATTTTTTGATTCCTATCTTTGTTTTAATTTATTTGTTAGTTTATATGAGATACACTGCATCGTATTCAATTTTTTATGCAACAACTGCTTTAGTATTTGTAAATTTAATAAAATTAATACTAAAAGAGAATAATTTTAAATTTGCAATTATATCTTGGTATAATCAAACAATAGTTGGTTTTCAAAAAGGCGCAATTAATATGATTGGAGT
This sequence comes from uncultured Pelagibacteraceae bacterium, assembly GCA_902599665.1. Classification (GTDB taxonomy): domain Bacteria; phylum Pseudomonadota; class Alphaproteobacteria; order Pelagibacterales; family Pelagibacteraceae; genus Pelagibacter. Next base: position 695 of record CACKGK010000033.1, on the reverse strand, counting down.
TGGTATAGCAATAGCAACTGCTGGTATAATTGTTGGAGCAGTAGGATCAACGGGTTTAAGTACTAATTTAATAATTGTAATTGAATCTATAGCTAAAGATAATGTAACTATTCTTTTATTTCTTACTATAATTTTATGTCTTTTGCTTGGAATGGGTTTGCCTACTACTGCAAATTACGTCGTCGTTGCTTCCTTGATGGCTACAGTTTTAGTAGATGTAGGAAATGCTTCAGGTTTTATTTTTCCATTAATTGCTGTTCACTTATTTGTATTTTACTTTGGTTTAATGGCAGATGTTACGCCACCAGTAGGCCTTGCATCGTATGCAGCAGCAGCAATTTCGGGTGGTGATCCATTGAAGACTGGTGTTCAAGCTTTTTGGTACAGTTTACGAACCGGGATATTGCCAATTGTATTTTTATTTAATCATGAACTACTTTTAATTGGAATAGAAAATATTTGGCATGCTATAATTGTAATCATAACATCTTTGATAGGAATTTTAGTCTTCACTTCAGCTACTCAAGGTTGGTTTATAAATAAATTACGTTGGTACGAAATTTTAATTTTTTTAGTGATTTCAATTTCATTTTTATCCCCAGAGTTTGTTTTAAACAAATTTTATCCTAAATATAATTACTTAAATATTGAACAAATTCAAAATAGTGTATTTGATCCTGAAAAAGAAGTCAGAA
>CACKGK010000032.1 GCA_902599665.1 uncultured Pelagibacteraceae bacterium | reverse complement strand
TAATTATAGTCATGAATTAGGAATTGCTCAAGTTGATACAAATAATCTTCAAGATAAAATATTTGGTATTGAGTGTAATTTCGAAGAACTTAATGGAATTGATTTTAGAAAAGGATGTTATGTGGGTCAAGAGAATACAGCAAGAATCAAACTTAAAGATAAACTTAATAAAAGACTATTTGCAGTAAAAGTACAAGAAGGTGAAATTACTAGTGATGAAATAACATCTGAGAATAAAAATATTGGTAAATTGTTAATTAATAATCAAAATCCATTTGCTTTGCTAAAACTAGAAAACAAAAAATTCAATTTTGATGCAGATCTAAGATGTGGTGATGCAAAAATTAAGGTGTTAAAACCAATTTGGCTTTAAATTATTTTATAAATTTTGATAAATCTGGTTTAAAATAGTCTGGCCCTTTCATAACTTTTCCAAACTCATTGAATATTGGCTTTCCATCTTTCCCCAATTTACTCATATTAGATTTTTGAACTTCCTCGAAACAATGATCCAAATTAATACCAAATGCATGCCCTGCTCCATAGGTGACATACAAAATATCAGTTAATGCATCTGCAACTTCAGTCAAATTTTTTTCTGAAATTGCCTGTTTAAGCTCTTCTAACTCCTCATTAATCAATGAAATTCTAAGCGAATTAATTTTGTCTGTACTCAGACTTGATGTATCTTTAACATCTTGATTAAAAGTTTTCATGAACACACCAACTTTTTCAAAATTTGTCATTTTACTCCTATATGATTTTATTATTTTTTAATGTATAAGTGGTTAAATATACTCTCAAAATTAAAACTATGAAATTCAGAAAAGAATACGACAGCATAGGTTCTATAAACGTGCCTGTGGATAAGTATTGGGGAGCATCGACAGAAAGATCAAAAAAATACTTTAATATTGGAGATGTATTAGTAGGTCCAAAGTTAATAAAATCCATAGCTATAATTAAAAAAGCAGCTGCCATTGCAAATTATAAGAACAAAGATATTAGTTCAAAAATTTATAAATCAATTTTACGTGCTTCTGATGAAGTAATTAAGGGGAAATTAGATAATCACTTCCCTCTTAAAGTTTGGCAGACTGGATCTGGCACTCAAACAAATATGAACGTTAACGAAGTAATTTCAAATAGAGCAATTGAAATGCTCAAGGGGAAAAAAGGCACAAAAAAACCTGTTCATCCAAACGATCATGTAAATAAATCTCAATCTACTAATGATGTATTTCCTACAGCAATGCATATAGCAATAGCAATGGAAACTAGAGAAAAATTATTACCAAGCTTAGTACTATTGAATAAAGAATTAAAAAGAAAAGTAAAAGAATTTAATAAAATTGTTAAAATAGGAAGAACGCATTTGCAGGATGCAACTCCTTTATCTCTCGGTCAAGAATTTTCAGGTTATCAATCACAACTAGAAGAGTGTATAAAAAGAATAGAATTATCACTAAGTGAAATTTATTATTTAGCTCAAGGTGGAACTGCAGTTGGCACTGGGATAAATACAAAAAAAAATTTTGATAAAAAAATAGTTAATGAAATAAAAAAAATAACTAAGCTACCTTTCAAACCAGCTAAAAATAAATTTGCAGCTCTTGCAGCTCATGATGCAATAGTGAATTATTCAGGGACATTAAATACTACAGCAGTATGTTTGATGAAAGTGGCAAATGATATTAGATTTTTAGGCTCAGGACCTAGAGCAGGATACGGAGAATTGATACTACCTGAAAATGAACCTGGATCTTCAATTATGCCTGGTAAGGTAAATCCAACTCAATGTGAGGCTGTTACTATGGTTTGTGTAAAAGTAATTGGAAACCATAATGGAATTACTATGGCTGGATCACATGGACATTTCGAACTAAATGTTTTTAAGCCTTTAATAATTCATAATGTGCTTCAATCTATTCAAATTCTTTCTGATAGTACAAAAAGTTTTGCAAAATATTGTGTTTCAGGACTAAAAGCTGACAAAAAAAGAATTAAACATTTGGTAGATAACTCTTTAATGCTTGTAACGGCTTTATCTCCTAAAATAGGCTACGATAATGCTGCAAAGATAGCTAAGAATGCATTAAAAAATAAAACTACTCTCAAATACGAAGCAATGAGATCAGGTCTAATAAACGAGAAAGAATACAATAAAATTGTTGATCCTAATAAAATGATCAAACCTGACTAGCTGGTGATAATTCTTTTCATTAAAGATTTCAGCTCTTGAGAATTTCTAATATTATATTTTAATTTACTGTTATACTTATCTTTATATTCTACTTTATTAATTTTTATGTCAAATATTGACACTTGTCCGGTATTAATATTTTTCTCAACTTTAAAATAAATCTCATTTAAATCCATTACTTTTTCAGTCTTTACTTGGAGTTTTTTTGCAAAATTTTTTTTATTTTTTATTATTAACGAGTTAGATGAGTTAAAAATTATATCCCCATTTTTTTCGTTATATGCTATTTCGGAGTTAATTCGACCAATATTACTAATATTAAATAAAACTTCACTCAAATTGATAGTATTTTTACTTATATTAAAACTTATTTTACCATTTCTTATAAGTTCATGCTCAATATTAGTTAGCAGTAATTCTATATCTCCATTAAAATTACCCAATAATTCAGGTTCTAAGTTCAATAATGAAAATATTAATTTATCAATCATTAAATTTAAATTTTGCTTATTCAAAGTAATTTTTGAATTAAAATAAAATGGTTTTAATTCTATTGATGCATCAATTTTTATATCATTAGCATTATTGGGTGATACTAGAGTAATTTTATTATTTTCTAATATATAATCAATTTCAATATTTTGATTAAAGAATGTAAATAATGTTGAACCATCCAGACTGGAGCTATTATTGTAATTCAATTGATTTTTTATTAAAATATTTGGTTCTTTGAAATCTATTTCTATGTGAGAATTCATTTCAGAATTGTATTTTTTTTTCCATAATGATTTAAAATTCATATCAAATAAAATTCCTTTTATATTTAATTTTTTAAAATTGTCTTGTTTTGATGTAATAAAATTTATTTTATCTATTGGCGATATAAT
>CACKGK010000031.1 GCA_902599665.1 uncultured Pelagibacteraceae bacterium | reverse complement strand
AAGGTGTTGGACAACCACTACGAATAATGCTAACTGGATCTAAATTTGGTCCAGGAATATACGATATAATATTATCTCTTGGAAAAAACGAAGTAATAAGAAGATTAGGAAATATAGGATAAGATAATATTTGATACTTCTTTAGAAGAAGAGCTAGGAGAAGTCAAAGTTTCAAGAGTTTTTTTTATTTCTTCTTTTTGTTTGTTAATTAAATCCGGTTTTTTTAGAAAATAGTGAACACTTTTGAATATTTCCTCAGCATTACATTCTGATTGTATTAATTCTGGAATAACTTCTTTATTATTGATAATATTAATCATATTTACAAATTTTATATTCAATAAAAGTTTTGCTAAAAAAAAATTAACAAAATTCATCTTATAGATGATTATTGATGGGACATTCATCTTACAAACTTCCAACGAAACTGTTCCAGATTTTACTACTGCAAAAATTGATTTCTTTAAAACTGCTGTTTTAATTTTATCGTCATTAATAATTTCTGTATTTTGTATTTGTACTTTTGATAGATATTTTAATATAAGTTCTTTATTTTTTTCAGTTGCATGAAATATGAAATTATAGTTGGAGTCCTTAATATTCATTTTTTTAATAAAATTTATTAGAATTGGCATATGATGTTTAATCTCTGAAGTTCTGCTTCCAGGAAATATTGATATAATATTTTTTTTATTTAAAAATTGATCTATTTGGATATTTTCATTAATTTTTTTATCTAACAAAGGGTGGCCTACAAAAGTATTAGTTAGTTTTTCTTTATCAAAATATTCTTTTTCAAACTTAAAAAGTAATAAAATATGGTCTAAAAACTCCTTCATTTTCTTTACCCTGCCCTCTCTCCATGCCCAAACTTTAGGAGCAATAAAATGAATTGTTTTTATTTTTGAATTTTTTTCATATAGCAATTAGAAAGAGTTTATTTTGATTTGCATATTTAATAGATGCTTCTTTATTTAATATGATATTTTGATTTGACTTTACCACTATTCCTTTTAATCCAACTTTATTACAGTCTCTAAATGTATCAATTCCTATTGTGGGCAGATCTACTCTTAAATCTTGTTTTGCTTTGGGTAGTTTTATTAAAATCCCCTTTTTAATTTTGGATTTAGGAATAGATTTTATCATTTCCTTTGTGCCTTTTCTTGTTTCTCTAGAAATGACCTTACTGTCTCTTATAATTATTGCTTGGGTATGATTATGTGAATTTATTTTTTTTAATGTTTTAATTCCTTTACGTATTTCTTCATTTTCGTATTTAGATGGTTTAATTTTTGTATAGGTTCCTCTTTTTAGTGTTAATTCTGGATTAAATGTGTTTAATTTAATAACCTTAATGTTATTTTCTAATAAAATTTTAATTAAAACTTTTAATATAGCTGCATCACCAAGCCTTGATGCTTTCACAACTCTAGGTATATAATATAGACCTTTTAGGTCTAATTTTAATTTTGATATTTGTGGTTTAATTATATTGCCAGCAAATATAACTTTATTGCATTTTTTTGTTTTAATAAGATTTAAAATTTCACCAAATTTACCTATATTAACAAAATAACTTTTTTTATTTTTTTTAAATTTGTTATTTTTTGTAAGATCTACAATAAAATAATTTATTTTTTTTCTTTCAATTTTTTTAAGAATTTCAATTGGTAAATCTTTTTCTCCTAAGAAAAGTCCTATCATTATAAATTTGGTGGAAGTGATATTGGTCTTTTTTTATCTGAATTAATAAAATTTATTATTTTTTTTATAAATTTGTTATTTTTAAGATCTGAATTGAGACTTTCTATATTGTCTCTGAAAAGAGCTGTTTTGAATATGGTTTTGTAAGCTAATTGTATTTTTTTAATATCTTGGTTTGATACCTTCGATCTTCTTAATCCAATTAAATTTAATCCCATTAGATTATTTCTATTACCCATAGATAGACCAAATGGAATTACATCACTCAAAACACCTGTCATTCCTCCTATCATTGCAAACTCACCAATTCTAGAAAATTGATGGATTGCACAGCTCCCTCCAATTACTGCATTATTATTAATAAGAACATGGCCTCCTACTTGAACGTTATTAGCTAAAACAATGTTATCTGAAATTATACAGTCGTGCGCGACGTGACAATAAACCATAAATAAATTGTTATTACCAATTCTGGTTATTCCTCCACCTTGTTCTGTGCCAGGATTAATATTAACATATTCTCTAAACTTATTATTATCACCTATGACTAACGAGTTTTTTTCACCTCTGTATTTTAAATCTTGAGGTGGAGTTCCGATAGAGGAAAATGGATAAATTTGATTGTTCTGTCCTATTTTTGTATTCCCTACGATATTTACATGAGAGTAAATTGAGGAATTTGCTCCTATTTCAACCTCTGGACCAATAACAGAGTATGGTCCTATCTTAACATTATCAGAAATTTTAGCATTTTTATCTACTATAGCCGTTTTATGTATCACAAATTACTGATAACAAATTTTAAATTTAATTCTTATCAACTATTACTACTGATTATTACTTTCTATCTACAATTGTTGCTGACCACTGCGCATCTGCCATTTTTTTTTCACCAACAAATGCTGTACCCTTATACTTCCACACTCTTCCGTGAGACCTAATAGCTTCAATATTGAGCTCTAAAACGCAATCAGGTATAACAGGGTTTCGAAATCTAGCTTTTTCGATTGTCATTAAAAAAACTAATTTATTATCATATGTTGCTTTGTCTAAACCATTCGCTGTTAGAGCTGCTGCAGCTTGTCCAAATGCTTCAACAATTAGGACACCTGGCATTACCGGTTCACCTGGAAAATGACCATTAACAAAAAAACTGTCTTTTTTTACGTTTACAATAGCTGTAGCAGAAAAAAGTTTTTTTATATTTTTAAGCTCGTCAATTAGAAGCATCGGCTCTCTATGAGGTAAAAGTTGTTTTATTTGATCTTTATTTAAATTAGTCATTTGCTTTTTGTTCCCTTATAAATTTTCTAATATTTTTGGCAGGATATCCCATTACTTTAGTATTAGAAGGAATATTATTAATCACTCCACTACCACCACCAATCTGGACATTGTCTCCTATAGTTAAGTGCCCTGAAATTCCTGCTTGTCCACCGATCATTACCTTATTTCCTATTGTTGAACTACCAGCAAATCCTACTTGTCCAGTTATTATACAGTTTTTTCCAATTTTTACATTATGAGCTATGTGAACTTGGTTATCCAAAAAAGTTCCATCTCCTATCATGGTATTTGAAAGTGAGCCTCTATCAATGGTATTATTACAGCCTATTTCAACATTATTTCCTATTATTACTGCGCCAATATGTGGGTATCTAATATTTAATTTTTTACCCGGAAAAAAACCAAAACCTTTTTTTCCAATAATTGCACCATCAAGTATGTTTGTATTATTTCCGATTAAACAATTTTTTATTATTACGTTATTACCAATATTGCAGTTATTACCTATCTTAACATTTCTCTCAATTATTGTGTTATGACCTATATTACAATTTTTACCTATTTGAACATTTTTCCCTACAAGTATATTTAATCCAAAATTTGATTTTGGATATT
>CACKGK010000030.1 GCA_902599665.1 uncultured Pelagibacteraceae bacterium | reverse complement strand
TTCAATTTTATTAAAATACTGTTTGCAGATAAGTTTAGAAAGCCTATTTTTAATCTTTCAAGATTAGTTACAAAAAGATCATCACCTATTATTTGTGTTTTGTTTTTTGTTACATTTACAAATTTAGACCATGCCTTCCAATCATCTTCACCAAATGGATCTTCGATTGATTTAATTTGATATTTTTTTATAAGTTTTAAGTATTTTTTAATTGATTGGTCAACACTTATGTAATTTTTAGAATGAATTGAATATTTACCTTTTTTTATTAATTCATTTGCTGCAACATCTAAACAAATAGATATATCTTTACCATTTTTAAAACCTGATTTTTTGATTGCTTGAACTATAAGCTTTAATGCACTCTCATTATCGCTTATCATTGGTGCAAAGCCACCTTCATCACCTACATTAATAGAGTGACCTGCTTTTTTTAATAATATTTTTAAATTGTTTATTACTAAAAAACACATTCTCACAGCATCATCAAATGATTTTGCTTTATCAGGTCTAATCATAAACTCTTGTATTCTAAGACCATTATCAGCATGTGCGCCCCCATTAATAATATTCATTAAAGGAAAAGGAAGTTTAAAATTTTTTTTAACAATAAAATTTTTATATAAAGGTATTTTTTTAACTTTTGCTGATAATTTTTTTACAGCCATGGATACAGCCAAAATTGTATTCGCACCCAACTTTGTTTTTTGTTTTGTACCATCTAATTCTATAAGAATGCTATCTATTCTCTCTTGGTCATGGATATTTTGATTTTTTAATTTTTTTGAAATTAATTTATTAACAGTTGCAACTGGTATTAAAACACTTTTTCCTAAGTATTTTTTATTACTTTTATCTCTTTTTTCATAAGCCTCAAAAGTTCCTGTTGAAGCACCTGAAGGACAAATTGCGTACGCACTTGAATTATTTGAAAATACTTCAGCCTCAATGGTGGGATTTCCTCTACTATCATAAACCTGCCTGGCTACAACTCTTTTGATTTTGCTCATTAATTACTTTTTAACTAAATTATCAATTTCTACAATTTGATTAATTATCTCGTCTAATTTGTCTAAAGGAACCATGTTTGGACCATCTGATGGAGCATTATCAGGATCCTGATGTGTTTCCAAAAAAATAGCTGCAACGCCTACTGCAGCTGCTGCTCTAGACAAATACTCAACAAATTCTCTTTGACCACCACTTTTTTCGCCTAGACCTCCAGGTTGTTGCACTGAATGAGTTCCATCAAATACTACTGGATAACCATTTTTTGCCATGATGGGAATAGATCTCATATCTGAGACCAATGTATTATAACCAAAGCTAGCTCCTCTTTCAGTTACTAAAATATTTTCATTACCATTATCAGAAATTTTTTTGGTTACATTCACCATATCCCATGGAGCAAGGAATTGACCCTTTTTCACGTTAATGATTTTATTTGTTTTAGCAGCAGCAATTAATAAATCTGTTTGTCTACAAAGAAATGCTGGTATCTGAAGAACATCTACGTGACGAGAAACTATGGAACATTGTTCTTCATTATGAATATCAGTAAGAACTGGTACGTTAAAATCTTTTTTGATTTTATCAAATACAGGCAGGGAGTTATCTAAACCAGCTCCTCTTTTGCCTTTCAAACTTGTTCTGTTAGCCTTATCAAATGAAGTTTTATAAATAAATCCAATATTATACTTTGTTGTGATTTCTTTAATTTTACCTGCCATGTCCAAAGCATGTTGCTCAGTCTCAAGTTGACAAGGACCAGATATTAAACAAATTTTATTTTTGTTTGAAATTTCTATACCGTTACAATTAACTATTTTATTTTCCATTGAAAGATTTTGCAGCTTTAATAAATGAAGAGAATAAAGGATGAGGTTTCAAAGGTCTAGATTTAAATTCTGGATGAAATTGAACTCCAATAAACCATGGATGATTTTTAAGTTCAATAATTTCAGGTAATTGATTGTCAGGAGAAATTCCTGAAAACACCAAACCTTTTTTTTCAAATTTTTGCATTAAGTTTATATTCACTTCATATCTATGTCTGTGTCTCTCTTTAATCATATTAGATTTATAGATATTTTTTATGGCAGAATTATTTCTTAGTTTTGCCTCATATAGACCTAATCTCATTGTTCCTCCAAGGTTTTTATCAGTTCCTTTAATAATTTTTCCATCTTTGTTCCATTCATCAATTAATCCTATTACGGGAAAACAATTTTTATCTAATTCACTAGAGCCAGCCTTTTTAATTTTTAAAATATTTCTTGCAAACTCAATCATTGCCATTTGCATTCCAAAACAAATACCTAGAAAAGGTATTTTTCTTTCTCTGGCATATCTGATTGCTTCAATTTTTCCCTCTGTTCCTCTTTTGCCAAACCCTCCTGGTATCAATATTCCTGATACATTCTTTAATTTTGATTTAATTTCTTTTGATCTAAGTTTATCTGACTCAATTCTTACTACATTAACTTTAACTTTATTTGAAATTCCACCATGCGTAAGAGCTTCATCAAGTGATTTATAAGCATCTTTTAAATTTACATATTTGCCTATAATAGCAATATTTACTGATCTTTTTGTTTTTAAAACTATATTTGTAATTTTTTTCCAAGGTAGTAAGTTTGGTCTTTTTCTCGATTTTATTTTAAAAAATTTTAAAACTTGCTTATCTAATTTTTGATTAAAGAAACTTATTGGTGCTTCATAAATAGTTTTTACATCAACTGTTTCTATAACATTTGAAATGTCCACGTTACAAAATAAGGATATTTTTCTTCTTTGATCTATGGGAATAGACTGTTGAGATCTACAGATCACTATATCAGGTTGAATTCCTATACTTCTTAATTCTTTAACAGAATGTTGTGTTGGCTTTGTTTTAATTTCATCTGAGGATTTTAAAAAAGGAACAAATGTTAAATGAATAAATAATGATTTTGATCTCCCATTATCATTTGAAAACTGTCTTATAGCCTCTAAAAATGGTAAACTTTCAATATCACCAACTGTTCCTCCAATTTCACAAATTATAAAATCTTCATTTGTAATATCTTTTTTTATAAACTCTTTAATTCTATCTGTCACATGTGGAATTACTTGAACTGTTTTTCCAAGATAACCTCCTCTTCTCTCTTTTTTTATGATGTCACTATAAATTTTACCTGTTGTAATGTTGTCAGATTGTTTGGATGAAATATTTGTGAATCTTTCGTAATGTCCCAAATCTAAATCTGTCTCAGCCCCATCGTCAGTTACAAAAACTTCACCATGTTGAAAAGGACTCATTGTTCCTGGATCTACATTTAAATATGGATCCATTTTTCTTATTCTCACCTTATAGCCTTGTGATCTAAGCAAATATCCAAGCGATGCTGATGACAAACCTTTACCAAGTGATGAAACCACGCCGCCAGTGACAAATATATATCGCGCCATGGAATTATGTTATAGCCAATGATTTATAAAAATAAAAGTATTAATTATTATTTTCTGGTAATTTAGGAGTATCATCTGCATTTTCGTCAATTTTATCAATTACAGAAGTGTTAGAAGGAAGATCTCCTCGTGAAATAATAGTTAATCCTAGACTGCAAATTATGAATAATGTTGCAACAATAGCCGTTGCCTTGGTCATAAAATTACCGGCGGACCTAGAAAACATAAAATTATCTTGAGAAACTC
>CACKGK010000029.1 GCA_902599665.1 uncultured Pelagibacteraceae bacterium | reverse complement strand
GATTTTATTAAAACTTTACATGAAAGTTTATGGCGGGGGCTAACGCCCCCACAAGCTTAATTAAGTTGTTAATCTAAGCTATAAATTGTAACTGATCTTTCTTTATCAACTTCGTTAGCACTTATAAACAAGTTCCGTTGTGGAATAGCAACCAAACCTTCTGGTCCAATACCCGTTGGTAAAATAGAAACTAATTCTGGGTTTTTCAAATCGTTTGCTTTATAAACGCCGATAGCATTTGCTCTTTCAGCACCAACAAAGATATAACGTGTATCACCATATATTGCTACTTCAACTGACTCTGGTTCTACACCTTTTTTCTCTGCACGTTTTTCTGGCCAGTAACCTGCTGAAGCGAGTGCTCTTTCATATGACGAACCTGACTCGTATACCACTGCACCATTTTTATTGAAGATTGTCCATCCACGACTACCACCACGTTTTGCTTGACCTGGTGCTTCATGTTTATAGTCACCTTCATTTGCAGTTGCAAAATGATCATCGTCAATCCACTTAACTGCGTCTGGTTCTCTACGAACATTCTCAATGGTATCAACCATCTTTAGTTCACCATCTTTTTTGTTATCAATACCTACTAATGTTACTAGTCCTGCATCAAACTCTGAAATTACTTTTCCACTTCGATCAATAACCGCCATCCAGTTATTCTCTTGCATAGTAACAACTATTTCACCTAAATTGTTGATATCAACAAACTCAGGCTCTGGATCGTTAGGAGCAATAGTTGAAAAACCAACTAGGTCCGCTTTAGTAACACTGTTATCAGCTAAATTAACAATTGCCACAAAACCCCCTGGAAGTTGTGGAATTTTTTCATCATTGATATCTTCGTTACGCTCATTTTCAATAGCGACTGCAACAAAAGTTCCATCTGGACTAACTGCAACCGAGTCTGGTTGTCCGCCTAATTCAACTTTTGTAACTTCTTTTCCTGAGGCAAGATCAACAACTAATAAGTGACCACTTGGTTCTACATAGTTTGGAGAAGTATTAATACCTACAAATGCTTGTCCATTTTTGATTGCAACACTAGTTGGTTCACCACCCAAATCCATTGAGCCTAATGGTTTCGGATTTGCTGGATCAGTAATATCAATCATGCCTAATGCGTTTGCAGGGCTATCGCTATATACCAGTTTCATGCCATCTGCTGTTGCCGCAATTATTTCTGCTGATGTTTCTTCTGCACTAGGGTTATTTGCTGGTGTTCCAAATTTCCCAATTTCTTTAAAATCTGCATTTACTGTGCTAACAAATGCGGTCGAAGCCAGAAGGCCTGCTAAGATAAATTTTATCATTAAATATTCCTTTTTTGATTTTCTGTAAAGTTATCTAAATAATATGAAAAATTTGTAACAGTTTAATTAAAATTATATTTTATTAAGTTCTAAATAATTTGTCAGATAAATTTTGTAGTTTATCTCCCCAGAAAACTTCTTTTTGAATTCTTTTAAAGTCTATATCAAAAACTGTAGACATAGCTGATGCATAGACAGATCTAGCATCAATTGTTGAATTTAAATCTCTTCCTTCAAATAATTCCTTTCGCTTAAGTCCTGGCCAGTCTGTATAAACTTGAGATTTTTTTAAAAGACCACCTGCCATAAAAATTGCAGATCCATAACCATGCTCTGTTCCACGACCTCCATTTTGTTTTATTGTTCTTCCAAATTCTGTTAAGGTTAAAACTAGAGTATTTTCTATCTCTGATCCTAGACCTTTCTCTAGACTTTTAAAAATTGAGTCCATTTCGATCAAACTATCTGAATGTGATCCATTCACTCCACCCTGAGCAGCATGGGTATCAAATCCATCAACTTCAAAAACTGCAACCCTTGGGCCATTGATTTTTTTTAGTTCTAAACCTGCCTTATGGGCTAATGATGAATTCTTTCTAGACATAGAGGTACCTCCATTATTCATCATAGATCTGTTAGCAATTATCTCCATCATATTTGCTAAGTCATGTTCAGATTTATCTGCATAAACTGATTTCAAAAGTTGCAAAAGTTCTGTTCTTGGAAGTCTTTTTTTTGAAGGATAAAAATTATCATTACTAGGAATTCCTCTAAGAAGTAAAGGCATTGGTAATGCTAATGCAAGACCATCACCTTTCAATTCTGCTAATTTCATTCCTCTTCCTAACCAACCAGTTTTTATGGAGTAAGGGATATGACCTCCAGTCTCCATTAAGTTTTGTCCATCAAAATGAGATCTTTTAGTATATGGGATATTTGTTGCATGAACTATTGCTCCCAGATCATTTTGCCACAAATCATGAAAATTTTTTAGTTTAGGATGAAGCGCAAAATCAGAATTTAATTGTATTGTTTCATCTAAAATCAAATCTTTTCTTCTTTTCTCAAAATTCTTATCTCCAATTATTGGAACAGCGCACAAACCATCCATTCCACCTCTTAACATTATAACAACGAGATTTTTTTTCTTGTCCGTATTTGCTAAAACTGGAAAATTAAAACCAGCTAAAAATAATGTAGTAGCTGAACCTTTTAAAAAATTTCTTCTTGATATCTTCATGATTTAAGCGTCTCCGGTAAATTAAATAAAATAACATGTTTATGAACAAGCTCTTTATACTGATTTATAATTTGTAAAATTTCACTTGGATTATCATAATTTTTTTCAATCATTTCTTCATAAAATTCAGTTGTCTGTGACTTGCCTGACTTTTTGTAATAAGCCTCTCTTGCATAAACCAGCCTTCTAATTAGTAACTCTGGTGACATCCAATCCTCTGAAATATCTGACCATCCATTCGGTTGTTTTGCTAAATAAGGATGTTGTCCAAGCTCATCCATCAACCTTTCTAAAGCTCTTTGATCCTTAATCGGTTTATTTCCAAGTTTATAAAGATCCATAAATGAAGGAGAAGGGATTAAATCAACATCAGCCATTTTGCTCATTTGCAAAAGCCAGTTTTCTGGATTCTGAAATTTATTATATTTATCAGAATAATTGAAAGCAACTTCTATAGCAGCTTTGTGAACCTCTGGTAAAAAACCATCTGATTTTTCCCAAGCTTTTATAATCGGTTCCATCATTTCCTCAGTTGGGTTATCTGTGATTAAATATCTACAGAGTTTCATTGCAATAAATTTTCTACAAGAAGGGTGATTAACAAGATCTGTAATGGCAACAGATAAACTTTTTCTGCCTCTTTTATATTTTTTACCTAAAACTATTTTAGTACCAGGCTCATGAGCATCAGGGTTAAAATGAACATCTCCTGTCTCTAATCTTTTCTTTCCCCACTTAGGTCTCCATCCACTCATTATATATGCCATTTGAATTACATCTTCTTGTGTATATCCACAATCTGGCGACACAGTGTGAAGTTCAAGAAGCTCCCTTGCATGATTTTCATTTACACCTTTTGTCTTCCCTTTTTCTCTTGCCCATTTAGCTTCTTGACTCTTAGGTCCTATGTTCTGTTCATTATCTAAGTGATGTATCATCGACCAACCAATAGTTGCCTCTTGGGCCATTTTTTCAAAGTTTTGATTCATGTTAGCTCTAATTATCTCTCTTTGGTAAGCGCCAGTTGTATACTTTGCTAAAAAATCCTTTTCACTGATTGCGAAATGATTACCCCAAAAGTACCAAAGTTTTGCTAAAACTGGTGTTTCACTTTTTAATGCTTCTGAATACCTTATACAAAGTTCAAGGTTCCACCAAAATTTTTGTCCAGTCGCATGCCTTAACTTATTTTTTTCTCTTTTGTAGCCATCTTTGTCTTTTTTAAATTTTTTTCTTAATACTTTTCTATCGCCATAGACCCATTCTCCGTAATACTTTCTAAGTTCTTTCTCTGGTAAGATTTTACCTTTCCAAGAA
>CACKGK010000028.1 GCA_902599665.1 uncultured Pelagibacteraceae bacterium | reverse complement strand
TTTCTCTTAATTCATTGTATGTATACTTTGTTTTACTATTAGTTATAGGGCTATCATAAATTAAAGCAGTCTTATCACCGTTGCCTTTATCAATATGAACATCAATAGCGTTGTAACACGTGTTTGTAACACCATCTTCAAACCATTTATAAAATGGAGGATTAGATTTGTTTAAAACCTTATTAGGTTTTTTAAACCAGAAGACATCATCAGATACATTTTTCCAAAATTCCTCAGGATTTTGAATAGATTCTTGATAAATTTTGTTAAAATAATTTGTCATAGTGATTTGTTTTTTCACTCACTTTTTTAAAGATTTTATGTAATAGGTTGTATTTAATTTTACAAAGTAAGTAAAATCAATACTTTTTAGAGGTCAAAAACTCTTCAATAAAGTAAATTTTTTTGCTATCTAACCCCTAACTTTAGGCTAATCATTAGATTAGTCTGTAGTTTAAATTTAAACTAATAAAAAAAACTAACTATGAGGGAGTTTTTTATGAAGACAATGAAAATGTTAGCATTAGCGGCAGTGCTTTTCGGAGCAACTACAGCAGCTAACGCAGCAACAGCCTTTTTAGCTACAGACGATTTCGTAGGAATTTCGTTTTGGTTAATATCAATGGGTATGTTAGCAGCTACAGCGTTTTTCTTCATGGAACAGGCTAACGTCAGTTCACAATGGAGAAAATCAGTAAACGTAGCTGGATTAGTAACAGGTATAGCATTTATTCACTATATGTATATGAGAGCGGTTTGGATCGAAACAGGTGATACTCCAACTGTTTACAGATACATTGACTGGTTAATTACTGTACCACTACAGCTAGTAGAATTTTACTTAATTCTTTCAGCAGTACGAAAAGTTGACACAAATATATTCTGGAGAATCTTAATTGGTTCACTAGTTATGTTAATAGGTGGATATCTTGGAGAAGCAGGATTCATCAACGCTACACTAGGTTTCATTATCGGTATGGCTGGATGGATTTACATTCTTTATGAAATCTTTTCAGGAGAAGCAGGAAAAGTTGCTGCTAAGTCTGGAAATAAAGCTTTAGTAACTGCATTTGGAGCTTTAAGAATGATTGTTACTGTAGGTTGGGCTATTTACCCATTAGGTTACATTTTTGGTTACCTAACAGGTGGAATAGATGGTAACGCGTTAAACGTTATCTATAACTTAGCAGACTTTGTTAATAAAATCGCGTTTGGTTTAATTATCTGGTCTTGTGCAGTTTCTAACTCTGCAAGAAGAGCATAATAACAATTAGTTACGATATATAAAATAGGGCAAGTTTGATTACTTGCCCTATTTTTTTTTGTGCTTATATAATATCAATGGCTAAAATAAAATATATTGAACACAATGGCAAAGAGCATGTAATTGAAGTCCAAAATGGGCTTACAGTTATGGAAGGTGCTATTCAAAACGATATTCCCGGTATTGATGCAGATTGTGGAGGAAGTATGTCATGCGCCACATGTCATGTTTATGTAAAAGAGGGTTGGTACGATAAATTACCAAAAAAAGAAATGGGCGAGGATGATATGCTAGACCAAGCTTATGAACCGAATTCAAAAAGTAGGTTAAGTTGTCAAATTATGGTTTCAGATGACTTAGATGGTCTGAGTGTTTATATGCCGGAGAAACAAGTTTAATGATTAAAACAGATGTTGTTATTATTGGCGCAGGCCCAACAGGATTATTTTGTGCACATCAACTTGGAATTATTGGATTGAAATGCGAAATAGTTGACAACCTGAATAAAATTGGTGGTCAATGTATTGAGCTGTATCCGGATAAACCAATTTATGATATTCCAGCAGTTCCAGAGTGTACTGGAGAAGAACTTACAAACAATTTAATAGAGCAAATTAAACCTTTTAATTTTAATTTTCATTTAAATGACAGAGTTCAAGAACTTTCAAACAAAGATGATAATTGGATTGTTAAAACAACTAGTGGAAAAAAATTCCAAACACCAAACGTTGTAATTGCTGGAGGTGTTGGATCATTTGAACCAAGAAAATTTCCGACAAAAAGCGCAGAAAAGTTTGATGGAACAACAGTTTTGTATTCAGTTAAAGACAAAACAATTTTTAAAGATAAATCTGTAGCTATATTTGGTGGTGGAGATAGTGCTCTAGATTGGGCGATAGAATTATCTAATAGTTCTAAAGTTTCACTAATTCATAGAAGAGATGAATTTAGAGGAGCTCCTGCAAGTGTTCAAAAAATAAAAGAGCTGAGTAAAAAAAATATTATTAACCTATTTACAAAGTACTCAATTAAAGATGTTAAAGGAAGTGGAACTTTAGAGGAAATGGAGATTAAAAGTGAAGAAGGTGAAAGCAAAACAATTAAAGCTGATTATGTCTTGGGTTTCTTTGGTTTAATAATGCAACTTGGTCCAATAGCTGATTGGGGTCTTAATTTAGATAAGAAAACAATTCCAGTTAATACTGAAAACTTTGAAACCAACAAGAAAGGTATATTTGCAATTGGGGACATTTGTACCTATCCAGGAAAGCTTAAACTAATACTTTCAGGGTTTCATGAAGGGGCTTTAGCAGCGAGAGGCTGTTTTAAATACGCAAGACCTAACGAAAAATACAGATTCGAATTTACAACTGCATCAAACACTATCAAAGATAGATTGGGTGTGAAATAGTGATTGAATTATTTACTGCCGACACTCCTAATGGTTGGAAAATTAGCATTATGTTAGAGGAGATAAAATTTGATTATAAAATTACAAAACTTAACCTAAGTGAAGGTGAACAACATAAACCAGAATTCAAAAAAATCAGTCCTTTTAATAAAATACCAGTTATTAAAGACCACAAAAATAATAAATCAATTTTCGAGTCTGGAGCGATACTGATGTATCTTGGTGAAAAAAGTAACATGTTTTATCCTGAAGAGAATAGGCTAGAGATAAATCAATGGTTAATGGCTCAAATGGGTTTAATTGGCCCAATGATTGGACAGCATCATCAATTTCACTTTTATCATCAAGGCAAAAGTGAGTGGGGAGAAGAAAGATATTTTAAGATTACAAGAAAACTTTATGAAGATTTAGAAGCTAGGCTTTCTGTGAGTGATTATTTAGCAGGCAAAAAATATTCAATTGCAGATATCGCAACATGGTCTTGGATAGCACGTCATAAAAGACATGATATTGGATTAGAAAACTTTAAGGGATTATCTAGATGGTATGTTGATATAGCTAAACGCCCTGCCGTTATTAAAGGATTTAAAGTACTAAATAAAGATGCTGAAATAGATTACCCTTAAATATCAGCGTAAACTTTTTCCTCTTTTTCATGTTTTTCCTGAGCCGTTATACATAATGTTGCAACAGGCCTTGCCATTAATCTTTTAAGTCCTATTGGTTCAGCAGTTTCCTCGCAAAAACCATAAGTTCCTTCTTGTATTTTTTTTAAAGCTATATCAATTTTAGTAATCAATTTGATCTGTCTACTGATTGATCTCATTTCAACATTTTTCTCTGTGTAAGAACTTGCTTGATCAACTATGTCTGCTGATGCACTATTATCATCCATCGAAGCATTGAACATTGCTTCGTTATTTGATCTCTTTAATTCTTTTTTCCACTCCAATAATTTTTGTTTAAAATAAACTAGATGCTTTGCACACATGTATTTTTCAGTTTCTTTTGGAATATATTTTTTAGAGATCTTTACCATGTCTAAATTTATAAATTTGGTGAATATATTCATCATTTATTGAGTGTCAAGAATCGATTAATTGTATAAATTAATGAAAATGGCTATTTATAAAAAGAATATAAGTAATTTATTTTGTATTTTTGTTTCAGCTCACTTATTCGTCTGGACATTGGTTCCAAGTTTAACAAATAACAATTTACCGCTTGATACTATAGAGGCCTTAGCATGGGGTAGCAACCTAGATTGGGGATTTAATAAGCACCCACCAGTGAGTGCATTTTTAATTGAAATATTTTACCAAATTTTTGGACCTAAAGATTGGGCTTATTATTTGTTAAGTCAGATCTGTATCATAGTTTCGTTCCTTGTAGTTTTTAAGTTAGCTGAAGATTTTTTTGATAACAAAATTTATTGTTTACTATCTGTTTTATTATTGGA
>CACKGK010000027.1 GCA_902599665.1 uncultured Pelagibacteraceae bacterium | reverse complement strand
CAAGTTTTGAAGGTGATTTACCAATTCCTTCTAAATTAAAAAGTTTTATACTTTCATCTAAGTTAAAAATTTCTTTATCTTTATAAGACCATCCTAACCTTAGAAGGTAATTTCTAAGTGATTCAGGCAGAATCCCAATTTTTGAGTAATCTTCTAATGTTGAGGCATTGTCTCTTTTTGATAGTTTCTTGCCATCTATTGTGTGAATAAGAGGTATATGAGCAAATTGTGGAATATCCCATCCTAGTGCTTCATATATCTGTATTTGTTTAAAAGTATTAATTTTGTGATCATCTCCTCTTATTATATGAGTCATTTCCATATTATGATCATCAACTGACGCAGATAAATTATATGTTGGCGTTTCGTCATTTCTTAAAATAACAAAATCCTCAATAGTATTATTTTCAATCTCCACGTTTCCTTGAACTAAGTCTTTTAGTAAAGAAGTGCCTTCTATTTTACTTTTAAATCTTATAACTGGTTTTATATTCCTTGGGGCTTGATCTTCAGAAATATCTCTCCATTTTCGATTATACACATAAGGAATTTTTTTTTGTTTAGCTCTTTTCTTTTGTTCCTCTATTTCCTCTGCACTACAAAAGCATTTATAGGCATTTCCATTTTTTAATAATCTTTTTGCAATAGTTACGTGTTCACCAATCATTTTTGATTGAATATACTCTTCACCATCGTGTTCAATTCCCATCCATTTTAGAGAGTTAATTATTTGAATTTTATGTTCTTCCTTAGATCTTTCTTTATCAGTATCTTCTATCCTTAAATAAAATTTACCTGATTTATTTTTCGAATATAACCAATTAAATAGAGCTGTTCTTACCCCACCAATATGGAGAGGGCCAGTAGGAGAAGGAGCAAATCTAGTTGCTACTTTTTTCATGGAGTTTATTTAGACTATTTTACTGAAAGTTTCTATATAAAGATACAAGAATTCCTTGAACTTTCACTCTATCTGGACCAAAAATTTTTGTTTCGTAATTTCTATTTGCACTTTCTAATGCAATAGTTTTACCTTTTCTTCTAATTCTTTTCAACATAGCTTCATGATCATCAATTAAAGCTACTACAATTTTTCCATTATCTGCAGTGTCTGCTTTTTTGACAATAACAGTATCACCATCATTGATTCCGGCTTCAATCATAGAGTCCCCTTGGACCTTTAAACCAAAAAATTCTCCATCTTTTTCAATGTTTGCTGGCAGCGGAATTCTTGAAACTTCATTTTGAATAGCTTCAACTGGAGTTCCTGCAGCAATTTTTCCAAGAACAGGGATTTCTTTATCGTTAGAATTGTTTAAATTTCCCTCATCTAGTCCTCCTTTAATAACGCTTGGAGAAAAACTATTATAAATATCGTTTGCAGATGCAGTTTCAGGTAACTTAATTACTTCTAATGCTCTCGCTTTGTGGGCTAATCTTTTAATGAAGCCTCTTTCTTCTAATGCACTAATAAGTCTATGAATCCCTGACTTTGATTTTAAACTTAATGATTCTTTCATTTCCTCATATGAAGGGGATACACCTGTAGATCTCAACTTTTTGTTGATAAAGAGAAGCAGGTTTTTTTGTTTTTTAGTTAACATAGAACAAATTAAGTACACCGATGTTCTATAAAAGTTCCTCAATTTATACAACAGCTAAAAATCATTATAAATCTTGGAAAATTTCTATAAAAGAGAAAAAATCTTATTATTTTCTAAATTTTTTAAAAGTGATTCACCAATTAAAAAAGTACTTATTGAGGTTCTGTTTTTTATATCAAGTAATTCATCTTTTGTTTTTAGACCACTTTCAGAAATCAGAGGGGAAGAGTGATTTGAAACAACATCAAATATATCATAAGTTGTATTTATCTCAGTTTTAAGAGTTTTTAAGTTTCTGTTATTTATACCAATTAAAGCATCAGGATATTTTACTGATTTTTTTGCTTCTTCAACTGTATGAACTTCAACAATTATACTCATGTTATACTTTAGAGCTTCCTCGTAAATTTCATCAGCAGTTTTTTCAGAAATACCGGCTAGTATAATCAGAACTGCATCAGCACCGTAACTTTTTGCTAAAGGTACTTGAAATTTATCAACAAAAAAATCTTTACAAAGAATTGGTAATTCAATTTTTTTTTTTAATTTCAGAAATATGAGATAGGTTTCCTAAAAAAAAATCCTCTTCGGTTAATACAGACAAACATGTGACGTTTTTAGAATTATATATATTGGCGATTTTAACTGGGTCATAGTCATCTATCAAAATACCCGCAGACGGACTTGCTTTTTTTATTTCAGCAATTATAGATATTTTATTTTCTGAGTTTTTCTTTTGTATTTTCTTTTTGAAATCAAAAAAAATATCTTTCTCACTAATTACATGTAACAAGCTGTTTATATCAATTTCAAGCTTTAATTTTTCAATTTTAATTTTCTTTTGATCAATTATTTTCTGAAGGATATTTTCAGACATTTTGTAAACTTTTAATATATTTGAATGCTGTTCCAGACTTAATAAAATCTCTGGTATAATTGTAAGCAATTTTAAAATTATCATATTTTTCAGATATCATTAACCCTGCTGCAGCATTTAAACATACAGCTTTTGAAAAATCATTATCTTTACCTTCAAAAATATTTAAAATTTTATCAGAATTAAATTTAGCATCATCTCCAATTAAATTTTTGAAATTATCAGCATTAATATTTAATTCATTTGGATCAATTATAAACTCAGATATTTCAGTATTTTTTAATTGCACAACATTGGTTTTGGCGTAAGGTGATATTTCATCTAGACCATCCTCACTATTTACAATCCATGCAAATTTTAAATTTAAATTTTTAAGAGCATTCGCAAAAATTTTAAGAAGTTTATTATCAAAAACACCAATTACCTGCCTTTCAACAAGTGCTGGGCTACTTAATGGACCTATCATATTAAAAATAGTCCTTTTGCCTATTTTTTTTCTTGTTGGACCAACATATTTCATTGCCGAGTGGTAATTTGGTGCGAACATGAAGCCAAAATTGTTATTTTTAATCTGTTCCTCGATTTGATTTGGTTCTAAGTTAATATTTATATTTAAGGCTTCAAGGACGTCAGCTGACCCACATTTTGATGAAACTGCTTTATTTCCATGCTTTGCTACTTTAATACCCATACTTGCTAACAACAGCGCTGATGCAGTTGAAATATTAAGAGTATCTTTTCCATCTCCTCCAGTACCACAAGTATCAATGCAATTTTTAACTTTTACTCTTTTTGACTTATCTCTTAATATATATACACCTCCAGCTATTTCATCTGAAACCTCACCTTTGTCAGATAATAAAGTTAGAAAATCGTAAATTTGTTGATCTGTAGCCTCACCATTCATTAAAATCTTAAATGCATTTTTACTTTCATCAAAATTTAAATTTGTTTTGTTTCTTAGTTTTTCTAAAAATTGATCCATTTTTACTCTTTTACAAAGTTCTCTAAAATTTTTAAACCATATTTTGTTTTGATACTTTCAGGATGAAATTGAACTCCATGAATTTTGTATTCCTTATGCATAACACCCATAATTGCACCGTCTGATGTACTAGATGTAATTATTAAATCTTTAGATAAGGATTTTCTATCAATTATCAAACTATGATATCTGGTAGCTGAGAAATTTTTTGGTAAATTATTAAGAATACCAATTTTCTTATTTATAATATTACTTGTCTTTCCATGTACAAGTTCTTTAGCTTGAATTATCTTAGAACCAAATATTTGACCAATGATTTGATGACCTAAACAAACACCAAGAATTGGTATCTTTTTATACAAATTTTTTACTATCTTTAAACAATTTCCAGATTGATTAGGATTTCCAGGTCCTGGAGATATTACAATTTTATTATACCCTTTTTTCAAAATATAACGATGATCTACTTTATCATTTCTAAAAACATCTACTTTAGAAAAAGATGAAAGATAGTGATATAAATTGAACGTAAAACTATCATAGTTATCAATTAAAATTATTTTCATAATCCTTATTCCAAAGCCTTAATTAAAGCTTTTGCTTTATTGACTGTTTCATTAAATTCATTAATAGGTTTACTATCAGCAACAATTCCTGCTCCAGACTGTACGTAAAATTTTTTATTTTTTGAAATTGCTGTTCTAAGCGCAATGCAAGTATCAAAATCACCATTAGCAGAAAAATAACCAATACCACCAGCATAAACTTTTCTTCTAGTTGTTTCTAATTCATCTATAATCTCCATAGCTCTTATTTTAGGTGCACCAGATACAGTTCCAGCAGGAAAACCAGCTAATAACGTATCAAATTTACCAAATTTTTTATTAAATACGCCTTCAACATTGGAGACAATGTGCATTACATGTGAATATCGCTCTATTTTAAAACTTTCGGTTACTTTAACAGAGTTTATTTTTGAAACTTTTCCAGTATCATTTCTTCCAAGGTCAAGAAGCATTAAGTGTTCAGAAAGCTCTTTTTTATCTTTTAAAAGATCTTTTTCATAAAATTTATCCTCTTTTTTATTTTTACCTCTAGGTCTTGTACCAGCTATAGGCCTAATAGTTATCTTATTATCCCTAAGTCTCACAAGTATTTCAGGACTCGCACCTATAATTTGGAAATCTTCAAAGTTAAAAAAATACATAAAAGGGGAAGGGTTAGTAATTCGTAATTTTTTATAAATATCAATTGGTTCTTTATTAAGATCAGTTTCGAATCTTTGACTTAGGACAACTTGAAAAATATCTCCTATTTTAATGTAATTTTTGGCTTTTGAAACATTGCTAAGGAATTTCTTTTTTGAGATATTTGATTTAATTTTAGGTTTGGAAATCTTGGTTTTTGACTGATTTATTTTGTGACTATA
>CACKGK010000026.1 GCA_902599665.1 uncultured Pelagibacteraceae bacterium | reverse complement strand
TAAATTTTGTAAATAATAATAATATAAAATAATATATTAAAACTAAAACAATAGGTAAAAATAAAATAAAGTATGTAATATTTATAGAGTTTAAAAAAAATTTTAAACTTAACTGAGATATCGTAATTACTAAAATTCCTAGTAAAAAAATATTCAGCTTATGAAACTTTGAAAAATATTTTGACTTAGGTTCTATTACTAAGCTAGCTGCAATAAGAGAAATTATAAGAGTATAAAATGGAATTATAAACCTTTTATAAAGTTCCTCACTAATTGATTTAATGGTTCTATCATAGCAAGAAATATTTTTTGGGTTATTTATGGTTTCATTTTTATTAATTTGTTCTTTTTTGTAAATTTCTTTTACACATCTAAACATTTCAATTGAATCTAATTCTTGAACTTTTGTTGCTGTGATTGTTTTAGTTGTAAAATTTGATAAATCGTAATCTGTCTCAGAAAAATTTAGAGTATATGTATTATTTTTATTGATGTTTGTTATTCCACCATTAAAAAGTCTTAATAGGTATTTCTGATTTTTTTTTATAATTTTACCGTGCTCTGCAACAATAATTTTTGAGTTTTTTGGGTCTATTTTTTCATTAATATAAATTTTATTTAGCTTTCCATCTTTATTATATTCTTCAACAAAAATTGTTAAATTCTTTACTACATTAATAAATTTTTTTTCCGAAATTAACTTTGGTAAAAAATCAATATTTGAGTCTTTAATAAACGTTCTTGCAAAATTTTGAGATTTTGGCACTATAAATAAATTCAAAACCAGTTGTATTAATAAAAATAAAATTGAAAATAATAAGATAAAATTTATAAATTTAATTTTTTGAATTCCATTATTCCAAAAAACAATTAATTCGTTTGAATTATTATATTTATTAATTACATAAAAAATTGATATAAAATATACAAAAATTATTGTTTTACTAAATATTTTTGGCAAATTTAGAGAAACATATGTAAAATAAACTTTTAAACTATGACCATCATCAGATATTAAATCCAAAAAATTAACAGCTTGTATTATCCAAACAATAAAAGTTATACTGAATGAGGCAACCAGAAAGAAATTAACTATATCTTGAGAAAATTTACGAAAAATTAATTTATTCATTGATATTTATGTTTTAATAAATATACAACATTATCTAATAAAAATTTCAAAAAAATGAATTTAAATTTAAAATTTGTACCAAAAATACCAAGTAATTCTAAAGATAATGAAGTTATATTTTTGAAGGATAAAAATATAAAAAACAAAATCCTTAAACCTTTAAATA
This sequence comes from uncultured Pelagibacteraceae bacterium, assembly GCA_902599665.1. GTDB lineage: Bacteria > Pseudomonadota > Alphaproteobacteria > Pelagibacterales > Pelagibacteraceae > Pelagibacter. Next base: position 3,784 of record CACKGK010000026.1, on the reverse strand, counting down.
AATATGTATTTGCTAACAAATTGTTTTCTGAAGATAATTTTCTTACAAAAAATTTAAATAACAAAACATACATATTTGTAAATTGCGCAAAATCAAACACAGGATTAGATTATGAGAAGTTAGGCTCTAAGTTATACTTATACTTAAAAAAAAATAAAATTGAAAACTCGTTCATATATGCCGACAAAAGTAATCTTACAAATGTACAATTGGAGAAGTTATTGCATGGTGCACAGCTGAAATCTTATGAATTTAACATTTATAAATCCAATGATAAAAATAAAACTACATATAATAATTTAGCTGTAGTCGAGAGCAATGTAAAAAAAAAAAATCACCTTAGAGAAAAACTAAGAGCACTCTTGGAAGGTATTTTCCTTACTAGAGATTTAGTTTCTGAGCCTGGAAATATTCTTCATCCAGATGAATATGCAAAAAGAATAATCAAGCTAAGAAAGTATGGATTAAAGGTTACAGTATATGATAAGAAAAAATTAAAAAAGTTAGGATTTAATGCATTACTTGGAGTAGGCCAGGGAAGTATTCGTGGTTCATATTTAGTTACTATTGAATGGAATGGCAGTAAGAATAAATCGAAACCATTGGCTTTTGTAGGAAAAGGAGTTTGCTTTGATACAGGAGGAATATCACTAAAGCCAGCAAAATTTATGGAAGATATGACTTATGATATGGCTGGTTCAGCTACCGTTGTAGGTCTTATGAAAACTTTAGCTTTAAGAAAATCAAAAATTAATGCGGTTGGAGTTGTTGGTTTAGTTGAAAATATGCCAGGAGGAAATGCACAAAGACCTGGTGATATAGTAAAATCTTATAGCGGACAAACTATAGAAGTATTAAATACAGATGCGGAAGGAAGATTGGTTTTAGCGGATGCATTAACTTACACTGAGGAAAAATTTAAGCCAAGTTTAATTGTAGATTTAGCAACATTAACAGGCGCAATTATTGTTGCACTTGGATCTGAATATTCTGGTTTGTGGTCAAATGACGAAAAATTATCTAAACAGCTATTAGAGGCTGGAGAACATGTAGAGGAAAAAGTTTGGAGAATGCCTCTACATGAAAATTATAATAAATTAATGAATTCTAAAACTGCAGATATGCAAAATATTAATTATGTAGGTGGAGCAGGTTCAACAACAGCTGCTCAATTTTTGCAAAGGTTTATAATCAATAAAACACCTTGGGCGCATTTAGATATAGCTGGTATGGCTTTTTCTAAATATGCTGGCGCATTGAATTCCGGTGGAGCTACTGGTTATGGAGTTAGATTGTTAAACAAATTTATTGAGGAGAATTATGAATAATATTGAACAAACATTATCAATAATAAAACCAGATGCTGTAGAGAGAAATTTACAGGATGAGATTAAAAACGAGTTTAAGAAGAATGGATTTGAAATCATAAGGGAGAAAAAAATTCATATTACAAAAGCAGAGGCTGAAAAGTTTTATAAAATTCATGAGTCTAAACCATTTTATAATGACTTATGTGCTTATTTATCTTCTGGACCAATTGTTGTAATGAATCTTCAAAGAGACAATGCGGTTTCAGAAAACAGAAAATTGATGGGAGCCACCAACCCAGATGATGCCGAAGAGGGAACACTTAGAAAAAAATATGGTATTTCTATTGATAAAAACTCAGTTCATGGATCTGACAGCATAGAAAACGCTAAGATAGAACTAGATTTTTTTTTTAAAGATTAGATAAAAAATTCTTTATAGCCCTAGGATAAATCTCATGCTCTATCTTAAGTACTTTTTTTTCTAAAGTTTTTGGATTATCTTTTTTTAAAATTTTTACTTTCTTTTGTAAGATAATTTTACCCGAGTCTAACTTTTGTGTAACCACATGAATTGTGGCACCTGAGAAACTATCTTTATTCTTTATTGCTCTAGCATGGGTATTTAATCCTTTGTACTTTGGTAGAAGAGATGGGTGAATGTTTAAAATTGGTTTTGAGAATTTTTTGATAAAATTACCTGATAGTATTTTCATAAAACCTGCTAGACAAAGGATATCTACATTGTATTTTTTTAATAATTTTAATGATTGATTTTCAAAAATTGACTTACGTATTGATTTAAATCCATAATTTATAATTTTTGATCTATCTGCATATTTTAATCCTTTGGCATCTGGATTATTAGAAATAACTAAAACAATTTTTATAAGAGAGTTTTTTTTTTTAAAATATTTTATCAAAGATTTTAGGTTACTACCCCTACCACTTATAAAGATAGCTACTTTTTTTTTACCAAGATATTTTTCCACTCAATTTTACTTTTTTAAATTTTTTAGTTATTTTTCCAATTATGTAAGGTTTAAATTTTTTTCCAAAACATTTACTTACTAACTTAAGATTTTTAGGGTTAATAATTAAACAAAAACCTACACCGCAATTAAATGTTTTTAACATTTCTTTCTCATTTACTCCCATTTTATGCAACCAATTAAAAATATTTAAAGGTTTTATTTTATTTAAATTTATTTCAGCACCTAAATTTTTTGGGATTACTCTTTGAATATTATCAACTAACCCCCCACCTGTTATATTTGCACATCCAGTGATTAAATTTTTTTCATTTATATGTGATACTTCTTTTACATAAATTTTTGTGGGTCTAATTAACTCTTCTTTAAGAAAATTATTTAATTTAAAGTTTATTTTCTTTTTTTTTAATATATACCTTACTAGTGAGAACCCATTAGAGTGAAGTCCATTAGAAGGTACTGCTAATATTAAATCGTCATTTCTGATTTTTTTATTTAGTATTTTTTTCTTTTCAACAAGACCTACGGCAAATCCTGCGATATCAAATTTGTCTTTTGTATAAGTGCCTGGCATCTCTGCAGTTTCGCCTCCAACTAGTTTGCAATCAGCCATATAGCATCCTTTGACAATTCCTCTAACAATATTTTTTAATTTATTTAAATTGATTTTGCTGATCGAAATATAATCTAAAAACAAATATGGCTTTGCTCCTTGAACTACTAAATCATTAACGCACATAGCAACAAGATCAATTCCTATAGTATCAAATTTATTTAGATCATTCGCAATTTCTATTTTCGTTCCAACTCCATCTGTACTAGTTACGATGTGAGGATCTTTTAGCTTACCAGGAATTGGAGAGATTGCACCAAAACCCCCAATATTCTTAAAATCACCACTTTTATTTGATTTTCTAGCAAGTGAACTTATATATTTAACAAAACTATCTGCTTTTGGAATGTTAACTCCACTCTTACTGTATGTTAATTTATTAGATGCCATATAACAATATTATGTTTTTAATTAAAAAAAAATTGTTAATTTATTTATATATATTTTTTACAATTTTAAACTTGAATTTTCTAGAGTTTTCCACAAATAATGCTGTTGCTAAAACATTTATAATTTCAAAAATTGAAGTAGAAGAAAATTATAATCTTGGCTTTAATAAATTAGAAGTTATAGACAAAGGCTTTAAAAAAGCATTTAACGATCTTTCAAAAATGACTCTTGAAAGAAAAGATCAAGCAAAAATTATAAACACTCCAATTGATGATATTAAAAAGTTAATCGAAAACTTTTCGATTGTAGATGAGAAATTCATAAACCAAAAATACAAGGGTATAATGGAGGTTGAATTTAATAGAAAAAAATTAATTAAATTTCTTAACTCAGAAAATATAACTCTTTCATTACCAAAAGAAATAAATGTTTTCTTTCTTCCAATTTTAATTGATTTGGAAAATAATGATTTTAAATACTTA
>CACKGK010000025.1 GCA_902599665.1 uncultured Pelagibacteraceae bacterium | reverse complement strand
CAGTTTCTAAATATTATTTACCCTCAGGAAAATCTATATCTGATGTAGGTGTGTCACCTGACATTGAGGTTGTAGAGGGATCTGATGGTTTTAGATTTAATACCGATACAGATAATCAACTTCAATACGCCCTTAAACTTCTTAACGGTTAGAATGATTGATAAATACAAAAATTTGCCACTCCGAAGTGGCGTTGGGATAGTTGTTTTAAATAAAGAAAATAAAGTTTTTGTGGCAAAAAGAATAGATAATAAAAAAAACTTTTGGCAAATGCCACAGGGAGGAGTTGATAAGGGAGAAGATCTTTATGAGGCCGCCATTAGGGAATTAAATGAAGAAACTAGTATTAAGTCAGTAACTTTAATAAAAAAGATAGATAGTTTATTGACATACCATTTACCAGATGAACTCTTGGGGATAATCTGGAAGGGTAAATACAAAGGACAAGTACAGCAATGGTATATAATGAGATTCGATGGTGACGAAAATGAAATAAATATTAAAACTAAAAACCCAGAGTTTCTTGAATGGAAGTGGGTTGATATAGATGAAATTACTAAATTAGTTGTAACATTTAAACTTCAGGTTTATGAAAAAATTCAGCAGGAAGTAAAAAAAATATTAATTCATTGACTTTAATACTTCAATTTTCTGATCTAATAAATATTTTTCTTGATCACTAATTTCAGAGTTACCAAGTTCCTCTTCTGCTGATTTTTGAATTTCAGATATTTTTCCTTTATCAATATCTTTTAAATTTAAAATAAGACTGGTTAAAATAGAGAGATTATTATTTTTAAATTCAATTATACCATCATTTACATAGTAGCTATCATCTCCAGATTTTGAAAAGACTTTGATAATCCCTGGTTTTAAAAATGATATGATAGAAATATGGTCCTTTAAAATTCCAATCTCTCCTTCGTATGCTGGCACTACCACTTCAGTAACATCATCTTTTAATAAAAAAGACTTCTCAGGGTTTACTATTTCTAATGAATATTCCTCGCTCATTATGCAGCAGCTTCTTTTGCTAAATCCTCTGCTTTTTGAATAGCTTCCTCAATAGTTCCAACCATATAAAATGCAGCTTCAGGTAAATGGTCATACTCACCTTTACAAATAGCATCAAATCCTTTTATAGTTGACTCAAGGTCTACTAGTTTTCCAGGTGATCCAGTAAATACTTCAGCTACAAAGAAAGGTTGAGACAAAAATCTTTGAATTTTTCTAGCTCTAGCAACAATTAATTTGTCTTCTTCAGATAATTCATCCATACCTAAAATCGCAATAATATCCTGTAAAGATTTGTAAGTTTGTAAAACTTTCTGCACTTCTCTTGCTACTCTATAATGTTCATCTCCAACTATTCTAGGATCTAATATTCTAGAAGTTGAGTCCAAGGGGTCTACCGCTGGATAGATACCAATCTCTGCAATTTGTCTAGAAAGTACCGTTGTTGCATCTAAATGGGCAAATGAAGTTGCAGGTGCAGGATCAGTTAAATCATCAGCAGGAACATATATGGCTTGTACAGATGTAATCGAACCTTTGTTCGTTGTAGTAATTCTTTCCTGTAGGTTACCCATATCTGTCGCTAATGTTGGTTGATATCCGACAGCTGAAGGTATTCTACCTAATAATGCTGAAACTTCAGATCCAGCTTGTGTAAATCTAAATATATTATCAACAAAGAATAAAACGTCTTGTCCCTCTTGATCTCTAAAATATTCTGCAACAGTCAGACCAGTCAATGCTACTCTTGCTCTAGCTCCTGGAGGTTCATTCATTTGTCCGTACACTAACGCTGCTTTAGACCCTTCTCCGTCAGTTTTAATAACACCAGAATCTATCATTTCATGGTAAAGATCATTTCCCTCTCTAGTTCTTTCTCCTACGCCGGCAAAAACTGAAAATCCACCATGAGCTTTGGCAACATTGTTAATTAATTCCATGATCAGAACTGTTTTTCCAACACCAGCACCACCAAATAAACCAATCTTTCCTCCTTTTGCATAGGGAGCTAAAAGATCAATGACTTTAATACCTGTTACAAGTATTTCAGTTTCTGTAGATTGATCATTAAATTCTGGAGCAGCTCTATGTATTGGCCAATTGTCTGAACTTTTTACATCACCCTTTTCATCAATTGGTTCACCAATCACATTTATAATTCTTCCTAGTGTTTCTGGTCCTACTGGGACTTTAATTGGAGCAGCTGTATCTGTTACCTCGTCTCCTCTTTTAAGACCCTCTGTTGCATCCATTGCAATTGTTCTAACACTTGACTCCCCTAAGTGTTGTGCAACTTCTAATACTAATCTATTCCCACCGTTATCGCACTCTAGTGCGGTTAAAATTTCTGGTAGTTCTCCATCAAATTTTACATCTACTACCGCCCCAATAATCTGTGTTATTTGCCCTTTTCTCATAATTATAAACTTTCTGCTCCTGAAATTATTTCTATTAACTCTTTAGTAATTGCTGCTTGACGACTTCTATTATACTCAATAGTAAGTTTGTCAACCATTTCACCTGCGTTTCTGGTTGCATTATCCATTGCACTCATTCTTGAACCTTGTTCGCTAGCTGAATTCTCTAACATCGCTTTAAAAATCTGAGTTGAAATATTTTTAGGTAACAAGTTGCTTAATATTTCATCTTCTTCAGGTTCAAATTCATAATTATCTTCTGATGAATTTTCATCTTTTTCAGACGTATTCAAAGGGATTATTTGTTGTTCTTGTGGTATTTGAGTAATTACATTTTTAAATTGGTTATAAAAAATTGTGCATACATCAAATTCTTTTTTTTCAAATTTTTCTATTACTATCTTACCAACTTTATCTGCATCAAAATAATTTACATTTTTAGAGTCCTTAAAGGATATTCTTTCTATAATATTATCACCATAAAGGCGTTTTAGTTGGTCATAACCTTTAGTTCCTACTGTAATAATTTTTAAATTTTTTCCTTCATCTAAAACTTTTTGAAAATACTGTTTTGCTTTTTTAATAATATTTGTGTTAAAACCACCACAAAGACCTCTATCTGATGTCATTACAACACACAAATGTACTTTATCCTCTCCAGTACCTGATAAAAGTTTTGGAGCATTTTCAATGTCTGAGATGCCATTTGATAAATTTAAAATAATATTGTTCATTTTATCAGAGTATGGTCTACCTTTCTCAGCACTCTCTTGGGCTCTTCTAAGTTTTGCAGCAGCAACCATTTTCATAGCCTTAGTAATTTTCTGAGTAGACTTAACACTTGATATTCTTTTTTTTAAATCGTCTAAACTAGCCATAATTTTTTATGAATTAAAATCTTTCTTAAGTTGAGTGATAATTTCATTCAATTCTTTTTCTTTGTCATCTTCAAGTTTTCCTGAAGATGTGATTGACTCAATTATATCTGGCTTTTCAGCTTTGCATTTTTCAATAATTTTACTCTCAAAACTTGCAATATCTTTTTGTTCAATATCGTCAAGGTGTCCTCTTACTCCACAAAATACAGAAATAACTTGTTCTGCAACAGTCATAGGTGAATATTGATTTTGTTTTAATAATTCAGTTAATTTTGAACCTCGGTTAAGTAATTTTTGAGTAGATGCATCGAGGTCTGAACCAAACTGTGCAAATGCAGCCATTTCTCTATATTGGGCCAATTCTAACTTCATCGACCCTGAAACTTTTTTCATGGCCTTTGTCTGGGCTGACGATCCTACTCTTGATACAGATAAACCAACATTAATTGCTGGCCTTATACCTTGGTTAAAAAGTTCAGTTTCAAGGAAAATTTGTCCGTCAGTAATTGAAATCACATTTGTTGGTATAAACGCAGAAACGTCACCTCCTTGAGTCTCAATGATTGGAAGAGCTGTTAGGGAGCCTCCACCATGTTCATCACCTAATTTTGCTGCTCTTTCAAGTAATCTACTGTGTAAATAAAAGACATCACCAGGATACGCCTCTCTTCCAGGAGGTCTTCTTAACAATAGAGACATTTGTCTATAAGCAACGGCTTGTTTGGATAAATCGTCATATATTATTAAAGCATGCATTCCATTATCTCTAAAATATTCACCCATAGTGCATCCAGTGTATGGCGCTAAAAACTGTAGAGGTGCTGCATCTGATGCCGTTGCAGCGACTATTGTTGTATATTCCATTGCTCCAGCTTCTTCTAATGTTTTTTCAATTTGTCTAACTGTAGATCTCTTTTGTCCTACGGCTACGTAAATACAATATAATTTTTTCTTTTCGTCTCCAGACTCATTAATTTTTTTTTGGTTAATTATAGCATCAATCGCAACTGCTGTTTTACCAGTTTGTCTGTCGCCAATAATTAATTCTCTTTGTCCTCTTCCAATTGGAACTAAACTATCAATTGATTTGAGACCTGTCTGCATTGGTTCATTAACTGATTTACGCGGAATAATACCAGGAGCCTTAACCTCAACCCTGCTTCTTTTTAAACTTTTATCTAATGCACCTTTTCCATCAATTGGATTTCCCAAGCCATCAACTACTCTACCAAGTAATTCTTTTCCAACTGGTGTATCAACAATCGCACCAGTTCTTTTTACGGTATCACCTTCTTTAACTGCTTTATCATCGCCAAAAATTACAACACCTACATTTTCACTCTCTAAGTTTAATGCCATTCCTTTTGAGCCATCAGAAAATTCAACCATTTCTCCAGCTTGAACATTATCTAATCCATAAATTCTAGCTATACCATCTCCTACAGATAAAACTTGACCAACCTCTGTAACCTCAGCTTTGTCTCCAAATTTTTTAATTTGATCTTTTAATATTTTTGTAACTTCTGAAGGATTTATTTCCATTTAAGCCTCTATCATTGTATTTTCGATTTGTTGTAATTTATTTTTAATAGAGGTATCTACCATAATACTACCAACTTGTATTACTAAACCCCCAATTAAACTTTTATCGTGTTTATAGTCTAATTTTATTTTTGCATTAAAATTTTGAGATAATTCATTTTTTATTTTACTTACTTGATCTCCTGATAATTCTTTGGAAGAGATAAGTTCAGCTTTTACTTCCCCTCTTTTTTTTGAACAAGTTTCAACAAAATCTTGAAGAATTGTTTTTACATAAAAAAATCTTCTTTTAGATATAAGAAATCCCAAAAATTTTGATAGAAGGAAATTTAATTTATAATTCTCAGAAATTTTGTTAATTACTTCTTGAAGTTCATTTACAGAGTTAGTTGGATCTTTTATTAATGAACTAAAATCTTTGCTTTCATCTATTAACTTTAATAAAGATATTGATTGTTCTTCCACTTCATCTAATGAATTATTTTCTTTAGCAAGTTCATATAACGCTAAAGAATATCTGCCAGCTGTAGTTACCGAAAAACTGTTATTTTTGCTCAATTTTAACTCTTTATTTTAGTAGATTTTTTTGGATTAAGTAGCATATGAGTTTAGTGTCTTCAAGTAACAGATTGACTAAAAAGTCTAAAATTTTTCAATTAATTGAAGGTTATTGGGTCAACATCAACTGTTAGTTTTATTTCTTTGGGTAATTTATATCTAATTAAGATTTCACTCAGTCTTTTTTGAATATTAGAGCCTTTTTTAGATCTTATCAAAAGTCTCTGCCTATATTTTCGCCTAACTCGATATATAGGTGCATTAACAGGTCCTAAAATTTTATCGTTTAAGTAATGTGATAACATTTTTTTAAAATTCATTGACTCATTTTCTAAATTTTTTTCATTTGAGGAAGTAAGTATTAATGAAACAAATCTTTCATAAGGTGGTAAATTATTCTTTTCTCTTAATTTCAATTCATTTTCTAAAAAAATAAAAGGATCAGGATTTGTTATTTGATTAATAATAGTTTGGTTTGAGTCATATGTTTGAAAATATACCGTAGCTGGTTTACCGGCTCTA
>CACKGK010000024.1 GCA_902599665.1 uncultured Pelagibacteraceae bacterium | reverse complement strand
ATTTTTAGTGTTGCTGATAAATTCAAATTTTTGATCTTCTTTTTTATCATTAAGTTTTTAGTTCTTTAATATTTTTATAATCTACTAATGCTTCAGGATTACTTAATGCCTGAATATTTTTAATTTTATTTCCCTCTACTGCATTTTTAACTGCTAATTCTACAATTTTATTATTTTTAGTTCTAGGAATATCGTTTACTTCGATTATTTTTTTGGGCACATGCCGTGGGGATGCATCTTTACGTATAGCCTTCTTTAAATTAAAAGATAAATCCTCATTTAACGACTTAGGTTTCTTTAGAACAACAAATAATATAATTCTCACATCATTATCCCACTTCTGACCTATAACAATTGACTCTTTAACTTCTTTAAATTTATCAACTACAGAATATATCTCAGCAGTACCTAGTCTTGCTCCCCCAGGATTTAGTGTAGCATCTGATCTTCCATAAATTACATAACCTCCATTAGATTTTCTTTCAGCAAAATCTCCATGATGCCAAACATTTTTAAATTTTTTGAAATATGCGCTCTTATATTTTTCATTATTCTTATCATTCCAAAATAATTTTGGCATTGAAGGAAAAGGAGATTTGCAAACTAATTCCCCTTTTTGATTTATTAAAGATTTTCCTCTTTCAGAAAAAACATCAGTATTCATCCCTAATCCATTATTTTGAATTTGCCCCCTGACAACTGGTGAATATATATTTCCTAGTACGAAGCACGATACTAAGTCAGTTCCACCTGCAATAGATGCTAAATGAACATTTTTTTTTATATTTTTATAAACATAATCAAAACCTTCAGATGATAAGGGTGATCCAGTAGAACAAATAATTTTAAGATAATTTAGTTTATATTTATTTTTAATCCTTAAATTAAGTTTTTTTAATTGATCAATGTACTTGGCGCTTATACCAAATAGAGAAATTTTTTCTTTCTCAGCTATTTTAAATAGTAAATCATTTTTTTTATGCATTGGAAAGCCATCGAATAGAACAATAGAAGCTTTTGATGCCAAAAAAGTCATTAACCAATTCCACATCATCCACCCACAAGTAGTAAAATAAAATACATTATCACCTTCCTTAACATCACAATGAAGTTTATGTTCTTTAAGATGCTGTAACAAAACTCCACCTGCTCTGTGGCATATGCATTTTGGTTTCCCTGTTGTTCCACTTGAATATAAAATTGCTAGCTCTTTATCAAAATCAAACTTTTTAAATATATATTCTCTCCCTTTTTTATATTTAATTTTATTATAATAAAAAATTTCAATTCCCTTGATCCTGTTTTGTTTTAACCTTTTTTTACCAGGATAATTAGCAATTAGAACACATTTAATAGATTTAATTTTTTTTAGAATAGCTGGTAATCTTTCTAGTACATTAATCTCTTTACCATTATAGTAATACCTATCAGTAATAATTAAAAGCTTTGGTTTAATTTGTGAAAACCTTTCTATAACACCCTGTGTTCCAAAATCTGGAGAACATGAAGACCAAATTGCTCCTATTGCACTTGTTGCCAAAAAACTCTCAACTGTCTCAATTTGATTTGCTGTATACGCTGCAATTCTGTCTTTTTCTTTAATTTTATTATCTTTAAAAAATTTAATTAATTTTAAAGTGTTGTTATTTAATTCATTCCAAGATTTTTCTTCTCTGTATCCATTTTCACTAATAAATGTGACAGCTTTTGAATTGTCGTTTTTAGACAACAGGTTTTCTGCATAATTTAATCTAGATTTTACTAAAAATTTACTTTTTATAATTTCTTTTGGAAAATGAAATTTGTTATTTTTAATACCTTTTATATTTGAAAATTCCCATATAGAGGACCAAAAAAGCTTTGGATTTTTGATTGTCCAATTGAATAATTTTTTAAAATTTTTCTCAGGCTTGTAATTAAATTTATTTGCTAAAAACTTTTCAAATTCAAATAAATTTGATTTTGATTTTGTTTGAGAATTTGCTTCCCATAGTTTCTGAGACATAAAAAAATATATTTAAATTTTAGAAATTATGATAACCTTAAAACATTAAATAATAAAAATGAGAACTTTTTCCCCAATGATTCGGACTATTTTTAGCCTATTTTTGTTCTTTAGAGGTAACAATATATAGTATTGGTAAAAATAATCATACCAAAGCTAGAAATGACAAAAAACAAAATCACAGCAGTTCTTGGTCCCACAAATACAGGAAAAACCTTCCTTGCAATTGAAAACATGCTTTCTTTTGATTCAGGTATGATTGGTTTTCCATTGAGACTTCTTGCAAGAGAAGTTTATGACAAAATTATCAAAAAAGTTGATCCATCAAAAGTTGCATTAATTACTGGTGAAGAAAAAATAATTCCAATTAATGCTAAATACTTCCTTTGCACTGTTGAGTCTATGCCATTGGACAAAAATTTAGAATTTGTTGGAATAGATGAAATACAAATGTGCAATGACCACGAGCGAGGTCATATTTTTACAGATAGATTGTTAAATATGAGAGGTGAAAAGCTTACCATGCTCATGGGCTCAAACTCTATTAAAAAAATTATTCAAAAACTTGATGATGATATTGAATTTAAAGATCGAGAAAGGCTTTCTAAGTTATCTTTTGGTGGTCACAAAAAAATTTCAAGAATAGAAAGAAAAAGTGCTGTAATTGCTTTTTCTACTGAAGAGGTATACGCGATTGCAGAATTAATAAGACGTCAAAAAGGTGGCGCTGCTATTGTTATGGGTTCACTTAGCCCCAAAACAAGAAACTCACAGGTAAGCTTGTATCAATCTGGGGATGTTGATTATTTAGTTGCTACTGATGCAATTGGAATGGGAATAAATATGGATTTAGATAATGTTTATTTTTCAAATTTAAAAAAGTTTGATGGAAAAAAATTAAGAAATTTAAATATTTCAGAAATCGGGCAAATAGCAGGTAGAGCAGGAAGATATTTAAATGATGGTATATTTGGCACAACTGGAGAATGTAAAGAAGTTGGACCTGAAGAAGTTGAAGCATTAGAATCTCATAACTTTCCAGATATACAAACTATTTTTTGGAGAAACTCAAAATTGAATTTTATTAATAAAGTTTCATTATTAAAATCTTTGGAAGAGAAACCACAAAAAGACTGGCTAAGACGAATAAATGAATGCCAGGACGAAAAGGTATTAAAATATTTTTTAAAAGAAGCAGTGAATATTGAAATTCAAGATAATAGTGAAGTCTTACAAATACTGTGGGAATGTTGTCAAATACCTGATTTTGTAAAAAAAACGTATGGTCATCACTTTGAAGTTGTAAGTAAAATTTTTAATTTTTTAACACTTGGGAATAAAAAAGTTCCAAATCACTATATGAAAGAACAGCTATCTTTATTGGATAAATTAGATGGAAACGTCGACTCTTTATCCAATAGAATTGCTAATGTCAGAACCTGGGCTTATGTTTCAAATAAATCAAATTGGGTTGAAAATCAGGACTATTGGATTGAGAGAACTAAAAATCTAGAAGATAAGCTATCAGATAGACTTCATGAAGAGTTAACAAAAACATTTATAGATAAAAGAGCAAGTGTTTTGGCCAGAGGTTTAAAACAAGACATTACGTTTGAAACAGAGATTATTAATGATGAAGAGGTAATGATAAATGAACAATTTATTGGTCGTTTAAAAGGTTTAAAATTAGAATTAGATCTTAAAGTTGATACATTGGATGCTGATGTAAAATCATTAAAAAAGGCTGCAAGACAAAACGTAGTTCCCGAGATTATAAAAAGAATAAATCAAATAATTGACACTGGCTTAATTGAACTGAAGGATGATTTTAAAATTTATTGGAACAATAATCAAATAGCTAAATTAATTCCGGGCACCGATTATCTAAATCCACAAATTCAAATAATTATTGATGAAATGATTGAAAATACTGAAAAATCAAGACTCAATTTTTATTTACAGTCCTGGCTAAATGATAAAATTGAAACAGAGCTACAAAGTCTAATAGATTTAAAAAATGTTAAGGATAATAATTCAGAACTAAGAGCTTTAGCTTATCATCTCTATGAAAATAATGGAGTTGTTAAAAGAGATGAAGTTATAAATTATTTAAATAAACTTAATCAAGGTGAAAGGAAAAAATTAAGAAACTTAGGTGTAAAATTTGGCAGATATCATATTTTCTTGTTTAAATTATTTAAACCAAGCTCTGTATCCTTAAGAATTCTTTTATGGAAAAACTTTTATGAAAGAAATTTTGACTTCTCACCACCAACTTTTGGATTGAACTTTTTAGAAGAAAAGAAAACACTTAATAAAAATCTGATGCTTTTATGTGGTTTTGAAAAGTTTGAAAATCTATACGTTAGAATAGATATTTTAGAGAGGTTATTTTTAATGATTTTTAATACTAAATCCGATGATAAAATTAAAGAGATAAAATTAATTCCTGAAATGTTGAATTTGCTAGGTTGTAATAAAGAAAATTTTGTGAAATTAATTAAAAAAATGAATTATAAAACTTATGAAAAAGATAATAATCTTCACTTTAGATATATTCCATTAAGAAAAATAATAAAAAAAGATACTAAAAAAAATATTGATGATAACCCATTTAATGTTCTTTCACAGCTTAACTTAAAATAATGTTTAATATTTTTAAAAAAGAAGAAACTGAAAAAGATAATAATCATCCATCTATAATGGCTGTTGCTTGTTTGTTAATTCATTCAGCTAAAATTGATGAGAATTATACAGATAAAGAAAAAAAAATTATTAAAGATGCAATCATTGAAATGGGAGCCGAAGCTGGGGAAATAGATAAAATTATTCAAGATGCAGAGGAAAAAGAGAAAGATTCAAATCAAATAATTGATTTTACTAGAGAAGTGAAAAATATAAATGAGGAAGATAAAAAAATCATAATTGAGGCATTATGGAATATTATATATTCAGATGAAGATGCCGATATGTACGAAACAAACTTAATGAGAAGATTATCTGGTCTGCTTTATCTAGATCCAAAAGTTGTTGGTGATATTAAAGAGAAAGTTCGACAAAAAAAAACATGACATATTTAGTTAATGAAAAGTGCATCAAATGTAAATTGATGGATTGTGTGGAGGTATGCCCAGTTGATTGTTTTTATGAAGGTAAAAATATGCTTGTAATTAAACCTGATGAGTGTATAGATTGTGGCGTTTGTGAGCCAGAATGTCCAGTGGAAGCCATAATATCAGATAATGATGATGATGGTAGATGGATGGAAATAAATAAAAAGTATGCGGACATTTGGCCAAACATTAGTGAAAAAAAAGATCCACCAACGGATCATGAAAAATTTAAAGATGTAAAAAATAAATATGAAAAATATTTTAAAGAAAATATTGAATAAAAAAAAAACAAAAGCCGTTAAAAAAAAAACTAAAATTTTAAAAAAAGTCGCAAAAACAAAAAAAGTTTCTAAATTAGTAAAAGTTAAAAAAGTAGCAAAACCTTTAATTAAAAAAAAAGCTATAAAAAACTCAAAAAAAAAAGAAAAAATTGAAATTAATTCAGATCCACTAAGAATTCCTAAAAATAACGAACAAAAACCTGAAATTAAAAAAGTAAAAAAACAAGAAACAGAAAAAAAAAATTTTAAAGCTAAAGATTATGTAGTTTATCCAAAACATGGAGTAGGACAAATTACAGAAACAAAAAAAATAAATATAGGTGGTATCGACGTAGAAACTTATATTTTAAAATTTGAGAAAGATAAAGCAAATGGTATGGTACCAGTAAACAAGCAGTCGCATTTAAGACCGTTGGCGACAATAAATCAAATAAATAAATGTGTAAGTATTTTAAAAAGCAAACCAAAAATCAAAAGATCTATGTGGAGTAGAAGAGCTCAAGAATATGAAGCAAAAATTTCTTCTGGGAAAATTTATGATTTAGCAGAAGTAGTAAGAGATCTTAACAAAGGTGATGATATAATGATTGATCAATCATATAGTGAAAGACAGTTATTTGAAAAAGCTTATGAAAGATTACTAACTGAATTTCATATTGTTATGGGATCAAGTTTTGAAGATGCTCAGAAGAAACTTGATAAAGCATTAAAAAGAAATTTAGAGAAACAAATTCAAAAGGTTGAGGAAAAAACTTCTGATGAAGAGATTATTAATCAAGAAGTAGCTGAATAAATAAACGCTCCCCACGCAAGCGCCATGAGAAGCGTTATCAGTTAAAAAGAATACTAAACTATCTTCTTTTTTTCTTCTTAGCTTTTTTCTTAGCTTTTTTCTTAGTTTTCTTTTTAGCAGCTTTCTTTTTTCT
>CACKGK010000023.1 GCA_902599665.1 uncultured Pelagibacteraceae bacterium | reverse complement strand
CACTCTCTTTTTTAATTTTAAAATCAGATAAAATTGTATCTCTTATATATTTTATTCTGATAGGGTTAAATTTATGTAATGGCTTAAATTTTCCATTAGGATCCCACCATTCCTTAGCTATTTTTGAAAATTTTTCTATTTCTTTTTTATTTATTGTGTTATTTTTCATTGTTTATTGACATTACAATCAAGATGTATTTTATCAATATATTTTAATTTATATTAAAAAAAATTATCAATGAAAATAATTGTATTAAAATTTGGAGGTACCTCAGTAGGTACAATTGATAGAATTAAAAAAGTTGCAAAGATTATTGCTAAATATAAAAAAAAATACAAAGTAATTGTACTTTCTTCAGCCATGAGTGGTGTGACAAATAATTTAATAAATTTATCCAAAAAAATTAGCAAAAATTTCTCAGACTCAGAATATGATGTTTTAGTTTCATCGGGGGAACAAATGTCCTGTGCATTAATTTCAGGAGAATTAATTGATAAGGGCTTCAATGCAAGATCTTGGATGTCATGGCAAATCCCTATCAATACTGAGGGAAAATATAAATTTTCAAGAATTAATAAAATTAATAAAAGTCAAATCGTGAGTTATTTAAAACAAGGAGGGATCCCTATAATAACAGGATTTCAAGGTATAAATAATAAAAATAGAATAACTACTATTGGTAGGGGCGGCACAGATGCAAGTGCAATTATGTTTGCTAAGTTTTTCAATGCTGAAAAATGTATAATATATACAGATGTGGATGGTGTCTATTCTACAGATCCAAATAAACTTAAGTTAGCTAAAAAAATAAAAGTTATTTCTTATGAGGAAATGCTAGAAATGGCTTCTCTTGGTGCTAAAGTTATGCAACCTCACTCAATTCAAGATGCAAGATTGAATAGGGTAGACATAGAGGTGAGATCTTCCTTTACAGATAATCAAGGTACTCTTATAACAAAAAGAAAAAATATAATTAATAATAAGATTATAACTGGTATTTCAAATACAACTAATGATGCTAAAGTTACTCTTTTAGGAGTAAAAGACAAACCAGGTATTGCAGCATCGATTTTTAAACCATTATCTGAAAATTCTATAAATGTAGATATGGTAGTACAAAATATTTCTGCCAACGGAAAAGAAACTGACTTAACTTTTACAATAAAATCAGATGATTTAAGTAAAACGAAAAAAATTGTTTTGCAAAATAAAAAAATAAATTTTAGAGATTTGATATTTGATAAAAATGTATCAAAAGTCTCAATAATAGGAGTTGGCATGGTTACTACTCCTGGTGTTACTTATAGAATGTTTCAGTCGCTCGCTAAGCAAAAAATAAACATTCAAGTAATATCTACCTCGGAAATTAAAATTTCTGTATTGATTGATAAAAAGAATGTACGAAAAGCTATATCTGCTCTTCATAAAGAATTTAAATTAAATAAATAATTTATGAACATTAGACCATTTAGGGATATAAAAAGAAGAAAAACAAAAGAAATTAATGTTGGTTGTGTAAAAGTTGGAGGAGATAATCCGATTTCTGTTCAATCAATGACTAATACGTTAACTAAAGATGTTAAAGAAACTGTAAAACAAATAGAACAAATTGTAGAAGCTGGAGCTGATATCGTAAGGGTATCATGTCCAGACGAAGATTCAACGAAAGCTCTTAAAGATATTGTTAAAAATACTTCTATACCAATAGTTGCTGATATTCATTTTCACTACAAAAGAGCAATAGAGGCAGCAGAGAGTGGAGCTGCTTGTCTTAGAATTAACCCTGGAAATATTGGAGATAAAAAAAAAATTAAAGAAGTAATCTCTGCTGCAAAAAATAACAATTGTTCAATTAGAATTGGTGTTAATGCTGGATCCTTAGAAAAGGACCTATTAGAAAAGTATAAAGAACCTTGTCCAGAGGCTCTAGTAGAAAGCGCGTTAAGAAATATTAGTATTGTTGAAGACTTTGACTTTTATGAATTTAAAGTGAGTGTCAAATCTTCTGATATATTTTTGTCTATTGAAGCTTACAGACAACTTTCTAAGGTTACTGATTATCCACTTCATCTAGGTATCACTGAGGCAGGAACATTTTTACCTGGGAGTATAAAGTCTTCTATTGGTTTTGGATCACTTCTTATGAGTGGTATTGGAGATACCGTGAGGGTTTCTTTATCTGAAGATCCAGTAGAGGAGATAAAAGTTGGAAATGAAATACTTAAATCACTTAATTTACGAAATAGAGGGGTAAAAATTATTTCCTGTCCATCTTGTGCTAGACAAGCTTTTAATGTGATCGAAACTGTCAAAAAGTTAGAAGACAGACTATCCCATATAAAAACTCCTATTTCTTTATCTATAATCGGATGTGTGGTTAATGGACCTGGTGAGGCAGCACAGACTGATATAGGTATTACAGGGGGAGGAAAAGGGAATAACATGCTTTATTTAAATGGAATTGAAAGTGAAAAAATATCGAGTGAAGACATGATTTCCAAGGTTGTACAATTGGTTGAAGAAAAAGCAGAGGAAATAGAAAAAACCAAATAATGGTACCTTTATCAAAAGTTCACGATTTAATAGCAAAACATTCTAAATTAGAACGAGAGCTTTCATCTCAAGAAATTGATAAAAAATTTTTTGCAGAGAAGTCAAAAGAATACTCCGACTTAAATGATATTATTAAAGAAGCAATTTCTTATTTTAATTTTCAGAAAAACAAAGATGAATTAGAAAATTTAATTAATGATAATAACACAGACAATGAGATGAAAGATTTAGCTATAAGCGAATTAAATGAACTTGTAAAAAATAATGAAAATAATGAAAAAAAAATTAAATTATTTTTACTACCTAAGGACGAGGCAGATACAAAAAATGCAATTATAGAAATAAGAGCTGGAACAGGAGGATTAGAAGCTAGTTTATTTGCATCTGATTTATTTAAGATGTATGAAAAAGTAAGTCATAAAAAAAAATGGTCAATGGAGATTATATCTATTTCTAAAAGTGACGCTGGAGGATTAAAGGAAGTTATTGCATCTATTAAAGGCAAAAATATTTACTCTTCATTAAAATATGAAAGTGGTGTTCACCGAGTTCAAAGAGTTCCAGACACTGAAACTCAAGGAAGAGTCCATACCTCTGCAGCTACCGTAGCGGTGATGCCCGAAGCTGAGGAAGTTGATGTTAAAATAGAGGAAAAAGATTTAAGAATTGATGTATTTAGAAGTAGTGGTCCCGGAGGTCAAAGTGTAAATACGACAGACTCAGCAGTCAGGATTACACATATACCATCTGGAATAGTTGTTAGTCAGCAAGATGAAAAATCACAGATAAGGAATAAAGAAAAAGGTTTAAAAATTCTCAGATCAAGAATTTATGAATTAGAGAGACAAAAAAGAGATGAAGAAAGATCTAAGGATAGAAAAAGTAAAATAGGTTCTGGAGATAGATCAGAAAGAATTAGGACATATAATTTTCCTCAAGGAAGAGTCACAGATCATAGAATAAATTTAACTTTACATAAATTGTCTGAATTTATGGAAGGAGAAATATTTGATGAAATGATTGAAAGTTTAATTATACAAGATCAAGAAAATGAACTTAGTGATATATGAATTATCATGAAATTTTAAAGAGAGGAGAGAATTTTTTAAAAAAAAATAAAATTGAAAATCCATATCTTGATGTAGATTTAATTTTATCAAAAGTAATAAACAAAAAAAGAGAAGAAATATTATTAAGCGCTAGTAAGAAATTAAAGAACATAGATATAATAAAATTTAACAATTATTTATTAAGAAGATCTAAAAAAGAGCCAATGGCATATATTCTTGGTTATAAACATTTTTGGAAATATAAATTTTTAATAAATAAGTCAGTTTTAATTCCAAGACCAGACACAGAATTATTAATTGAAGAAACTTTAAAATATCTGCCAATCAATAATTCAAAAAAAATTTTAGATGTTGGGACTGGATCAGGCTGTCTAGTAGTGTCTTTGTTAAAAGACAGACCAAAATGTGTAGCAACTGCTATAGATTTATCAAAAAAAGCAATAAATATTGCAAAATCCAATGCAAAATTGCATCAATTGGAAAATAAAATTAACTTTATCAATATCGATATTGACAAATATAATTCTTATAACTATGATTTAATCATATCTAATCCTCCATACATTAATAGTATTGATTTAAATAGATTAGATGATGATGTAAAAATCCACGAACCCAAGTTAGCTTTATTAGGAGGTTTTGATGGTTTTAAAGAAATAAAAAAAGTAATTATTAAAAGTAAAAAATTGTTAAAAATAAATGGAAAATTAATTTTTGAGATTGGGTATGATCAAAAATATAAAATTGTAAAAATTTTAAATAAAAATGGCTTCTTTGTTAACAAAATATCTAAAGATTTATCTGGTAAAGATAGATGCGTAATAAGTACTAAAATAAAATAATGAATAACTTCAAAAATAATAATAGAAGAGGGCGATTTAAATCAAATATGGATAGGGGTTTCAGAAGAAACGGTAACGGACATAAGACTAACGGAGATTTTAGTAATGGATCCTCTTTCAAAAGAAGGCATCCAGGAAAAAATAATCAAAATGCAGCAAAACTTGTTGAGAAATACAACGATCTTGCTCGTGAAGCTCTTTCTAATGGAGATAAGATATTGTCTGAAAATTACTTACAACATTCAGAGCACTTCTCAAGAATTCTTTTATCACAAGATAAATCTAGAAATAATTCTGAGGATATGACACAGCAAAATGTTAGTAATCAAATAGAGGTGGAGACTGACAATAAAGAAATTGAAGAACCAGCGAAATAATTTACATTTTAGATATAAGGTCCGATTTTAAAACATCTATTTTAATTTTATTTACCTCAAATATTTTCCTTTGATCGCCTTTTAATATTTTTCCAGATGGCAATTTAAGTTTTTGAGAGTTAATTTTTCTTCCATTTTCAATTACCTCATAATGTAAATGTGGACCAGTGGATAATCCTGTTGAGCCAACATATCCAATTATTTGACCTTGTTTAACTCTTGCACCTTTTTTAATACCTCTACCAAATTTTGACATGTGTGCATATACAGTTTGATAAACTCTATTATGTTTTATTTTAACACAATTTCCTCCCCCTCCACACCACTGGGCTCTTGTGACTATACCATCTCCTGATGCTAAAATAGGAGTTCCAGTTGGAGCAGCAAAATCTGTCCCTGTATGCATTTTTGTAAAACCTAAAATAGGATGTTTCCTTTTTCCAAATGAAGAAGATAGTCTTGCTCCATTAATTGGAGTCTTCATCAATGTTTTTTTCATACTTTTTCCATTTTCATCAAAGTAATCAACTTTATTTTTTTCATATTCATGCCTATAAAGTTTTAGATCTTTGTTTTGTAGGCTTAAATTTGCAAAGATTATATTTCCTGTTTCGATTATTTCTCCATTTTCATTTAAAAATTCTTCATAGATAATTTGAAAACTGTCGTTCTTCCAAATATCCCTTTGGAAATCTACTTGAAAACCATACAATCTTGCAAATTCGATAATAATATTAGGATTAATATTAAGATTCGAAGCTGATTGATACAAGCTGTTTGTGATTTTATTTTCTTTATAAGTAATAATTTTTTCTAAATTTTTTTCAAGGATTTTTGATTTAAATTTTCCACTCTCATTATCTCTGACAAAATAAACTTCTTTTTTTTTACTAAGCTTTATTAAAATTTCTAATATCTTTAGTTCTTCTTTTTTATCAATTTTAAAATAAATTTTTTGGTTAGGCCTTAATACTTTTATTAATTTATTTTTCTTTATAACTTGAAGAAATAAATTTTTCTCATATTTCGATATATTAATACCATTAATTATACTTTCATATGTGTCGCCTGATTTAACTGTGTAATCTATTTCTGTGAAACGATTATCCAATTTAGATGTTATTTTTGAAAATACTTTTTGAAAGTAAATATTATTTAGTGCTTTGCTTAAGTTTTCTTGTTGAGATTTTCTATTGCTGTCATAGAAATGAGTAACTAAAATAACTATAATAGTTAATAGAGCCAACCATACAAAATGTGAAATAAATTTAATTTTCTTTTTTAATTTTTTCAGCACACTGTTATCGATAGATTAAAAATGTTGATTTATATGACTTTTTAGCACATTTTTTGTTTATCTAAAAACTTGATTTATAAATTATTTCCAATATAAGCGTCACACTCAACATGTAAAAAATGTTGTCTATTGGGCTTTATAGCTCAATTAGCTATTTAAATTGTTAATATTTTAAGAAGAGAAGTGTGGACGGTTAAGGTTACCAAAATTTGTCGTACACACTTCAACATTATACAAATATTATTCTTAGTATTTGTATAGAAGCTAGTGTGCGCCGTTTTTAAACTTGAGAGTTTGATCATGGCTCAGAACGTACGCTGGCGGCACGCCTTATACATGCAAGTCGAACGAAGTAGCAATACTTAGTGGCAGACGGGTGAGTAACATGTAGGTATCTTCCCTTTGGTGAGGAATAACACGAGGAAACTTGTGCTAATACCTCATAAGTCTTTACGGAGAAAGCTTTATGCGCCGAAGGATGAGCCTGCACTTGATTAGTTTGTTGGTGGGGTAATGGCCTACCAAGACTTTGATCTATAGCTGATCTGAGAGGATGATCAGCCACATTGGGACTGAGACACGGCCCAAACTCCTACGGGAGGCAGCAGTAGGGAATATTGCACAATGGAGGAAACTCTGATGCAGCGATGCCGCGTGAGTGAAGAAGGCCTTTGGGTTGTAAAGCTCTTTCGTCGGGGAAGAAAATGACTGTACCCGAATAAGAAGGTCCGGCTAACTTCGTGCCAGCAGCCGCGGTAATACGAAGGGACCTAGCGTAGTTCGGAATTACTGGGCTTAAAGAGTTCGTAGGTGGTTAAAAAAGTTGGTGGTGAAATCCCAGAGCTTAACTCTGGAACTGCCATCAAAACTTTTTAGCTAGAGTATGATAGAGGAAAGCAGAATTTCTAGTGTAGAGGTGAAATTCGTAGATATTAGAAAGAATACCAATTGCGAAGGCAGCTTTCTGGATCATTACTGACGCTGAGGAACGAAAGCATGGGTAGCGAAGAGGATTAGATACCCTCGTAGTCCATGCCGTAAACGATGTGTGTTAGACGTTGGAAATTTATTTTCAGTGTCGCAGCGAAAGCATTAAACACACCGCCTGGGGAGTACGACCGCAAGGTTAAAACTCAAATGAATTGACGGGGACCCGCACAAGTAGTGGAGCATGTGGTTTAATTCGAAGATACGCGCAGAACCTTACCAACACTTGACATGTTCGTCGCGACTCTAAGAGATTAGAGTTTTCGGTTCGGCCGGACGAAACACAGGTGCTGCATGGCTGTCGTCAGCTCGTGTCGTGAGATGTTGGGTTAAGTCCCGCAACGAGCGCAACCCTCACTTTTAGTTGCCATCATTTAGTTGGGCACTCTGAAAGAACTGCCAGTGATAAGCTGGAGGAAGGTGGGGATGACGTCAAGTCCTCATGGCCCTTACGTGTTGGGCTACACACGTGCTACAATGGTATTTACAATAGGAAGCAAGATGGCGACATCAAGCAAATCCTAAAAAGATACCTCAGTTCGGATTGTACTCTGCAACTCGAGTACATGAAGCTGGAATTACTAGTAATCGCGGATCAGCGCGCCGCGGTGAATACGTTCCCGGGTCTTGTACACACCGCCCGTCACACCATGGGAGTTGGTTCTACCTTAAGGCAAGGTTTCAAACCCTTGACTACGGTATAGTCAGCGACTGGGGTGAAGTCGTAACAAGGTAGCCGTAGGGGAACCTGCGGCTGGATTACCTCCTTTCTAAGGATGATTAGGGATTATTTCCTAATCTAAATAATATAACAGGTTAATGTTGACCGTCCTCATTTCTCTTTTTAAAATTGTGTTTTCCTTTTGCAGAAAAGGGCCGGTAGCTCAGTTGGTTAGAGCACACCCTTGATAAGGGTGGGGTCGAAAGTTCGAGTCTTTCTCGGCCCACCATTTTGGGGGATTAGCTCAGCTGGGAGAGCGCCTGATTTGCATTCAGGAGGTCAGCGGTTCGATCCCGCTATCCTCCACCAAAAACACTTAGTTATTTTTTTCGTAAATATTTATAATTATTATCAATATCTATATCCGATTGTTCGAAGAT
>CACKGK010000022.1 GCA_902599665.1 uncultured Pelagibacteraceae bacterium | reverse complement strand
CTTTAATGATTATAAATTTCCAGAAGGAAGAGGAGATTTAAATATAATTAAGTTAAAAGAAAAAAAAATTAATCTTATTGATGAAAGTTATAATTCTAACCCTTTATCTCTTCAATTTGCCATAAATAAATTTAATAGCTTAAATACTAAATCTGGGAGGAAATTAATTCTATTAGGTGATATGCTGGAACTTGGTAAATATTCCAAAAAACTTCATGTAGAGGCTGCTCAGTACATTAATGCTGCTAAAATTGACAAAGTTTATGTATATGGCAAGGAAATTATTCAAACATTTAACAATATTAAACTGCAAAAAAGAGGAAAAATACTAAATTCAAAAAAAGATATCTTAAATTTTATTATAAATGATATTAAGAATGGAGAATATTTAATGATTAAAGGTTCCAACTCCACAGGCTTAAATAAAATAAGTCAAAGCTTAAAAGTAGGCAAAATAAATGCTTTTTAGTTTATTTTCTAATCTAGTTGAAATTTTTAGTTTTCTAAATGTTTTTAAATATTTAACTGTAAGAACTGGTCTATCAATGTTTACATCGATGATAGTAGTCTTTTTAGTTGGAGGCCCACTTATTAATTACTTTTCTTCTCATCAAATTCATGACCCAATCAGAGAAGATGGACCTAGTGAGCATATAGTTAAAAAAATAGGAACTCCTACCATGGGAGGTCTAATGATTTTATTAGGAATTTTCTCAGGTGTAGTTCTATGGGGTGATTTTTCGAATCCTTACAATTGGTTCTTGCTTTACATAACAGGCTCTTTTGGATTACTTGGAACTTATGATGATTATCAAAAAATAAAAAAAAATAATTCAAATGGTATAAGTTCAAAAAAAAAGATTTCAATTCAAATTATTTTAGCATTGTGTGGAATTTTGATACTATATTTTTATAGTGGTTCAAACGAACTTCAAAATCTTTATTTTCCATTTTTTAAAAACTTAATAGTTAATTTAGGTTGGTTTTTTATTCCATTCTATTTATTTGTTATTGTAGGGTCATCAAATGCAGTTAACTTAACCGATGGATTAGATGGTTTAGCTACGGTGCCAGTAATATTAGTTGCAGCATGTTTTGCTTTTATTAGTTATGTAACAGGGAATACAGTTTTTTCAGGCTATTTACAAATTACATATATTGAGGGTGTTGGAGAAGCATCAATTTTTTGTGGGGCAATAATAGGATCTTGTTTAGGGTTCTTATGGTTTAATGCACCACCAGCTAAGATATTTATGGGAGATACAGGCTCTTTAGCATTAGGAGGGTCATTGGGGGCAGTTGGTATTATAACTAAACATGAAATTGTTCTTGCGATTACTGGAGGACTATTTGTATTAGAAGCGGTTTCTGTGATTGCTCAAGTCATATCATTTAAACTTACCGGAAAAAGGATATTTAAAATGGCACCGATACATCACCATTTTGAAAAAAAAGGCTGGCCAGAGTCTACTGTAGTTATTAGATTTTGGATCATCTCAATTATCTTAGCAATGATAGGTCTAGCAACATTAAAACTAAGATAATGAATGAAAAACAAATTTATTTTAAAAATAAAAAAATATTGATTTATGGTTTTGGCAAATCTGGATTTGCTTGTTTTAATTTTTTAAAAAATAATAATATTTGCACAATTTTTGATGATAAAAAAAAAAATATTCCAGTTAGGTTTAGAAAAAAATTTATAGATTTTCACAAATTGACATCTGCTAACTTTGATTTTATTGTTCTAAGTCCAGGCATAGATATTAAGAAATGTAAAATTTCAAGTTTTTTAAGAAAAAATAGGTATAAAATTATTACAGAGCTTGATATATTTGCAATTAGTTACCCAAATATAAATAAAATCACAATTACTGGAACAAATGGTAAATCGACAACTTCGAAACTATTATATGAGGTTCTTAAAAATAACAAAAAGGACGTAAGACTGACAGGTAATATTGGATACCCAATATTAATGGAAAAAAAAATTAAAAAAAATACTATCTTTGTGATTGAAGCATCTTCTTATCAACTTGATTATAGTAAATATTTTAGATCTAAATATTCAGCAATACTTAATTTAAGTCCAGATCATCTAGAAAGACATGGATCTTTTAAAAATTACGCTGAGGCAAAATTTAAAATTTTAAAATCGCAAAGTAACAGAGATTATGCTTTTATAGAAAATAAAAATGATTTTCTAAAGGAATTAATTAAAAATAATCAAATTAAATCAAAAATAATAAAAATCAATTATATTAAAAATCAAAAATATTTTAGAAAAATAAATAACATCTATTTTAATAATTCTAGCAACAAAAAAAACCTCAGCTTTGTTTTTAGTATTGCCAAAGTATTTAAACTTAATTTCAAATCAGTTATTAATACTGCAAATAAATTTAAAGGTTTGGATTACAGACAACAAATAATCTATAAATCAAAAAAATTATTAATAATTAATGACTCAAAATCTACTAGTTTCTCATCAACAGTCCCATTACTTGAAAGTTATAAAAATATCTATTGGATATTAGGAGGTCTCGCTAAAAAAGGAGATAAACTTACATTAAATAAAAAATATATTTCAAATATTAAAGCTTATGTCTACGGAAAAGACAGAAATTTTTTGATTAATTCACTTCCAAATCAAATTCCTTGTAAATCATCATCAACTCTTAAAAAGATTATGAAAGATTTAAATTATGATATTAAAAATGATGATATGAGAAAAGTAATTCTTTTTAGTCCGTGTGCTGCTTCTTTCGATCAATTCACAAACTTTGAAGAAAGGGGAAATTTTTTTAATAATATTATAATACTTATGCTTAAAAAATTAAAATATGAATAAATATTTAGATACTTTTTACGATTGGTGGAAAAATATAGATAAATTTTTATTATTCTTAATTTTAGGTTTATTTTTTTTAGGTCTTTTCTTTTCATTAGTCTCTACTTCTCTAATAGCGTCAGATAAATTAGATACAAAATCGTACTATTTTTTTTTTAAACATTCTGCTTACATAGTTTTAGCAATAGCAATTTTAATTATATTCTCATTTTTAAATCAAAAATTTTTAACAAAACTTTCATTGATGTTGTTCTTAGTTGCATTTCTAAGTTTGCTGCTAGTTCCTTTACTGGGAATTGAGGTAAAGGGATCAAAAAGATGGCTAGATATCCTATTTTTACCTAGGTTTCAGCCTGTTGAGATTGTTAAGCCTTTTTTTATTGTAGTATTGTCAATAATGTTAACAATTCAAAACAGACGTTTATATTTAAAATATTTTTCAAGTACTTTATTTCTTTTGCCAATATTAATGTTACTTGTTTATCAGCCCGATATAGGACAGACATTATTAATAGCTATGGTCTGGTTATCAATAATTTTTGTATCTGGTATTAATTTGTTTGTTTTTTCACTATTTTCTTTGATGGTTGGTTTTATAGTAGGTTATTTAGTCATATTTGTCCCTAAATTTGAATACATCAAATTTAGACTGTTATCTTTCATCGACTCTAGTTCAGGTAATAATTATCAAGCAGAAAAAGCAAGTGATGCAATCATAAACGGTGGCTTTTTTGGAAAAGGAATTGGTGAAGGTACATTAAATTCAAGAGTACCTGAGGCACATACAGACTATATAGTTTCAGTTATATCAGAAGAGTTTGGTGCAATTATAGTAATTGGTATATTATTTTTGTATCTTATTTTTTCATACAAAGTAATAAAAAAAATTAATTTAATAACTGAAGATTTATCAAAACTGATTTTGATTGGATGTATATCGTTAATTTTATTACAAACCTTTATTCATATAGGAGTTAATATAAGAATACTACCGACCACAGGCATGACACTTCCATTCTTAAGCTATGGAGGATCTTCAATAGTTAGTACAGCAATCATATCTGGCATAATTTTAAACTTAACGAAGAGAAAAATTGATTAATAAAATGAAAAAAATTCTTATTGCAACAGGTGGATCTGGAGGTCATGTTATACCATCTTTAAGTATTTACGATGCTTTGAAAGATAATTTTGAAGTACAAATTGTAACAGATAATCGAGGAGCAAAATATATCAATAATAATTATAATTTTTCACTGATAGATGTACCGAATGTTTTTTCAAGTTTATTATTTATCCCATTCAAGTTTATAAAATTTTGTATAGCGATATATGAATCTTACAAATATCTTAAATTAAATAATTTTAGTATTTTAATTAGTTCAGGTGGGTATATGTCATTACCATTCTGTATAGCCTCGAATATATTAAAAATTAAAGTATTTATTTTTGAACCGAATTCTGTCCTTGGTAGAGCAAATAAATTAACATCAAGTTTTGCAAAAAAAATTATTTGTTATGATAAAAGTTTAAGGGGAATTTCTAAAAAATTCTTAAATAAAATTTTTTTAGTCAAACCATTACTAAGAAAAGAAATTTATGATTATAAAAAAAATAAAAAAACATCATTTGATGAAAAAAAAAAAATACTAATTATTGGAGGAAGTCAGGGAGCTAAATTCTTTGACGAGATAATCTCAAAAATACTTATTAAGTATTCTAAGTTACAAAATATTAAGATTTTACAGCAAGTAATTGATCATAAATCTAAAAAAAAATTAGAAAGTTTATATAAAATAAACCAAATAGAGCATGAATTATTTAATTTTGATGATAAGTTATTAATTAAAGCTGCTGATTATGATTTAGCAATTACACGCTCAGGTGCATCAGCAATTTCAGAACTATCATATTTAAATATTCCATTTGTGGCAATTCCGTTTCCTTATGCTAAAGATAACCATCAATATTATAATGCAGAATTCTATGAAAAAAATCAAAGTTGCTGGCTTATTATGCAAAAAGATATTAGTGAAAAAATTTTTACAGATTTACTAACTAAAATATTCGAAGATAAAAATGAGTATTTTATAAAAAAAAAAAATTTAATTCAAATCACTAAAGAAAATACTTGGGAAAATAATAAATCTAAACTAATTAAGCTTATAAATGAAAATTGATTTAGGCAAAAATGAGCTAATTCACTTTGTTGGCATAGGAGGAATAGGTATGAGTGGGTTAGCTTTAATAATGAACGGTTTAGGGTATAAAGTTCAAGGTAGTGATATTTCTGATAATAAAAATATTACAAGACTCCGTGAAAAAAAAATTAAAGTATTTTTTAAGCATAAAAAAGAAAATATAAAAAAAACAACAGTTCTTGTCATTTCTTCTGCAATAAAAAAAAATAATTCAGAAATTAAGGAGGCAATAAAGAAAAAATTACCAATTTATACAAGAGGTGAAATGTTGGGTCACATAGTATCTTTCATGAGAAATGTTGTTGTTACTGGCTCACATGGTAAAACAACTACAACATCCTTAGTATCTAGTATATTTGGCTCAAGTAATTTGGATCCAACAATAATTAATGGTGGTGTGTTAAATTCATTTGGAAATTCAGCTAAATTAGGCAAAAGTAATTGGTGTGTTACCGAATCGGATGAGTCAGATGGAAGTTTTTTAAGAATACCCTTTACATACTCAATTATTACTAACCTTGATTCAGAACATTTGGATTTTTATAAAAATATCAAAAATCTCAAAAAAAGCTTTTTAAAATTTATGGAAAGAATACCATCTGTAGGTAAAGGATTTGTTTGTTATGATGATCTAAATCTAAAAAACGTACTTAAAAAAACAAAAAATAAGAATTTTTATACATATGGAAAGCACTCAAAGACTAATTTTCAAATTAAAAATATTAAACAGACTTCCAATTTTTCCTCTTTTGATATAAAAATAAATATCCCCAGTAAAAAGAAAACAATTAAAAATATTAAATTACCAATGATTGGTATTCACAATATAAGAAATGCTACTGCAGCAGCAGCTTTGTCTTTCACTATTGGACTACCTGAAAAATATATTAAAAGAGGCTTGCACACTTTTAAAGGAGTACAAAGAAGGTTTACTCATTTATTCAATCACAATAAAGTAAGTTTTTATGATGATTATGCGCATCATCCAACTGAAATAAGCTCAGTCTTGAGTGGAGTTAGAAAAGTATACAAAAATAAAGAAATTATATGTGTTTTTCAACCTCATAGAATATCGAGGCTTAAAAATTTAAAAAAAGAATTTTCAGAATGTTTTAAAATGGCAGACACAGTTTTATTATGTCCTATTTATTCTGCTAACGAAAAAATTAAACTTAATTTTACTTATCGCTCTTTTGCAAAGTTAATTATAAAAAATTCTAATGTAAGATTAATAAATATCGAAGATGAAATCGAATTAAAAAAATTCATAAAACAGAATACATTTGGTGAAAAAATATACATAGGTATGGGAGCAGGATCTATATCAAATTGGATGAAAAATTTGAATTATATATTTTAATGCAAATTACAGATATAAAAAATTCAATAAATACAATCGATGGAAATATTTTTTTTGATCAGAGTATCAAAAATCTGAACTGGTTTAATATTGGAGGAAAAACTCAAATTTTTTTTAAACCAAATTCTTTAAAAGGTTTAATTAAATATTTAAATTTATATAATTCACGTGGCAAAATATTTATATTAGGAAATGGATCAAATGTTTTATTTGATGATAAGACATATCAAGGTACAATTATTAAGTTAGGTAAAAGTTTTTCTAATATTTCATTATTAAATAAAGAAATAATTATTGCTGGAGCTGCGGCCACACAACAAAAAGTTTCAGAATTTGCAAAGAATAATAACGTATCAGGATTAGAATTTATGTCATGTATTCCAGGATCCATAGGTGGTGGAATAAGAATGAATTCTGGATGTTTTAATAAGGAATTCAAAGATGTACTAGTCTCTATTCAATTAATAGACTTCAAAGGTGTCGTAAGAAGTATACCAGCAGATAAAATAAAGTTTAGTTACAGGTCAATTGAATTACCTAAAAATTTAATCTTCTTGAGCGCTACTTTTAAAGGAAGTGAAAAAAAAAGTGTAGAAATAGAAAAATTCATGAGACAAATAAAACAAAAAAAAAAATTAGCTCAACCCACTAGAATTAAAACCAGTGGTAGCACATTTAAAAACCCGATAAACCAAACTGATAAAAAAGTATGGGAATTAATAAGATCAAGTGTGTCCAAGGAAATAAATTATGGTGATGCTTTTATCTCAGAAAAGCATGCAAATTTTTTTGTAAATAAAAACAACGCAAAATCTTCAGATATGAAATCTTTAATAAATTTTATAAAAAAAAAAGTTAACGACAAGACTGGGATAAAATTAGAACTAGAAATTGTGATTGTAGAATAATGTTTAAAATTTTAATTTTAGCAGGTGGCTATTCAAATGAGAGAGAGATTAGTCTTATAACTGCGAAAAGTGTTATTGAGGAGTTAAAAAAAATTAGAAAATATAAGCTTTTATTAACCGAACCGGATGGTAATTTTATAAAAAAATTAAGAAAATTTAAACCAAGTCTAGTTTTAAACCTTTTACATGGAAGATATGGTGAGGATGGATATATTCAATCAATTTTAGAGTCTGAGAAAGTAAAATATACTCATTCTGGAGTTTTATCCTCTGCTCTTGCAATCGACAAAGAAATTTCAAAAAAAATGTTTATAAAAAATAAAATTCTAACACCTCCTTATATTAAATTTACTTTTAAAAATAATTTTAATTTCAAAAATTTAAAAATAAAAGTTCAGAAAAAACTTAAATTTCCTGCCGTCTTAAAACCTATTAATGAGGGTTCAAGTGTGGGGGTATATATTACTCACAAAAAAAATTTTTTTCAAAATTTGATGAAATTAGAAAAATTTAAAGAAATTTTGATTGAGAAATATATCCCTGGAAGAGAAATTCAAGCTGCTATATTGGGAAATAAAAAGTTGGGTATAATAGAACTTAAACCTAAAAGAAAATTTTATGATTATAAGGCTAAATATAGTGCCAGTGCTAAAACAGAACATATTATCCCAGTTAATTTGAAACGCAAAAATTTCAACAAGGTCAATTCGATAGCCATGAAGGCACATAGGTTGTTAAAATGTAGAGGGGTATCTAGATCAGATTTTAGATACTACAATAATAAATTTTACTTATTAGAATTAAATACTCAGCCAGGTATGACATCACTTTCTTTGGTACCTGAAATTGCAAAATATAATAAAATTAGCTTTATTGAACTTATAGAGGAAATAATGAAAGATGCATCTATCAACAAGTAAATATAAATTATATC
>CACKGK010000021.1 GCA_902599665.1 uncultured Pelagibacteraceae bacterium | reverse complement strand
ACTTTCATCAACATAGTTTTTAACCAAAGTAATCATAACAGAATTACCCTCTACGAGTATTTCTCTATTAGATTCAAAAATATCAGAAAATACAAAAAGTTCAAAAACCCCAGATAAGTCAGAAAATTTGATTATTGCGTAGGCAGTTCCTTTTTGTGTTTTCTTTTCTTGAACCTTAAGTATCGTAGATGAAATATTTGAACTTAAGATATTTTCGTTTGAATTAAATTCTTCATAATCAATAATATTATATTGATTAAAAAGCGACTTATATTGGTTTAAAGGATGATCTGAAATAAAAAAACCTAATGTTTCAAATTCTTTTGATAACTTTACGTCTATATTCCAATCTTCTATATTTTCAATATAGGTCTCATCATTATCCTCATTAAATAGATCTATTTGATTTGCTGAATTATTTTCAAAAATATTTTTTGATTTTAAAATAATGTTAGGTATAGAATTATATAAAGATTGTCTATTTTTATTAAAATTATCAAAAGCTCCCGCCTTTACAAGACCTTCTAACTGTAGTTTGTTTATATTTTTTGGATTAGTCCTATTAATAAAATCATTTAAATCTACATATTCACCATTCTTTGTTCTTTCTTCAACTATTTTTGAAATTGCGTCAAAGCCAACACTTTTTATTGCACCTAATGCATATAGAAAATTTTTACCATCTGACGTAAAATCAGCATAACATTTGTTTATATCTGGACGTATAATATTTATATTTAATCTTTTGAGTTCTTCATAAAATTCACTTAACTTTTTTTGATTAGAAAGTTCCATAGACATTGATGCTGCGAAGAACTCATGCGGATAGTATGTTTTTAAAAATGCAGTTTGATATGCTATTATTGCGTATGCTGCTGCATGGCTTTTATTAAATCCATATTCAGCAAATGGCTCAATTTTTAAAAAAATTCCTGCAGCTATATCTTTGCTAATTCCATTATTATAGGCTCCATCAACAAATCTTTGTTTTTGTTTTTCTAACTCTGCTCTCTTTTTTTTACCCATAGCTCTTCTCAGTATGTCAGCTTCTCCTGCTGTAAAACCAGACAATACTTGTGCAATTTGCATAACTTGTTCTTGATAAATAATTACACCATAAGTAGGCCTTAAAATTTCCTCTAATTTAGGATGTAAGTAGTCAGGCTCTCTTTTGCCGTGCTTACAATCATTGTAAATAGGTATGTTACTCATGGGACCAGGTCTATATAAAGCGACTAATGCAATTATATCCTCTAAATGGTTGGGTTTCATATTGATTAAAGCATCTTTCATTCCAGAACTCTCTAATTGAAATAAACCAACTGTTTTGCCACTTGATAAAAGATCGAAAACTTTTTTATCTTCATAATTAATAGTTTCAATTTTAAATTTTGGATTTTTTTGCTCAACAAGTTTTTGAGTTTTGTTAATTACTGTCAAAGTTTTTAATCCAAGAAAGTCAAATTTTACCAGTCCAGCATTTTCAGCTGAATACATATCAAATTGTGTTGAAGGAAGTAACAAATCTGCAGAAGAATCTTTATACAATGGTACAGTTTCTGTTAGTTTTTTATCTGCTATAACTACACCAGCAGCATGAGTTGCTACATTTCTATTTAAACCTTCTAGTTTTAGAGATAACTCAATTAAACGACTAACTCTTTTATCTTCTTTGATTAATTTTTGTAATCTTGGTTCCACATTTATACTTTCTTGCAACTTTAATGGTCTAGACGGATCAAAAGGTATCATTTTACAAATACTATCTATGAAACCGTATGGGAGACCTAACACTCTCCCAACATCTCTTATAACCATTCTAGCTTTAAGTTTTCCAAATGTAATAATATGAGCTACACTATCTTTATATTTTGTAGTCAAGTATTGAAAAACTTGATCTCTTTTTTCTTCACAAAAATCTATATCGAAATCTGGCATAGAGATTCTGTCGGGATTTAAAAATCTTTCGAAAATCAAATTAAATTTTATCGGATCAACATCTGTTATAGATAGACACCAGGCAACTAACGAACCTGCACCTGATCCTCTTCCAGGGCCAACTGGAATGTTATTGTTTTTTGCCCATTTTATATAGTCTGAAACTATCAAAAAATATCCTGAATAGTTCATCTCAGTTATAATTTTTATTTCATGATTTAATCGATTTTTATATGTTTCTTTAATTTTATCATTATTTGATATTTTACGTTTTAGTTCAGGATCATTTGTAAATTTTTCCTCGAGACCTGTTAAAGACTCATTTTTTAACTTATCATCAATGTTAGCTGCATCTACGCTGATGCTGGGAAGTATAGGTTTAGACGGAATAGGTCTAAAATCACATCTATAAGGCAAATTATAATTATTTTCTAATGCTTCAGGTAGATCTTTAAAAATCTCACACATTTCGTCTGAGGATTTTAAATAATGATTATTAGTAAGTTTTACTCTTTTTTGATCATTTATATAAGTTTTTTGTGCAATACACGTTAAAGCATCATGCGCCTCATGCATTTCCTTATTAAGATAGTAAACCTCATTAGTAGCTATAATAGGTATTTGATATTTTTGAGAAATATTCAAATTAAAGTTCTCAAATTGTTTTTCATTTTGATCTCCATGTCTTTGAATTTCTAAATATATATTTTCTTTAAACTTTTCATTTAGAATAGTCATTAATTCCTCTAAATCCTCAAATAAACCTTTATTAAAAAGTTTACCTACTAAATTATTAATTGAGCCAGATAATAGTATTATGCCCTCATTGTACTTTATTAAATCATCAATGGAGCAATGTGGTTCATCACTATTAAGATTATCTAAATAAGCTTTAGATGAAAGCTCAATTATATTTTGGTAACCTTTAAAGTTTTTAGCAATTAAAGGAATAGCTCCACAATTATTTTTAAATTTGAATTGAATTTGTGAACCAATAATTGGTTGGGTCCCAACAGATGAAATATTTTCAGAAAATTCTAAAGCACCTGATAAATTATTGGTGTCACTCAAACCAACAGATTGAATCTTATTTTTTTTACAATATTCTTTCAGTTCATCAATTTTTAACGCGCCTTCACAAATTGAATATTGTGAGTGAATCTTAATTTGATTAAAAGTTTTTTTTTTAGATTGGAGCATTGGAACAATTCATATTACCATTATTCATTGTAATTTTACAATCTGCCATATTGGCAAAATATCTATTGTGAGTTGCAAAAATAATGATTCTATTTTTATTTTTTAAATTAAATAGAATTTTAAATATAAGTTTAGCATTGTCTGAGTCCAGACTACCAGTTGGTTCATCAGCTAATATAATATCTGGATTATTAATTAATGCCCTTGCTATAGCAATGCGCTGATTTTCACCTCCAGATAATTCATTAGGAAAATGGTTTGTTCTAGCTGACATACCAATATTTTTTATTAATTTTTTTGCAAGTTCTATAGATTTTTGTTTTTCTTTTGAAATTAGTAAATTAGGCAAGTATACATTTTCTAAAGCTGTAAAATCTGACAATAAGTTTTTGTCTTGATAAATAATACCAATTTTATTTGCTCTAATTAGATCATTCTCAACTTTATTATTTGATTTTATTTTGTTTCTACTTATTTCAATTGAACCTGTTGTTGGGTTATCAATTAATGATAGTAAATTTAATAAAGTAGATTTTCCAGATCCAGATGGTCCCATAATAGAATATATTTTTCCAGATTCAAAATTAAAAGAAATATCATCTAAAACTTTTATAGATTTATTTTTTTCATATTTTTTTGTTAAATTTTTTATTTTTATATTATTCATATTTAAGAGTTTTAACTGTATCTAAAGAGGATGCTTTCGATGCCGGATATATTGATACTAAAATTGTTGTAATTATTGAACAAAAAGAGATTATTATTATTGAAATTATATTTATTTCAGATGGCAAAGAATTTAAAATATAAATATCTTCTGGGAAAAGAGAAATACCAAATATATTTGAGATAAATTGTCTTATACTTTCTATATAAATTGAAAAAAGGGAGCCAACAACTACTCCAAATAATGTTGCTGATGTCCCTATAAAAAAGCCAACTAAAAAGAAAATTTTTTTTATGGATTTATTAGATACCCCAATTGATTTTAGGATACCTATATCTCTTGTTTTATTTTTAACTAAAATTGTAAGTCCAGATATTATATTAAATGCTGCAACAATAATTATCAAAGATAAAATTATAAACATAACATTTCTTTCTACTTTCAAAGCTGAAAATAATGATTTATTCATATCTGACCAGGTATAAACTATCTCATCTGGAAATAGAGCTGTTAAATTTTTTTTATGAATTTCTATATTTTTTGGATCCTTAAAATAGAATTCTAAAAACCTATCTTCTTTATTTTTATTAAAAAAATTCTCCAGTGTTTGTAAATTAATATATGCAATATTTTCATTATAGTCTGACAAACCACTATCAAAAATTGATACTATTTTAAAGTTTTCCTGTTTGGGAAGTGTGCCAACTAAAGTTTGGATTCCTGCAGGAGACATAACTGTAATTGTATCACCAACATCAACATTTAAATTAAAGCTTAATTCTTTACCAATTGAAATATTATTATCATTTAAGTTTTGTGAACCAAAAAATTCTTTATTTTTTACTATTTGAAGGTTTTTAAAATCACTTTCTAAATATCCTTTTAAGAAGACACCCTTCGTAATATTTTTATTCAATATTACTGCTTCTCCATCATTTGAAATTATATTTTTTGTTAAATCCAAATCTTGTATATATTCCAGTGGTTTATTTGATGGTTGAACTACTGCATGAGCATTAAAACCTACAATCTTACTTATTAATTCAGTTCTAAAACCATTCATCACTGACATAACAATGATTAGAACCGCAACACCTAACGAAATACCTATAAAAGAAAAAATTGAGATGATATTTAAAAAACCATCATTTTTTCTAGTTCTTAAAAATCTTAATGTAACTTCTCTTTCTAGATGTGAGATCAATTTGATTTAGCTTTTAAAATTTTTGACGCAACTTCTTCGATATTTAATTTTTGAGTTTCTCCATTAATTTCTTTAAACTCAAATAAATCTCCATCAGTTTGATTTCCCAAAATCAACTGATAAGGAATACCAATTAAATTAAATTTCCTAATTTTTGCAGAAATATTTTCTTCAGTATCATCTATGATTGCATCTATATTTTTAGACTTTAAATATTCAAATATTTTATTCGATTTTTCCAAGTTAGTTGTGTCATTTTTTTTAATCATTGGAATTATTGCACAATGATAAGGAGCAACTGATATTGGCCATTTCATTATTTCATCTTTATCGTTATATTTAGCCTCAATTATGGCACCTACCAATCTTGATACACCTATTCCATAAGATCCCATTTTAACAAAT
Organism: uncultured Pelagibacteraceae bacterium; assembly: GCA_902599665.1. Lineage (GTDB taxonomy): Bacteria > Pseudomonadota > Alphaproteobacteria > Pelagibacterales > Pelagibacteraceae > Pelagibacter. The sequence continues at coordinate 3,138 of CACKGK010000021.1, read as the reverse complement.
TCTTTTTTGCCATTAAAATCTACTGCAGCATTCATTGGTTTTGAATATTTATCTCCAAAATAAAATATGTGTCCTACCTCAATTCCTTTTGTATTTACTCTAAATTCCTCTGGAACTACTTTTTCAAATTCTTTCTGGTCAAATTTCTCATCTGTAACAGAATAAAATTTTTCATATTTTTGTCTTAAATCAGTAAGAGAATTTTTTTCTAATAAAGTAGATGAGCTATTAACATCAAATATCCGTTTATCAGTATAAATTTTGCTTTCCCCAGTATCAGCAAGAATTATAAATTCATGTGAGAGATTTCCACCAATTGGTCCAGTATCTGCTGCCATAGGTATTGCTGATAAATTTAATCTTTTAAAAGTTCTTAAGTAGGAAAGAAAAAATTTGTTGTAAGAAAATAAAGCCTCATCATCATTTATATCGAAAGAGTAAGCATCTTTCATATAAAATTCCCTGCATCTCATAATTCCAAATCTTGGTCTTAATTCATCTCTAAATTTCCATTGAATATGATATAATAGCTGTGGAAGTGATTTATAAGATTTAATACTTGATCTAAATATTTCTGTCACTTGTTCTTCATTAGTCGGTCCATATAACATTTCTCTATTTTGACGATCTTTAATACGTAACATCTCTTCTCCATAATCATCATATCTTCCACTTTCTTTCCAGATTTCTGATGATTGGATTGTTGGCATCAAAATTTCTTGAACACCAATTCTATCCTGTTCTTCTCTAACAATTTGTTCTATTTTTTTCATAACTTTGAAACCAAGGGGTAACCATGAATAGATTCCAGCTGATGATTGTTTAATCATTCCAACTCTTAACATAAGCTGATGAGATTTAATTTTAGCCTCTGTGGGATTATTTTTAAGAATTGGTACAAATGATTTTGAAAAATACATTTTATTATTTAAATTCTTACCAAGTTTATATTTGTTAGTGGTTTTTTCCCAGTTTTTTCTTTTGAAAATTTACGACAAGTTATTTTAAGAGCATCTATAAGATTGTCTTGTTGTTTTGTGTTATTTAATGAAAATGTTTTAACAGTTCTTTCTATTTCTTCCTCTAATCCGTAAATAAACTCATCACTCTCATATACTGGTAGACCTCTAAAAGTTACCAAAGGTTTGTTGTGAATATTTCCTTTTGGTGTAATCATAATTGTAGCTTCTAAAAATCCATTTGATGAAATATTTCTTCTCTCTTTTATTGATTTAGAATCTTCTTCTACTGGGACATTTCCATCTAAATAAACTCTTCCACTTGGTGCTTTATCGTACACCTCTGGTTTTTCTCCTGGATATAACTTAACAATATCTCCATTCTCTACTTTAACTGGGTATTTAACTTGCATTTCTTTAGCAAATTCTATGTGCTCGATAATATGTCTGTGTTCTCCGTGAACAGGAATAACAGCTTTAGGTCTAACCCAATTATACATATCCTTTAAGTCCTCACGGTTAGGATGACCGGAAACATGAATATATTCATTATCTTCGGATACAACTTCAATACCTTCTTTGACCAAATTATTATGAAGTTTATATAACTTCTTTTCATTTCCAGGTATAATTTTTGAAGAAAAAATAACAGTATCATTTCTCTCAATAAAAACATCGGGGTGGGTATATTTAACTATTCTATTCATAGCGCCCATTGGCTCACCTTGACTTCCAGTGCATAAATAAACAATTTTTTCTCTAGATATATTTTTTGCATCTCTAGGATCTATAGGATCAATAACATTTTTAAGATAACCACATTGTCTAGCTGCTTTAAAAATTCTGTGCATCGATCTTCCAACTAATGAAATATGTCTTCCAGTTTGTTCTGCACAGTAAAAAACTGTTTCCATTCTTGCTACATTAGATGCAAATGAAGTAACAATTATTCTTTTTTTTAACCTTTGAAAAACTTTAAGTAAATTTTTACGAACTTCAAGTTCCGATCCTGCTCTACCTGCAGAGAATACATTTGTAGAATCGCATATCATGGCTAACACACCCTCGTTACCTATTTCCTTTAATCTTTCAGAGTTTATATTTTCACCAATTAAAGGATCAGGATCACACTTCCAGTCTCCTGTATGCAATATATTTCCTACTGGTGTTTGTATTCTTAGACCATTTGGTTCTAGTATTGAATGAGTAAGTGTAACAAACTCTATTTTAAAGGGATCTAAATTAATTGTACTATTAAGTTCTACAATTTTTAAAAAACCAGTTATGTCAATTTTTTTTTCTTTAAATTTTTCTGTAATTAAAACTGAAGTAAAAGGTGTTGCATAAATTTTACATTTTAATTTTGGCCAAACATGAACAATAGCCCCAATATGGTCCTCATGAGCATGAGTTAGAACTATCCCTAGCAGATCATCTTTTTTATCGATTATAAATCCTGGATCTGGATATATAATATCAATACCAGGAACGGTATCATCTGCAAATGTGACACCAAGATCAACAATAATCCATTTTTGATTGTCTGGCTTACCATATGCAAATAGGTTCATATTCATTCCTATTTCACCAGATCCTCCAAGAGGACAAAATAATAATTCATCTTTCATAATTTCTAATTTAAAGCTACTTTTAAGATACCTTTTATTGTTAAATTTTTATCAACTGTTTTAATACCTTTAATTGATGATTTAAATAAGTATGCAAATCCACCTGTAAGTATAATTTTGAACTTTTTTCTAGTTTGTTTAAAAATAAGCTTGATTATATTTTCAATTAAACCACTATAACCATGATAAAAACCTGCTCTTACAGCACTTTTAGTGTTTTTGCCAATGACTTTTGCTGTCTTTTCAAGCTTAATTTTAGGTATTAAAGAGGCCTTATCTATTAAATTTTTCAAAGATAACTCTATACCAGGTGCTAAAACACCACCGATATAATCTTTCTTAATTACAATATCGAAATTTGTGGCTGTACCAAAATCAATCACAATATAATTGAACTTATTATCAATAACTGCAATCGCATTAGCTAAACGATCAGAACCGATTTGTTTTCTATTCACTTTTATATTTATAAATTTTTTTAAATTATAGTTTTTTAACTCTTCACAATTCAACTTGGTTATTTCTTTAATAGTTTTTTTTATTATTTTATA
>CACKGK010000020.1 GCA_902599665.1 uncultured Pelagibacteraceae bacterium | reverse complement strand
ACGATAAGTTCCTACTACTCTTGTTTTGGAAAATTTTGATTTTTTGTGGGTCACAATTATATGATCTGCATAATTGTCAAATTTATCAGAGTCTCTTCTAAAATTTCCTATATTATATATAGGGTTTTTAATTCTTTCGGAGAAGAAGACTTTATACCTAAGTTTTTGTGCGAGTTTTATTTCTCCTCTGCTTTCAGCTAGTTTGACGTTAAACGAAGGCTTAAAAAAATCATAGGTATTTATATTAAACCTTTTATGTTGGTTAACTTTTCTAAATAAAGTATTTATTGGCACGAATCCTTAATAAAAGATTCACATGTATTTAATGTTAAATAATTATTTCAAATTCATTACAAAGTTTAATTATAATTTACATTAAAATTAAACAATATCTTAATAATTTTTAAACAAATGTTTTACATAAATATTTTAAGATCAATTTAATTAGTAAAAAGTATGAGTTACAGTAAAATTGAAGAAGCAACCAAAGAATTTTTTAAATCAAATATTGAACCTTTCAAAGATATAGTTTCTAAGGAAGTACATTGTGAGGCTATACATAAATCAAGTTTTGGCGGTAGCATAAAGAACTATGATGAAATGATGGAAATGATAAAAGATGCGATGACTAGTTGGAACACAGAACCAGAAATTAAGTGTTTAATTGATACTCCAGAGGTCGTAGTTAAAACTGTTAAAGGATTTGATCCTAACTTTACTTATCTTGAAATAGATCAACTTAAAGATGGCAAAATTATTAAACATTTTTATGGCAAAGTTCCAAAATAGATAAATCAAATAACCATTTTTAAAGCAAATAGACTCACGGCTCAGGAATAGGTAATCTTGGATAATGAAAATAATTTTGTTTTTTATTTTTTTAATTTTACCAACGTTTGCCAACAGTTTTGATGATCATTATAAGTTTGATCACTGGGCTTATGAAAGAATTATGTTTGGAAAAACTGAAAGTCGTGAAGAAGCAAAAAAACTTTTAGACAGTTATAAACTTAATAATCTTGAGGTAAGAGATACAAATAAACCTTATTTAGGACCTATAATAGATGGTCATGCACATCCTAGAAAATCCACCGGAAGAGCTTTAGATATAGGTACTGAGTATTTTATAGAAGATTTGCCAATGTTAACAAATAAGGCAAATGTTTTTATGTCTGTAATTATGGGAACTCCAAATACTTACAAATCAGAAGATAATTGGAATTATTATTATGATTTTGCTGCAGAGCATCAGAATGTTTTAACTAATTGCCATTCCAATTTTATTGGAATGGCAGCAAATAAAAAAAAATATAAGAACTCAGAAGTTAATAAAGAGTTTAAAGAAACTATTAAAAGATTTAAAAAAGGACAATGTTATGGATTGGGAGAAGCTGGACTGGTTCACTATAATAAAAAGAAAAAAAATCCCCCTTATGGTGGGTATCAACCCCAATTAGATTTAGATCTTAAAAACCCAATTATTGATAAGGCGTTCAAATTTGTCAATGAACACCGTATGCCGATTAATTTACACCTGGAGCCTTTTCATGAAATAGATGGGATAGATAGATTAACAGAGTTTAAAAATTTTTATAAAAAAAAATGTGAAAAATACCCCAACGCAAAAATTGTGATAGCTCATACAGGAATGATGCCAACAAAAGACCTTGAAGAAATTTTTGATTATTGTCCTAATACATATACTGACTGGAAAATAGCATTTCATTGGTCTTCTCTTTGGGGCTTTGAGGATTTGCATATCCCAAATGATTATAGATTTAAATTACATGAGGTTTGGGCAAAATCGATGGAAAAATATTCCGATAGATATTTTTTTGGTTCTGATCATAAATTAGGTAAAAGCCCAGCACATGATGTTTTTGTTGAACACTATATGAAGCATGTTCGTTTGATGATTGGATCTTTAAGCCCAGATGTGCAAGAAAAGATTGCATATAAAAATGCAGCTAAACTTTTTAAAATTAATCTTAATCAACCTTTAATTGTTGGCAAACAATAAAAAATGAAAAAAATTCTTTTAACTTTATTTAGCATATTTTTATGTTTATCTGCTGAAGCAAAAGTTAAATCTAAAGATATATCTTTTCCTAAACATTTTTATATAGATAAGATTAAATCATGCTCATATGTGGGTGGTGAGACTTTTAAATCTAAATATAAAAAAGCTAGAATTGAAAGCTTAATACGTTTAGATTGGATGAGTGAATGGGCGCTGGGTAATTCTAGAAGTGTAAATCACCTAAATCTAACTGGTCCAATGAGCTCGTTTGCAGTTGCTACCCATAATGCAATTGGTAATAATGATAAAACTGACATTGATGTTGCTAAAGGAATATTGATTAAAATAGCTAAAGCAAATGTTTTACTAGATACAATCGGTAAAGAAGAGTTAAAAAAGAAACCAAAATGTTGGAAAGATGGAAATCCCGAGGCACCTTGCTGGTATCATGCATATGAATTTGCACGGGATGCTTTTACAAATTATTTGCTGATAGCAATTTATCTTAAAGATTACTTAAGTGATAAAGAAATTAAAATTGTTAACAAGTATATTAAAAAAATGCATAAAAAATTTATTAAGCCTGAAGAATTTTTAGAGAAAGAAAAAGGATTTTATGCAATGGGAAACGGAGGAATTCCAAACTTAGCTTATGCTCATTGGACAAACAATAAAAAACTAGCAGCAAAAGAATTCAATTTTAGATTTAAAAATATAGAGGAAGTGTTTTATGATGATGGCTATATCAATAATAATTCTTTTAGAGGGTTTCGAGCCTTATGGTATCACTCTTATGGTTTAAATTCAGCTTTAGGTTACATCTATTTAGCTAAAAATTGGGGGGCTAAAGTTCCAGACTTAGTTATGAATAGAATTACTAAAGCAGCAGAAGTATTAAATTTAGGGATCACTGATTATGAAAGTTTCTCCTCAAGAAAATACGATGGTAAGCAAAAAAATAATCAATATAAAAAACATAATGCTAGAAAGCACACACATCAAGAGGCTATAGCTATTGATACCTTAATGGAAATGGTAACTGGAATAAAACATGAAAAAGATATTACTTATTTAGCCAAAAGATCAAAGTATGGCATAGACAATCTAATTGGATTTAATGCTAATTGTATAAAATGAAAAAACTTTTAATTATCTTTTTTATTTTAATTTTATCATCTTTTGCTCAAGCAAAAGATCCGCCTAAAAAATATTTAGATGAAAATTATGTTTTTAAACACTCGAAATTTATAAAATGGCCAGAGAAAACAGGATCATGGGGTAAAATTGAAACACATGGACGTATCGCACCAAATCCTTGGAATTTAAGATATGAGACAAAAATTGTTAGAGATGGAAAATATTCATTACGTTTTGAAATGAGAGATGGTGATTGCCATCGACGAGATTGTGATAGATCTAATAAAGCTGGACGGAGTGAAGTTATTTTTGAAGGAAATTATCCATCTAGTGCAAAAGGGCATATAGGAAATGTTTGGTATGCATGGTCTATGTATATCCCCGAAGGTACAAATCATATTAGACCTGCCTATACAATCTTAGGACAATTTAAAATGCCAAGTGACTATACTAAGCAATTGAATAGAGTTAATTCTTCTGGTTTTGATGAAGATTGTCCCGAAATACCAATAGTGTTCAAATTAGAAAGAGAAGGAGTTACAATTGAAAAAGATGGAGTGCTCCAATGCGAAGGGTATGGAAGAGAATTAATTATACCTACAAAGGCTTTGCACAACAAATGGCATGATTTTTTAATGAACGTAAATTGGACTGATAAAGAGGATGGTTTCATTGATTTATGGATTAATGATAAATTAGTTTATCAATCAAAAGGCAAAACATTTGGTAAGTTGCTCAAAAGAAAAAAAGATGGAAAAAAAATGGGACCTAGTTTTCGTTTTGGAATTTACAATGGAAAAAGAAAAATTCCTGTAAAAACACAAGTTGCTTATTATGATTCTTTTAGAAGTGGAAAAAAATGTAAGAAAACAACCTTATTTCATGATTGTAATAATTTACCAAAATAATTTATGAAAAAAATTTTAATCATTCTTCTATCTCTCTTGTTAATTCCATCATATTCGTACGCTGGTAAATGGCATACAAATATGAAAAAGCAAGAGAGGAAAGATTTTGCAAATTATGTTCTTAGAAATCAATCTAAAAATAAAATGGTTTTTAATCTTAGAAATGTTCCAAATCGTCCAGGTCTAATAAAATTTTTTGATAAATTAGAAGATAGAATGGGTGTTGCGGAAAAAGGAATTGAATTTAATTTAAGTTATTCAGATGTAGGGGATGAAATGGACTGGAGTAGGTGGGGAAGTCCAGGTTTTGCTCAGAGATTTCAAATTATGGAGCCATATAAGCAAACTACAAAAAAAGGAAAAACAAAGTGGTATAGAGTTGGTTATTTTATTCCAAATGAAGTAGATACCGAGAAACATAATATCTCATTATTTGATTTTAAAATGCTTTATGGAAAAGGTGAAAAAACAGTTGGCCCTTCTTATAACTTAAATAACAATAGTTTTGCTTGGTTGTTCAATGGGCCAAATTATAGAGTTTCAAAAAATGAAGTTGATGAACAATTTTTCTTTGATCATTATGTAGTTAATTTGGATCAAAAATTTTCTCCGTTGAAAGGTAAATGGGTAAATATTTTGATTAATGCTAAATGGTCTAAAGATGGATTTTTACATTTTTGGATAGATGGTAAGCTCAGATCTAGTTACTTCGGAGATGTTTTAGGTGGTGCTACTAGTGTGAGATTTAAATTTGGACCTTATAGAAATTATATGACATATGCTACTGATGCAGGTTTAACAATAAAAGACGCAATTATTCGTTATTCTAATGTGGGTAAAGCAAATTCCTGTGATGAACTATGGAGTGGATGTGATGAAATAACAGGCCAGCTTAAAAATCAATCCCAAGTACATGGTGCTTCAGCAGTTGTACTTTGCAAACCAGCTGATGCAGATAACGATGGTACTTGTGAAAATCTTGGCTATCCAAATAATCCTAGACCTTTTTAATTAGGCTCTAATCGTTGGGAGTAAGTAAAAATCAGCTGTATCTATTTTAGAAGAATGCTCTCTTCTCATGTTCCATCTTTTTTGAACACCAGCACTAGCAAGACTTAGCGTAGATCTTCCGTATCGATAGTTGGTATTATCAATAGACTTCATTAAACCCTTTATTTTCTCGTCTTTTTCACAAGAAAATAGGTTCTTACTACCATCTTCATTGGATAAACCTGTAAGCATCACACCTGCTTTTTGATAACGGTAACCATTTTTAAAGATAGAGTCTAAAGCAACTAAAGCAGTTTTAACTATTTCAATACTATTATTTGTTGAAATTGCAAAATCTATTGTTTTTGAGTTTGAATAATATCCAAATCTACTTTGAAAAGGACTCGTTCTAACAAAAACTGTAATTGATTTTGCAATTAAAGACTCAGATCTAATTTTTTCAGACGCATTCAAACAATAATTTGCAACTGCTTCTTTTAATTCTTGGTATTTTTCAATTCTTTGACCAAAAGAACGAGATACAACACAACTTTTTCTTTTTGTTTGTGTTGTCTCTAAATCAATACAAGGAACTCCTCTTAACTCCATTGCAGTTCTTGAACCCAAAACATTAGAGTTTTTCTTTATCCATGTGTTTGACTTATTTTTTAATTGTTTTGCGTTATAAATTCCGTTTTTATGATAAAATTTTGTTAACTGTCTTCCCACACCCCATACATCGTTAATTTCAACTTTTTCTAGTATTGGATCAATATTTTCAATTCCTATCAAACTTGTTACACCTGACTTTTTTTTCTTTGCAATATGATTTGCAACTTTGCTTAAAGTTTTTGTCTTAGCAATACCAATACTAGTTGGAATACCTGTCCATTTTAAAACTGTTTCTCTGATTTCTCTTCCGACATTTTCAACTTCATCATCTGAAAAATTTGATAAATCTAGAAATGCTTCATCGATAGAATATACTTCGATAGCAGAGTTAAATCTTTTTAATGTTCTCATTACTCTTCTGGATAAATCTCCATATAAAGAATAATTAGATGAAAAAACGTTAACTTTATTTTTAATAATAATATCTTTTGCTTTGAAGTAAGGCTCTCCCATTTTAATACCTAAGGCCTTTGCTTCTGTTGATCTTGAAATTATACAACCATCATTATTAGATAAAACTACAACAGGTTTTTTTCTTATTTTAGGATTAAATAATCTTTCGCAAGAAACATAAAAAGAGTTACAATCAATAAGTGCTATTTTTTTAGTATACTGAATGGATGACATAAGTTACAACTCCCCAAATAAATATATCTTCATCTTCATTAATTAAAATTCGATCTGTAAATTCTTTAGAACCTGATGTTAAAAATTTTTTATCTCTTTCTTGAACTAAACTTTTAACAACTAGTTCATCATGAACATTTGCAATAACTGTTGAGAAATTTTTCGGTGTTAAACTCTTATCAACAACTAATAGATCACCATCATTAATTCCCACATCCACCATTGATTTCCCCTGGACTCTTATGATGAAAGTTGCCGGAACGTTTTTGATTAAATGAACATTTAAATCAATATCTTCCTCAATATAGTCTGTGGCAGGGGACGGAAAACCCGCGCCAGCTTTATGTAAATAGTAAGGTATAGTTAGCTTCATAAATGTTCTTATTTTGTTCTAATTAATATCTAAGTTATTCAATAGTGTCAATCAGGTTGTATTTTGAGTCTGTAACTGAATCAAAAGTGAATCAAAACGTGAACATCGAAACCACATGTTGTATACATGTGGATAACTTTAACCATAAATAGTTTGAAGATGATAAATGGAAAAAAATGAAAGCTTAACTGGCAGATGTATTTGTGGTCAGGTTAAATATAGAATTACTGAGAAACCTTTATTTACACAAGCTTGTCATTGTAAAGATTGTAAAATTATAACTGGATCTTCTTATGTAATTAATACAAGCGTTTTAGACAACACTTTAATTATAGAAGGAGAAGTAGCATCAACAGAACTCAAAGCAGGAAGCGGTGCCACTTCTAAAGCATATTTTTGTACCAAGTGTGGAACTTATATTTATACTGACTATGGCTCAGCTGTTGGTAGATTAACAATTAGAACTAAAACTTTAGATAGTTCAGAAAGTTTTCCACCACAAGTGCATATTTTTACAAAAGATAAAGATCCATGGCTGAACCTTACAGAGGATGTAATTTGTTTTGAAAAGATGTATGATCCTAAAAAAACATGGCCAGAGGAAAGTTTAAAAAGATACGGAGAATATTTAAAAGTTATTAATAAATAATTTTATTAAGAGATTAAAATATGAAAAAGTTAACTTGTCACTGCGGAGCAATTGAAGCTGAAGTTAGAATTCCTATAGGTGGTGTTGAAAAAATCATGCGTTGTAATTGTTCAATTTGTAAAAAAAAAGGTTACATTATAGGAGTGCTCGGTCCTGATGATTTTAAACTTACAAAAGGAGAAGATAAGTTAACACTTTATCAGTTTTATACTAATAAAGCTAAGCATTATTTTTGTTCTATCTGTGGAATTCATACTCATAACAGACCTAGAAGTAATCCAAAAATATATGGTGTAAATATTGCATGTATTGAAGGTGTAGAACCATTCGAAATTGAGGATGTTCCTGTAAATGATGGAAAGAATCATCCACTAGATCAAAAACAATAAATTTCTTTATGCAACCAATTGGCGACTGTTACAGAAAAGTTAGTAAAGATTGTATCAAATTTATTAGATCTCAAGAAACATCTAAAGAAAAATTTAAAAATAAAGAGAAGATGATAAAATCTTTTTTAATTCCGATTAGTTTCTGGATTTCAAATAGAGCTAAAAAATCGAAACCTTATTTGATAGGTTTATCAGGGGGCCAAGGAACTGGCAAAACAACCATAAGTTCTATTTTAAAAATTATTCTAACTAAATATTTTAGATTAAACGTTTTTAAACTCTCAATTGATGACTTATATAAAACTAGAAAAGATAGAATAAGGTTATCTAAAAAAATACATCCTTTGTTAAAGACCAGAGGTGTTCCGGGAACACATGATGTAAATTATATGTTTGATTTTCTAAAAAAAATTAAAAAAAAAAGTTTTAAACACTATAGAATTCCTAAATTTAATAAAGCTATAGACGATAGACTTAAAAGAAAATCTTGGTATTTAGTTAAAAGAGTCCCAGATGTTATAATCTTTGAGGGTTGGTGTGTAGGAGCTAGAGCTGAAAAGAAAATTACTTTAAGAAAATCTATTAATCCGCTAGAGAAAAAAAAGGATATAAATTTAATATGGAGAAAATTTGTAAATGGCCAATTACAGACCAAATACAAAAAATTGTTTTCAAAATTAGACTGCATGATATTTTTAAAAGCCGGTAGCTTTAAGTTATTGCAGAGTTGGCGGCTAAAACAAGAATCCTTATTAAAATTAAATTCAAAAAATAAAGCAAACAATAAAGTAATGAGCAAAAATGAGGTATTAACATTTATGCAGACATATCAGAGGATTACCCAAAATATGTTTAAATTTGCTCCAAAATATTCTTCAATTATATTAAATTTAAATAGAAATCATGAAATTAAATCAATAAAATATAATAAATGAAAAAAATATTATTAACAATACTCTCTCTATTTGCTCTTTCATTTTCAGCAAGTGCAGCATCATTGACAGATGCACTTAAAATTACTTTTCAAAATAATTTAGAGCTAAAAGCTGAGCGAAAAAATTTAGAAGTTCAAAGAGAAGTATTAAATATTTCGAAAAGTGATTTTTTTCCTACTTTAACCTTATCTGGAACTAAAAATTTTGAAAATACAAATGAACTTACAAATCAAGATGGATCTGATGCATCAATCACAGATACAAATACAATGACTTCATCAGTCAAATTAGAACAAACTTTAATTGACGGTAGCGCGAGAAGTAACAAGTATGAAAAAAGTAAGCTAGGTCTCAACCTTTCAGAAGCAAAGCTAATTAAAAAAGAACAAGATGTTTTCATGAAAGCAATAGAAGCATATACTGGTTTAATACTTGCTTATGAAAAATTAAGTATAAATAAAGAAAATGTAAACTTACTTCAAAGACAATTTGAAATAGACAATGCGAGATTATCTAGAGCTCAAATTACTGCTACTGACTTAGCACAATCCCAATCTTCATTGTCAGGAGCTCAAGCAGGTTACATAGGAGCACAAAATAACATTATAACCAGTAAGTTAGCTTATGAAAATATAATAGGGCCAATCAATACTAATGAAAAA
>CACKGK010000019.1 GCA_902599665.1 uncultured Pelagibacteraceae bacterium | reverse complement strand
AAGTTTAACTTTTTAGAAAAAATTTATATTAACAAAGTTTTACCTTCAACAATAAATATTAAATTATCTAAAACAGCAATTATTGGACAAACTTTAGTGGATGGTAAAAAGTTTTTTATTGGTAATAATGGAAAGTTTATAAATTTTAATTACTTAATTGAAAATAATGACATTCCGATCATATTTGGTGATTTTAAAATAGAGGAATATAAAAATTTACAAAATATTTTAACTAATCATCAAGTAGATATAACAAAGCTAGAAAAGTACTATTTTTATAAAAATAAAAGATGGGATTTATTATTTTCCAATGGCCTTATCTTGATGCTACCTTCTAAAAATGTAGAAGAGTCCATAAAAATTTATAAAAAATTATTACAGAGTGATAATTTAATAAATATTAAAATTGTCGATCTTAGAGTTTTCAATCAAATTATATTAACTGACTTTGATGGATAATTTTGAAGCTATAATAGATTTTGGATCTCAAAATTTAAGATTAGTTATTTTTGATGCAAATAATGAAATGGTATATTCTTCAAAACAACAAATTACAGATAATTCTGAAAAATCGTTAGATATTTTAATTAGGGATGCAGAAAAATACTTGTCTACACATATAGATAACACAGTCGTTTTATATGATTCACCAAAATTTTACTCTTTAGATATATCTATAAAAAAAGTATTCGATGAAGACACATCCATTAAGAGTATTTACAATACTTTAATAGAAGAAGCTCATTTCTTAATTTCCCAAAATAATTTTAAAGATCAGATAATACATTTAGTAGTAAATAATATTATTGTAGACAATAACAAGAAATTAGAAAATATAATTGAAGATATTAAAATAAAATCATTAATATTGGAAATAAAATTTATTTGTTTAAGTAAAATTTTAATAAAACAAATAACTACTAAATTCAAAAAGTATAATCTAAAAATATTAAATTTATACTGTGCAAGCTACGTAAAAAGTATTTATCATCAAAAGAATTTAGATACCAATGACTTACTAATTTATATTGATATTGGCTTTGAAAGAACAAGTAGTTTAATATTTCACAACGGAAAATTTAATTATTTTAAATCTTTACCAATAGGTGGAAATAACATTACTAAAGATATAGCCAAGATTTTTAAACTTGATTCTAAATATTCAGAAGAATTAAAAATAAAATTTAATAAACTTGAAAATAATACTGATTTTGAAAATAATTATAACAACAAAATAAATCCATATAGCGAAATACTTGAAAAGAATATATCTGTAGATTTGTTGAGAAAGATAATTGAAGCTAGAATTGATGAAATAATAGAATTAGTTGTACTTAGAAGTAGATTTATTAAAAACTTAAATTATATGCCAAATGTAAAGCTAATAATTATAGGTGGAGGATCTGAATTATTATCAAACAATTATAATTTAAATGTAAAAAAATTAGTTTCAAAATTAGTTTGTTTAAATGAAAATGATTCTTACGGATGTAAGGCTGGAAGTGATTATCATAAAAATATTGAGAGTAGTCATACAAAAACAAAAAAAAGGATTAAAAAATATGGCTTTTTTGAATACTTTTTTAACCTTTTTTCTAAATAATCGTATTTTCTTGTAATATTACTTGAATATTAAATCTCCCCTCAATCTATATATTTTCATTATGTCAGTTCTTTCACAGTCAACTATTGCTAAAAAAGTATCTTTCTCAGGAATTGGCATACATACAGGCAGAGAAGTGAAAATGAGTATCTTACCTGCACCTCCAAATTCTGGAATAATTTTTAAAAGAATTGACTTAAATAAAAATAATATTGTAATACCAAATTTTGAAAATGTTAGTGAAGCTACGCTTTGCACAACTGTGTCCAATCAGTTTGGTGTAAAAGTATCAACAATTGAGCATCTTATGGCTTCATTTTTAGGTGTTGGCGTTGATAATGCTTTAATTGAACTGGATACACAAGAGGTTCCAATTCTAGATGGTTCAGCAAAACATTTTATTAAAACTTTAAAAGAAGTTGGATTGAAAACTAGTGATGTGCCAATTAAATTAATAAAAATAAATAATCTGATTGAATTAGAAGATGGAAATAAATATATTTCTTTAGATAAATCAAATACAACTTTAGAAATTGAATTTGAGATAAGTTATAAAAATCAATATATAAATAGTCAAAAAAATAAGATAAATGTATTTGAAGATAATTTAGATGATATATTTAATTCAAGAACTTTTTGTCTTTATGAGGACATAGAGAAGCTTAAGAAAGTTGGTCTAGGAAAAGGGGGCTCACTTGAAAATGCAATTGTTGTTAAAGATGACAGAATTCTTAATGAAAACGGATTGAGAAATAAAAATGAATTTGTAAATCATAAAATTCTTGATTGCATGGGTGATTTATATTTAGTTGGATATAGAATCATAGGATCTCTTAAATGCAGTCATGGTGGTCACAATTTAACAAATAAATTGTTGAGAAAAGTCTTTAGTGATAATAAAAATTACTCATTGCTTGAGATAAAAGGAAAAAATTTACCTCATTCATTAATGAATAATCGTCACAATCTCAAATCTATTGCTTAAAAATTAGAATTTCAAAAGATATTCTGATAAAATCCTCCAATGAAATATCATAATTTTTTATTAAGCTTGTTCTTAATATTAAGTCTAAACTCATGCTCAGAAAAAGAGGAGAAAATCTCACTCATCAAAGAAAATAATTTAGAAATGCAAATGATAGAGGCTTATAATGAAGGATTAAAGGAATTTAATAGGGGAGATATTTTCTTTTCAGTAAAAAAATTCAATGAAGTTGAACTGCTGTATCCTCAATCTGTTTGGGCTCCAAGATCAAATTTAATGGCGGCATACGCTTATTATTCGCAAATGTATTTTAATGAGGCAATTTATGAATTAGAAAGGTTTTTGGATAAATACAAAAATCACCCTGATACCGATTATGCTTATTATTTGCTAGCTATTTGTCACTATAATCAAATAGTAGATGAAAAAAAAGATATAGGAGAAATTATTAAAGCCAAAGAATATTTTAATTTATTAATTAAAAATTTTCCAAATACAGACTTTGCCGAAGATGCTAATTTTAAACTAGAACTCATTGAAGAATTACTAGCCTCAAAAGAATTATATTTAGCTAATTATTACCTTGATAGAGAAAAATGGATACCAGCAATTAATAGGTATAAAAAGATAGTAAATGAGTATAATACTACCATTTATGTAGAAGAGGCATTATATAGACTTGTTGAACTAAATTACAAATTAGGCTTGGTAAACGAAGCAAAAAAATATGCCATTTTATTAGGATATAATTATCAATCAAGTGAGTGGTATGAGAGATCATATAAAATTTTAAACAGAAATTATAAAAAGTCAGATATTAAAAAAAATATAGAAAAAGAAAAATCTTTGTTAAGAAAATTCAAAGATTTATTTAAATAATAAAAATGAATGAAAGCGATATAAGAAATAATTATATTAAAAAAATTAATGAACTTAAAAAACATAACAAACTTTATTTTGAAAATAGTTCTCCTATAATATCTGATAAAGAATATGATCAAATTAAAAAAGAGATACTTAATTTAGAAAAAGAGTTTTCATATTTAAAGGACAGTTCTTCTCCCTCAGTTTCTTTAGGCTATACTCCTTCTAAAAATTTTATAAAATCTAAGCACAGGGTAAAAATGTTATCTCTATCAAATGCATTTGGCATTGAGGACTTAAACAATTTCGAAAAAAAAATATTTAATTATTTAAATCAAAAAATTGACATTGAGTTTAGTGTTGAGCCAAAAATAGATGGAATATCGGCTTCATTGACTTATAAAAATGGCTTATTGGTTATTGGAACTTCAAGAGGAGATGGAGCTATAGGAGAAGTCATTACTGAAAATTTAAAGACTATAACTGATATACCTCAAAAAATATATAATAAGGATTTCCCAAAAGATATTGATATTAGGGGAGAGGTTTTTATAAAAAAAAAAGACTTTGATAAGTTAAAAAATAATTTTGCGAACCCTAGAAATGCTGCATCAGGTTCTCTTAGACAAAAAAATCCAAATGAGACAAAAAAAATACCTCTTAATTTCGTTGCCTATACTTACGGTTATTTCGAGAGTGACAAAATAACAAAACAATCAGATTTTTTGAAATCCTTACAAAGATGGGGTTTTAAGACAAACGAACACAATAAAATTCTAAACAGCATAGATGATTTGATAAATTTTCATAAAAAATTTGAAAAAGAAAGATTTGATTTAGAATATGATGTTGATGGCTTAGTTTATAAAATAAATAGTCTAGAACTTCAAAAAAGACTAGGATTTACTGCAAATTCGCCAAGGTGGGCTATAGCTCATAAATTTTCTGCAGATAGCGCATTTTCTCAAATAATAGACATAAATATTCAGGTTGGTAGAACAGGCGCGTTAACTCCAGTAGCAAGAATAAAGCCAGTAAACATTGGTGGTGTGGTAGTTTCCAATGCAACACTCCATAATGAAGATGAAATTGTCAGAAAAGATATAAGAATTAGTGATACTGTAAAAATTGAGAGAGCAGGTGATGTTATCCCTCATGTTGTTTCAGTTGATATTAAAAAAAGAAAAAAAAGTTCAAAAAAATTTGTTTTTCCAAAAAAATGTCCTTGTGGTTTTGATACAACAAAGGAATTTAATAAAGTAACCAAAAAATTTGATGCGGTAAGAAGATGTCCAGATAGAGGATTTGAGTGTGAAAAAATAGCAGTAGAAAAAATAAAACATTTTATATCAAAAGAAGCTCTTAATATTGATGGTTTGGGAAAAAAAGTAGTAGAAAAGTTTTGGGATCTTAAATTAATAAGATTCCCACAAGATATTTTTAATTTAGATTATACTCGAATTTCTAAATTAGAAGGTTGGGGCGATCTATCAGTCTCAAATTTAAAATTTTCAATAGATCAATCAAAAAAAGTTTCTTTAGATAAATTTCTTTATTCTATTGGCATTAGACATATTGGTCTAGAGAATGCAAAATTGTTGGCAGAATATACAAAATCAATATCAAACTTTTTAAATTTTATTAAAAACGAAAAAATTAATGAATTTTTAAACATAGATGGAATTGGAGATACTCAAATTAATTCTTTAAAAAAATTTTTTGAAAATAAATCCAATTATAAAATAATTGAAAAATTATCTTCTATACTAAATATTTCTGATTTAAAATTAAATAAGAATGGCAAGTTATTAAATAGTTCATTTATGTTTACTGGGAAATTATCAAAAATGAGTAGAGCCGAAGCAAAATCGTTAATTGAAGAAAATTCAGGATCAGTTGTAAGTTCTGTTAATAAAAAATTAAAATATTTAATAATTGGTGAAAAACCCACTAACAGAAAAGTGGAACAAGCTAAAGAGCTGGGTATTAAAATTTTATCTGAAAAAGAATGGCTTAATTTACTAAATTAATTTAGATAACCATTTTTTTTCTTTTTCATTCAAAAAAGGTGAAATATTATTATAAACATCAAAGTGATATTTAAATAAATAATTCTTTTCTTTTTTATTAAGCATTTTAAAATTAATTAGGTCTTTATCAATTGGTGCCATTGTTAGATTTTCGAATAAAAGCTTTGATTTTATTTTTTTAATAAAAACTAAATTTTCAATTCTTATTCCAAAATTATTTTTTTTATAAAAGCCAGGTTCATTACTCAAAACCATACCTTCTTTTAATTTTACGTAGTTATTTTTTGATATTCCTTGTGGTCCTTCATGAACATTAAGAAATGCTCCCACCCCATGACCTGTGCCATGACGATAATCAAGTCCAACTGAATTAAGACTTTTTCTTGCAATTTTATCAATATTATGGCCATTCCTCTCTTTATTTATATTTGACAAGACAACTGCAATATGACCCTTCAGAACTCTTGTAAATATATCTTTCACCCTATTTGAAACTTTGGAAAAACATACTGTTCTCGTAACATCAGTAGTACCCCATTTGTATTGACCTCCAGAGTCGAGAAGCAATAAATCATTTTCTTTTAATTTTCTGTTTGAAAATTTATCTGATCTATAATGTATAATTGCTCCATTTGGTCCAGATCCTGCGATCGTATCAAAACTTGGATATAAATAATTTTTACCTTTTTTTCTGAAACTCTCTAATTTTTTTTCAATTTTTTTCTCTGTAAGATTTTTTATTTTAAGATTTTTTATCCAATACAAAAATTTTGTTAAAGCTACACCATCTTCAATATGTGCATTAACCATATTTTTAATCTCAATTTTGTTCTTTAAAGATTTTAAATTATAAATAGGATCCTCTCTGTCAATTATTTTAAATTTATAACTGATTAAACTTTCCTCAAAAACTGAGCAAGTTTTACTATCAATACAAAAATTACCATTTTTAAATCTGACTAAACAATTTAAAATATCTCTTTCTTTTAAAAAATGTATTTTTAATTTTTTAAGACTTAATTTAATTTTTTTTATTTTGTTTTGATTTGAAAAAAAATAAATTTGTTTTTCTTTGGTTATGATTATTTTACAATTAGCAATTGGAGAATTTGGTAGATCTCTACCCCTTATATTTAGAAGCCAACAAATATTTTCACCTGAGCTTATATATATATAATCAATTTTCTTTTTTTTTATAATCTTAATTAAACGACCAATTTTTTTGTTTACACTTTCACCTGCTACAACTGGATCTAAGGTAAAAAAAGGATAACTATTTTTATTTTTTTTGTCACTTTTAAATTTAAAATTTAAAGGAACTAAGTTGTATTTATCTCCAAAATATTTATTAAGAGTTCCCCATGTAAAAAGATCTGGATCAAATCCAATTTTAATTTGTTTCTTTAAAATATCTTTAGGCCATATATACGGAATTTCACAAATTTTAAATTTTTTTCCAGACTCTTTTTCAGCCTGGATAGTATATCTACCATCAACAAATAAATAATTTTTATTTTTTATGAAAATCGCAAATCCTGCAGAACCTGAGAAATTGGTAATTGATTTTAGTTGGTTTGTTTTAGAATACTCAGTAAAATAATTGTCATTTTTGGGCAAGATATATCCATCTAAATTATTTGATAAAATAATATTATTTATTTCAGTACTCATTTTAATTTTTTTTGATAACGTATCCACCCAGGACTCCGAATTTCACCTTCATTATCGAAATCTATATCTTGGTTAAATTCAAAATCCTCTTCTTTTTCATCTACAAAATTATTATTTTTTTTAATATATTCATCTGGTAGCTCATCTACAAACCTTGATGCCATACTATCTATCCAATCTCCCTGATAAAATCTATTCATAGAAAAAGATATTTTGGCGATCTTTTTTGCCCTAGTAATTGCAACGTAAGCTAATCTTCTTTCTTCTTCCAATCCACTTTCCCCCTTTTCTTCAATGCTTTTTTGATGAGGAAATAATCCTTCCTCCCAACCTGGCAAGAATACAACATCAAATTCTAGTCCTTTTGATGCATGAATTGTCATTAAATTAACTTTTTCACTTTGCCAATCTTGGTCTAGAGATGTTGCAAGAGCAACATGTTCTAAAAAACTTTCTAAATTATCAAATTCTTTCATCGCATTTAATAATTCTTTTATATTTTCTAATCTATTTTCATTTTCTAAGTCTTTCTTATTTTTTAACATTTCACTATATCCAGACTCATCAAGAATAATTTGCAATAATTTATTGTGGTTTATTTTATTATTTAAATCATTTCTCCACTTAGCCAAAAGATTTAGAAGAGAATTTAAACCTATTTTTGTTTTAGGTTTGATTTTGTTTTGTTCAATCAAATGTTTTGAGGCGACCTCTAAAGAGCATTTATTCAATTTAGCAAAATTATTTATAGATTTTACTGTTGTATCTCCAATAGATCTTTTTGGGACGTTTAAAATTCTCTCAAATGCCAAGTCATCCTGAGGTTGAAAAACTGTTTTTAGGTATGCAACACAATCCTTTACTTCAGCTCGCTCATAAAATTTTATACCACCGATAATTCTGTATGGAACACCAATTTTTAAAAACCTTTCCTCAAATTCTCTTGTTTGAAAAATAGCCCTTACAAGAATTGCAACTTCGTTTAATGAAAATTTATTTTTGAAATTTTCAATGTTAGAACCAATTTCAATTGCCTCATCTTTTACATTTCTAAAGCAGTTTAATGTTACAAGCTCTCCATCTTCTTGATCTGTGAAAAGTTTTTTTCCAACTCTGTTTTGATTATTTTCAATAATATTAGACGCAACATTTAAAATATTTTGGGTTGATCTATAATTTTTTTCCAATCTTATTATTTTTGTATTCTTATAAACATTTTCAAATTGAAGAAAATTTTTGATTTCTGCACCTCTCCAGCTATATATTGACTGATCATCATCACCCACGCAGCAAATATTTTGGTTATGTTCTGCTAAATATTTTAGCCATTCACTCTGAATAAAGTTTGTATCCTGGTATTCATCAACTAAAATATATTTAAACCTTTTAGAATACATTTTTGAAATATCTCTGTGTTTTTCAAAAATTTTAACAGTATGAAGTATTAAATCACTAAAATCAGTAGCGTTTAAATCAATCAATTTTTGTTGATATATTTTATAGACTCCTAGGAAGCTCTTTTCTAATATGTCCCTACGTTTAAGTACAACTTCATCTGGGTAAAAACCTTTATTTTTCCATTTATCGATTACTGCCAAAATATATCTTGGGGATATCTTTTTTGTATCTATGTTTTCAGATTTACAGATATTTTTTATTAGTCTTACCTGATCATCTTGATCAATAATTGAAAAATTAGATTTTAATCCAGCAGCTTCTGCGTGTTTTCTTAATATTTTTGCACTAATTGAGTGAAAAGTGCCTAGCCAAGGAAGACCTGTTGCCTCTTTTCTCAAAAATTTAGATACTCTTAATTGCATTTCTTTTGCAGCTTTATTTGTAAAAGTTACTGCCAAAACTTGATTGGGAAATGCCTTATGTTGTTTAACAATATGGGCAATTCTAGATGTAAGCACCCTTGTTTTGCCAGACCCTGCACCTGCAACGATTAAAAGAGGTCCGTTCAAATATAGAACTGCTTCTTCCTGACTTTCGTTAAGATTTGTTAAATAATCTAAATTCATCGTTTATTTTTTTTATATTTAAGCGATATTGAATTAATGATTAAAAAATTAAAATTAACTATGTTTGTTAAGTTTATATTTTCGTTAATTGTATTGTGTTTTTTATTTTGCATTTATTTATCAATACCAGTTTTATTTAATTATAAAAGCATAGAAAATATCATTGAAAGCAAATTTTATTCTGATTTTAATA
>CACKGK010000018.1 GCA_902599665.1 uncultured Pelagibacteraceae bacterium | reverse complement strand
ACATCTGTTCCAATCCGTCTAGCAGTGGAATCTTCTGATATTAAAACATCATTAAAATTAGAAGATGCGTTAGCAGATTTAGACTTTGTAAATAATTATGTAATTGAGAAGTTTGATAGTAGTGAGATTATATATAAAATTTTTTACAGCAGTAGTCCGAATAGATTTTTAAAAGATATTCTGACATATAATATTACGGTTGATACAACCTCAGCTAATTGGAGAGTAAGATGAATGAGTTAAATCAACTACTTTTAGGACTAGATTATAAAACTAATTTTGATGAACATGATTTCTACTTGTCAAAAAGTAATGAGAATGCTTTTAATATGGTAAATAGATGGCCAGATTGGGATAAAAAAATTTTAAATATATCAGGTGAAAAATTTTCTGGAAAAAGTCACTTGGCAAATATATTTAGATTAAAATCTAAAGCTTTTTTAATTAAAGGAGATAAAATCCATAATTCTATTTTTAAGAGTCTTAAATTATACGAAAGTATAATCATTGATGATTTTGAAAGTTGTAAAGAAGAAGAAATATTGTACTCAATATTCAATCTAATAGATCAGGACAGTAAATACTTGTTGATAAATTCATTAAAGCCAATAAACGAAATTAAATTTAATTTACCTGATTTAAACTCAAGAGTAAAAAATTGTATTTATGTAGAAATTGAAAATCCAGATGACGAATTACTATTCGCTATATTATTAAAGAATTTTTCAGATCGGCAGATTAAAATTGAAAAAAAAATTATAAATTTCATTATAAGTAGAATTGATAGATCTTATAGAAAAATTGATGAATTTATATATAAGATTGACGAGTTAAGCTTAAAAAAAAAAAAACCGATAAATTTGAAAACCATTAAAGAGATTTTATAAATTGAAAAAGTATAGAACCCATACTTGTGGTGAATTAACTAAGTCACATAAGGAAAAAGAAATTTCCTTAGCAGGTTGGATTAATAAAAAGCGAGACCATGGAAATTTATTATTTATAGACTTAAGAGATAATTATGGAATTACGCAATGCGTTATAGACAAAAGTAATGAAATTTTTAAAAAAATTGAAAAACTATCGCTTGAAACTGTAATTAAAATTTCTGGGATTGTAATTGAAAGGTCGGATGAAACAATAAATAAAAATATTTCTACTGGAGAAATAGAAATAAAAATTAAAAGTATAGATGTTTTAGGTGAAACAAAAGAGCTTCCAATTCCAGTTTTTTCAGATCAAGAATATGCTGAGGAAATTAGACTTAAGTATAGATTTTTGGATTTACGCAGAAAAAAATTACATCAAAATATTATCTTAAGATCGAAAGTAATTTCGTTTATTAGAAATGAAATGCAAAACCTTGGTTTTTTAGAATTTCAAACTCCAATATTAACGTCTTCAAGTCCTGAAGGTGCAAGAGATTTTCTTGTCCCAAGCAGATTAAATCCTGGAAAATTTTATGCTTTACCCCAAGCACCTCAACAATTTAAACAACTTATAA
Organism: uncultured Pelagibacteraceae bacterium; assembly: GCA_902599665.1. GTDB lineage: Bacteria > Pseudomonadota > Alphaproteobacteria > Pelagibacterales > Pelagibacteraceae > Pelagibacter. Next base: position 8,459 of record CACKGK010000018.1, on the reverse strand, counting down.
TGGTCTCCGGTTTTGATAAATATTTTCAAATAGCACCATGCTTTAGAGATGAGGATGCAAGAGCCGATAGAAGCCCAGGAGAATTTTATCAACTAGATGTCGAAATGTCATTTGTTGAGCAAGAAGATGTCTTTAAAGTGATTGAAACATTATTTTTAAAATTATTTAAAACATTTAGTAACAAAAAAATTCTTCATGAAAAGTTTCCTAGAATTTCTTATCAAGATGCAATGCTTAAATATGGATCAGATAAGCCTGATTTAAGAAACCCTTTGGAAATTTCTGATTTAACAAACATTTTTGAGAGAGATGATGTAACATTTGATATTTTTAAGAAATCAGTAAAAAATGGTTCAATTGTAAGAGCCTTAGTGACTAATAATACAAAAGATAAACCTAGAAGTTTTTTTGATGGAATTGATAAGTGGGCAAAAGATCAGGGTTCATCAGGACTAGCATATTTTACATTGGATAAAGGAGATAAAATTAGTGCGAAAGGACCTATTGGAAAATTTTTTTCAAAGAATGCATTATTAGAAATTATGAGACAAACCGAAGCTAATACTGGTGACACCATATTTCTCTCTTGTGGAAAAAAAAATGATGTAGAGAAAATATTGAGTCTTGCGAGAAATAAAATAGCGGAGGATTTAGATTTAATCGATCATGAAAGCTTTTCATTTTGCTGGATTGTAGATTATCCAATGTACGAAATCGATGAAACAACTAAAAAAATAAAATTTAGCCATAATCCATTCTCTATGCCACAGGGAGAAATAAATAACTTATATTTATCTAATCCTTTAAAAATCAAAGCCTATCAATATGATATTGTTTGCAATGGAGTTGAGTTATCATCAGGAGCTATAAGAAATCATATCCCTGAACTAATGTATAAATTATTTGAAATTGCTGGATATTCAAAAGATGATGTTGATAGTAAATTTAGTGGCATGATAAATGCTTTAAGTTATGGAGCACCACCTCATGGAGGTATAGCCCCAGGAATTGATAGAATAGTTATGCTCTTAGCTAATGAAAAGAATATTAGGGAGGTAACAATGTTTCCTATGAATCAAAATGCACAGGATTTAATGATGAATGCACCATCCGAAGTTTCTGATGATCAATTAAAAGAGTTAAATTTATACTTTAAAAAGAAAAGTTAATTATTTTTTTCCTTTTAGGTCTATTCTTATATCTGACATGTCTACAAATTTTTTTTTGTAATTGCTTCTTACGAACCCCTTACTGGTAATATCTTTTACTAATTTTAAAAACTGAGTTTTGTCCTCAAGATTTTCATCTGAATTAGCCTCATCAAAATTTTCAGATCCACCTATAGAAGGTGTGTGTGCTAAATCTTCTCTATTTAGATAGGATATTGCTAGTTCTCTAAAAATATAATCTAGGATTGATGATGCGCTTAATATTCTGTCATTTCCAAATACTTTTCCCGAAGGTTCAAATTTTGTATCTACAAAGGCATTTACAAATTCATCTAAAGGAACTCCATATTGTAATCCAAGAGATACAGCGATAGCAAAGTTATTCATTGTAGCTTTTACCAACTCTCCTTCTTTGCTTGTGTCTATAAATATCTCACCTATTTTTCCATCTTCATACTCACCAGTATGCAAATATACTTTATGATCTCCTATCGATGCTTTTTGAATATAACCCTTTCTTCTGTCAGGCATACTAAATCTTTTTCCCTTATTATTATCTATAATATTTCTGCTTAAAATTTCTTGATTAATTTTGTGGCTATTTTTTTGATCAGTTTTAGGAATACCTTTATCTACAACACTTATCTTACTTTTTTCTACTTTTTCTAAATTTTTAGTTTTTCTGTTGTCTAATTTTACATCTAATATTTCTAATTTACCGTCATCTCTTTTCTCAATATTTTTTATATTTTCCTTATCTATATTGTCTAAATAGTGACTTACTTTAAAACTACATGTGTAGTATGTCTCAACTAAAAATTTTGCCATTTATCTTCCTTAATTATTTATAAAATTGATTCTTGAAGATATAATATATATAGAAATTTAAAATTTTAGTCTAATTTAATTTTTACAATTTTAAATTGAAAAAAAATAAACTTATATGTTGACACTATTAAAACAAATATTTACTTGGTGGAATCATCAGACAATCGGAACAAGGTTGCAAGTATTGTTTTCTGGAAAATTTGTTGGGGAAGACCAAAATGGAAATAAATATTATGAGAGTAGGTCTGGAAGAAGATGGGTTATTTACAAAGGTGAAGTAGAGGCGTCAAAAATACCAAACGAATGGTACTCATGGATGCATTATATGAATAACAAAATTGAAAATGATCATAATTTAAAAAAATATAATTGGCAGAAAGAACACTTGTCAAATCAAACCGGATCAAGTAACGCTTACCATCCGAAAAAATATAATAATGTTGTTAAAAAAAAATATAAAAGTTGGAAAAGTTAATTTTTTATTTATAGCAATTTTTTATCTTCTTTTAATAAATAATATATTTGCTGATACAGTTACAAAATCGGAGACAATTGCTGAATTAAGTATTCTCGATAAAGTGAGCTCTAAAAATACAAGAATTCAAGTCCAAATTGGAAAGGAATTTTCATTTCAAAATTTAAATATAAAAGTTTTAAAGTGTTATAACTCTAAATTTGATGATGATCCTGAAGTTACTGCCTATATGCAAGTAAAAGATATCTCTATGAATAAAAATGATAAGGTATTTGTTTTTAATGATTGGACTTTTGCCTCAAGCCCATCAATTAGACCTTTTGACCATCCTGTATATGATGTCTGGCTAAAAAGGTGCTATAGTTAAATAACTTTTTCTTTATCAAGCCAACTTACATTAAAATCAGAGTTTATAAATTTTTTATTATTCAGTAGCACTTTATGAAGCTCAATAGTTGTTGTGATACCTTCAATTACAAACTCATCTAGTGACCTCAACATTCTTTGAATTGCTTCCTCTCTATTTCTTCCATGAGTAATTACTTTACATACCATACTGTCGTAATATGGGGTTATTTTATAACCTTGATATATGGATCCATCAACCCTAGTTCTAAAACCTGATGGTTGGTGACACATTCCTATTTTACCAGGAGAAGGTTGAAAATTATTGCTAGGATCTTCAGCATTAATTCTGCACTCAATAGCATGCCCTCTTGGATTAATATCACTTTGTTTCAATGCAGTTTCACCAGAATAAGCTATCCATATTTGCTCTTTTATTATGTCAATTCCTGTTACCATTTCAGTTACTGGGTGTTCAACTTGAACTCTAGTATTCATCTCTAAAAAATAAAATTTCCCATCCTCATAAATAAATTCAACTGTTCCAGCTCCTTCATATCCTATCTGACTAACCATGCTAACAGTTTTCTCAAATAAATCTTTTCTAATAACCTTATTTAGAATAGGACTTGGAGTCTCTTCTATAAGTTTTTGGTGTCTTCTCTGTACTGAACAATCCCTTTCATGCAGATGTACTGTTCTATTTTTGCCTGAAAGCACCTGAACTTCAATGTGTCTAGGATTTTGAAAGAATTTTTCAATGTAAACCTCATCGTTGTTAAAAAATTTTTTAGCTTCTTCTTTAGCTGTTAAAAAAAGGTTCTCAAATTCATCCAGTTTATTTACAATTTTCATTCCTTTCCCACCACCACCACCTGATGCTTTAATTAAAACAGGAAATCCAACTTTCTCACAGATTTTTTTTGCATCATTAAAATCTTTGATGCCTCCATCAGAACCTTCAATGACAGGAAGACCATGCTCTTTTGCAATTTTTTTTGCTTCGATTTTATCTCCCATCATTTTAATAAGATCAGAGGAAGGTCCTATAAATTTTATATTATTCTCTTCTAATATTTTCGCAAATTCAGAGTTTTCAGACAAAAATCCATATCCTGGATGAACAGCTTCGGCTCCTGTTAGTTCAATAGCTGACATAATTGCAGGAATATTCAAATAACTTAATGACGGTTGATGAGGTCCTACACAAACACTTTCATCTGCTAATCTTACATGCATGCTGTCTCTATCCACATCTGAGTGAATAGCAACCGTGGCAATTCCCCATTCTTTACATGCTCTTATAACACGTACAGCTATTTCACCTCTGTTGGCTATTAGTATTTTTTTAAACATTAATTTAGTCTAATGTTGCAATTGTTTGACCAAACTCAACAGGCTGTCCATCTTCAACTTTAATTTCCTTAACTGTTCCATCAATTGGGCTTGGCACATGATTCATTGTTTTCATTGCTTCAACAATCATTACTGTATCGCCTTTTTTAATTTTTTGACCAATTTCAATAAATTTTTTCCCTCCTGGTTCTGGAGCTAGGTAAGCGGTACCAATTATAGGAGAAGTTATTTTTTTTGAATTATCAGTTAACACTTCGTCTTTTCTTAGCTTTTTTTCAATAGAGGGTGCGAAAGTTTGAATACTTTTTGTTGGTGCTGATTTTGAAACTTTTACCTTAATATCCTTTTCTGTATACTCTATTTCTGTAAGATTAAACTCCTCTAAATAATCATTTAATTCTTTGATAATATTTTTATTAATTTTCATCTTTTAAGATTTCATGCATTGAATTTATGGCTAAAATATAACCATTTATTCCTAATCCACATATTAAACCAGTAACGACTGCACTTATAAGCGACTTATGCCTAAAATCCTCTCTTTTGTAAATGTTTGAGATATGAATCTCAATAATAGGTTTTTTAAAAATACTGAGGGCATCCCTAATAGCAACGGATGTATGGCTATACCCTGCCGCATTTATTATTATTCCATCGTGTGTTTTTCGAGCCGCTTGAATGAAATTTACAATATCTCCTTCAACATTTGACTGTTTTAAGTCTATAACAATATTTAAATCTTTTGCTCTTTTGTAACAGATTTCTTCAAGATATTTATAGTCTCTGCTACCATATTGAGTTTGTTCTCTCTCACCTAATAGATTAAGATTAGGACCGTTAATGACTATAATTTTACACATCTAAAGCTTATATTATATGAATAAAAGAAATAAAATAAAAATAATAGTCAATGGTAAAATTTTGACTGTAAATCTAAATTTTTCTTTAAAAAATCTAGTCGAAAAGTTAAAAACACCGATTAATAAAGTAGCAATAGAATTAAATGAAGAAATTGTAGATAAAAAAAAACTGAATAAAATTTTTCTAAAAAGTAAAGACAAAATTGAAATTGTGCATTTTATAGGTGGTGGTTAATGAAGTTTGATATTTTAAAAATTGCAAATAAGAAATTTAAATCCAGACTTATAGTTGGTACAGGAAAATATAAAAATATGCGTGAGTGCGCAAAAGCAATTAAGATTTCAGGTGCTGAAATTGTTACGGTTGCCGTTAGAAGAGTTAATATATCAGATAGATCTAAACCTTTGCTTATGGATTATATTGATCCAAAGAAAATAATGTACCTACCAAATACTGCTGGATGCTTTACATCAAAAGATGCATTAAGAACATTAAGACTTGCCAGAGAAATCGGCGGATGGAAAATAGTAAAATTAGAAGTTTTAGGAGATAAAACAAATTTATTTCCAGATATGATCGAGACTCTAAAATCTACAGAAGTCTTAACAAAAGAAGGTTTTAAAGTGATGGTTTATTGCAATGATGACCCTCTAATGTGTAAGAGATTAGAAAATTCTGGAGCCTCAGCTATAATGCCATTGGCGGCCCCAATTGGATCTGGTCTTGGAATTCAAAATAAAACAAATATCAAAATCTTAAGACATCAAACAAAGGTTCCTTTAATAATAGATGCTGGGTTAGGACAAGCTTCTGACGCTGTTAAAGCTATGGAAATGGGGTGTGATGCAGTATTGATTAACACAGCAATTGCAAAAGCCAAAAATCCTTTTCAGATGGCAGAGTCTATGAAATATGCGGTAATTTCAGGGCGAAAATCTTTTCTTTCTGGAAGGATAACGCCTAATCTTTTGGGATCTCCATCAACAACAAAAAAAGGATTAATTTAATTTTTTTTTAGTAAAATTTTTTCTTTTCTTAAATTTTTTTCTTTTAAAATTTGATTTTGTCACTTTTGTTTTTTCCAATTTTTTTTCCTCTTTTTCATCTATAATTTTTTTCAAACTTTCAACGTTTTCTAATTTTTCTAATATTTTCCCAGACTTTGATTTAAACTCTATATTATAATCTTGTAAACTGAGGCTTTCATCAACAATAAGATTTATTTTAATTTTATTTTTCTTTTTAAAATAATTCATATCTTCTGAAAAATAATTTTCTATAAAACTTAGTATTTTTTGATTAATGTTGACATCTACTATTTTAGCGTTTGTCTCAAAAGTTTTTATTTCAATTAATTTTATTACTTTTAAGGCCAAAGTTTCATTTGTTAATTTAATTGACCATTTTATATTGCTTTCTCTTAATCTCTGTCTTGACATTTCTAGTAATCCAAAATTACTAATTCTTCCTATTTGTATTCTTGCCCTGTCATTTCTGCATCTCTCTTTCAATCTTCTTTCTACTTGTTTACGATTACTAAAACTAAGCATATCTATAAAATCAATTATAATTAAACCAGATAAATCTCTAATTTTTATTTGTCTAGCTATCTCTTCTGCTGCTTCAAGGTTCGTATCTAATGCGGTGCTTTCCACATTTTTCTGTTTTATAGATTTACCAGAATTTATATCAATAGAAACTAATGCTTCTGTAGGATTTATAACAAGATATCCACCTGAACTGAGATTTACTTCTGTTTTAAATATTTCAAAAAGTTTTTTTTCTATATTTTCTTTGAAAAATAAAGGTATCTTTTCTCTAAATTTTTTTACCTTTTTTAATTGTTTTGGCATCATAACTTTCATGTAGTTCTTAGCTTTTTGATAACCATCATTGCCCTCAACTACAATGCTTTGTGTTTCATCATCGTACATATCTCTTAAACTTCTTTTTATTACATCGCTTTCTTGATGAATCAATGAAGGAGCAATTGAATTTAATGCATTTTCTTTAATTGAATTCCAAACAGTAATTAAATTTTTAAGATCATTGTCAATTTCATTTTTAGTTTTATTTGAACCAGCAGTTCTAACTATAATTCCCATCTCTTTTGGAATTTCAATTTCATTTAAAATTTTTCTTATCTTCTTTCTATCTCCTGGGTTAAATATTTTTCTTGAAATACCGCCACCTTTCGCTGTATTAGGCATCAGAACAATATACTTTCCTGCAATACTAATAAAAGTGCTCAATGCAGCTCCTTTAAAACCCCTTTCATCTTTTAGAACTTGTACTAATATAACCTGATTTGGTTTTATGACTTCTTGAATTTTATATCTCTTAGACGGAAACTTTTTTTCATTACTTGTACTTTCTTTATTTTCGTCTTCCAATTTTTCAACAGGATCATTTAATTTGATATCATTGTTCCCATCTAAAATTTGATTTTCATTAATTTCACTCTCTTTAGAAAGTTCCTCTCTAACTTTTTCTTCTTCTTCTTTTATTTTTTCTAGGTCAGATTGTGGGAGCTGGTAATAGTCAGACTGAATATCATTAAATGACAGAAAACCATGCCTTTCTCTTCCAAAGTCTACAAATGCAGCTTGAAGTGAAGGTTCAATTCTACTTACTTTTCCTAAATAAATATTATTTTTTATTAATTTGTTGTTTACACTTTCATATTCATAGTCTTCAATATGATTATCTTTTTTGAGAACAACTCTAGTTTCATTAGGATGCGATGCATCAATGTATAAATTCTTTGACATAATTTTTGATTATTTTTCATTTGTTAAGTTTTTAAAATTCGGTGCCTTAACTTTAACAAATTCAATCATTAATTTAAACTAAAATGAGTAATTTAATTAAAAAAATTATAATAACTTTAACTTTATTTTCCATAATAGGCTTAATAGCCATCATTTCTATACTTTGGTCCTATTCAAATAAGTTGCCAGATTATAAATTTTTAAAAAGTTATAAGCCATCAGTATCTAGTAAAGTATATTCTGGGGATGGGGTATTGATAAGTGATTTTTCAGCGGAAAAAAGAATCTTTGTTCCTTACAACTCAATACCCAAAAATATAATTTATTCTTTTTTGTCTTCAGAAGACAAGAATTTTTTTAAACATCCAGGTGTTGATGCAAAAGGAGTATTGAGAGCAGTCAAAAATAATATTTTTAATTTAATAAAATCAAATAGACTTGAAGGAGCCTCAACAATAACACAGCAAGTAGCTAAAAATTTTCTTTTATCTAATGAGGTGAGTTTAGATCGAAAAATAAAAGAAGCAATTTTAGCTTTTAGAATTGAAAGAGCATTATCAAAAGAAAGAATTTTAGAGCTTTATTTGAATCAAATCTATTTGGGTGAAGGATCGTACGGCATTGCATCTGCAAGTCTTAAGTATTTTGATAAGC
>CACKGK010000017.1 GCA_902599665.1 uncultured Pelagibacteraceae bacterium | reverse complement strand
AACGAAAGATGCGAAGCAACAGGTAAAAAATTCAAGCATTGTTGCGGTGCTTTATAAAAGAATGCTTAAAAATAATATTAATAAAACTGCAGCAGATACACCGTAATAAATTTTAGAATTCTTTTTAAAGTTTTGGTAAATATTTTCTAATACACTTGCTTTCATGGATAAATCATTTCTGTCATCTGCTTGTGTTGTAAATCCTTTATTTCTTCCTATTGACAAAAATTTATTTTTTCTATGGGTAAGAATTTCATCTTTACCCATTGTCTGAAAAAAATCTAAATTTTTCTTTAATGAGTCTCTTACGTTATCCAAAATCAAATCTTTGTCTCTATGAGCACCACCAACTGGTTCTGGAATTATTTCATCAATTATATTTAATTTTAAAAGGTCGCTAGATGACATTTTCATTGCAGTTGCAGCCTCTAAAGTTTTTTTTGGGTCTCTCCATAAAATGGTTGCACATCCTTCTGGGGAAATAACTGAGTATATTGCGTTTTGAAGCATAATCACTTTATTAGATGATGCTAAAGCTATTGCTCCTCCAGATCCGCCCTCTCCAATTATTATTGCAATTGTAGGGACTGTTAACTTCATAGAGCATTCAATAGATTTTGCTATTGCTTCAGCTTGACCTCTTTCCTCTGCCCCAACTCCTGGATATGCTCCTGGAGTATCTACAATAGAAATAATTGGAATTTTAAACTTGTTAGCTAACTCCATAAGTCTAATTGTTTTTCTGTAACCCTCAGGTCTCATCATTCCAAAATTATGATCTATTCTTTTATTAAGATCTGAACCCTTTTCTTGACCAATTACTAAAACAGATTTGCCATCGAATTTTGCAAACCCAGCTATAACGGCTTTGTCCTCACCATAATACCTATCCCCAGAAAGTTGAATAAAATCGTCAAAAAGATTTTCAACAAAAAATTTTGCTTTAGGTCTATCTTCATGACGAGCAACTAATGCTGTCTGCCATGGATCTAAGTTAGAATAAATTTTCTCCAACTTTTCATTTATTTCTTCTTCAACTTTACTTATTCTTGAAGTATCGACTTCAGATAAACCTTCCTGATTATAAGGGTCTTTTAGTTTATCTAATTCCTCCTCAAGATTTTTAATATCTGTCTCAAAATTTAGATAATTTTTCATTTAAAGTATGTATTATAAACAAAAAAGGCAATAAATTGTTAAAATAAGTAATTTTGATTGCGCAAAAATGACAATTTATTATAAGATTTTCAATTTATGAGAGAGTACATCAAAATCCAAAACTTATCTGTAGCAAAAGAATTAGCTGATTTTGTCAAAAATGAGCTTTTGCTAGATACTAATGTTGGTCCTGACGAGTTCTGGAAAGGTTTTGACAAAGTGGTACATGAATTAGCACCTAAAAATAAAAAATTACTCGAAATCAGAGAAACATTACAACAAGAAATAGATCTGTGGCATAAAAAAAATAGAGACCATGAGATTGACTATAATAAATATAAAAATTTTTTGGAAGAAATAGGTTATTTAAAAAAAGAAGGTGAAGATTTTAAAATAGCAACTAAAAATTTAGATGAAGAAATATCTAGTATAGCAGGACCACAATTAGTTGTTCCAATAATGAACTCTAGATATAGCTTGAATGCTGCGAATGCAAGGTGGGTAAGCTTATATGACAGTCTTTATGGATCGAATATAATAGAGTCTGAAGAAAGTGGAAGTGAAAAATATGATCCTTTAAGAGGACAAGAAGTAATTAAATATACTAGAAACTTTTTGAACAAATATTTTCCAATAAATGATCTTGACTGGAAAGATATTACTGGTTTAGCAGTAAATAATAAAAAACTCTCAATATATAAAGAAAATAAAGAATATAATTTATCAGATTTAGAGAAGTTTATTGGTCATAGAGGGGATACAGCAAAACCAAATGCTATAATCTTAAAAAATAATAATCTTCATCTTGAAATAATTATTAATCCTAGAGCATTTAGTGCTGCAAGAGATGCGGCTGGTATAAGCGATATTATAATTGAGTCTGCCGTATCAACAATTTGTGACCATGAGGATAGTGTGGCTGCAGTCGATTCTGAAGATAAAGTAACTTGTTATAGAAATTGGCTAGGATTGATGAAAGGAAATTTAAAATCAATATTTGAAAAAAACGGTAAAGAATTAGAGAGAAAACTTAATCCAGATAGAAGTTATATATCATTGAATGGTGAAAAGTTAAAACTTCACGGAAGAAGTCTTTTACTTGTGAGAAATGTTGGACACTTAATGACTAACCCTGCAATCACTTTGAATGATGGATCAGAAGTTCCTGAGGGAATAATGGATGCTTTTATAACTTCAGCAGCTTGTATTCATGATTTGAAAAGAAAAGGTAATTCAAGAGAAGGGTCAATTTATATCGTAAAACCAAAAATGCATGGGCCAGAGGAGACTGAATTTACTAATTTAATTTTTACAAAAGTCGAAGAAGTTTTAAAATTAGAAAAAAATACTATTAAGTGTGGAATTATGGATGAAGAAAGAAGAACATCTGCAAACCTTAAGGAATGTATTAGAACACTTAAAGATAGAGTATTTTTTATCAACACTGGATTTTTGGATAGAACTGGTGATGAGATGCACACTTCAATGGAAGCTGGACCTATGATCAAAAAAGGAGATATGAAAGAGTCTAAGTGGATTAAAACTTATGAGGATAATAATGTAGATATAGGCTTAAAATGCGGATTTTCAGGGGTTGCTCAAATAGGTAAAGGAATGTGGGCTATGCCTGATAAAATGAACGAAATGATGGAACAAAAGATTGGACATGTCAATGCAGGCGCAAATTGTGCTTGGGTTCCTTCTCCAACTGCTGCTGCATTACATGTTATGCACTATCATGAAGTAAATGTATTTGAAAAACAAAAAGAAATATTAAAAAGAGAGCCATCAAAATTATCTGATCTTCTTACTATTCCGATAGCAAATCGTCCTAATTGGTCTGTTGATGAAATTAATACTGAAATTTCAAATTCTGCTCAAACTATTTTGGGTTATGTAGTCAGATGGATTGATCAAGGCATAGGTTGTTCCAAAGTTCCAGATATAAATGATGTTGGGTTAATGGAAGATAGAGCAACTTTGAGAATTTCATCTCAACATATCGCGAATTGGCTTCATCATGGCTTGTGTTCGAATAGACAGGTTCTTGAAATTTTAAAAAAAATGGCAAAAGTTGTAGATAAACAGAATGAAGACAACTCTCACTACGAAAGTATGTCACCAGAGTATGATAAATCTATTGCTTTTAAAGCAGCATGTGAATTAATTTTTCATGGAAAGTCACAGCCTTCTGGCTATACAGAACCTCTTTTGCACTTAAACAGATTAATTAAAAAAAGCTAATTAAGCCTCAAGTTTTTTTCTGTTTTTAAATGCAGATATTAGAGTACCATCATCTAAATTTTCGATTTCTCCACCTACAGGTAAACCTTGGGCTAGTTTTGAAACTTTGACGTCAGTCTTTTTTAGACTATCTTGAATATAAAATGCAGTAGTTTGACCTTCTACAGTTGCGCTAGTTGCTAAAATTACTTCCTCAATATCATCTTTATTTATTCTTTCTATAAGCGAGTTGATAAGCAAGTCCTCTCTATTACTATTATTATTGTTTGAGAGGGTCCCCCCTAAAATATGGAAATAACCTTGGAAAATTGAAGAACTTTCTATTGCCCATTGATCTGAAATATTTTCTACAACGCAAATTTTATTATATTTTTTTTCTACTATTTCACAATTATTATAACTACACTCAATTGTATTAGGCTTTAATGTTCCACAAATTTTACATCTAACAACATTTTTAAAAACTTCGCTCAAGTTTTGAGCTAAAGGCTTTAGTAATTCCTGTCGGTTATTAATCATTTTTAATATTATTCTTTTTGCAGACTTAGGTCCTAACCCTGGTAGTTTTGAAATTAGTTTAATTAAATTTTCTATTTCAGGAATATTTTGCATTTAAATTATAAAGGCCACTTAAATCCAGGTATTCCAAAATTTCCTGAAGCCTTAGAAATTTCATCTGCTGTTTTTGATTTAAGTTTTGATTTTGCGTTATTATGAGCAGCAGTAATCAGATCTTCTAGTATTACTTTTTCCTCTTTTAAGACATTTTCACTAAGTTTAATTGAAATCATAGTGCCCTCTCCATTTAACGTAACCTTTACATCATTAGCTCCCGAGACACCTTCAACCTCGATTTTTTTAATATTTTCTTGGCTTTCTTTCATTTTGCTCTCAATTTCTTTAGCTTTTTCCATTAATTTTGAAAAATCTGTCATTCTAATCCTCTTTCAACTCAACATTTATTAATTCTGCATCAGGAAATGCTTTGATCACTTTTTTATAGGCTTCAGACTTTTTAACATCATCAAATATTTTTTTTTCATCAATTTTATTTTTTTCTTTTTTTGAAATTTGTCCTTGGTTTTTTGATAATGAGATAATCCATCTCTTAGAAGTCCATTCGTATAGTTTGTTAGATAGATTTTTAATAAAGTCTTTGTCTAAGTTTTCATTAAAAGATATTTCTATTAAACCCTCAGAGAATGAAACTAAATTTGTATTAGTTTCAAGCTCATATTTAAGCTTAGCTTCTTTTTTCTCAGTACAGAAATTTATCAAACTTTCAAATGAACCAATTTTAAGTTCATTAACTACTTCATCTTTATTTAAATTCGGTTCAATTTTTTCTTGTTGTGAAACATTTTTAATTTGATCTATTGTTTTACTTGAAATTTTTTTTTCAGGTTCTTTTATTAAAGTATCTGGTTTTTTTTCAATAAAGGTTTCCTTAGCATCCTTCTCCTTAAAACCTTTTATTCTCATTAATCTGAAAAGGAACATTTCAACCGATAAATTTGGATTTGAAACAATGTTAATTTCTTCAATTGTATCAAGTGTAAATTGCCAAAAAAGGATTATGTCCTTTGAGTCTAAATTTTCAGATATTATTGAAAGATTACTAAAATCTTGATCATTTAAAGAAAAATTATTTCCGTCTAATTTTATAAAATTAATATTTTTTAGGTAATATAAAACCTCAAGAAAATCATTCAAAAAAATTTTGGGATCTACACCAGAATCATAAATTTTTCTATACAACTCAAATACTTTTTTTTCATCACCACTAAATAGATTTTTAATTAATTCTATCAGAGAACTTTTATCAAAATATCCATAAATACTTTGTGCTTTGTCTAGATTTAATTCCTCCTCATTTTGATTAGCCACAAGTCCACGATCTAACAAAGATAATGCATCTCTAACAGATCCTTCTGAAATTTTTACAATTAATTTTAAAGCTTCATCAGAAACTTTACCGCCTTCTTTATCTTTAATCATTTTTATATAATTAAAAAGCTCATCAGATTTCACTCTAGAGAGGTCAAAGCGTTGACATCTCGATATTACTGTTACAGGTATTTTTTTGATTTCGGTTGTTGCAAAAATAAATTTTAAATATTTTGGTGGTTCCTCTAATGTTTTTAAAAGTGCATTAAATGCTTGCTTACTTAACATATGAACCTCATCAATAATAAATATTTTATATTTAGAGGTTGTTGGTCCATATCTTGAAAATTCAATAAGCTCTCTAACATCATCAACGCCGGTCTTACTTGCAGCATCCATTTCCAAAACATCAATATGATTTGAGTTTGTAATTGCATCACAGTTACTACATTTTTTCTTACACATATTTTCAATTCCATGCTCACAATTTAATGACTTTGCAACTATTCTTGCGAAAGTTGTTTTTCCTACTCCCCTAATACCTGTAAACAAGAATGCATTAGGTGACTTGTCTGAAATTATTGAATTTTTAATTGTTTCAGCAATAATCTCTTGGCCAATTAAATCCTCAAATACTTGAGGTCTATATTTTAATGCTAGTACTTTTGAATTATCTGTCATTTTTAAGGAGACCAACCAACCTGGAAAATACTCACTACCCTTGCTATCTTTCGATCCTGGGGGATTTGTGGTAACACCACCTGATTGGCCTCCAACTTTATTATATCAATAAAATTTTCTATTCTACAAGAAAGTTATAAATTTATTTTTGTCTAAATTTATCAGATTTATAAACACCTAGAACGTGCATATCTTGGCAATGCAGACCTAATTCCTCAAGTGAGTTTTTGATTTTAGGAGATTCTATATGTCCATCAATATCACATAGAAAAAAATATGAGGAAAATGAGTTCTTTTCAGGAAAACTTTGTAGTTTACTCATATCAACTCCATTTATTGCAAACCCTGACAGTGCAGAATAAAGAGCAGCAGGTTTATTTTTTAACTTAAATAATATTGATGTTATATGATTATCATCAGAAAAATCTGGCTGAAAAATATCTTTCCCAAATAATAAAAATCTAGTCACGTTATCTTTATCATCTTGGATATTTTCTTGTAGAATTTTAAGACCATATATTTCTGCACTAAGACTAGAAGCTATAGCAGCTTTAGATTTGTCTTTAGTTTCTGAAACAAATTTTGCTGAACCAGCTGTATCGGCTCTAACATTTTCAATAAATTTTTTCTTCTTAATAAAACTTGAAGATTGGCTTAATGCTTGTGCATGTGAATAAACATCTTTTATGTCTTCTATTTTGGAGTCTTTTAATCCTAAAAGATTATGATTAATTGGAAAAAAATGCTCTGCATAAATATTTAATCTGTATTTAAAGATTAAATACTCAACACCAATATTTCCAGTTGTTTTATTTGACTCTGGAATTAAAGATTTAATTGAATTATCTTCATTAGATCTTTCAAAGCATTCATCAAATGTTTTACAGGGTATTGTTTCACTCTCTGGATACATTTTTTTAGCACAACTTTCGCTGTAGCTTCCTGCAACACCTTGATAAGCAATTTTCATAATTTAATTTTTATATTCCATAATTTTTTTTATTTCTAGATAATCTTCATCTGTATCTATACCAATTGGTTTGGTTTTTGCTAATCCTACGTCTATTTCAATATTGTTATCCATTAGTCTCAATTGCTCTAGGTTTTGTGATTTTTCATTCTGAGTTTGCTCTAATTTCACAAACTTTTCTAAATATAAAACATGATAAATATAAATTCCAATATGGTGGTAAATATTTTTTTGAGTATTTTCAATTTCTCTCGTGAATGATGATGCTGTTGACAGATTGTTTTGATGAAGTTCCTCTTTTGTAGTTACTTTTACAATATTTTTATTTAAAAGAAATTTTTCATCCTCAATTTGACAGGCTAATGTTGAAATTTTAGATTTTTTTTCAATAGTTTTTTTTAGGAGATTATGCACATCTTCAATATTAATCATTGGTTCATCTCCTTGAAGATTTATTACATATTCAATATTTTCATCTCTTAATTCTTGATAAGCCTCAAAAATTCTGTCAGTTCCAGTTTTATGATCTTTTTTGGTTAAAATACATTTTCCTCCAAGCTTAGTGACCTCTTCAAATATTTCTTTATCACCTGTTGCAACGTAACTTTCTCCAATAAGAGACGATTTTGCAATTTTGTAAACATGATTGATAATTGAAATATTATTGATTTTTAACAAAGGTTTATTTGGTAACCTTGTTGCAGCCAATCTTGAAGGAATTAAAATTACTGTATTGGTCATAAACTAAGTATTATGCGTCTTTCAGACGCAATAATTAAATTTAAATTTAGTTTTTTTTTTGTTTAACATGTTATACGAGGATAATAATTAAAAATCATGGACTCATTTGAAATTAATAAAATTATAGCAGCTATAGTAGTAATTTTTGTTGTTGTATTTGGAATAACTAAAATTTCAGACATTATCTATTACGTAGAAAAGCCAAGTCAATCAGCTTATAAAGTTGAATTTACTGAAACAGATAATACTAAAGCTTCCGCAGCAGTTGAAGCGGTTGATATATCTGCTCTATTAGCCATGGGAAGTGTTGATCATGGAAAGAAAGTTTTTAAGAAATGTAGTGCATGTCATTCGATTAAAAAAGGTGGAAGAAACAATATTGGTCCAGCACTTTATAATGTACTAGGTAGAAGTATGGGTGCTCTGGAAGATTACAAATATTCAAAAGCCTTGATAGCATTTGGAAAAGATTGGACATTCCAAGAGATGAATAGTTTTTTAATAAAACCTGCTTCATATATAAAGGGTACCAAAATGGCTTTCGCAGGATTAAAAAAAGAGAAAGATAGAGCTTCAGTAATTCTATATATGAATGCTAATGCTGATAGTCCTTTACAACTACCTTAGTTTGCCAAAACAATATAATAAAATACTCTTTTGAACATAAACTCTGTTTAGAGCTTGTTGCCATACTTTAGATTGTTTACCAAGAAACACTTCTTCTGTAACTTCATTTCCTCTTGGTAGACAATGCAGAAATATTGCATCTTTTTTGGCTAAATTCATAGTTTTTGTATCCACTTTAAAATTTTTAAATGATTTAAGTTTATTTTTCTTATTCACTTTATCGTTTAATGAAATAATTTTATCTGTCATTACAACATCGGAATTCTTAACAGCTATTTCTTTTTTATTAAAAATTTTAATTTTCCCTTTTTGTTCTTTTATTAAGGAAGTAAGCTTGTTATTTGGCTGATAGCTTTTAGGGCATGCAATATTTAAAGAAATAGAAAATTTAATACTAGCTTCTATTAAACTATTCATCATGTTGTTGTTAGCATCTCCTATCCAACATAGTTTTAATTTTGAAATACTTTTCTTTTTAATTTCTTGAATAGTGAAAATATCTGACAAAACCTGAGTGGGATGCGAGGATGGGCTTAATCCATTAATTACTGGTATGCTTGAGTATTTTCTGAATTGATCTAATTTTTTATCCGAATCTGTTCTCAACATAAAAGCATTACCATAAGTTGATAAAATTTTAGATGTATCTGCTATACTTTCGCTACCAATACCTAGATGCAACTCCTCTGGTCTTAACGTTAAAGATCCTCCACCTAATTGTTTAATAGCCAAATAAAAACTTAATCTAGTTCTGAGGCTAGATTTTTCAAACATCTGTAAAAGAATTTTCCCCTTTAAAGGTGTATCTTTGTCTGGATCAAGGGTATTTAATTTTTTTCTTTTTGATTTTCTATTTTTTGCGTCAGAAATAATTTTTTTTAAGTCTCTTAATGGTATATCTCTAATATGAAGAAAATTTTTCATTATCTTTTATATCTTTTACAAACTTTATTGATAATTTTTAATCCCAAATCAATCTCTTTTTTACTTACATTTAATGGGGGCAAAATTCTAATAACATTTTCAGCTGCTCTAATTGTTAATAGTCTATTTTTTAATAGACTTTGTATAAATTTTGTCTGATCGTGATGTAACTGTATTCCCAAAATTAATCCTTTTCCTCTTATCTCTTTAATAATACTTGGAAATTTATTTTTAATTTTATTTAATTCTGAAATAAAATATTTTGAATTACTTTTAACTTTTGAAAGAAAGCCTTTTTTAAAAATTTCATCCATTACAGCATTTCCAACTGACATTGCTAAAGGGTTTCCACCAAAAGTAGAGCCATGTGTGCCTGGAACCATAGCCTTAGAAACTTTTTTTGTCATTAATACTGCACCTATTGGGAATCCGCCTCCAATACCTTTAGCTATTGGAACTATATCTGGCTTTATGTTTGCATATTCATAAGAAAAAAACTTACCTGATCTCCCAATTCCACTCTGAACTTCATCTAAAATAAGAAGAATTTTTTTTTTATTACAAATCTGTCTAAGTTCTTTAAGACACCAGGCAGGTATTACTTTGATACCTCCTTCACCCATTATTGGTTCAATCATTATAGCTGCAGTTTTATTTGTAATTTTTCTTTTTAGTTCCTTGTGGTTCCCAAATCTAAAATGGTCAAATCCACCTACTTTTGGTCCAAATCCCTCAACCATTTTTTTAGATCCACTTGCATTTATTGCTGCGATAGTTCTTCCATGAAAAGAATTTTTGATACAAAGAATTCTATTTTTTTTTGGTTGACCTATTGAAAAAAAATATCTTCTAGCAACTTTTATGGCGGCCTCTGTAGCTTCTGCTCCACTATTTTGAAAAATAACAGCATCTGCAAAAGTTTTCTTTGTTAATTTTTTAGCTAGTTCTTCTCCCTCTGGAATTATGAAAGAGTTAGAAATATGCCAAAGTTTTTTTGATTGTTGGTTTATTGCTTTCACTAAATTTGGATTAACATGACCTAAAGAATTAACAGCAATCCCTTGAACAAAATCTAAAAACTTTATTCCTCTTTTCGTATACAAGAAAGATCCTTTGCCTCTGATGAAAGATAAGTTTCTTCTTTTATAGTTTTTAGCTAATGAACTCATGTATATACTAAGATTTAATTTTATAACCTCTGTGTACTAATAAGTATGCAAAATAAGTAATAGTTAAACTAAGACATGTTAATATTAAAATACCAAATTTTATAGAGCCATCTAATTGACCTATAAAGGAATATCTAAATCCATCTATCATATGAAAAAAAGGATTATAATTACTTATCAATCTTAAAAATTCTGGCAATCTTTCAATACTATAAAAAGTACCACTTAAAAAACTTAAAGGTACTATTATAAAATTAGTAACAGTACTCATTTGATCAAATTTATCTGCATACAAGCCAACAATTATGCCTAATGATCCCATAAATAATCCACCTAAAAATAAATAAATAAACCACAAAAGAAAATTTTGTAATGATAAATCTATAAAAAGCACAAATATTATAGTTGAGGCAGAGGCAATGAGCAAACCTCTTGCAACTGATGCAAATGTAATTGCAATTACTACCTCTGATGCAGATAAAGGACTATGTACAACATCAGTAATTGTACCCATCATCTTTCCCATCATTAAAGATGAGCTTGAGTGAGCAAAACTTTGTTGGATTACTTGCATCATTATTAAGCCGCTTGCCAAAAACTTAATGTACGGAACTCCTAAAACATCTGTTCTTTGATCTCCAATTGCTAAGGAAATAACAGTTAAAAAAAGTATACTAGTTAATATAGGTCCAAATAAAGTTTGGCCAGAAACTGTTAAAAATCTCAAAACTTCTTTTTTAAATAAAGAGTAAGTGCCAACCCAATTAATATATCCAAATCTTCTAGTTCCAATTTGATATTTTTTATGTAATTCAACCATGAGTATTTATTAATAAACATTTTTTTTAATATTTGTTAAAAAACACAAAAAAAAGCTTGTTAAGTGACAACTATTATGATTTCAAGATAGTGTTGTATAAAAAATTATATATACTAAATATAGTTATATGAGCTGGACAGATGAAAAAGTCAGTAAACTTAAAGAACTCTGGGGAAAAGGGCAAACAGCTAGTCAAATAGCAGAAATAATTGGAGGAGTAAGTAGAAACGCAGTAATTGGTAAAGCACATAGACTTAATTTATCCGCCAAAATTAAAACTAGATCCTCAATCTCGCAAAATATAACTGGAACAGTAAAATCAAGTAATAGTCTAACAAAAGGAAGTAGAAAACAAAGATTTAGATCTCTACTTTTAGACAAAAATTTTGAACCAGCAAGAAATCTTAAATTAGAAGAGTTGAATGAACAAACTTGCAAATATATGGAAGGTCACCCTGACGAAAAAGACTCATCATTTTGTGGGAGGAAAACTGTTGAAAAGTTTTCTTATTGTCCATTGCATCTAATGATTGTTTTTCAACCAAAAGGAAAAAAAGAAGATGTTATTGATAAAGAAGATGAAATGCCAAAATTTATTGAAAAAAAAGTAAAATCTGCATAGTTTATTTTAGTATCTTTTCCTTTGCTTTTTTAAATTCATTTTCATCAATTATTCCTTTGTCATACATTTCTTTTAAGTCTTTGATTTGATTTATTATTTCTAAACTCTGATTGGTTTCTTCACTAAATTTATCCAGTTTTTCTTCTTCTTTGATTGTTTGTTTTGCTTCAACTCCTCGCGTAATAGCTTTAACTGCGATTGACAAAACAAATGCCAAAATTAAAAAAACAATAAAATAAATGATATTACTTAACATTAACTTTTTTTATCAATTCTTTTTTTTGAGAATTGTCCTCCACTAGTCCAGTTGAAGCTATAGCGGTTTATTTCGACTTCAAATTTTTTATTCGCTTCAATTTTTATGTCAAAATTTGTTTTATATTTTTTAGAAATAATATTATCATATTTTAATAAATTAAGTTGATCCATAGTCAATAATGGTTTTGGCATTAATTGAAATAATTTAGCATTAAGTTTTGCTAATGGCAAAGGTAAAGAAAATAAAAATCTCTTTTTATTAATTGATTTTAAAATTTTTAATATTATTTCTTTGAATGTTAATACATCTGGACCAATACATTCTACAGTTTCTCCAATTATTTTTTTTTGAACAATTTCAAAAATAATATTTGTGATATCAGAGACATGAATTGGAGTAAATTTCGTTTTACCCTCATAATATAAAGGCATAACAGGGAGCATATTTAATAAATTCATAAAGTTTGTAGTAAAATTATCATCAACAGAATATACTATTGAGGGCTTTAAGATGGTAGAGTTTGGAAAATTTTTACGAACTTTTTCCTCACCACTTAACTTACTTTTAGCATAGTTACTATCTACTGCAGATTCTATACCCAAAGCTGATAAATGAATAAATTGTTCGAGAGAATTTTGTAAGGCCAATTTTGACAACAAAGATGGCAAATCAGAATGTATTAAATTAAATTGATTTTGCTTTTTTTCATATAAAATTCCAATTAAATTTATGCATATTGAAGATTTTTTCATTAAATTTGAGATTTCCTCTTCATTAAATGTCTTTATTTCTTCAAGCTCTAAATAACCGTAATTTGATTGTGTTTTTATTTGATAACCTTTCTGATGTATACTTCTAGTTACCGCAATAACCCTATAATTATTTTTTGTAAATTTTCTTATTAAAGATTTTCCAATTTGGCCAGAAGAACCAAATATTAAAATTGAATCCTGATTTTTCATATATATATATCTAATAATGAATATAGATATTAAATTACATAAGCAAGATTTACCAGGTGAAATAAAGTTCAGTGACAAGATAGCAATAGATTGTGAGTTTACTGGACTGAATATTGAAAGAGATAGACTGTGCCTAATTCAGATATCTTCAGGTAAAAATGATGCACATATTATCCAATTAGACAAAGATAATTACAATACTCCAAATTTAAATAATATTTTAAAAGACGAAAAAATAAATAAGCTGTTTCATTTTGCAAGAGCTGATCTTCTTTTCATAAAGAAGTATTTAGGAGTAGATGTTAAAAATGTAAATTGTACAAAAATAATGAGTAAAATTGCTAGAAGTTATTCGGATAAACATGG
>CACKGK010000016.1 GCA_902599665.1 uncultured Pelagibacteraceae bacterium | reverse complement strand
CCAGATTATTTTCCTGGTTATCTCGATAAAGGCCTTTTTGGTAAGTCTAAGGGAAAAGAATGGAATTTAGAAATTATAAATATAAGAGACTATGCTTTAGATAAACATAAAACTGTTGATGACACTCCATATGGTGGCGGAAGTGGAATGATAATGAAAGCAGATGTTTTGGCAAGCTCATTAGATGCAAATATTAAAAGTGGAGAAAAAACCATTTATTTGAGTCCTAGAGGGAAAGTGTTTAACTCAAAACTTGCAAGAGAATTTTCTAATGAAAATTCAATAAATTTAATTTGTGGTCACTTCGAAGGCGTAGATGAAAGGATACTAGAAAGCAGAAACATTGAGGAAATTAGTATTGGTGATTTTATATTGTCAGGAGGTGAAGTTGCTGCTTTTGTCGTTATTGACACTATCCTAAGATTTATTCCAGGAATTTTAGGCAATCTAAATTCATCAAGAGATGAAAGTTTTGAAAATGGTCTTCTAGAGTATCCTCAATTTACAAAACCCCAAATTTGGGAGGAAAAAAAGGTTCCAAATGTATTAATTTCGGGTGATCACGCTAAAATTAAAGACTGGCGTTTATCTCAATCTGAGGCTATAACACGCGACCGAAGACCAGATTTATGGCAAAAATATAAGAAAAATTAAAATGAAAAATATAGAAGAAATTAACAGATCAAATTTAAATAAAATCATTGCAGAGAGAAAACATCCAGACTTTTTTCCAGGGGATATAGTTAAAGTTGGAGTTAGAATAACCGAGGGTAAAAGAGATAGAATTCAGTATTTTGAAGGTGTTTGTATTGCAAAAAAAAGTAGAGATATAAACTCCTCATTTACTGTTAGAAAAATTTCATTTGGTGAAGGAGTGGAAAGGACTTTTGCATTGTACAGCCCAATTGTTGATACAATTAAAGTTGTTAGATCAGGAAAAGTAAGAAGAGCAAAATTATACTACTTAAGAGATAGAACAGGTAAATCTGCAAGAATAGCTGAGAAAATTAAGAAAACTATTGGTATTGATTTAGAAACTAAAATCAATGAAGTCACCGAAGAGAATGTAATGCCTTCAACAGAACCTCAAACTGAAGCTCCAAAAGAAGAGGCTAAAGCAGAAGCTCCAAAAGAAGAGGCTAAAGCAGAAGCTCCAAAAGAAGAGCCTGCTAAAAAAGAAGAACCGAAAGATAATCAAGATCAGAAAAAATAATTTTTTTCTAAATGTCACTTACAACTTACGATAAAATTTGGAATGATCACCTAGTTGATGAACAACCAGATGGAACATCTTTATTATTTGTAGATAGACATTTAATTCATGAGGTGACCAGCCCTCAAGCATTTGAGGGATTAAGAAATTCTAACAGAAAAGTCAGACATCCCAAATTAACACTTGCTGTTGCAGATCACAATGTTCCTACTACTGACAGATCAGAGGGAATTGCAGATGAAGATTCAAGAATTCAAGTTGAAACTTTGAATAAGAACTGTAAAGAATTTGGAGTAGAGTTATTTGGAATGGATGACAAACGTCAAGGCATTGTTCATATCATTGGGCCAGAGCAAGGATTTACACAACCTGGCAATATCATTGTTTGTGGTGATAGTCATACTGCAACACATGGTGCATTTGGAGCTTTAGCATTTGGAATTGGAACGTCTGAAGTAGAACATGTTTTAGCAACACAAACTTTAGTTCAAAAGAAATCAAAAAATTTTAGGATAAGTGTTAATGGGTCTTTACCTATCGGGGTAACATCGAAAGATGTAATATTACAAATAATTGGAAAAATAGGTACAGCAGGAGGCACAGGTTACGTAATCGAGTATGCTGGAAACCTTATTTCTGATCTAAGTGTTGAGCAAAGAATGACAATTTGCAATATGACTATCGAAGGTGGTGCTAGAGCAGGACTTATACAACCAGATGAGAAAATATTTAAGTATTTAAAAGGTAAACCAATGTCACCAAAGGGAGAAAACTGGGATAAAGCCTTAGAATATTGGTATACATTGAAATCTGATAAAGATGCAAGCTTTGACAAAGAGTTAACATTAGATGGTTCTCAAATAAAACCAATGGTAACTTGGGGAACATCTCCACAAGATGTGGTGGAAATAGATGGTAAAGTTCCGAGTCCTGAAAACGAAACTGATCCAGATAGAAAAAATTCAATTAACAGATCATTAAATTATATGGGTTTAAAACCAAACACAAAAATCCAAGATATTAAGATAGATAAAGTTTTTATTGGAAGCTGCACTAATGGCAGAATAGAAGATATCAGAGAAGCAGCTAAAATTCTTAAAGATAAAAAAATTGCCAATCATGTACATGCAATGATCGTTCCTGGATCTGGATTAGTTAAGGAGCAAGCTGAACAAGAGGGGTTAGATAAAATATTTTTACAATCAGGTTTTGAATGGAGAGAGCCAGGCTGTTCAATGTGTTTAGCTATGAATGCAGATAAACTTAAGCCAGAGGAAAGATGTGCGTCGACATCAAATAGAAATTTTGAGGGAAGACAAGGAAGAGGCGGTAGAACACATTTAGTTAGCCCAGCAATGGCTGCAGCAGCTGCAATATCTGGGAATTTAGATGATGTTAGAAAGTACCAAAATTAAATGAAAAAATTTAGTTCAATCAAAAGTATTCCTGCTTATCTTCCTATCGTAAACATAGATACAGATATGATAATTCCCAAACAGTTTTTAAAAACTATTAAAAGAACAGGATTAGGAAAAAACTTATTTTTTGAAATGAGATATGACCAAAGTGGAAAGGAAATTAATGATTTTATTTTAAATTATACCCCTTACAATAATTCAAAAATTTTAATAGCAGGAAAAAATTTTGGATGTGGATCTTCAAGAGAACACGCACCTTGGGCTTTGTTAGATTTTGGAATTACTTGTGTGATAAGTTCTAGTTATGCAGACATATTTTACAATAACTGTTTTAAAAATGGCATCTTGCCGATTACAATTTCAGAAGACCAAATTAAAGAGATCTCAGAATATTCAAAAAGAAAAGAGGAAATCTCTGTAAATTTGCCTGAACAAACAATAAATTTTGGAAATAAAGAAATCAAATTTGAGATAGATGAATTTAAGAAAAAATGTTTGATAGAAGGACTTGATGATATTGCATTATCATTAGAAAAGTCAGACAAAATAATTTCCTACGAAAATAAAATAAAAACATCAAAGCCTTGGATTTTTAGTGATTAAAATTAAAAAGAGAAAAATACTACTATTGCCTGGAGATGGCATTGGTCCAGAAGTTATGGCCGAGGTTGAAAAAATAATTAAATGGTTCAACTCGAAAAAATCTTTAGATTTTGAAATAGACAAAGACCTAGTTGGTGGAGCTGCTTATGACAAGCATGGTTCACCAATAACTGACGAGGCTTTTTATAAAGCACAGGAAAGTGCAGCAGTTATTTTAGGTGCAGTAGGTGGACCGAAGTGGGATAATCTTGATTTTTCTAAAAAACCAGAAAGAGCACTTTTAAAATTAAGAAAAGAATTAAAGTTATTCGCAAATCTTAGACCTGCAATATGTTTTAAACAACTTGTTGATGCATCAAGTTTAAAACCCGAGCTTGTTTCTGATTTAGACTTACTTTTCGTAAGAGAATTAACTGGAGGAATTTATTTCGGTGAACCGAGAGGAATAAAGCCTATAGATAATGGAGAGAGAAAAGGAATAAATACACATATTTACACCTCAAGTGAAATTCAGAGAGTAGCTAGAGTTGCATTTGATCTAGCAAGAAAAAGAAACAATAAAGTTACTTCTTGTGAAAAATCAAATGTAATGGAAGCTGGCCAATTATGGAAAGAAGAAGTTCAATCAATTCATGAAAAAGAATATAGCGATGTTGAATTGAATCATATGCTTGCTGACAATTGTGCAATGCAATTAGTAAGAAATCCAAAACAATTTGATGTGATTGTTACTGATAATCTTTTTGGTGACATGTTATCTGATGAAGCAGCAATGCTGACTGGTTCTCTAGGACTTTTACCTTCAGCTTCTTTAGGCGCAAAAGATAAAAATGGTAATATGCGATCACTATATGAGCCAGTTCATGGATCTGCACCAGACATAGCTGGACAAGGTATAGCGAACCCAATTGCTACAATTTTAAGCTTTGCTATGGCTTTGAGATATTCCTTAGACCTTGATAAAGAAGCAGATAGTTTGGAAAAAGCTGTTCAAGATGTTCTAGATGAAGGTCTTAGAACTAAAGATATTATTTCCAAAGGAATGAAAGAGGTATCTACATCAGTAATGGGTGATGCGATAATTTCAAAATTGCAATAATTTAACATTTATTCTAAAGTATACTTATGCCAACTTATAATGCACCTGTAGAAGATATGATGTTTCTCTTTGATAAATTGAGAAACAATAAAAAATATAACGAGATTGATAAATACAAGGAAGTTAACTCAGAATTAGTAAAAGATATTTTGGATGAAGCAGCTAAAATAACTCAAAACTTAATTTTGCCCCTTGCAAAGAGTGGTGATGAAACACCTGCAGTTCTTGAAAATGGAGTTGTCAGAACACCCCCTGGATACAAAGAGGCTTACCAAAAATTTATAGAAGATGGATGGATTTCCTTATCTTGTGATCCAAAATACGGTGGACAGGGAATGCCAAAAACAGTCAGTACATTTTTTGATGAAATGCTTTCATCAGCAAGCTTGTCATTTAAACTTTATAGTGAACTAACAATTGGAGCATATAATTGTTTACTAAGACATGCAGATGAAGAAATAAAGAATACTTATTTACCCAAAATGGTAGAGGGAAAATGGAGTGGTACAATGTGTCTTACAGAACCAGTATGTGGAACAGATTTAGGTCTGTTAAAAACTAAAGCTGTGGATCAAAAAGATGGAACATACAAGATAAGTGGACAAAAAATTTTCATAACCTCAGGTGACCAAGATTTAACAGAAAATATTATTCATTTAGTGTTAGCTCGATCAACAGACTCTCCGGCAGGGACTAAAGGAATTAGTTTATTTTTAGTTCCTAAATTCGTTTTGAATAAAGATGGATCTGTTGGACCAAGAAATGGTGTTTCAACAGGCTCTATTGAAAATAAAATGGGAATTAAAGGATCTGCAACATGTGTTTTAAATTTTGATGATGCTGTTGGATACATGATTGGACCTAAAAATAAAGGTCTAAACTCTATGTTTACAATGATGAATTTAGAAAGAATAATTGTTGGGATTCAGGGACTTGGAATTTCAGAAATTGCATACCAAAATTCTCTTACTTATGCCAAAGAAAGAAAACAGGGCAAGGCATTTAATTCTAAATCAAACAATGGCGCAGATTTTATTATTGACCATGTTGATATAAGAAGATCACTTTTAAGCATGAAATCTATGATAGAAGGACAAAGAGCCCTGAGTTTCTGGCTGTCTCAGCAAATAGAAGTAAGTTTGAATCATTCTGATGAAAAAATAAAACAAGAGGCTTCAGATCTCGTTTCATTGATGACGCCAGTTGTTAAATCACTTTTCACAGACAATGCAATGGAGATAACCAGTGATGCAATGCAAATTCATGGAGGGTATGGATTTACAAAAGATCAAGGTATTGAACAATTCTATCGAGATAATAGAATTACACCTATCTATGAGGGAACAAATTCAGTTCAGGCGGCTGACTTAGTTTTTAGAAAGTTAATTAACAAAAATGGTGATGTTATTGAAAATTATTTAAACCTGGTTAAAGAAGAGATTAACATCACAGACAAAAAAGCAGAGCCATTTATAAAACAACTTAATTATCATTTAGATATTTTATCCAAATTTACTGATTGGATGAAAGAAAAAATCAAAAATTCTCCAGAGGATGCCAGTGGAGCATGTAATGATTATTTAAAAGTTTTAGGTTTAGTAGCTACAGGACATGCATGGCTGAAAGTACTAGAAGTTTCTTTTAAAGAATATGATAACAATAAAGACTTTTATGAAGACAAAATCCAAACCGCAAACTTTTTCTTCAATAGAGTACTTCCTAGAATAGAAAGTAGTTATATTACTGCAACAACTGGAAGTAATTATATTATGAACTATAAATTTAATTAGCATGAACCATTATGAGACAAATTTGGATAAAAATGATGCTAATTATGTTCCATTAACGCCTTTATCGTTTTTAGAGAGGGCAAAAGATATTTACCCAAATTATGAGGCTGTAGTTTACGAGAGTAGAAAATATACTTGGAGCGAAGTTTATAAAAGATGTGTGAAGTTTGCCAGTGCACTAGATAAGATTGGTATTAAAACTGGTGACACAGTATCTGTTTTAGCGTTTAACACTCCAGAAATTTTTGAGGCACATTATTCTATTCCAATGGTTGGTGCAGTAATAAATGCAATTAATACAAGACTTGACTCTAAGACAATAAGCTACATCTTAAATCACAGTGAGGCAAAAGTATTAATAGTAGATAGACAATTTCACGATGTAATTAAAAAAGCTTTAGAAGATGTAAAGCAGGAAATTAAAATAATAGATATTGATGATAAAGATGCGAATTTAAAAGATTCTAAAGCAATAGGTTCTCTGGAATATGAAGATTTTCTAAATACAGGTGATGAGAACTATATTTGGAAATTACCCAAAGATGAGTGGCAGGCAATTGCTTTAGGATATACATCAGGAACAACAGGGAATCCAAAAGGAGTAGTTTATCATCATAGAGGATCATATTTAATGGCAACTGGAAGTGCTGTTGCATGGAACATGCCTAATAAATTAAACTTTTTATACACAGTTCCAATGTTTCATTGTAATGGATGGTGCTATCCTTGGACAATGTCAATGATTCATGGAAGAGTCATATGTTTAAGAAACATTGATGTTAAAAAAATATTTGAGTTGATTGATAAATACGAAGTGACTCATTTTGGAGGTGCTCCTATTGTTTTAAATATGCTGGCTAACGCACCAAAAGATCAACAAAAAGAATTAAAAAGAAAAGTTTACGTGTTAACTGCAGGTGCTCCTCCTCCAAGTATAATTTTTGAAAAAATGAAAAAACTTGGATTTGAAGTAATGCATGTTTATGGTTTAACGGAAACTTATGGTCATATTTTACAATGTGCATGGAATGACGAGTGGGATGGATTAGATCAAGACAATCAAAATGAAATCAAGGCAAGACAAGGTGTAAGATATCCAAACACAGAGGGTGTTGTTGTCATGGACCCAGAAACTATGAAACCAATACCTCATGACGGAAAGACTATGGGTGAAATAATGATTAGAGGTAATGTTGTAATGAAAGGCTATTTTAAAGATAAAGAGGCAACAGAAAAATCTATGGAAGGTGGATGGTTTCATTCAGGAGATTTAGCTGTAACTCATCCAAGTGGTTACATAAAAATTCAGGATAGGTCTAAAGATATTATCATATCTGGTGGAGAAAATATTTCATCTATTGAAATCGAAAATACAATATCAAAACACCCTGCAGTATCTCTAACAGCAGTGGTTGCAAAGCCTGATGAGAAGTGGGGAGAAACTCCTTGTGCCTTTGTGGAGTTGATAGAAGGGAAATCTAGCACAGAGGAGGAAATTATTACTTTTTGTAGAGAAACCCTCGCTGGGTTTAAACTTCCAAAGAAAGTAGTATTTGCTCCATTGCCAAAGACATCAACGGGTAAAATTCAAAAGTTTGAATTAAGAAAACAAGCTAAAGAGCTTAGCTAATATAGTTTCTTTACAAAATTGGAATAAGATGACAGTAATGCGGAAAAATAAATGAAAAATTTTTTAATAGCAAAATCAAGAAGACTAAGGGGAACACCGTATACCTCTAGAATTGAGAAACAAGGTGTGACTGCTTACACCATTTATAATCATATGTTGTTGCCAGCAGCATTTGGTTCTGTAGAAGATGCTTATCATCACTTGAAAGAGCATGTTCAAATTTGGGATGTTGCTGCTGAAAGACAAGTTGAAATTTCTGGTAAAGATTCTGCAAAATTAGTTCAATTAATGACATGTAGAGATTTATCAAAATCTAAAGATGGAAGATGTTACTACTGCCCAATAATTGATGATAATGCTGGTTTAATAAATGATCCTGTAGTCTTAAGACTAAATGAAAATAGATGGTGGATTTCTTTAGCTGACTCAGATGTAATTTTATTTGCCAAAGGATTAGCGATTGGAAACAAATTTGATGTAAAAATTTCTGAACCTGATGTTGACATAATGGCAGTGCAAGGACCAAAATCATTTCAATTAATGGAAAAAGTTTTTGGAGAAAAAATTGTAAATTTAAAATTTTTTGGATTTGATTATTTTGAATATGGTGGAGACAAGCATCTTATTGCAAAATCTGGATGGTCTAAACAAGGTGGCTATGAAATTTATATGGAACACAACGAGTCAGGATTAAAATTATACGATCATCTTTTTGAAATTGGAAAAGAATTTAATATTAAACCAGGTGGACCAAATTTAATTGAACGTATTGAGAGTGGTTTACTGTCACACGGTAATGACATGGATAATGGAGACAATCCGTATGAATGTGGATTTGATAAATATATCAATATCGACAGTGATGTAGATTTTTTAGGTAAAGAAAAATTAAGGAAAATTAAATCAGAGGGAATTAAAAAAAAATTGATGGGAGTTAAAATTGATACTAAGGAAATAAGTGTTACAGGTTCAATGAATTTAATTGATGAAAATGATAAAGTGATTGGAGAATTAAGATCTGGATGTTATAATCCAACATTCGGCCAAGTTATTGGAATTGCAATGATAAATAAACCTCACTTTGAGGAGTCTAAATCCTTCAAAATCAATATAAATGGTACTCATTTTGATGGAAAAGTTTGTGATTTACCTTTCATTTAGTATAAAACTCTAAATATCATGAATATAGCAATAGTTGGTGCAACTGGAAACGTAGGTCGAAAATTAATTGAAGTTTTGGAAAAAAAAAATTTTCCTATAACTGAAGCTCATTTAGTTGCTTCCCCAAATAGTGCTGGAAAAAAAATACATTTTTTAGGCAAAGAACATACAGTTATAAACTTAGAGGAGTTTGATTTTTCAAAAGTAAAAATGGCATTTTTCGCGGCTGGATCAGCAATAGCTGAAAAATGGGCCCCAATAGCTGCTGAAAAAACAATCGTTATAGATAATTCAAAATTTTTTAGAAAAGATCCTGAAATACCTTTAATTGTGCCTGAGGTAAATTCAAAAGAATTACCAAAATTTAAAAATAAAAATATTATAGCAAATGCTAATTGTTCTGTAATTCCAATAGTTGTAGCTCTTAAACCTTTACACGATTTATATAATGTAAAAAGAATAGTTGCATCAACTTACCAATCAGTATCAGGCGCAGGAAAAGCTGGCATGGATGAACTGATATCTCAAACGAAGGAAGTATTGGAAAAAAAAAATGTTGAGTCTACAAATTTTACTAAGCAGATAGCTTTTAATGCAATACCGCATATTGATAGCTTTCTTGAAAATGGAAGTACAAAAGAGGAGCAAAAAAATCATGATGAAGTGAAAAAAATTTTAGATAATAAAATTAGTATTACATCTACTTGTGTAAGAATTCCTGTTCTCGTGTCACACTCAATAAGTGTGAATGTAGAATTTAACAAGAAACATAACTTAGAAGAGGTAAAAACTGTTTTATCATCATCTCCAGGATGTAAAGTGGTTGATGAACATAAAGATGGTGGATACATTACTCCAGTTGAAGCTGAAGATAAATTTGAAACATTCATATCAAGAATTCGTGATGACTCTTCACAACCTAATTCAATTAATATGTGGATAGTATCAGATAATTTATTAAAAGGTGCTGCACTTAATGCTGTTGAAATTGCTGAAGCTTTAGTAGAAAAAGATTTTTATGGAAGATAAAAATCCAATATCACCACATATACAGATTTATAACTGGCACATTTCCTCATTGGTTTCAATATCACACCGGATAACTGGAATAATAAATTTTTTTGCTATCACTTTAATAGGTTTGTGGATAGCTTCATTGTTATTAGGCGAAAGTTATTATGAGTACACAAATTCTTTTTTGTCCTCTTTTTTTGGTAAATTTATTTGTATTGGAATTGTCTGGTCTTTTACATTTCAAGTGCTAAGTGAGATAAGGCATTTGATAATGGACTTAGGATATGGTTTTGAACCCAAAACTACAAAAATATCTGGATTGATTGTTCTCATTGGCTCTTTTCCTATATCAGTTTCAATTTACGCTATTGGAAGGTTAATAATTTAATGGGATCTGTAACTAAGAAATGGGTGTTTTTAAAAGTAAGTTCAGCAATTTTAATACCTTTAATGATATGGTTTGCAATGAGTTTAGCTTCAATTTATGACAAAGGTTATATTGAAGTTATAACATTTATATCTTCACAGCCATCAAAATTATTATTCAGCATGTTTTTGATTTTTGCATATTTTTTCTCTGCACTAAGCATAAGCGAGGTTTTTGAAGATTATATTGAAGACAAAAATATCAAAAATGCCGCAAATAAAACCTTAAATATCTTTGCTATAGTATTTCCATTATTAATAATTATCTTAGTATTTAATTTATAGTTATGAGTTCGTATAAAATAATTGATCATGAATATGATGTGGTTGTCTTGGGCGCTGGTGGTTCAGGTTTAAGAGCTGCAGTTGGCCTAAGTGAAGCTGGTCTGAAAACAGCCTGTGTATCAAAAGTATTTCCTACAAGAAGTCATACTTCTGCGGCACAAGGAGGTATTTCTGCAGCTTTAGGAAATATGGGTGAGGATGACTGGAGATGGCACATGTATGATACAGTTAAAGGTGCAGATTGGTTGGGCGACCAGGACTCAATAGAATATTTATGTAAAGAGGCTCCAGCAGCGGTGCTAGAATTAGAAAAGTATGGAGTTCCATTCAGTAGAACAGAGGATGGAAAAATCTATCAAAGACCTTTTGGAGGTATGACAAAAAATTATGGAAATGAGACAGTTCAGAGAACATGTGCGGCAGCTGATAGAACAGGTCATGCAATACTTCACACTTTGTATGGTCAAGCCCTGAAGCACAATACAGAATTCTTTATTGAGTACTTTGCACTAGATTTAATAATGAAAGATGGAGCATGTAAAGGTTTAATTGCTTGGAACCTTAACGATGGAACTATACACAGATTCAGATCTCACATTACAATTATCGCAACAGGAGGGTATGGAAAAGTATATTACTCAGCTACTTCTGCTCATACTTGTACTGGGGATGGTAATGCGATGGTTTTA
Organism: uncultured Pelagibacteraceae bacterium; assembly: GCA_902599665.1. Classification (GTDB taxonomy): domain Bacteria; phylum Pseudomonadota; class Alphaproteobacteria; order Pelagibacterales; family Pelagibacteraceae; genus Pelagibacter. The sequence continues at coordinate 12,006 of CACKGK010000016.1, read as the reverse complement.
AGAGCTGGTTTACCTTTACAAGACATGGAATTTGTACAATTTCACCCTACTGGCATATACGGTCATGGAACTTTAATTTCAGAAGGTGTTAGAGGTGAAGGAGGTTATTTAGTAAATTCAAAAGGTGAAAGATTTATGGAGCGTTACGCACCAAAAGCAAAAGATTTGGCATCAAGAGACGTAGTAAGTAGATCAATAGCGGTAGAAATAAATGAAGGTAGAGGCATTGGAAAAGAACAAGATCATGTTCATCTTCATATAGATCACTTAGACCCTAAAGTTATAGAAGAAAGATTACCAGGTATTTCTGAAGCTTCTAAATTATTTGCTAACGTTGATGTAACTAAGGAGCCAATTCCAGTTGTTCCAACTGTGCATTACAACATGGGAGGAATACCAACAAATTATAAGGCCGAAGTTCTTACAGTTAATGGATCGGAGAAAACTGTTCCTGGTTTAATGGCAATCGGAGAAGCTGCATGTGTATCAGTTCATGGTGCTAATAGATTGGGCTCAAACTCATTAATTGATCTTGTAGTTTTTGGAAGAGCAGCTGCAAAAAGAGCAGCAGAACTTATAAAACCAGGAATGAAACATGACGAAATCGATAAAAGTGAGACTGATAGATGTTTAGATAGATTTGACAAACTTAGAAACTCTCAAGGTTCTAACCCTACATCTGAACTTAGACTATCAATGCAAAAAACGATGCAGTCTAAATGTGCTGTATTTAGAAGTGAAAAGACATTAAAGGAAGGTGTTGATGAAATAAGAAAACCTTTTGAGAGCATGGAGTCTTTATCTGTTAAAGATAAATCATTAATATTTAATACAGATCTAGTCGAAACTTTAGAATTCGATAACTTAATTAGACAAGCAATAACTACTATGGACTCAGCTTATCACAGAAAAGAAAGTAGAGGAGCACATGCAAGAGAAGACTTTCCGAAAAGAGATGATGAAAATTATATGCAACATACTCTCTCATGGTGCAATGGCTCTAAAACAAAAATAAATTATAGACCAGTTCATAGATCAACACTAACTAATGATGTACAATATTTTCCTCCTCAGGAAAGAGTATATTAATGGTACAGTTTAATTTACCGTCAAATTCAAAAATAAAAAAAGGTCAATATTACAAAGACAAAACAGGATCAAAAAATATAAGAAAAGTAAATGTTTATAGATGGGATCCATCTAAAAATGAAAATCCAAGAATTGATACTTATGAAGTTGATATGGATAATTGCTCTTCTAAAGTTTTAGATATTTTAAATAAAATCAAAAATGAAATTGATCCGTCTATTGCATATAGAAGATCATGTGCTCATGGAGTATGTGGGTCATGTGCAATGAATATGAATGGAAAGAATGGTCTAGCGTGTACCAAATCTCATTCTGAATTAGATGGAGATATCGATATTTATCCACTACCACATTTAAAAGTATTAAAAGATTTAATTGGAGACTTAAGCACTCTTTACAAACAATACGAGTCAGTTGAACCTTGGCTAAAAACAACAAAAATAAATGACAAAGAAAACATTCAGACAAAAGAGGATAGAGCAAAATTAGATGGTTTATATGAGTGTATAATGTGTGCATGCTGTTCAACATCTTGCCCAAGTTATTGGTGGAATGGTGAAAAATATTTAGGTCCTGCAGTTTTACTTCAAGCTTACAGGTGGATAATTGATAGTAGAGACGAGGACAGAAAAGAAAGACTTAAAAAAGTTGCTGACGAACTTAAACTTTATAGATGTCATACTATCTTGAATTGTACAAATGCTTGCCCCAAAGGCTTAAATCCAGCAAAAGCTATTGCAGAGATAAAGAAAATGCTTGCAACAGCTTAATTACTTAATTAAATAATTTCAATCATGAATTTAATCAAACATTTTATTGGTGGAAAAATAATATCGGGTCATTCTGAAAAAAAAGGGAAAATCTTTAATCCTGCTACTGGAGAACAAGTGTCTGAAGTTATTTTAGCCTCAAAATCAGAGTTAGATGGTGCAGTGGAAATTGCACAAAAAGCTTTTGAGACTTGGTCATTAAATCCCCCACTTCAAAGAGCAAGAATAATGTTTAAATTTAAAGAGCTTATAGAAAAAAATTTTGATGAACTGGCAAAACTAATAGTCTCAGAGCATGGAAAAGTTTACGAGGATGCTAAGGGATCATTAATAAGAGGATTAGAAGTTGTAGAGTTTGCATGTGGAATTCCACATTTACTTAAAGGAGAGTTTTCTGAAAATGTTGGAACAAACGTTGATAGTTATTCGATGCGACAGCCTTTAGGAGTTGTAGCTGGTATAACCCCATTTAATTTTCCAGCTATGGTGCCGATGTGGATGTTTCCATTAGCTATTGCATGTGGAAATAGTTTCATCTTAAAACCATCAGAAAAAGATCCTTCATGTCCAATGAAATTAGCTGAACTTCTTCATGAAGCTGGTCTTCCAGAGGGTGTTTTTAATGTTGTAAACGGTGATAAAGTGGTTGTTGACGCTATATTAACAAACCAAAATATTAAAGCAGTTAGTTTTGTTGGATCAACTCCTATTGCTAAGTACATATATGAAAATGCAGCTAAAAATGAAAAGAGAGTTCAAGCATTAGGTGGAGCAAAAAACCATTTAGTTGTTATGCCAGATTGTGATTTAGATGGTGCTGTAAATGGTTTGATGGGTGCTGCATATGGTTCAGCTGGAGAAAGATGTATGGCGCAGTCAGTAGCAGTAGCAGTAGGAGATGTAGGTGATGAGTTGGTCTCAAGACTATCAAAAAAAGCTGAAGCATTAAAAATTGGACCTGGTATGGATAAATCATCTGAGATGGGCCCTTTAGTAACCAAAGAACATTTAGAAAAAGTAAAAGGCTACGTAGATCTAGGAGTTAAAGAGGGAGCAAAACTTGTTCTTGATGGAAGAAATTTGAAATTGCAGGGCTATGAAAATGGTTTTTATATTGGTGGGTGTCTTTTTGATCATGTAACTACAAATATGAGAATTTATAAAGAGGAAATATTTGGACCAGTTTTATCTGTGGTTAGGGTGAAAACATTTGAAGAGGCTACAAAAATGATTAATGAGCACGAATACGGAAATGGAGTTAGCATTTATACTAGAGATGGAGATGCAGGTAGAACATTCGCAAGTAAAATTCAAGTTGGAATGGTAGGGATAAATGTTCCAATACCAGTTCCAATGGCTTTCCATAGTTTTGGAGGCTGGAAAAGGTCATTATTTGGAGATAGTGGAACGCATGGTATGGAAGGTGTAAAATTTTATACTAAATTAAAAACTATTACTTCTAGATGGCCATCAGGAATTAGATCTAATCCTGAATTTATAATGCCAACAATGAAATAAAATGAGTAAAATTTCTTTAATAGGGGCAGGTCAAATTGGAGGAACTTTAGCTCATTTAATTGGTTTAAAAGAACTGGTGGATGAGGTTGTTTTATTTGATGTCGCAAGTGGAGTAGCAAAGGGAAAAGGTTTAGATATAGCCCAATCTTCCTCGGTAGATGGATTTAATGTAAAATTTTCAGGAACAGATAAGTATGAAGATATAAAAGGATCAGATGTTATTATAATTACAGCAGGTGTTCCTAGAAAACCTGGAATGAGTAGAGACGATCTATTAGGAATTAATTTAAAAATTATTAAACAAGTTGCAGAAGGAATAAAAAATAATGCTCCTAATGCATTTGTAATTTGTATTACAAATCCATTGGATGTAATGGTAATGGCATTTCAAAAATATTCAGGACTCCCAGTTCATAAGGTTATAGGGATGGCAGGTATATTGGATAGTTCAAGATTTAAATTATTTTTATCTGAAGAATTAAATGTGCCTGTAAAAGAAATCGATGCTATGGTAATGGGTGGACATGGAGATACAATGGTACCTCTTCCACGATTTACAAAAGTCTCTGGTCAACCATTGATGGAGTTAGTGAAAGAGGGAAAGATTTCTGAGGAAAAATTAGAGAGTATTAATCAGCGAACTAGAGATGGTGGTGCAGAAATTGTAAAATATCTAGAAAAAGGATCAGCATTTTATGCACCTGCAGCATCCGGAGTTGAGATGGCTGAAGCATTTTTAAAAAATCAAAAAAAACTTTTACCATGTGCAGCGTATTTACATGGGGAGTATGGAATTAATAATGTATATGCAGGTGTTCCTGTTATCATTGGAAATGAAGGTGTTGAAAAAATTGAGGAAATTGACCTTAATGAAAATGAAAAAACAGAGTTTAATAATTCAGTGGAAGCAGTAATAAAATTATGGGATGCAGCATCTAAAATAGACCCTGACTTAAACAAAGATTAAATGAATATCCACGAGCACCAGGCAAAAGAAATACTTAAAAAGTATGGCGCGGTTGTACCTGAAGGCGTCTATGCTCTTAATGTAAATGAATTAATTGAAAAAGTTAAAAATCTCAAAGCCGATAAGTATGTATTAAAAGCTCAAATTCATGCAGGAGGTAGAGGAAAGGCTGGAGGAGTAAAAATTGTTGATAATATTGCTCTTTTGGAAGAGGAAGCGAAAAAATTATTTGGTAAAACATTAGTTACTCATCAAACTGGACCCTCAGGAAGAGAGGTTAAAAGATTGTATGTTGAAACTGCATCAGAAATAGAAAAAGAATTCTATCTGTCTTGTCTTGTTGATAGGGCTTCCGCTAAAATTGCATTTATTTCCAGCGATCAGGGTGGAATGAATATTGAGGAAGTTGCTGTAAAATCACCAGATAAAATAATCACTACTAAAGTAGATTTTAATGAAAGTATTTCAGAGGAAGATTGTAAAAAAATTATTAAAATTTTTGATTTAGACAATGATGCAAGTAAACAAGCAATCAATTTAATAAAATCAATTTACAAAATGTTCATTGATACAGATGCAAATTTAGTTGAGATAAATCCTCTCATTTTAACCAAAAAAAACAAAATTGTATGTTTGGATGCAAAGATGACTTTTGACGAAAATGCATTATTTAAACATCCAGAAATTCAGAAACTAAGAGATTTTAATGAAGAAGAAGAAACTGAAATTGAAGCCAGCAAACATGATCTTGCATACATTAAATTGGACGGAAATATAGGATGTATGGTTAATGGTGCTGGATTAGCAATGGCTACAATGGATATTATTAAATTATATGGAGAAGAGCCTGCAAATTTTTTAGATGTAGGTGGTGGTGCCTCCAAAGAAAAAGTTTCAGCAGCATTTAAAATTATCTTATCTGACAAAAATGTAAAAGGAATACTAATAAATATTTTTGGAGGAATAATGAGATGTGACGTACTCGCACAAGGTGTTGTAGATGCAGCAAAAGAAATTAAAATTAAAGTTCCTTTAGTAGTGAGACTAGCAGGCACAAATTTCAAAGAGGGAAAAGAAATTTTAGATAATTCGGGATTAGAGATTATTTCTGCACATGATTTATCCGATGCAGCAAAAAAAATTGTTGAGGCAATTAAATAATGTCAGTTTTAATTAACAAGGATACAAAAGTAATTTGTCAAGGTTTCACCGGCGCTCATGGAACTTTTCATTCTGAACAATCTATTAAGTATGGAACTAACTTGGTTGGTGGAGTTACTCCTAAAAAAGGAGGTCAAATTCATTTGGAGAGACCAGTATTTGATACTGTTAAAGAAGCTAAAGATCAGACAGGTGCAAATGCAACAATGATTTATGTCCCTGCAAAGTTTGCAGCCTCAGCAATTATAGAGGCAATTGATTCATCTATAGAATTGATTGTATGTATAAGTGAGGGAATTCCAGTTTTAGACATGCTTAAAGTAAAAAGAAGACTCTCGAACTCTAAATCGAGACTTATTGGTCCCAACTGTCCAGGTATAATAACTCCTGATGAATGTAAAATTGGAATAATGCCTGGAAATATTCATAAAAAAGGAACAGTAGGAATTGTTTCTAGGTCAGGAACATTAACTTACGAGGCTGTAGCCCAAACCTCAGAAAATGGCCTTGGTCAATCTACATGTATAGGAATAGGTGGAGATCCAATAAATGGTACAAATTTTATTGATTGCCTAGATCTGTTTTTAAATGATGAAAAAACTGAGTCTATAGTCATGATTGGTGAGATCGGAGGTACTGCTGAAGAAGAAGCTGCTGAATTTATAAAAAATCATAAGATAAAAAAACCAATGGTTGGATTTGTAGCTGGAATTACAGCACCACCTGGTAGAAGAATGGGTCATGCTGGTGCAATAATATCAGGGGGAAAAGGTAACGCTGATGAAAAAATTAAAATTATGGAAAAATCTGGTATCACAATGGCAAAATCACCGTCTGAAATTGGAATAACTCTATTGAATAAATTGTCTAATTGATAACACCTTATTCGTGTATAATTATATTTAAATATGTCATCATCTAAAAATTTAGAATACAAAAAAACTTCATTTCTTAATAAATCAAATAGTGCATTTATAGAACAAATGTATGTAAAGTATATAAATAATGATCCAAATTTACCTGAGAGTTGGAAAAAATATTTTATTGATATTGGTGATGATATTAATTCAATTGTTAAAGAAGTTAATGGACCATCTTGGAGTCCAAGAAAAAATAAAATTGATGAGAGTAAAATACATGAAAATGAAATTGAGATTCTAGAAAGTAAAAATAAAGAAATAGATCAAAACGATATAGTTGCAAGTAACAGTAATTCTATTAAAGCAGTCTCTTTGATTAGAGCTTATAGACAGCGTGGTCATTTATTATCAAAAGTTGATCCATTAGAAATGAGAGAAAGTGAGTATCTTGATGAACTACATCCCGAAAATTATGGATTTAAAAAAAATGATTACAGTAAAAAAATTTACTTAGATGGTGTCTTAAATAAAGAATATTCTAACATAAAAGAAATTCTCTCTGTGTTAAGAAAAATTTATTGCGGAAATATTGGTTACGAATATATGCATATTTCAAATCCAACAGAGAGAAAATGGTTTCGTGATAGAGTTGAAAAAGATGAAAATGCATTGAAATTTACAGTAAATGGAAAAAATGCAATCTTAAATAAATTAATACAGGCTGAGGGTTTTGAAAAATTTTTACACACAAAATATGTGGGATCAAAAAGATTTGGTCTTGATGGTGGTGAAAGCTTGATACCTGCGTTAGAGCAAATAATTAAAATTGGTGGTCAGTCAAACATAAAAGAAGTTAAAATTGGTATGTCTCACAGAGGAAGACTAAATGTTTTAGCTAACGTTTTACAAAAATCATACAAAAGAATTTTTAACGAGTTTGCTGGTGAAATTAATAATACAGATGAAGATAGTGCTGGCGATGTAAAATATCATTTGGGAGCATCCTCTGATAGAGAATTTGATGGGAATGTTGTTCATGTAAGTCTAACTGATAATCCCTCACATTTAGAGGCAGTCAATCCAGTAGTCTTAGGTCAAACTAGAGCAAAGCAATTTTTTCACAAAGATGCAAAAAGAAATAAGGTCATTCCAATTTTAATTCATGGAGATGCTGCTTTTGCTGGACAAGGTGTAGTAGCTGAATGTTTTGCAATGTCTGGTTTGCCAGGTCATAATACAGGTGGAACAATTCACATAATTGTAAATAATCAAATTGGGTTTACAACTAGCCCAAGATTTGCAAGATCCTCTCCTCACCCATCAGATATTGCCAAAATGGTTGAGGCTCCAATAATACACGTCAATGGGGATGATCCAGAGGCTGTAGTTTATGGATCAAGAATTGCAACTGAGTTCAGGCTTAAATTCAATCGAGATGTGGTTTTAGATTTAGTTTGTTATAGAAGATTTGGACATAATGAGGGAGATGAGCCCTCTTTCACCCAACCTCTTATGTACAAAAAAATAAGATCACATCCTTCTGCGGCAAAAATTTATGGATCAAAACTTATAGATGAGGATTTACTTTCAGAAAATGATTTAAATAATCAAATTAAAAAATTTAAAACTTTATTAGATGATCAATTTAAAACTGCAAAAGATTACAAACCAAAAATAGAATGGTTTGAAGGAGCTTGGTCGAGTTATAAGCCTAAAAAAGGAAAAGATAAAAAAGGAATTACAGGTGCAGATCCTGATTTATTAAGAAATATCTCAGATAAAATAAATGTAATTCCTAACGAGACAAATGTTCACAAGACTATTAGCAAAATATTTCAAAACAGAAAAAAAACAATTGATCAAGGTTTTAATATTGATTGGTCATCAGCAGAAGCACTTGCTTTTGGTTCATTGTTGGAAGAGGGTTTCCCAGTAAGGTTTGTAGGTCAAGACTCTGGAAGAGGAACTTTTAGTCAAAGGCACTCAGTTTTACGTAATCAATCAGATAATACTAGATATATACCTTTAAATAGTATTTCAAAAAATCAAAAGAAATTCGAAATTGTAGATAGTTTCTTATCAGAGTTAGCAGTTCTTGGTTTTGAGTATGGTTATAGTTTAGTTGAGCCAAATACATTAACAATCTGGGAAGCGCAATTTGGTGATTTTGCTAATGGAGCACAAGTTATAATAGATCAATTTATATCTTCAGGTGAAAGAAAATGGCAGAGAGCCTCTGGTTTAGTAATGTTATTACCTCATGGATATGAAGGTCAGGGTCCCGAGCATTCATCTGCAAGATTAGAAAGATTTTTACAGTTGTGTGCTAATGATAATCTTCAAGTGATGAATTGCACAACACCAGCTAATTACTTTCATGCTCTTAGAAGACAGATTCATCGTGACTTTAGAAAACCTTTAGTTTTAATGACACCAAAGTCACTTTTAAGAAACAAATATTGTGTATCAAGTATTGAGGATTTTAATAAGCAAACTTCATTTCACCGAATTTTATGGGACCACGCATTAAATAATGATAACGAAAATTTTATAAAATTAAAAAAACCTGCAGAAATTAAAAAAGTTATTCTTTGTTCTGGAAAAGTTTATTTCGACTTATTAGCTGCTAGAGAAAAAATTAAAAGAGACGATGTAGTCTTGTATAGAATAGAACAATTATATCCTTTTCCCGTAAAAAGCTTAGTTAAAGAACTTAAGCCTTACGCAAACAATGCTAAATTTTATTGGTGCCAAGAGGAACCAAAAAATATGGGAGCATGGTTTTCAGTGAGAGATTATATTCAATGGACATTAGAAACTATTAAAGCTAAAAATAATAATATTTCCTATATTGGAAGAAATCCTGATGCATCTCCTGCAACTGGCTATGCAAAAAGGCATATGGTAGAACAAGAAGAGATTATAAAAAAAGTTTTTGATAATGAGTGAAAAAATATTAGTTCCTGCATTAGGTGAAAGTATTACAGAAGCAACTGTTTCAAAATGGCTTAAAAAAGTTGGAGATCCAGTTGAAACAGATGAAGCTATTGTTGAACTTGAGACTGACAAAGTTAACTTAGAAGTTCCTTCGCCAATAAGTGGGGTTTTATCAGAAATGAATTCAAAAGATGGAGATACTGTTGAAGTTGGTGCAGTGCTAGGTTCTATTTCTGAAGGAAAATCGAATGTAGAAAAAAAAGCACCCTTAAAGCAAGAAAAAGAAGCTGAAACTATTGATGAAGATAAAATAAAAGAGGAAAATACTAACGTCATAAATCTAGATATAGAAAAAAAACCTAATCCAAAATTAGGTAACATTTCTGCAACTAGCAAAGAAGAGCCTATGGAACTTTTAGATAAGGTAAATGAAGAACCACTTCTATTAACTGATGAAGTTCAAACAACCCAAACTACAAAAGTTAATCATTTTGTCCTTTCACCAGCGGTGAGAAAAATTGCTGCTGAAAATAATATTGATGTGGAAAAGGTTAAAGGTACAGGAAGGGATGGCAGAGTATTAAAAGGTGACCTTTTAAGCTTGATGGGGACAAATCCACAACCTAATCAAAGAAGAATTCAATATGGTGAAGAAGAGAGAATTAAAATGACAAGGTTAAGACAAACAATAGCTAAAAGACTTAAACAAGCGCAAGAAAATGCAGCAATGCTAACAACTTTTAATGAAGTTGATATGTCTGGTATAATGTCGATGAGAAAGGATAACCAAGAAGATTTTAAAAGTAGGTATGGAATAAAGCTAGGATTAATGTCGTTCTTTGTAAAAGCCTGTGTAGTTGGTTTAAAATTATTTCCAGCAATAAATGCTGAAATTGAAGGTGAAGATATTATTTACAAAAATTATTATAATATAAGTTTCGCAGTTGGTACTGATAAAGGATTGGTTGTACCAGTTTTGAGAAATGCGGATGAAATGTCATTTGCTGATATAGAAAAAGAAATTAAAAGACTTTCGGAAAAAGCCAATATCGGAAATTTATCAATTGAAGATCTTCAGGGAGGAACATTCACAATTAGTAATGGTGGAGTTTATGGTTCGATGTTATCAACTCCTATTTTAAACCCACCTCAGTCAGGAGTATTGGGAATGCATAACATTGTTGAAAGACCAGTTAATGTTAACGGTGAAATAAAAATTAAACCTATAATGTATTTAGCATTATCATATGATCACAGAATAATAGATGGAAAAGAGTCCGTTACATTTTTAAAAACTGTTAAGGAAAATCTTGAGGACCCAAGGAGATTATTTTTAAATATATAATGGCTGATAAATTTGATGTTACAGTAATTGGTGGTGGTCCTGCAGGATACGTTTGCGCTATAAGATTAGCTCAATTAGGCTTAAACACTGCATGTATTGAGTCAAGAGGATCTTTAGGAGGAACTTGTTTGAATATTGGATGTATACCATCAAAAAGTTTATTAAATCTATCTGAGAATTTTCATAAAGCAAAAAACTTTGCCAATATTGGTATTGAGACAGGTGAGATTAAATTAAATTTAAAAAAATGATGGAAAATAAAGAAAAATCTGTATCAACGTTGACAAAAGGCGTGGAATTTTTGTTTAAAAAAAATAAGGTTACATACATTAAAGGTACCGGAACATTAAAAACTAAAGATGAAATATTAGTAAAAAACAATAATCAAGAGACAAAAATAAAATCGAACAAAATAATAATTAGTACTGGCTCAGCCCCTTTACCTCTTCCTGGTATAGAGTTTGATGAAAAGCAAATATTATCTTCTACTGGTGCATTATCCATTTCTAAACTACCAAAAAAAATGATTGTTGTAGGTGGTGGATATATTGGTTTAGAAATGGGATCAGTTTGGTCGCGATTGGGAACTGAAGTACAAGTTGTAGAGTATCTTGATCATATTACTCCAGGATTAGATAAAGAAATTTCTAACGAGTTTATGAAAATTTTGAAAAAACAAAATATTAAATTTGATTTAAATACTAAGGTTGAAAAAATTTCTAAAAATAGTGAAGGAGTTGTTGTAGAAATTTCAAACGAAGGAAAAAAAAGTAAGTTAGAAGCTGACGTGGTTCTTATTTCAGTGGGTCGGAAACCTTATACTGATAATTTAAATTTAGAAAATATTGGTGTTAATCTTGACAAAAAAGGAAGAGTTAAAGTTGATAAAAATTTTGAGACAAATATAAAAAATATTTATGCAATAGGTGATGTAATAGATGGTCCTATGCTTGCTCACAAGGCAGAGGAAGAGGGAATTGCTGTTGCAGAACTAATTGCAGGTCAATCTGGACATGTAAATTATAACTTGATACCAGGAGTAATATATACATCCCCAGAAGTTGCTTATGTAGGTAAAAATGAGGAACAGCTTAAAGAAAAAAATATCAGTTATAAAATTGGAAAATTTCCTTTTATGGCAAATTCAAGAGCTAAAGCAATTAACGAGCCTGAGGGATTCGTGAAAATATTAGCTGATAGCTCAACAGATCGCGTTTTAGGTGTACATATAATTGGCCCACATGCTGGAGAAATGATTGCCGAGATGGCTGTTGCTATGGAATTTGGTGCTAGTTCTGAGGATATTGCAAGAACTTGTCATGCTCATCCCACTTTTTCAGAAGCAATTAAAGAAGCTGC
>CACKGK010000015.1 GCA_902599665.1 uncultured Pelagibacteraceae bacterium | reverse complement strand
ACCAGTTTTGTTCTCATGGATAGTTGGAGGACTTTTTGCTGCTGGATTAGCTTTTATTGTAGGGAAAGTTGCTTTAGGATTAAGAGCAGATTATTTAGCTATTGCAACGTTATTGATAGCTGAAATTGTTGTTTCCATTATTAAACATGAAGATTGGCTAGCAAGAGGGGTTAAAAATGTTATTGGTTTAAAAAGACCAGCGCCTTATGAAATTGACCTACAAACTTCTCCTTGGTTTATAAATTTAGTAGAAAAATTTCACTCAGCAAAATTAGATCTAGCAAATTCATTGTCGGAAAGACAAGATATTTTAAATCAGTTAGTGATTGATGCATCATCTGTTTATGTAAAACTATGTTTTGCAGGCATGTTTTTAGTTGTAGTTATAATTTTATTAATAATTACACAAAAAGCCCTTTACTCACCTTGGGGTAGAATGATGAGAGCAATAAGAGATAATGAAGAAGCTGCAAGTGCAATGGGTAAAAATGTAGTTAAACAACATTTATTTATATTTATTTTAGGATCAGCAATAGTTGGTATTGCTGGAGCTATGATGGTAACTAATGATGGACTGTTTACCCCAGGGAGTTATAGACCAATGAGATATACATTTGTAATTTGGGTCATGGTAATTGTTGGTGGTACAGGAAACAATTTTGGAGCAATTCTAGGAGGATTTGTTGTATGGTTCTTGTGGGTAGAGGCAGCACCTATTGCTTTATTTTTCATAAATTTATTTACAGCTCACTTACCTGAAACGAATGAAATTAAAATTCATTTAATTAATAGTGCTCCATATTTTAGATTTTTGCTCGTTGGTATTGGACTTCTTCTGATAATGAGATTTAGACCTCAAGGAATAATTCCAGAAAAAATTATAAAACAATAATTTAGGATGAGTTATTTCATTTTAGGGTTCTTTACAGGACTGAGTTTAATATTAGCTATTGGGGCTCAAAATATATTTGTAATTGAGCAAGGTTTAAAAAAACAATTTGTTTTTATTGTATGTGCAATTTGCACATTATCAGATTTCCTTCTTATATTTTTAGGAATATTCTTATTCCATTATTTTGAGAGTTTTTTTTCACCTTTAGTTGAACTTATTCTAAATCTTCTTTTATTTTTATTTTTAATTCATTTTATTTGGAAAAAACTGAAAAATATAAATATCAATTTTGAAATAAATCGCAAAAATGAAACAGCAAGTCTAAGTTCTGTAATATTTAAAACACTTGGTTTTACTTATTTAAATCCGCATGTCTATTCTGATACTGTATTTTTTTTAGGAAACTTTTCGAAAAACTTTTTAATTAATCAAAAAATATTATTTGGATTTGGAGCAACTCTTTCATCAATAATATTTTTTTTTACATTTGGAAAATTATTAATTTTTCGATAATTTTATTTATGTCGTCTCTTTGTATTTACGTGTTGAACAATATTTTGGGATAAAAAAAACTCCAGCGATTTTCACCGCTGGAGTTTAATAATTAAGTATTATCTTTGTTTTTTGTCTTTAAACTTACCACCCTTAATTTCTTTCTCAATAAAGGCACCAGATGCTTCTCCAACATCTGTAAGTTCTACACTTGAAGCTCCTTCATAATTTACTGCTTTCCCGCTAGCTAATAAATCTAAAGCTTTTTTCAATTCACCAGGATAAATTTTTTCTCCTGGAGCATTTGCAACAGACATTACATTTGCTTGGACAGTTCCTCTGTCAGCTTTTCCACCAGCTTGCATAGCCAATACTATCAAAGCTGCAGCATCGTAAGATTCTGAAGTGTAAGGACCTGAAGAGTCAATTCCTGCAGCACCAGCAACATCTTTGAATATTGTTGCACCTTTACCCATTGATCCTGGAAGTGATCCAAAAGATTTATTTAAATCATTACCAAATCTGTCTGTTAAAGAATCACCGATCATACCATCAGATAATACAAATACATCAAATGCACCTGAGTCTAATGAGCCATCGATGATACTTCCTCCAGCTTGATCTAAGTAACCTAAAACAGCTAAAGCATCTCCACCTGCAGCTGCCAAAGTAGCAACTTCTGCACCGTAGTCTCCTTTACCTTCTTCGTGAGCTGTTACAACAGTTACGTTTATACCGTGAGCTTTAACAGCTGCAACATATACATCTGCTAAACCTTTTCCATAATCATTATTTGTATGTGTAACTGCAATACTTTTAACTTTTCTATCTTTAGTAATATCTGCTAATACTTGACCACCTCTTGCATCAGATGGAGCAGTTCTAAAGAAATAACCGTTGTCTTTAAGATCAGTCAATCCTGGAGATGTAGCTGATGGTGAAATCATAACGACACCATTTGGTACAGCAACATTTGTTGCAATTGCTCCAGTTACTCCAGAACAGTCAGCTCCCATAATTGCAACTACACCGCCAGATATTAAACCTTCGGCAGCAGCTGTTGCAGCAGCTGAGTCAACACAAGTTGAGTCTGCTCTTTCAACAGAAATTTTTTTACCACCTAGCAATGAACCTGAGTCTGAAGCTTCTTTAAATGCAAGCTCTGCAGAAGCAGCCATAGCTGGAGTTAGGGACTCAATAGGACCTGTAAATCCTAAAATAATTCCCATTTTAATGCCATGTCCATCCGAATATGCTTTTGAGGTAAAGCAAGATACAATGACAAACATCGCTAATACTAGTTTTTTCATATATTCCCTCTAATTGTTAACAATTTGTAAAATTAAATTAAATCCTATTAGTTATAATTTTCAATGACAAAATTATCTCATTTTTTGTGCAAAAAACACAGAAGTAATTACAATTAATCCCCCAGTAACAGTAACTAAAGATGGAACTTCACCGAATATGAAAAAAGTAAGAATTAACCCAAAAACTGGAAACAAAGCGTAGAAAGGAAGCACCATATCAATTGGATAAAATTTATACAAATAAAACATCATTAAATGACCTAATAAAGAGATTATAGCTCCTGCATATAAAACTGTAAGCCAACTTCCAATACTAATATTTTTAATAGTTTGAATAGAAGTTCCTTCAAACAATACTGATAGTGTAAATAAAATTACAAAGCCAACTAAACTCATAAATGTATTTGTAAATTTTACATCTAAATTTTTAAGATACCTGGAGAAAACTTGCGATAAACCATAAAAAAACGCCATACAACAAATTAGGAGAGACCCTGTTAATTCCTCAACAACTTTTGGATCAAAAGCAAGTATCACAATACCAAAAAAAGATGTCATGATAAGTAACCACTTTTTATAACTTATCTTTTCACTCAAAAATATTGAACTTAATATTATGCCAAAAGGAATAGAAAGCTGAGCTCCTATTGTTATAGGTGCCAGAATGCTTGAAGCGTTTATGGACAAATATAAAAACATATTAACCATAACGCCAAAACAAATTGAAAACCCAATCAAAGGAATAATATATTTTCTTTCAATTATTTGAAATTTAAAAAATGGTATTAAACATAAAAACACAATTAACATTCTTAAACCACCAAAAAGAATTGGAGGTATTGTATCGTTTAATCCTAATTTACCTGTTGGATATGCACTTCCAAGTAGGAATACTACGAATAAAATAAGTAATGTATGTTTTGTTGACAATTATTATCTGATTGAGAAAGGATCTAAAGTTGGTTCATCAGAAGTATAATACCAAGTAGTTTTAACTCTAGTATAATCTTTAATTGACTCCATTCCTGCTTCCTTTCCATACCCGCTATCTTTAATTCCTCCAAAAGGTGCAGAAGGTGAAATTAGTCTATACGTATTAACAAATGTAATTCCTGCCCTAATAGCATTAGATACTCTCAAACCTCTAGCAAAGTCACTGGTGTATACACCAGAAGATAATCCATATTGATTATCATTCATTTTTTCTATGACTTCCTTTTCATCATTAAATTTCATGACAGATAAAACTGGTCCAAATAGTTCATTTTCAGCAGTTGGAAGATTGTGATTATCACACTCAATTATTGTTGGAGGAAAATAATAACCTTCATTAGAAAATGGATGTCTTTTTCCTCCACATCTAACCTTTCCACCTTGATCTACTGTTTTTTTTATATTTTTTTCGATAATTTCTAGTTGCTTAAAGTTACTTAAAGGGCCCATTTCAGTATCAGGATCCATTGGAGCACCAATTTTAATTTTTTCAGCTCTTTTTGTAAGTTTATCAAGAAACTCATCATAAATTCCTTTTTGCAAATATAATCTTGAACCTGCAATACAACTTTGTCCACTAGCACCAAATATACCTGCAGTAATTCCATTGATAGCATTTTCTTGATGTGCATCATCAAATACTGCAACTGGGCTTTTTCCACCTAATTCTAAACTAACCTCTGACAAGTTTTCTGCAGAATTTCTAATAATATGTCTTGCAGTTTCAGGTCCTCCTGTAAAAGCCACTTTCTCAACTAAATCATGCGTGGTTAAAGCTTTACCACATGGATCTCCAAATCCCGTAATCACATTTACTACTCCTTTTGGAATACCAGTTTCCTCTATAAGTTTTGCAAATTCAAACATCACAGCAGGTGCAAGCTCAGAGGATTTAATTACAACAGTATTTCCCATAGCTAGAGCTGGAGCAAGTTTTGTTGCTGTTAAAAACATTTGGGAGTTCCATGGCACAATTGCTGCAATAACACCTATAGGTATTCTTGAGGTTATAGCTTGAATGTTTGGTTTGTCTATTGGAAGAACAGTACCTTCAACTTTATCAGCCATACCAGCGTAATAGTCATAATATTCTGCTATATAGTTTGCTTGCTTGTTGGTTTCTCTAAATAGCTTTCCAGTATCAATCGTTTCAATCTTGCCAAGTAATTCTGCATTGTCTCTAAGTTTTTTTCCAATAGCTCTTAAAAATTTAGCTCTTTCTCTTGGTAATATTTTTGGCCAATCCCCTTCAAAAGCTTTCTGAGCAGCTTTAACTGCTTTATCGACATCATTGGCACTTGCCTCTGGAACAACAGCCCATGGTTTGTTATCTTCTGGGTTTAATGTTTCAAAAGTTTTTTTAGTATCAGAGTCAACCCATTCTCCTCCAATAAACATTTTATATTTTTTTAATTCAGGCATTTTGTATATGGTCTTTTATTGTATTATTTACATCATCTGAGCATTCAATACTACAGAGATGTTTTCCTTTAGGAATAATTTTTACAACAGAATTTTTAATTTTTTTACCTAAATTAATTGACATTTCTGGGGTTGATCCCATATCACCTTCACCAGTTATCACTAAAGTTTTAGTCTTGATGTTTTCAAATTTTTCATTGTCTTGATGTTTCACGAATAAGGAATAGATCTTTATAAAATTATTCATATTATTGTTTTGAAGAATATTGAAAATTTTATCAGAGATGTCTGGATTTTTATTTAAAAAATCTTCTGTAAACCACCTTTTAAGAGCATCTTTAGTAAGTTTATGATCTTTTTTGGTCTGTTCAAATCTATCATTTACAATTTTTTGCTCTTTATCAGATCGATTAAATATAGAACACAAAAGTGTAAGAGAAGCTAATCTATCGTTAAATCTTGAAGCAAAATTTCTTGCAATTAATGAACCTATAGAAAAACCAACTAAGTGAACTTTATTAAATTTTAATTCATCCATTAAGTTTAATATTTGATTGGAAAAATCATCAAAACTTAAATCATTTTTGTTTAAAGGTGTTTTACCATGACCTAGAATATCATAAATTAAAACAGTATTATCAAATTCATTTATCTGTAAATCCCATATAGAGTGATCAAGCCCCACACCGTGGATAAATATGATTGGAGTTCTATCTTTTTTATTTAATATATAGAATGTACCTTTTGAGTCTGTTGCATGAATCATTATTACTTTGGTTCAATGCCCATTTCCTTCATGTCTTGGTATCTATCACCTGTTCTAGCATGTGCTCTTCCAGTTGAAGCACCTCCAATTGCGATTACAATTTCGTCATCAAATGGAGCATCATGTATTGTAAACTCATGTGTTAAATAATAAGGCCTTAAACCTGAGTCAGTTTTATGCATCATTGGGATTGATATTTTTGATCCGGCAGGACCCCTTGTGTTCGTAAAACTTAGGTAAGAAGTACCACCGACCGCATCTCTAAATTTATTACCAAATCTCAACGTGTGAATGAAAGCAGATGCATGCTCAATTTCTCCATTTAATCCAACTACACCGGCTTTTCCATAAGCTAATATTTTATCAGGAGAACCTATTTCTTTAATTAATTCTGGGACAAGTAAATCTCCAAGTTTTGGAGCTATATCTAAAATTATGGGTTTTAAATCTTCTACAAAACCTTTACCGTCCCAAGGATTTTTAAAAACTGCTGCTACAGAAACCATTAAAACTGGATCTTTAGCTTCTTTTCCACCCTCAATAAAAGTTTTATCTACAAACTTATTAAATTTTCTTAATTCTAATTTCATTTTTTAATTCGATGTGTAAAGCTATCTCTTCTAAAACTGTATAATGCTTTTGGATCTACATCAACATCTATAACAACTGGTTTGTTTGCTTTAAGTGCACTTTTAACTGCTTGATTTACTTCTGATAATTTTTTCACTTTAATTCCTTTTGCACCGTAAAGTTTAGCAACCTCATCAAAAGGAGGACTTTCAATATCTGCGCCCAAATACCTTTCACCATAAAAATCTTTTTGGTAAGCCTTTTCGGCACCCCAACTTTTATTATTCATAACTATTGTAATTGTATTTATTCCATGTTCTACAGCAGTGCTTAATTCTGAAATAGTCATGCCAAAGCCCCCATCGCCCATTAAACTAACTACAGTTTTATTAGGTTTTGCAATCTTAATTCCCAAACCACAAGCAAATGAAAAACCTACTAATCCAAAATCTAAAGGAGTAAAAAGAGAAGGAGGATTGTAATACTCTAAAGCATCAGTAGCTTGAAGGCAAAGTGTGCCAGCATCAAGTGTAATAGCTGAATTTTTAGGAAGAACTTTTCTTAATTCTTTAAATAGTCCATTTGGTTGTATTGGATAATTTTTAGATTTTATATTATCCCTATTTATTAAAAACTTTGATCTTTCTAATAAAAAATTATTTGTCCATTCTTTATAACTTAAAATTTTTTTTTGTTTTTTTAAATCATTCAACATTTGATTTGCCACATTTGCAGCATCGCCATGAATACCAATACTAATAGGAAAATATCTTCCTAACATTTTTTTCTCTAGTTCAACTTGAATAATTTTAGCTTTCTTGTTTATATTATCGTAAGAATAGAAAGTAGAATTAAAACCAAGTCTAGTTCCTAATGCAATAATAAGTTCTGCTTCTTTAACCAGTCTTGAAGCAACTAAATTTCCTCTTGGCCCCATTTGTCCAGCATTTAGTTTGTGACTAAATGGTATCGCATCTCCGTGTCCAGCAGCTGTTACTATTGGAACGTTTAAAAATTCAGCAAGATCAGTTACAGATTTAAATTTTGAATTATATTTTATACCTCCACCAGCAACAATTACAGTTTTCTTGGAATTAAGAATAAGTTTTGTTGTTTTCTGAATTAAATCTTTTTTGCTTTTTAAATTACTTTCGCTTTTAAAAGACTTTTTATTTACATTGATTTTAAATTTTGATGTATCTGAAAGTACGTTTCTTGGTAAGTTTATACAAACTGGCCCTCTCCTTGGTGACATTGCAAGATTGAATGCATCACTGAAAGCTTTTGGAATATGACTTGCCTTTTTTACAGTCCAAGTCTTCTTGGTTATTGGATTAAATAGTGACTGTTGATCAAGTCCTTGAAATGCATCTTCCATTTTATCCTTGGTAGAATATAAACCCGCAATAGATACAACAGGCGAAAATGCTGCTTTTGCTTGGGCAATTCCTGTAACTAGATTAGTAGCTCCTGGACCGTTTTGTCCTGCAATAATTACTCCTGGTTGATTGGAAGCTCTTGCATAACCATCGGCCATGTGTGTTCCTGTTCTTTCATCTCTTACACCTATAAATTTTATTTTTTTTTCATGATACAACGCATCAAACATTTCCATTGTAGCAGAACCAATTAAACCAAAGACGTGTTTAACTTTTTCCTTTTTTAGGGATTTCACTGCCGCTTGACCACCGGTCAAGGTATTCTTG
Source organism: uncultured Pelagibacteraceae bacterium (assembly GCA_902599665.1). Lineage (GTDB taxonomy): Bacteria > Pseudomonadota > Alphaproteobacteria > Pelagibacterales > Pelagibacteraceae > Pelagibacter. Next base: position 19,170 of record CACKGK010000015.1, on the reverse strand, counting down.
GACTTAATCACGATACTTTTTTAACTTCAGTATCTAGATCATCTTTAAAGTTAGGCATTACTTTTTCAGTGAATAATTTAATACTTTTCATACAATCTTCATGTTTAACACCCGGAAAGTTAGACCATACTTGAAGATTTTGAAGATTTAGCTCTGATTGAAGTTCTTTTATCTTATCTGTTACGTATTCAGGAGTACCAAATAACATATTTCTCTTGTGTAAAAACTCATAATTAAGAAGATCTAGTTTCCCTTCTGTTTGTGGAAGTTCTTCACCTGGATCCATATGATTTCCTAGACCTCTCCAATGACAAACCCATCTCATATAATTTACCATGTGTTCACCAGCTTTCTCTTTGGCTTCTTCCATTGTATCTGCAACAAACATATCTCTAACAAGTGTTACCCCTTCTCCCAAAGGAACATTTTTTTTTGTAACTTCTGATCTTTTGTTTTTGTATGCTTCAAATCTTATTTTGAGTGCTTTTACAGTAGGTATCCACATAATTACGTTAATATTATTTTCTGCAGCCCACTCAATAGATCTTATGCCGTCAACAACTTGATGTATTGGAGGATGTGGATTTTGATATGGCTTAGGCAGAACACTAATTTTTTTCATAGTGCTATCTTCCATATTCATAAACTCTTCACTAGGTGGACTCATATCGTGTTGCCACACATAGTTAGGTGACGGATAAGTATAAAATTCTCCTTCGTGATTAAAAAATTTTTCTGACCAAGCTTTTTTTAAAATTTCTAATGTCTCCGCAAACAATCTAAAGTTTTTTGCCTGATCTTTTAAATCTGCTTCTTTATTAAGATTTATTGCTTCTCGACCATAAACTCCTCTGGCAACACCAACTTCTACTCTTCCTTTAGAAAGTTGATCAAGTGTAGCGATATCTTCTGCCAATCTTATTGGGTTATGAAAAGTAATTACGTTTGCAGCTTGTCCTATTCTTATATTTTTTGTTCTTGCTGCAGCATCTGCTCCTAACATTAAGGGATTAGTACACGACTCCATTCCCTCATGATTAAAATGATGTTCTGTAAACCATATTGAATTCCAATTATTTTGATCGCAAAATTCTGTGATTTCTTTAGTCTCATCTAATAGCTGGTGATATGGTTTGTGAGTCCAATTTGTGGTATTACAAAAATAACCAAACTTCATTAAAGCCTCCTTTAAAAATTAATTTAAAGACGACCGATCCCACTTTCGTATAAGATTTTACGACGAGTTATGTATCGCTTTATATGACAATATTATTATTCTTATCTTTGATATTCAACGAATTTTTTTAAAGACTTATTTAGAAATTTATCATATCTGATGCCACCTTTACTAAATCTTCGCTTATTTAAAAAGGAAAGATTCATTTTAAAGTCATAAGAAGGCTCAAAAAAGAAAGGAACAGAGAGCCTTTTTTGCTTATTCCACAATACCCTATGATTTGTTGCTTTAAACTTACCTTTGCTTAAATATTCTAGCGCTCTACCTGTATTCACTACCAAGGCATTTTTATTGAAAGGAACATCATGCCATTTTTTTGTTTTCCGGTTTTGAACTTGAAGACCACCTTTTTTATTTTGATATAAAACTGTGAAAATACCACTATCAACATGTGTTTCACATCCAAGTGCGACCCCATCTTGTTTTGATATTTCAACTGGTTTAGATTGATTTGGGTAATAATTAAATCTTAAAGTGCTAAGTGTTTTTAATCTCGAAAAGGCTTTTTTAGATAAATTGGGGTCTTTTTTATAAAGTTTTATAATACTTTTAAAAAGAGTTTCGCTTAAATTAAATAAATTTTCAAAATAATCTGCTAGTTTTGCAATAGATTGCTTATTAAATGACCTCTCTATACTTAAATGCTCGATGTATTGATTTCTAGTTTTTTTTGAAAAATCCTTTGTTACTTTTAAGTCACCTAAGTCTAATCCTTCTTTTCCATTAACATCATTTGGAAAATATCCTCGATAAATATTTTTACTCTTTTTATTCCATTTCTTTGGAGCCAATTTAAATTTATTGTTCTTCTTTGATTTAAAAAAATTTTCTCCGATTTTGCATACTTTATTTATTTTTTTTAATTTTATTCCATGACCGACTATTTGAAAAAAACCAACCTTAACACAAGCTTTTTCAATTTCCCTTGTAATTTTTAATGTTGCTTTTGAGTCGAAGTTATTTTTTATAATAGGATTTATATTTATTGTAGGAATATAATTTTTTTTTATCATCTATTCGCTGGTGTATCTGTAGCAATCATTTGTCCTCGGACTTTTTCTCTAAAATAAATATACACGCCAGCACCAATAATTATTGATGCACCTAGAAAAGTTCTTGGCACTGGTATTGTTTCAAATAATATATAACCAGCTACCATTGCAAACACTATGTATGAATACTCAAATAATGAAACCACAGAAGGTGAGGCAATACTATAGGCAGTAAATACACAAAAAAATGAAATCGAAGCAACTATTCCCATTATTAAAACATAAGGCCATGCCTCTCCTGGATTAGTAAACCATTCTCTAACAATAAATTGCAAAGTTGGATCTGTAAAAGTGTTAAATTTTCCATCGCCGCTAACAAAAAATATTACCAAACTTGCAAATAATGCAAAAATATAAAGCCAAGTCATTTGAGTATAAATACTATCTTTATCGGATGTATATTTTGTTATTGTCATAGAGATTGAATAGCAAAGCGCACATGCTACAGGTGCTAATTTAAAGAAATTAAAATCATCTAAAGATGGATTTAAAACAATCAATACTCCAATAAATCCAATTACAATTGCACTCCATCTTCTAATTCCAATTTTTTCTTTTAAGAAAAATTTAGCAAACATAGACATAAAGAACGGGCAGGAGAAAAATAGTGCACTTGTCATAGCAAGTGTCATAAAAGTCAGTGAAATATAAAAAAAACTAAAACCAAAGAAAAAACATACAACTCTTATTAGTGTTAATAATGGGTAATGGGTTTTTAAGGATATTGTTTTTTTACTTATTAAAACAAAGGATAACAAAAATACTGATTGTATAAGGGTTCTTCCAAAATAAAGCTCGAATAAAGCAATATCCTCAAAAATAAATTTAATTAAAGAGTCTTGTATTGAAAAAAAAGCCATACCAGTCATTATAAAAAAAATACCTCTGGTATTTTGGTTTGTGTCCATGAGACACCTATATCAAATCAGTAGTGATAATAATATTAATTATTTAAAATTGCCTCTGAACCTTTTTCTGCAATCATAAGTGTAGGAGCATTTAGGTTTGCACTTGGTATTTCAGGTATCACTGATGCATCAATCACTCTTAAATTTCCAATTCCATTTACCTTTAAATCCTGGTCTACTACTGCCATATCATCAACTCCCATTTTGCATGTTCCACAAGGATGATACGCAGTATCTGCTTTCGATCTAATATATTCATTTAATTCATCATCTGACTGTGCATCAAAACCTGGTCCAACCTCATCACCAGCGTGCTCTGCTAAAGCTGGTTGTGATAGAATTTTTCTTGCAACATAAATACATTCTCTTGTTTGTTTAAGATCTTCTTCTTCTTTTAAATAGTTAAATAAAATTTTAGGATAATCGTATGGGTCTGAAGAATTAAGTGTTATTTCACCTCTACTTTTTGGATGATTTGGACTTGCATGTAGTTGGTAACCATGTGAGTTAGGTTCCTCTAGGCCATGATTTATCACAAATGATGGAAAAAAATGAAATTGAATATTAGCAACTTTTCTTTCATTTGATGATTTTGCAAAACCACCAGCTTCTAAAAATGATTTTGAGCAGGGTCCAGATTTAAACATAAACCATTGCATACCTGCTAAAATTTTAGGTATTAATTTTGTGTATGTGTAAAGTGTATTAGGAGTTTTACATTTTTGCTGTATGTAGGTTTCAAGATGATCTTGTAAATTTTTTCCAACACCCTTTGAGTGGTGAATAACTTCAATACCATTATCTCTAAGATGGGTTTCGTCACCTATACCAGATAACATTAATAATTGTGGTGAATTTATAGATCCTCCACTTAAAATTACTTCCTTATTTGCGTAAATCTTTTCAACTTTGTTATTTATTTTTACTTGAAGACCAACTGCTTTTTTTCCCTCAAATAATATCTTTTCAACAAATGAGTTTTTTAAAATATTTAAATTTTTTCTATTTTTAACAGGGTTTAAATAATACTTGGCAACTCCAGCTCTCTCACCTTGATGCATTGTTGTATCAAACATGCCAAAACCCTCTTGTTCCTCACCATTCATATCAATATTGGTTTTGTGACCTGCTTCAGCTGCAGCATCAATAAATGCTTTAAATAATGGATTTGAATTTTTAGATAAATTTACTGGAAGGGGTCCTAATGAACCTCTGTATTGATTTTCACCTTCAGACCACGTTTCAATCTTCTTAAAATAAGGAAGAACTTTATCATAAGACCAGTTATCTAAACCAAAATTTTCCCATCTGGTGTAGTCATCTCTATTACCTCTTACAAAAACCATCCCATTGTGAGATGAGCATCCTCCAATCATTTTTCCTCTAGGGCAAAAAACACGTCTATTGTTTAAATATGGTTCAGGTTCTGAATAATATTTCCAATTATATTTGGGATCATGCATAGTATAAAGAAGAGCCAAAGGCATTTTGACCTTCCAAATGTCACTAGATCCACCTGCCTCAAAAATAGCTACTGAATTATTTACATTCTCAGATAATCTATTAGCTACTACACATCCAGCTGAACCAGCACCAACTATGAGATAATCAAAAGCTTGCATTTAATTTGGATGATCACCCTCGACTGCAATCCTGTCCATAACTCTTTCATGACCCAATCCTCTGCCAGGAAAAAAATCAGTCAGACCTTGGTGAAGGGTACTTCTATTGTCCCAAATTGCTACAGCATTTTCAGTCCATTTAAATCTGCATGTAAATTCAAGTCTTTCTTGATGTAAAAATATTTCATTTAAAATATCTGAACTTTCATTTTCATCTAAATCTAAAATTCTTTTAGTGTACATTGAATTTACATACAAAATTTTTTTTCCTGTTTCAGGATGAGTTCTAACTACTGGATGTGAATTTGAATATTCATCTAGATTACCATTCCCCTCCATTTCCTTATATGCATCAACAAATGCTGCTGACCCTAGAGAGCTATGAATGGCTCTCTTATCATTAACCTTATCTTTAATTTTATCGCTTAATGTGTCGTAAGCGATTTCCATATTAGAAAACATTGTATCTCCACCAACTGGTGGAACTTTAATTGATCTTAAGATAATTACTTTTGTTGGTTTAGGATTATAACTTACATCAGTATGCCAAGTTTCACCCCATTGTCTTTTTTCTTCAGGAGCTTTAATTATTCTTAATATTTCAGGATAATCTTTTCTTCCTTTAACATAAATATGTCTTTCTAATGGACCAAAATGTTTTGCTAAATTTATTTGTTCTTGCGATGTAATATCTTGATCTCTAAAGAAAAGAGCTTTGTGCTCTAATAATAGATTATTTATCTTCTTCCAATTTTCTAAAGAGCTATCTTTTAAATCTATACCTCTTACTTCTGCACCTAATGCACCTGATACTAATTTAACTTCCATAGTTTATTTTTTTAACCTATCAGATAATTCTAAATTTTCAGACTTAAAGCTTGATTTATTTTCGTCAATAAATTTACCCATAATTTTTAGCTTATCTTCCTCAAATTCTGTGACCTTTCTTTTCCCCAAATCAATATAAAGGGACAAACTCTCCATAGTAGCAGCAAGAGTTTTAGTTCCTTTTTCATACATCTCACATTTTAAATGTAATCTTTTTTTATCATGGTCAAAATGTGTGCAATATACCTCTACTTCTTGATTTTCTTTAACTTCATTATTGTAAGTGGTTCTAGTTTCAACAACCATAGTACTTCTCAGATTTGATTTTGCATTTTCACCACCCATTTGAAATTTATTAAGCATTGTTTCCCATGCTTGATCAAAGATTAAGATATAATAAGCCATATTCATATGTTCATTATAATCTGTCCACTCTTTGATTATTTTTCTGGTTGCAAGATGATACGACATTTTTAACTTTTATTAATTTTATCAGCTATTAGTATTTTTCTTTTCATTTCTCTTAGGACAGGTTTTTCAATTAGTTTACCATCTATAACCACTAAACCTGTATTTGAGTTATTAAATTCCTCTAATATTTTTTTTGCCTTAGTAATTTCATCTTTTGGAGGTGTAAATACATCATTTAAAATTTGAATTTGTTTGGGATGAATAGAGCCTTTTCCAGTAAATCCAAGATTTCTTACTTGTTCAGCTTCTTTCCTCATTCCATCCATGTTTTCTAAATCTAAATAAGGCACATCTATAACATCTACACCTACACTTGCACCCGCATGAACCAACTTTGATCTTGCGTGAACTAGATTTTCCCATTTATTTTCAACTCTAAGCTCTGCTGCCATATCAACTCCACCAAAATATAAAGCTACAATTCTCTTGCTAGCATGAGCAATATTATAAATATTTTCTAAAGCTTCATTTGTTTCCATTATAACATGAAGATCGGTATCTAAATTACAGTCTGTAAGAAGATCATCTATAAATGTTATTTCATCTGGTGTTTTAACTTTTGGTAACATAATAGCCTTTAGATTTACTTTACTTGATATAAAAGCTTCTAGATCTAAAAGACCAAATTTAGTTCTTTGATTATTAAACCTAACAACCAGTTCTACATCATTTTTAACTTCGAGCGTTTTAAGAGCTTCTATAGTATTTTTTCGGGCTTCTTCTTTATCATTTATTGCTATTCCATCTTCTAATTCAATACAAACCATATCAGCACCTGATGCGATTGCTTTTGGAAACATTTCAGGGTGAAGCCCTGGTGTAAATATAAAACTTCTTCTTACTTTTAATTTATCTAAGTCCATCTTAATTTTTATAATCTGGCTCTTCTTTATCTAAAATGATCCTAATTTGAGATAAAAATAAATTTGCGAAATCTGTGGGAAAATTTTCGTGCTCCTCTGCAGTTTTTTCTGCTATTTCATGGCTAACAACATTTAGTTCCTGGTTTGTTGATAAAGCTGTAAGATATGTTTCTGCTGCTCTCTCAAAATAATAAAGAGAGTTAAAACCTTCAGCCACTGTTCTTCCTGTGGTTAAAATTCCATGATTTGCAAGCAACATGTGTTGTTTGTTTCCTAAAGCATTTGCCATCTTAATGGACTCTTCTTCTAGACCCAGACCTCCAAATTCTTTGAATGCAGATACTCTATTGTAAAACATCATTGTATTTTGATCGATAGGTTTCATGACAGGATCTTTAAGAGTGGATAGGGCAGTTGCATATTTAGAGTGAACATGAAAAATGCATCTTGCATGTGGTGCTTTTTCATGTATCGCGCTATGTATATATAGAGCTGTTGGATCAATTATGTCTGGTTTATTTTTTAGTTCTTCCTTATTTTTTTTAGTCACCAAGATTAAATCACTAGCCTTCATATTACTAAAATGAATGCCTGCCTTATTTACGTAAAAATCAGAAGAGCCAGGGACGCATGCACTAAAATGGTTTGCAACACCCTCATGCATATTTAGTCTTGCTGTCCATCTAAAAGTTGCAGCTAATTCTTTTTGTAATTCAGATATTTCCATTTGTATGATTTTAAAATATAGTTGAAAAATAAATTATGAACAATAACGTTTTTATCTCATGTGCGGTTACAGGGTCTGGAGATACTGCAAGCAAACATCCTGATTTACCAAAAACTCCAGAGCAAATAGCTAAATCAGCAATAGAAGCAGCAAAAGCAGGAGCTGCAATTGCTCATATTCATGTAAGAGAAGAGGACGGTACACCAAGCAGAAGACTAGAATTATATAAAGAAGTAGTAGATAGAATTAGATCAAGCGAAACAGATGTCATTTTAAATTTAACAACTGGGATGGGTGGAGATTTAGACATTGGTCAAGGTAAAAATCCTCTAGAGTTTGGTCCAATGACCGATATGGCAAATGTGATGGAAAGAATAGCTAATGCAGAACAATTTTTACCCGAAATTTGTACTTTAGATGCTGGTACATTAAATTTTGGAGATGGTTCTGTAATTACAGTTAATACACCAAATGATTTAAGAAAGGCTGCAAAAAAATTACAAGAAATTAAAGTTAAACCAGAAATAGAGGCATTTGATTTAGGAAATATGTGGTTTGGATCGCAATTGTACAAAGAAGGTTTACTTGATGATCCACCAATGTTTCAAATGTGTTTAGGTATTCCTTGGGGAGCTCCTGCTACCCCATTAGCAATGCAAGCGATGAAAGACCTAATGCCTAAAGAAGGAGTGTGGTCAGGTTTTGCAATTTCAAAAAACGAAATGCCATTTGTAGCTCAAACAGTTGTAATGGGAGGAAACCCAAGAGTAGGTTTGGAGGATAACTTATATTTGTCAAAGGGCAAACTAGCAACAAATCCTCAATTAGTAGAGAAAGCAATAAGGATAGTTACAGATCTTGGAGCATCAATAATGACAGCAGAGGAAACTAGGGCAAAACTTAAGCTTGTTAAACACAAGTAATGTTAAATATTAAAAAAGTTGCTGTAGTTGGAACAGGTGTAATCGGAATAGGGTGGATTATAAGATTTCTAGCTCATAATAAAATCGTTCATGCTTACGATAAAAATCTTAAGCAAAAAAAAATTTTGATTAATGAAATTAAAAGAGCACTTCCATATGTAAAAAAACTTTTTAACAAAAAAAAAGTAAATTTAAATAATTTAAAATTTTTCCTATCTTTACAAGAAGCGGTTAAAGACGCCGATTTTATTCAAGAATGTGCACCAGAAAATTATAATTTAAAAACTGTTTTAATGAGGGAAATTTCTAAAAGTTGCAAAAAAAATGTTATAATTTCATCAAGTTCTTCAGGATTGTTGCCATCAAAGATTTTTTCAAAATGTAAAAATATTCAGAGAGGTATTATTGGCCATCCATTCAATCCTGTATATTTGTTACCTTTGGTAGAAATAGTTCCTGGTAAAAAAACTAGTGAGAAATCTTTAAAAATTGCAAATAAATTTTATAAGTTAATTTCAATGAATCCGATAGTTCTAAAAAAAGAATTACCTGGTTATTTATCTGATAGACTTCAAGAAGCCTTATGGAGAGAGGCGTTACATATTATTAATGATGGATATGCTACAACTGAGGATTTAGATAGAGCCATAGAGGATGGACCCGGATTAAGATATTCTTTAATGGGAACATTTTTAACCTTCCATTTAGCGGGAGGAAAGGCTGGGATGAAGCACATGTTAGAACAGTTTGGGCCAGCATTAAAACTTCCGTGGACTAAGCTTAAAGCGCCAAAATTGTCAAAAAAACTCTCAGAAAGGTTGATTTCAGGTACAAAAAAACAAGCTAAAGGAAAATCGATAAATCAACTGTCAAATATAAGAGACGAGTATTTAGTCAACTTACAACTATTTAGAAAAAAATATGAAAAAAAAATTAGAAAATAGATATCTAAAGAAAAATTAAAATGGTAAATTAAATACATGGACTTCAATCACTTCTTAACTAGCTACATGCCAGATACAAATGTTGGATCGAAACAACATTTTAAAAATATGTTGGAAGAATGTGTTGTTGCAGAGAAACTTGGTTATGCAACAGTATCAATTCCTGAACATCATCTAATAAATTTACTTATGATGCCATCACCTTTGCAAATGGCTGTCAAAATTGCATCTATCACAAAAAATATTAAAATCACAACTGGAATAGTTGTTTTGCCTCTTCATGATATGAGAACATATGCCGGTGAAGTTGCAACAGCAGATATTTTAACTGATGGCAGATTAATTTTAGGTGTTGGAAGAGGCGCTTTTGCTTGGGAGATGCAAAGATTAGGAACTCCCATTGAAAAATCAAAGGAAAAATTTATAGAGTCACTTGAGGTTTTACAACTATTGTTAAAAAATAAAGAAGTTTCATATAAAGGTAAATTCTATGATTTTGAACCAATTACTATAATGCCTCGACCTATAAGCAACCCTGTACAAATGATGATAGCTGCTATGAATTTAGAAAGTATTAAAGATGCAGCATCAAGGGGATTTCATGTTCAATCAACAGTATTGTCAGGTACTAAAGATCTTTTATTAAGTAGAGTGAATGCGTTTAAGGAGGGTTGTACAAAGTTAGGTGAAGGAGGAAAGCTACTAAAACTTTCTATGCAACGTATGGCTTATTTAGCGAAAGATGAAAATGAAGCTAGAGAAAAAACAAAACTTGCTTACGAATATTACAAACGATTTGATAATATGTTTACTGGTCCTGGTAAAGTAAATGAAGGAAATATTGAAGCTTTACCTAGAAAACAAACTTTAGATGAATTAAAAGAAAATCTTTTGATCTGTCCTCTGAATGAGATGATTGATAAGTTAAGTGTCTATGCCGAGGCTGGAGTTGATGAAATTATTCTTAGTTCAAGTTTTGGTCAATCACAAAAAGATTTAATAGGGTCGATGCATAGAATTGGTGAAAATGTAATTCCATATTTTAAAAAATCAAACATACAAGTAGCATAAATATCTATGAGCATCATAGATTGTAATTATTCAGTAATAGGATCGGGACCTGCAATTTTTTTTACCCATGGAGTAGGCGGAGCAGAGGATGCATGGAGATTCATAGTTCCAAAACTCAAAGATAAGTTCACACTTGTAACTTATGATTTAAGAGGTCATGGAAAATCACCTGTGAGTAATAAAGATTTTAATTTAGATGATCTTGTTTTAGATCTTGAGAGAGTTAGGGAAAGAACAGGTATAGAAAAAGCCCATTTTATGGGGCATTCTCTTGGGGGAATGATTGCACCTGCTTATGCAAGGAAATTTCCAGACAGAGTAAATTCAGTAGGTTTATTGTCAACAGTAGCAGGAAGATCGGATGAAGATAAACAAAAAGTGTGGAATATAATCTCTGATTTAAAAAATAAGGGCGTTGAACAAACCTTAAAAAATTTAACCACGAGGTGGTTTACAGATGACTTCATAGAAAAAAATCCTGATCTTGTTTCAAGAAGATTAAAACAGGTTATAGATACCGACAAAGATGTTTTTATTAATGTATTTAAAATATATGCAGAAACTGAGATGATTTCATGGTTAAAAGAAATTAAGAAGCCGTGTTTATTTATGACAGGAGAAAATGATGGAGGTTGTACACCTTTTCATAATGAAAGAATGTCAAATGAGATTAAAATTTCTAAATTGGTTATAATACCAAAGGTAAAACACTCTTTTTTGATAGAGGCTCCTGAGCAAATAACAAAAAACTTATTAGAATTTGTGGAAAGTTTATAAAAACTTAGTGCATTCTTAATGTATTTCCATCAACGCCAACCACTTGTCCTGAAATTCTAGAGGACTCATCTGAAATTAAATAGCAACACATGTTCCCAATATCTTTTTCATAAACCCAAGTGTTAAGAGATGTCATAGAAACGAACTCACTCTCAACAGCTTTCTTAGAAATTTTTAAAAATTTTGCTTTATCTCTGATTACTCTGCCCATCCTATCTCCTTTGACAGTTCCTGGACAAATCGCATTAACTCTAATTTTAAATTTCCCCAATTCCATTGCTAAAGTTTTTGTCATACCCACGACTGCCCATTTACTTGCTGAATACGGAGATCTTAATGGAAAACCAAATATACCTGCAGTAGAAGATAAATTAACCACAGATCCACCTTTATTTTTCTTTAACATTGGAATTGCTAATTTTGAGAAAATAAAATGACTAATTACATTTATTTTTAATGTTTGTTCCCAATCTTTTGTCTTAAGTTTTTCCATAGTTCCAGTTGGACCTGCTACTCCAATATTATTAATTAGAGCATCAATTTTTTGTGTTTTTTTTTTAATTTCTTTAAAAAAATTAATCACATCATTTTCATTTGAAGCATCGCAATGAAAACTAAACAATCTTTTATTATTTAACGGATGTTTTTTTAATTTATTTATTGATTTTAGATCTATGTCACACAAAAATACCTTTGCACCTTTTTCAAGACACTCTTTTGCTGTTGCCCAACCAATTCCTGTAGCACCAGCAGAAATAATTATTTTTTTACTTTTAAAATTATATGACATTAATAAATTTAATCGGTTAAACCATCAGACCTAACTTTATTTCTTTCTATATGTATGGGCAACACCTTTCCATAAATTGCTTTAGAATGTTCAGGTGTATTTACTCTCCATGGATCTAATACATATGCTGGTATACACATATAACGTGAGGTTTTTCCTATTATTTTGGTTACTCTATGCATAGTAAATCGTCCTTTAAATATTTGTAAATCACCAGGTTTTAGATCAAGTTGCTTAACTTTTGAACGATCTCCATCTAAGACTTTTTTTACTTCATCAAATCTTTCATTTCCTGGTTCTCTTATATTTGGACAATACTCAAATATCCCACCTTGCTCTGGTTTTTGTATCATAAGACTTAAAGTAAATTCACAACTATCAAAATGCCAAGGCAATATACCATCTGGCTCCATTACATTATATGCATGACAGGCTAAAGGGTCAGCCCATCTATATATAGGTGCAATCCCTAAGCATGCAGATACAAATTTTAATAATTCCTCAGTTTCATAAAGAAATTTCATCTCCGAATTTTTTGCAAAACAATCTGAGTTTAAGTATCCATTAAATCTATCCATAAATATTCTTTTTGGGTGATCTTTAGGAAGAGTAGGATCGTCTTTTGCATAAAGGTATGCGTTTATACTTTCTTTAGACATATAAACTTCATTAAGCTGTTGCTCTAATTCTTTTTTCATTACATTTAAAGAATTTGGTAAAATAAAATTAGGAATTACCGAACAACTATCGCTATCTAATTCAGTTTTACATTTTTCAATGATTTTCTTGATCTTTGGTGATTGTAAATCATGTATTGGGTATTTAACTAAATCAACGATTTTACTTAAATTTTTTTTCATAACTATTTAATCTAATTATGAGTTTGAAAGTGATTCTTGCAATTCTTTATTAGAAATATAGCCTTTAGCATTTCCTTGTTTATCAACTACCTCACAATTAGAGTTACTACAAACAACTTGAGGTAGAAATTCCTCTATAAATTGGTCTTCTTCAACTTTTATCAAGTTTGATTTGTCAATATCATCTGATTGATTTACTGGTTTCATAATAATTTTTGCTTTTATAACCTTTGTTCTATTTACGTCTTTAACAAATGCCTCAACATATTCATCAGCAGGGTTCATTATGATTTCTACAGGTGTTCCTACCTGCACAAGTTTTCCTGCATTCAAAATTCCAATATGATCTCCTAACCTTAATGACTCATCAAGATCATGAGTAATAAATACTATTGTCTTTTTTAATTCTGATTGGAGGTCTATAAGTTGTTTCTGCATATCACTTCTAATTAAAGGATCTAATGCAGAAAAAGCTTCATCCATTAACATTATGTCTGTATCTGTAGCCAAGGCTCTTGCAAGACCTACTCTTTGTTGCATACCTCCAGAAAGTTGCGCAGGATATTGATTTTCAAATCCACTTAATCCAACTGACTCAATTTTTTCCATAGCAACAGAATTTCTTTTTTCAATCTCCATACCTTGCATTTCGAGTCCGTAACCAACATTTTGTAAAACTGTTTTGTGTGGGAATAGCCCAAATCGTTGAAATACCATACTCATTTTTTGCCTTCTAAATTCAATTAATTGTTCTTTGTTTAGAGTAGTAACATCTTTGCCTTCTACTAAAATTTCTCCAGAGGTTGGGTCTATTAATCTATTTAAATGTCTAATTAGTGTTGATTTTCCTGATCCAGACAAACCCATACAAACAAATGTTTCTCCTTCTTCAATTTTTAGAGACACATTATCTAATCCAACTGTATGTCCAGTTTTTTCTAGAACATCTTCTTTTGTAGCTCCTTCTTGCACCATTTTAAGAACGCTAGAAGGTTTTGGACCAAAAATTTTGTAGACGTTGTTGATTTCGATTTTAGACATTTATTTAAAGTTTAGTCCTTTTAGTACATCAAAGCAAATCAACAATAAAATAACTTTATTTAATTCAACTATTAATTGAATTGAAATTTTTTGGTTTTTATATAATTATTTATTATGAATTCGATTTCTAAAATCGCAAAAAACAGCACTTATTTACAAATTACTTGGAATGATGGTGAAGAAAGTAAATTTAATTACATGTGGTTAAGAGATAATTGTCCTACTGCACATGATAAAGACTCAAGACATAGAATGTTTAATATCTTAGAGGTATCAAAAGAAATAAATCCCAAAAAATATTCTTTAAATGGTGATGGCAAATTAGAAATAGAGTGGAGTGAGGGTGACCACACAAGTTATTATGATCCTAAGTGGTTGAGAGAAAATTGTTATACTATTAAAAATAAACAAGAATATGTCTCACCTTATCATCTTTGGGATAATAATTTGGAAAACGAATTTTCGTCGATATGTATTGAACATGATGAAGTAATTAATTCTGATGAAGGATTAATAAAGTGGTTAGAATTATTACATCATAAAGGTATAGCAATAGTTAAAAATTCACCTACAGAAAAAAAATCAGGCTTTGAAATTCTTCATAGAATAAGTCATGTAAGGGAAACCTTTTTTAAAACTCCTTTTGAAGTAATCAATATTCCAAAACCAAATAATTCTGCATACACGGCGCATGCTCTAAGAAATCATATGGATTTACCTTGGTTTGAATTACCACCTGGTTATCAGTTTTTGCATTGTTTAGTAAATGATGCAAAGGGTGGAGATTCCTCTGCAATTGATGGTTTTGCAGTTGCTGATTATTTGAGAAAAAATGAAAAAGATATTTTTGAAACATTAATCTCTGTACCTCTAAAGTTTAGAGATAAAGATTATACCCAAGAATCTCACCGAAGCTTCCATGCCCCAGCAATTAGTTTAACAAAAGATAAAGATTTTCATGATATTAGATTTAGTGTTGCAACTATGGATGCATTAGACTGTCATCCAGACCAAATGGACAAAGTTTATAAAGCCCACCATAGATTTGGAAATCTTCTACACGATGATAAGTTTCAGATTAAATTTAGATTAGGACCTGGAGACATATTTTCTTTTAATAATAGGCGTGTTTTACACGGCAGAACTGCTTTTGACCCAAATTCAGGTCATCGTCATCTTCAAGGATATTATTTAGATAGAGATGAAATACTTGGAAGATTGGAATATCTTAAAAAATATAAATCATAAGTTTTCAAATATAAGATTGTTATCTTTTTCATATTTCAAAAATTCCTTTTTGTTTTTAATCGTGTAATAATATTTCTCTTTATTAATTATTTGTATTCTTCGACTATTTAAAAACTTTTTATCTAATATTAGATATTTTATTTTTTTGTTTAGGCTACTTTTTAAAATAGATTTTATGCTAGATTTGTTGGAAAAAGATAAACCTACTGATAGTTTTGAGTTAAGTTTAAGAAGATTATAGATATTTTCATGCTTAAAAGAGATAAAAGTACATTTTTTAAAACTTCTAGTTTCTTTAATCAAATTAGATAAAAGTTCTTTATTAAATAATGGCTTTATTTCAATAAAGATAGGAAATTTTTTTTTTGAAATTTTTAGAACCTCTTTTAATGGTGGTATTTGAAAGTTTTTATTTTTAATTTTTTTTAGATCTTCATAATTAATATTTTTGATACTTTTGCTTATTTTAAAAATTCTCTTTAAAGTAAAATCATGAAAGCATACAAACTTTTTATCTTTGGTTGAATGAATATCTGTTTCAATCCCAAATCTTTTTTTAAATGATGCTCGAAAAGACTCTAAGCAGTTTTCTTTGTAACTCTTATTTACAATTCCTCTATGTATTATATGCATGTAAAAAAAAAGGGCTCTGTTTCCACAAAGCCCTTAATTATTTTTTTGAAGTTTAATTATTAGTTAGGTAACCAACTTTTCCATTTATCTGGATTGTTGTCTAACCACTCATTTACAACTTCTTTAACGTCTCTTTTTTTGATGTCAACTTCAACAAGCATCTTAGCTTGGTCTAAGTTTTCTAATTTCATTCTTTCAAAAAAAGCTTTTGCTTTAGCATGTTCTGGTTTAGCAAATGTGTCAGGATTTCCATAATTCATAGTGTAATCTTTATCCCAACCAGTTGCTGGCCATCCATCTGTACCGCAAGTTTTCCAGTTGTTTGCTTCAGTAAATGTGTCTCCTTCACAAGTTTTGTATTCAGGAAGTTGAACTCCTACCATGTCAAACTCACCAAAGAACCAGTGTGGTGACCATAAGTATAACAAGAACGGCTCTTTTCTCATGTAAGCAGCTTTTGCTTCTGCAATTGCAGCCGCTTCAGTACCTAGCTCATCTGCTTGGAAATCAATTCCTAAAAGATCAAGTCTTTTTTGGTCATGACAGTTCCAACCAGCTACAGGACATCCAATTAATCTTCCTTTACCGCCGGTTTCAATAGTTGCAAATTTAGCTTTATGTTTGTTTAGGTCTCTCCAAGTTTTAATGCCCATTTCTTCTGCAGCATATCTAGGTATCCAGTAATCTGACATACCGATGATTCCAGTAGTTCCTAAAAGATCAACTGTTCCATCTCCTTTATAAGACTTTACTACTTTGCCGTCATAAATTAAATCTTCATTAAACATTACATCGTCTGCCTCTGCATAACTTGGCCAACTCTCGCAAGCGAAATCAAGTTCTCCAGCTGCAATTGCTTCCCATAATCCAGTACCAGACGGGAAAACTGTTTGTTTAATTTTATAGCCCATTTCTCGTTCAAGAATTGCTACTGCAACTTCACAAGTGATTATTCCACCTGTCCAGTCAGCAATAGCAGCATGTAATCTTTTTGCATTTGCCTGAGTAAGACTAGCAAGTAAAATTACGAAAGATAAGAATAGAGCTGATATTGTTTTTGATAACCTCATTTATTTCCTCTCTTTTAATTAATTAAAGTCTTATCTTAAAACAAAAATTACTAGTTTGTAAACTGTGAATAATGATGCTTTTACTTGACTTATAAACCTAGAGCTTCTCTCTGTTTTTTAGTCCAAGCAAGTGAAATTCTGTCTATAATTATTGCTAATAATACAATTCCTATACCTGCTGCTAATCCTCTACCAGTATCTGATCTTGCCAATCCATTAAATACTTCCAAACCTAATCCTTTTCCACCAATTAAAGGTGTAACAATCTGCATTGCGAAAGCCATAATTACTGTTTGATTAAATCCAATAACTAAACTTGGAATAGCTAATGGAAATTTAATTTTATTTAGAGTTTGTAATAAAGTACCACCAAATGAACGTGAAACCTCTGAGTAAGTTCCGGATACTTGAGTTAAACCTAAAGATGTTAATCGAATGATGGGTGGTATGGAGTATATTACTGTTGCTAGTACAGCAGATACTATTCCTCCTCCAAAAAACATTAAAACAGGAATCAAATAACAGAAGTAAGGTAAAGTCTGCATGGCATCTAAAACCACGTTTTGAACATTTCTAAATCTCTCATTATAAGAAGCAATAATTCCAAGAGGAACTCCAATTATAAAACATAAAGCTACAGATACTAAAACAGATGATAGTGTTATCATTGATTGTGGCCATATCCCACAAGCACCAATAAAAAGTAATAATATTGCTGTAATAATTGCAAATCTGATACCAACAGTAAAATATCCAATTGCTGCAAATACACCTAGTGTATACCACCACGGCACATGAGTTAGGAATATATCAAGTGGTCTTAAAAGTTTAAGATATACAAATCCTCTAAGAGCTTTTGTAAATGCAATAAAACCAGGATTAACAGTTAAAGACTCTACACTATTAGAAATTGGTTGTCTTATTGATAATCTCCACTCTTCAGGAAATGATCCAATACTTATAATATAAGAATCAACGAATGATATAGTCAGAACAAGTAAAAAAGATGGAATTATATAATATCTTCTAGAAATTATTTCACCAATATCTCTTGCTGTTTGTCTATTTGCTAACGAAATACAAAATTCAAATACATATGCAATAATTTTTGTCAAATTTGTACAAACAAAATTAATTAAACCACCTAAAAATTCTAAAGGCTTTTCTATAATTCTTGCTAGAGTAAATTTTTCCCAAGATTGAGGAAGCAAATAAAATTTTTGAACGTTCGATGGAAGTATTTGTTTCGTTTTACTAAATGACATACTAAATCTATCAAACATTATTGCCATGAAAAGAATACAGAGTCCTCCTTCCATTGCCCATCCAACATCAAGTCTTCTAATTGCTTGCCATACTTGACCACCGATCCCTTCAGCTCCAATAAAACATGCCAAAACTACAAGTGCTAAAGCCATCATTATCACCTGATTAATTCCCATCATTATACTTGGTAGCGAGAGTGGAATTTTAATTTTAAATAGTAGTTGTAACTTACTTGATCCAAATGAGGTAGCAGACTCAATTGTTTCTGCTGAAACTTGTCTTATACCAGTATTTGTTAATCTTATTATTGGAGGCATTGAGTAAATCATAGTGGCTAATATTGCTGGCGCTCCTCCAATTCCAAAAAAGAAAAGAGCTGGAAAAAGATAAACAAACGCAGGCATTACTTGCATTGTATCTAAAATAGGCTTCATAAAATTTTCAAACCTGTCACTTTGTGAACAAAGCACACCTAGAGTCACTCCAACTACGACACATAGTAAAACCGATAAACCCATCAATGCTACCGTTTGCAGAGATGGTTCCCACATTCCTGTTGCACCCCAAAAATAAATGACAAATAAAGAGTACAATCCTAATCTTAAACCACCTGCAATTAAGCAAGGCAAAAATATTAATGCTGCAATTAATAGCCAAGGTGAGTCGATAAGGAAATCTTCAACAAAGTAATATACATTTTTAATATAACTGGCTATTATTTTGGTAATCCATCTATAATTTTTTTTTAAATAATCTTCACCTTCATTAACCCATGCTGTAAATGTAAATTGATCAGTGACGACCTTTGGCATTTTTGAAGGACCATCGCTTTGAAAAGA
>CACKGK010000014.1 GCA_902599665.1 uncultured Pelagibacteraceae bacterium | reverse complement strand
CATCAAGATTAAGAATTTCATTTAATGATACTCCACATTTAGTAGTATTAATGATTTTTGCAAAAGGATTAATTTTTCTTATTCTTTCTTTGACTGCTTCTAAACCACTTTCGTCAACAAGATCTATTTTATTTAACAACACAACATCAGCAAAAGCGATTTGTTCCTCAGCTTCATGGTGATCAGTTAGTTGAGAACTTAAATGAACAGCATCTGCAACGGTAACAATCGCATCTAACTTTGTTCGATCAGCAACATCTTGGTCGACAAAAAAAGTTTGTGCAACTGGGGCTGGGTCAGCTAATCCAGTAGTTTCTACAATAATTGCATCTAATTTATCTGCTCTTTTCATAAGGCCACTTAAAATTCTGATTAGATCACCTCTGACAGTGCAGCATATGCACCCATTATTCATCTCAAACACTTCTTCATCAGCATCTACAACTAAATCATTATCTATACCTTGTTCGCCAAATTCATTAACGATTACGGCATACTTTTTACCGTGCTGTTCGGTTAGGATTCTATTCAATAAAGTGGTTTTGCCTGCACCAAGAAAACCTGTCAAAACAGTAACTGGAACTTGTTTGTTACTTTCCATTAAATAGTTAACAACCTTTAAATGATGCTGACATGTTTCTTATTAGATCAAAATATAAATTTTTACCTGGTTTTAAAGTTGCTCCTAGAGGATCTACAACACCAGTTTTTATATTCATATCTTTTGCAACTGCTTTAATGATGTCAGGATTAAACTGAGGCTCTGAAAATACGCAAGCAACATTATCATGCTCAATGATTTCTCTAATTTCTGCTAATTGCTCTGCGCCAGGCATTACATCAGTATTGACTGTGAAAGCGCCTAATATATTTACATTAAATCGTTCTTCAAAATATTGATATGCATCATGAAAAACTATTGAGGCTACGCTTTGGTTTAATTCAGACTTAACGTCAGCTGTAAGTTTATCTATATCTTTTAAAGCTTTATTTAAATTATTTTTGTATTTAGATGCATTTTTTGAATCATTTTCTATTAAATGTTCAGTCATCTCTTTTAATATAGCGCTTGCATTAATTGGATCTAACCAAATATGTGGATCAAATTCACCGTGGTGATGTCCTTCATGTCCATCATGATCATCGTGGTCGTCATGACCATCCTCTTTTTTAGCATGGTCGTCATGATCGTGATCATCGTGATCATCTTTTTTCTTATGTCCGTGGTCGTCATGATCATCTTTTTTCTTATGTCCATGATCGTCGTGGTCATCATGATCATCATGGTCACCAAAAATATTTCTCTCTCTAAATTTTAATTTAACAATACCTTTTGCATCCATTAGTTCAATCTTGTCTGCCTTCTTAGCTATTGAGTTTAATGGTTTTTCTAAAAAATTTTCTAAATCCTCACCTACCCAAAATACAATATCTGCGTTTTGTAGCATTTTTGCGTGCGAAGGTTTCATGGCAAATCCATGTGGAGAAGCATAGCCATCAACTATTAAATCAGGTTTAGCCACACCATCCATTAAATAGCTAACTAGAGAGTGTATTGGTTTGATTGATGCTACAACTTTAATGTCAGCATTTGCTGATGTAAATAAAGTTAAAAATGATAATATTGTAAAGATTATTGAGGATTTTTTTAAGTTTTTCATAATATTTGGTTTTTGTTAAATGTTATAATATAACGCTGTGTAATAATATAACATTTATAAGTCAAGGAAATAAATGAGCATAGAAAATAATGTTTTGGTAAAGTTAAATAATGTTGGTTTAAAACAAAACCAAAAGTGGCTTGTTCAAGGTGTTTCTCTTCAGGTTGAAAAAGGTAAAATTGTTACTTTAATTGGTCCTAATGGATCTGGCAAAAGCACGACTGCAAAAATTGCACTAGGGTTTTACAAAAATATAGAGGGAAACGTAGAAAAATACACTAGTAATATTGGATACGTTCCCCAAAAAATTTCAATAGATTGGACATTGCCGCTAAGAGTTAATGATCTGATGCTTTTAACAGAAAATTTAAGTGACGAAGTCATAAATGAATCATTAACATTAACGGGTGTTAAGCACCTTAAGGATAAAAGTTTAGCTAACTTGTCTGGTGGAGAATTTCAGAGAGTGTTACTTGCCAGAGCAATATCAAAAAAACCAGATTTATTAGTTCTTGATGAGCCAGTACAAGGTGTTGATTTCACAGGAGAAATTGAATTATATGAACTAATCAAAGAGCTATCATTAAAACTAAATTGTGGGATTCTACTAATATCTCACGATCTTCATACAGTAATGAGTGCAACTGACCATGTTGTTTGCTTAAACGGTCATGTATGCTGCTGCGGGAGTCCGAGTGAAGTTGCAAAAAATAGTGAATACAAAGCTTTGTTTGGTGAACAAGCTTCACAAACTTTAGCAATTTACGAACATAAACATGATCATGTTCACACTACAGACGGAGAAATAAAAAAAAAATAGTATGTTAGATGATTTTTTTATAAGAGCACTAGTTGCAGGGATAGGTATTGCTTTTGTTGCAGGCCCTCTTGGTTGCTTTGTTGTATGGAGGAGATTATCTTATTTTGGTGATACACTTGCCCACTCTGCATTGCTCGGTGTAACAATTGCATATTCATTAGAATTTAATATCGCTGTTTCAATATTTTTAATTTCATCGGTAATTGCATTAATTTTAGTACAACTACAAAGAAAAACTAATCTACCAAGTGATGCATTGTTAGGTCTTCTAGCTCACTCATCATTGGCAGTTGGATTAGTGGTTATTGGATTTTTAACCTTTATTAGATTTGATATAATGGGATTACTGTTTGGAGATATTTTAGCAGTTAACAAAAAAGACTTGTTTATTATATGGTTTGGTGGCGCTTTAATATTAATAACTTTAAAAATAATCTGGAAACCATTATTTGCATCTACAGTTAATTATGAATTAGCTGAAGCAGAAGGTTTAAATCCTGATAGAGCAAAAGCGGTGTTTACAGTCTTATTAGCTGCAATAATTGCCATTTCAATAAAATTAGTTGGAGTTTTATTAATCACTGGAATGTTAATTATACCAACTGCTATGGCTAGAAATCTTTCAGATAATCCACAAAAAATGGTTATTTTTTCAATAATTGGAGGATTGTTATCAGTGTTTATAGGATTGTTCTCTTCGTTAGAATTCAATACACCGTCTGGTCCATCCATAATTGCTACAGCTCTTGTGTTGTTTATTTTTTCATTACTTAAAGTTAAACAAACGATACAATTGAAAAATTAATGGAATATTATAAAAAATAATTAAATGCAAAAACAAGAAACATTAACTAAAAACCAAAAAATAATTTTAGATTTAATTGAAAAATCTGATCAACCATTAAAAGCATACTCAATTTTATTTGATGTTAAAAAAAAAGGTATTAATGCTCCTTTGCAAGTTTATAGAGCCTTAAACAAACTAGTCAAAATCGGAAAAATTCATAAAATAGAAAGTAGAAACGCTTTCATAGCTTGTAAAAATTCAAAATGTCAAATTGCTAATGCTACTATTTTTTCAATTTGTGAAAGTTGTGAAGATGTAACTGAAATTCATGATCATAAATTATCAGAACACCTAAGAGATTTTAAAGATAATAAAGGAATGAAATATAATAAATACAATTTAGAATTTTTTGGTCTGTGCAAGAAATGCGTTTAAAAAAATGAAAATTGAATATTATTTTAGTGTCCTATCTCCATTTAGTTATCTAGGAGCTGATAGATTTACAAAGATAGTAAGCAAATATAATTTAGAGGTTATAGAAAAACCACTTGATTTAGTTGGCGAAATATTTCCAAATACTGGTGGATTGCCAGTTCCTAAAAGACATCCTGCTAGACAAAAATATAGACTTGTAGAACTGGAGAGAATTTCAAATAAACTAGGTTTGCCGATTATTAAAAAGCCAAAATTTTTTCCACCTAAAGACCCACACTTACCAGCAAAATTTGTAATAGCTTCAAATAAATTGGGTAATAAACTTCATTTTGGAAATGAATGTTTAAAATATTTATGGTCTATGGATAAAGATCTTTCTGATCACAATACACTTCAGGAAATTTGTGAAAAATTAAATTTAAACTTTGAAGAAATGAAGAAATTAGCTTTATCTGAAGATGTGAACTTGGAGTATCAAAAAAATTCAAAAGATGCGGTTGATAATGATGTATTTGGCGCTCCTTCGTATGTCTTAAATAATGAGATTTTTTGGGGTCAAGATAGATTAGATTATCTTGAAGATGCATTAAATAAATAATTTAAAATTAATAAATTTTATTAATAATTTAATTAAGCATTAATAGAAACTAATTTTAACAAATCTTTAATATAATATTATCATAATTTAAAATGATAATAAATTTAAAAGAAAGGAGAGAAAATGACTGCAAATATCAGAATATTAAAATGGACAAGCACAGTTTTGACGCTTTTAGGAATATTAACTTTTTATTTAGATTACTATCCTTATAGCATGATACCTCACAGTTTAGGAATAATCGGTTGGACTATTGTTGGTACCATTACAAAGGATAAACCTTTATTAACAAATTTTTCACTACAAATACCGATAATGATTGCAGGTATAATTAAGTATTCTTATACAACTGGGTTATTTTAACTTACTTGGATTCCGTTTGACCAAACATTTTTTACAACTGGTAAATTTTGATAAATTTTAAACCTTATTAAATCTGCTCTCTTATTATTGTCAATGGAACCCCTGTCATTTAAATTTGTAGCTATAGATGGAGCGTGACTAGCTGCTGCAAATGCTTTTGGAAGATTATCAATTTCTAAACCCCATTTGACAACAGATATAATTAATGATGATGGAATATAATCTGAGCTTAAGATATCTAAACAATCATTTTCTAAGAGTTCTTTTGCAGATATATTGCCAGAGTGTGAACCTCCTCTAAGTAAATTAGGAGATCCCATCATAACTTTAATATTGTAATCTTTAGAAGTTTTGGCTGCTTCTAATGTTGTTGGAAATTCAGCCAATTTTACTCCATATTTATTTGAATTATGAACATCATTTTCTGTGGTATCGTCGTGACTAGCCAAAATACAATCATATGATGATTTAAATTCTAAAATTTTATCTATGTGTTTCTTGCTATTTTTTTTTTGAAGATTTTTTAAGTGATCAAAATGAATTTCCATTTCATTTTCTGTCATACCGTGTTTAATTGAAAGATATTCTTTGTACTTATCTATAACTCTAAATTGCCTCTGACCTGGTGTATGATCCATTATACTAATCAGTTTTACATCGTGAGTTTCATTGTATTCGTCTAATTCATCAATCAAATTCTCCGAACAAGTTTCAGCTCTTAAATGTATTTTGTGATCAATCTTGAGAATATTATCTTTTTTAAAACTTGAAATTATATCCGAACAGTTTTTTGCATATTTTTTATATTTTCCTGTTTTTTCAATAGAACCAACTCTTAATGCATCAAAAACTGTAGTTATTCCAACAGATGCTAATTCTCTATCATGAGATAAAATTGCATTTTCTACTGGAAATGAAACTTTAGGTCTTGGTGTCATGTGTCTTTCAAGATTGTCAGTATGTAATTCAACCAATCCTGGCGAAATATAATCTTTTTCGCAGTCTATAGAACTTTTGTTATTACTTAATCCACTACTTATATCGACAATCTTGTTATCTTTAATCCTGATATGACCATGAACGATTTCATCTTTTTTAATTATCATGGCATTGTTTAAAATATATTCATGCATCACTTTTTAATACACATGAATTGTTACAAATATTTTAAATTAGAGAAAATTTATATAAGTATTATAAGTTGAATTATGAAAAAATATTCTAGATACGCTATTTATTATGCACCTCCAAAAGAGAGTAGTCTAGAAGAATTTGGCAGATATTGGTTCGGTTGGGATCCACTTAATGCAAAGTTAATAAATAACAAACATAGAATTAATTATCTAAACAGATTTGGAATTAAAAACTTAATAAACATAGATAAAAATGTTTTAATTGCAAAGAAATATGGGTTTCACGGCACACTTATTCCTCCTTTTAAACTAAACAAAAATTATAGTACCAATACATTATTTAAAAAAACTGAGGAAATAGCAAAAAAATTCAAAAAATTTAAATTTTATAAATTTAAATTAAAAAAAATGAATAATTTTTATGCTTTTGTTCAAAATAAAAAAAATAATAACATTAATAAGTTATCAAATAGACTAGTTAGAGAATTATTTAAATTTAGGTCACCTCTTACAAAAAAAGAAATTGATAGAAGAAATCCCTCTAAACTAAGTAAATTACAATTAAATATTTTATATAAATGGGGATACCCCTATTTAATGTCAGAATTTAATTTCCATATGACCCTTGCATCAGAGGTCACAGGAAACAAATTGTACCTTGAGTTAAAAAAAATTGAAAGAAACAAAGAAATCATTTTAAATGAAATAAATAATTTTGATAAAATATATATATTTGGTGAAAACCAAAAAGGAATGTTTGAGAATTTAGAAAATTTTTCACTTAGCTAAAATTATTTTTTTCAATTTATTTGCACCTATAGCTATTGATTTATTATTATTTATAGTAATTATATTTTTCGGTAGTAAATTAATTTTTCTTTTTATCCTTTTATTAATTGATTTTTTGTCTTCTCTAGCTCGATTTACAAGTCTCTTTTTAATAATTGTTGATGGGGCAATAATATTAATTATTTTAACGTTATTAACTTTTTTTTTTACTTTAAAAAGTACTTTTCTTGATCCATTAAAAATTACTGTTTTACCTTCCTCTATTTTTTTTATTTCCTTAAATGGAATACCGTATGAAAAACCATGAGCTTTCCAGTAAACAAAGAAATGTTTTTTTAAAATCTTATCTTCAAAATTTTTAATTGATATGCTGTAATGATCTTCATTTTTAATATCTTTTTTCCTAGTAATGTACCTTTTTACCAAAATGGAATTAGGAATTTTTTTAATTACTTTTTTTAATAAAGTATCTTTTCCTGATCCTGATGGTCCAACGACTACGATAAGCTGACCGTTATTTTGCATCTGATATTTTTGTAATATCTATTTCCCTAGCATTTAAATATTTACGTGAATATTCATCATGAAAAATACCAATTATTGAAGATCCACTATCTTTTTTTTCATTAATCAAATTCAAAACAATATCTTTGTTAACACTATCTAAACTAGCAGTTGGTTCATCTAGTAATAAACATGGATAATTTCTAATCAGTCCCCTAGCAACATTAACTCTTTGTTGTTCTCCACCTGAAAAAGTTAGTGGCGATAAATTCCATAAGTTTTTATCTATATTAAGTTTTAGTAAAATTTTTTCAGCTTTTTCACGAACTTCATCTTGATCTGAATTTATTTCTAATAAGGGCTCCATAACAATTTCAATTGTAGGAACACGAGGTATCACTCTTAGAAATTGACTAACATATCCTATTATATTTTTTCTAAGTTCAATAATATTTCTCGGATATGTATGATCTATGTTGTGATTATTAATTTTAATTTGTCCTGATTGAAAAACATAGTTTCCATAAATCATTTTTAAAATACTAGACTTTCCAACACCTGATGGTCCTGTTAACGCTACAATTTCTCCAGGATTAATTTTCAAATTCAAATTATTAAAAACTAATATGTTTGTTTTGCCCTGATTATGAAGTGTAAATTTTTTTGTAATTTTATTTAGTTCAATCATTTTTAAACCTGTAATACTGAACTAACTAATAACTGAGTATAAGAATGTTGCGGATCATCTAATACCTGATCACAAAGTCCAGACTCAACAGCCTCCCCATTTTTCATAACAATAATTTTATCAGCTAACAATCTAATCACTGCTAAATCGTGAGAAACGATTACAACTGATAAATTTAATTCTCTAACTAATTTTCTTAACAAATCTAAAATTTTTGCTTGAACAGAAACATCAAGACCTCCTGTTGGTTCGTCCATGAAAATTATTTTAGGACTCGTAACCAAATTTTTTGCTATTTGTAATCTTTGCAACATTCCACCAGAAAATGTTCTTGGAAAATCATCTACTCTACTTTTATCGATTTCTACTTTATCTAACCATTTAAAAATAGTTTGCCTAATATTTCCATAATTTCTTTGTCCAATCGACATTAATCTTTCACTAATATTTCCACCAGCACTTACATCTAATCTTAAACCGTCTCTAGGATTTTGGTGAACAAAAGCTAATTCAGTTCTTATCAATAACCTTTTCAATGACTCAGATATTTCTAGAAAATCAATCGTTTCATTACCTGTTTCAATTAAGATTTTTCCACTATCAGGAATAAGATTGCCTGATATGGAATTTATAAAAGTTGTTTTTCCTGAGCCAGATTCTCCTACTACACCAACGACTTCCCCAGGATATAATGTCAAATTCATATTTTTGCATCCCACTTGATTACCGTAATATTTGTTTAAATTATGAACTGACAAAATTGGTTGCATTTAATTATTTTCCATTCTTTGATTACAATAATTTGTATCTGAACATATAAATGATCTATTACCGTCATCATCAGTAATTATTTCATCTAAAAAACTCTCATTTGATCCACAAATAGAACATTTATGAGGTGCCTTTGAGGGATCAAATGGATAATCCTCAAAATCAAGACTCGTTACTTCAGTATATGGTGGTATTGCATAAATTCTTTGCTCTCTTCCTGCTCCAAATAATTGAATAGCAGGGTTATTGTTCATTTTTGGGTTATCAAATTTTGGAATAGGTGATGGGTCCATTATATATCTTTCATTTGTCTTTACTGGATAAGCATATGCTGTTTCTATATGACCATTTTTGGTAATATCTTCATATAACTTTACATGCATAATTCCATATTCTGATAGTGCATGCATTTTTTTAGTTTCTTGATATCTTGGTTCTAAAAACGCAAGAGGTTCTGGTATTGGAACTTGATAAACAAGTATTTGTTTTTCTTTTAACTTTTCTTCTGGAATTCTGTGTCTTGTCTGAATTATCGATGCTTGGCTTGTTTTTTCTGTGGTCTCAATATTAGCAGTTTTTTTAAAGAAATTTCTAATTGAAACTGCGTTTGTAGTATCATCTGCTCCTTGATCAATAACTTTTATCACATCGTCAGTTGTTAAACATGACGAT
The DNA here is from genome assembly GCA_902599665.1 of uncultured Pelagibacteraceae bacterium. Classification (GTDB taxonomy): domain Bacteria; phylum Pseudomonadota; class Alphaproteobacteria; order Pelagibacterales; family Pelagibacteraceae; genus Pelagibacter. Next base: position 19,223 of record CACKGK010000014.1, on the reverse strand, counting down.
GTTACTTGAACCCCTCCTGTTCCCCATCCATATGGCATAGGCATTTCTCTAGATGAAAATGGAACTTGATAACCTGGTATGCAAAGAGCTTTAATCAAAGCTCTTCTTATCATTCTTTTTGTATTTTCGTCTAAATAAGCAAAATTATATATTTCATCTTGAGCTGTAACATCAGTTTTTTTATTTTTAAATTTAAGTACGTTGTTCATTTTTTTTATACTCTTCTCTAATTTTTCTTACTAAATCCAATTCCGCTTGAAAATCTACATAATGAGGTAATTTGATATGTTCTAAAAAACCTGTGGCTTGAATATTATCACAATGAGATATAACAAATTCTTCATCTTGAGCAGCAACACCCAAATACTCCTCACCAAATTCTTTCCATCTCATTGATCTATCAACTAAAGCCATAGAAATAGCTTTTCTCTCTAATTGACCAAAAACTAAACCATATCCACGGGTAAATTGAGCAGGTATTTTTTTACTACCTTTAAATTGGTTTACTGACTCACACTCAGTAAACATGACATCAGCAATATTTATTTCTATTCCTAATTCTGGAATTTCAAATTGAACCTCAACGTAACCAGTTCTTAATTCACCAACAAATGCATGATTTCTAGCATACCCTCTCTGTGTTGAATAAGCTAAACCAAGAAGAAAACCTTCATCTCCTCTTGAAAGAGATTGCAATCGTTCAGATCTTGTTAAAGGAAAATTAATTGGGTTTCTTGTAATATCTTTAGATGTTTTGCCACTAGGTATTTCTTTCTGAATTAATCCTTCTTTATTTAAAAAGCTTAAAACATGTGGGATTTCTTTATCATCATATTTTTCAATCTTAGCTTTTTCATACTCTCCATCAGCAAGAAGCTTGAAATCAAGTAAACGGTGTGTGTAGTCAAATGTTGGGCCTAACTTTTGTTTACCTGGGATATCTTTAAATGTTGCAGATATTCTTCTCAGGCATAACATTTTGCTAGTTTCGATAGGTTTGCTTGAACCAATTCTAGGTAAAGTAGTTCTATAGGCTCTCATTAGAAAAATTGCTTCAATCAAGTCACCTCTAGACTGTTTGATTGCAAGAGCAGACAAATCTTTGTCATATAAAGATCCTTCTGACATAACTCTATCAACACTTAAAGTTAGTTGTTCACTAATTTGTTTAATATTTAGTTCTGCTATATTTACATCGCCTCTTCTTATTTCAGATAACCAAGAATGTGCATTATTGATTGCCTTTTCTCCACCTTTTACAGATACATACATTTTATAGTTCTCCTATTTTTAGTGATCTTGGTATTGAATAAAATTTATCATTATCAACAAAATAAAAATCAAGTCCTAATGGAAATTGCTGGTTATTTTTTTTTATAATCTCTCTATCAGGTAAAAATATACTTTTAGAACTTTTAATACCAGGACCAGTAATTATGGCATTTGGTTTTTCAAATTTAGACTGGCAAATAATAGTGCACGATTGATCAGGATTTTGGTCGTCCCCTTTTTTAAATTCATCTAATGGTAAAAGATCATCCCAAATACCAATTGCAAAATTTGCATTTTTTTTATCTGTAATATTTGCACCTGTATTAAATTTAATCCAATCAATAGTTTCTGGATTGTTAATATCACGACCTAAAAAAATATTCGAATAACTGTCACAAAAAGTTTTTATAATTGAACAACTGGCTGAAAACATTTTCGAAGGCGAATTTATACTGTCTAATATTTCGATCGAACCAGGATATGAAGTTGCAAACAAAATACTTCTAAAATAATCAGCACTTGTTTGAGAATTATTTTTTTTAGAAACAACTTCCATAAATTATTTATCCTCACCTCTTACCAAGGTAAAAAAATCAACCTTAGTAGCTTCTGTTTTAGATAATATTTCATTTCTTTTGTTATTTTTATATTTAATTAATTTATCTATTATATTTCTTTTAATTATTTCTTTTTTTTCAGTTTGCATCAATGCATCACACAAAGCTGCAATTTTGGATTTATATTTATTTCTACCTTGAACATAACCATGGCCTTGGATTTTTTTATCTAAATTTAATGAACATCTCGTTATAGTTACTTCTCCAACATTAAAATTATCACCTGTGGCGCCTACTTTTCCCTGAACCATAACACTGCCAATCTCAGGTTCTCTTAACCAATTATATTCTATTTTCATATTTAAATTGTCCCAAAGCGAAATGAGATAATTTTCATCTGCTGTTGCTAAAGAACTTAACCATTGTTTTCTTGATTCATTTTGCATAATACTATACAACTAGACAAGTAACAAAATTAAAAAAAATTTCAATATATTATTTATTAAAATTTTATGACAACAAAAGATTTGCTTTGGAAGGAAATATACAATTCAATCAAAAGAGAAATTGTTTTAAATAAGTACAAAATTAATAAAAAGTTAGATTCTGAGAATGACTATGCAAAACAATTCAATGTCAATAGACACACTATAAGAAGAGCTTTTAAAGAACTTAAAGATGATAATTTAATATATTCAAAAAGAGGTCTTGGAGTATTTGTTAAATCATCAAAAATTAATTACTCAATTAGTAAAAACGTACGATTTACTGAGAATATACTTGAAGAAAACCAATCAGTAAGAATTGAAATAAAAAGTTTTGATATTGCTGAATGCAATCCTTTTGAAAAAAAAGAACTCAACTTAAAAAAAAATGACAAAGTTACACGCATAAATAGCATAGGTTTTGTCAACAATTCACCTTCTGTAATAACTTTCAGATCGATTCCTTATAAAAAATTTCCAAAATTTATTAATTATTTTGTTAAAAAACAATCAGTAACCAAAGCTTTTAATTTATTGAATATCAAACTAATTAAAAGATCAAAAACTCTAATCAATGCTGAAATTGCAGACAAAATAAAATCAAATTTATTAAATATAAATGAGGGGGAAGCACTATTAAAAACTACATCTGTTAATGTCGATTTTAAAAACAATCCTGTAGAGTTAAGTGAAAGTTATTTTATTGGATCTAAAATTCAATTTTTAATAAAAAATTAGATTTTCTACCTTAGGTTTAAATTTCATATAACTTAAACAAAATTTAAAAGATTCCTTAATAATATTTTAACATTTATTAAAGATTAGAGGGTTAATGAATTCCTCAAATGATTATTAAAAAAGTTAACAAATTTTTCGGTGATAATCATGCCGTTAAAAACGTTTCTTTTGAGGTTAACAAACCTCAAATGATAGGAATCATAGGTAGATCTGGGGCTGGTAAATCAACATTACTAAGAATTATAAATCGACTTACCGACGCAACAGATGGGTCGATTGAAATTGAAGGTCAAAATATTCTAGATTTAAAAAGTAAGGAAAAGAGATCATGGCAAAGAAACTGTGCAATGATTTTTCAACAATTTAATTTAGTCCCACGATTAGATGTTCTAACAAATGTAATATTAGGCAGATTAAATTATCAGGGCTCATTTAGAGCATCCTTAAAAATGTTTTCTCGAGATGAAAGGGCTGATGCTCTGATTTTACTCAATAACTTAGGTATGGCTAACACTGCCCTTCAAAGAGCTGAAACGTTATCTGGAGGTCAACAGCAACGTGTAGCTATATGCAGAGCTTTGATGCAAAATCCTAAAATGATTTTAGCAGACGAACCTATAGCATCTTTAGACCCAATGAATGCAAGAATGGTAATGGAGTCATTAAGAAAAATTCATGATGAAAAAAATTTAACGGTCATTTCAAATCTTCATACCCTAGATACAGCAAAAACCTATTGTGACCGTATTATTGGAATGAAAGATGGCGCAATTGTCTTTGATGATGTACCAGAAAAATTATCAGACAAACTTGCAAGAGAAATTTATGGTGCAGAAGCTGATGAAGCTTTTGAACCACAAGTAACATCCACTGAGTTTAAAACAAAAAAAAAGATAAATGGAGATGTTGAGAAAGAATTTGCAACTGCATGAGATCAATAACTCATCGTTACAAATAAGTCGTTAGACTAAAATTATAAAAAGGAGATAATTATGTTTAATAAACTAACAAGAGTTATTGCACTTTTGGCTATGGTGTTTTTTTCAACTCAAGCTAATGCAGTAACTTACACAGGTCCAAAAATGGACTTAAGTAAATACCAACCAGAGTTTAGAGTTGGTTTTTTAGGTGACGAAGCAGCTCAAGATATTATAGCTAGAAATGAATGTTTCATGCCGTATATCGAAGCCGCTTATGGTGTACCAGCTAAATTTTTTACTTTTAAAGACTACGCTGGAACAATGGAGTCGATGCTAGGTGGTAATCTAGATTACACTTGGTTCGGTTCTTCAGGTTACGCAGGTATGTATTTAAAAGATCCAACTGCAGTAGTACCAGTACTAACAAGAATGCAGCCAACAGGTGATATGGGTTACTACTCTGTTGCAGTAGCAACCAAAGCATCTGGAATTAAATCAATGGCAGATCTTAAAGGTAAATCTTTTGGTTGGGCTGACCCTAACTCTACATCAGGTTTTTTAATTCCTTCAATTGAATTAAAGGCTATGGGTATGGACCCAGATACATATTTTTCAAAAACACAATTTTCTGGTGGGCATGAAAACAATGTATTAGCGGTAATGAATGGTGATGTTGATGCTGGTGTAACATGGGTATCTGGTGTTGGTAGCTGGGAAGAAGGATATTCGTCAGGGAATTTAAGAAAAATGGTTGATAAAGGGATTTTAAATATGGACGACATTGTTCAAATTTGGTCTTCAAAATTAATTCCTAATGGTCCAATTGTGATGCCTACTTTTTTACCTGTTAGAGCACACCAAGTAATGATTGGTTTAAAGCAATGGATACACGAGAACGATCCAAAATGTAGCGAAAACGTTGCAAACGGGATTGTAAAAAAATGGGTTCCGGTGGATCATTCTTTTTACGAGTCAGTTGTAGCTGCAAGAAAAGCTAAAATTGAAGCGCAAAAAAATAATTAATTAAACCTTCTATAATCAGAGGCAAAGACTGTAAATCTTTGCCTCTGATTTATTTTTTAAAAATTATGACAAAAGCCTTACCTGCCAACCTAGAACAAATTGAAGTTAATTTAAAAAAATTAACAAACCAGAGAACTAGGTCCTCGCTACTTGGAATTGCAATTCTAATATTAATTTTTTTTGGTGGTACCTTGGTATCGTTAGAAGCAAATGCAGGGTCTTTTGGAAGAGGTATAGCTAATTTTTTTAACTACCCTAGAGATTTATTTGTAGACACTTTTGAGATGGGATGGAAATATTGGCCAAGAGTTATTAAGTATATTCCTGAATTAATTATTACTTTAAATATTGCTTTATTTTCAACTTCGATCGGATTTGTTTTGGCAGTTATTTTTGCAATCTTCTCTAGTAGAAATTTAATAAGAAATAAAAGAGTTATTCAATTTACAAAATTTTTTATGGATGTGACAAGATCATTTCCAACATTAATAATAGCAATGGTGTTTTTATATTTGATGGGTAAATCATCTTTACCAGCAGTGATTGCTATTACGATACACACTGCTGGAGCACTTGGTAAATTATTTACTGAGGCTATAGAAAATTGTGATGGAAAACCTATTGAAGGTTTAAGTTCTGTTGGTGCAACTTGGACACAGAAGATAAGATTTTCAGTTCTTCCCCAGGTACTACCTTTGTTTTTAAGTTATGGAATATTGAGGTTAGAAATTAATGTTAGAGAATCTACAATATTAGGTTTTGTTGGTGCAGGTGGAATTGGAGAAATGTTAGCGGCTCTAATTCAGTGGAATTATGGAGCTGATGTTTTAGCGTGTATGTTCTTACTGGTTGGTACAATAATTGCATTAGATTATTTGTCTGCATATTGGAGACATAAATTAATTGGAGCAAATCAATGAGTTCTAGTTTAGCTATTCAAAGAGAAAATATTCGTAAATTATTTCCTGACACATTTAAACAAGCCAGAAAGAGTAGATTAAGAGGCCAAATAATTTTTTTTCTCGTCTTAGTATATTTAATAGTAGGTTTTTTTACTTTAGATGTTGTTGATATCCCAAAAAAATGGAAACCACAAAATGCTGCTATGTTTGTCTTAGACACATATGCACACAAAGATCATGTAACAATGAAATGGGAAAATCATGAGGATATTAAAATAGCTTTTGAAGGAAATTATAGAAGTGTTTATGGAAGAGATAATCTTGATAAATCAATTCCAGATTGGTTTTACAAAAATTCTGATAATGTTGGCAATGTAGTTGAGTTTAATAATAAAGGTAAGGCAATATTATACAAAGATAAAGTCGAGATTGTAAATTTTCCAAAATATGAGAGAGATTTTACCATAAAATTAAATTCTAATGGCAAACCTTACCTTGTAGGTTCAGAGGATTTGGTCATAGAAGATTTAAAAGGTTTTAGAATCACAGAAAATAGAGTTGAATTTAGACCAACTTTGTATGAGAGAATTCAAGTATATCCAAAAAAAGTTGAAATTCATCGTTACAGTATCGGATGGAAATATTTTTGGTTTGATTTCTCAAGTCCGTTAGAACCATATACCTTTTTCGAAGCACTAGGTTTGACTTTTTCTAAAGAAAGAGTTGTTCCTGAAATGTCTAATTTAAAACTTTTCTTAACAGAGATTAAGGATAATGAAGCATTTATGCACGGTAGAGTTTGGTGGGCTATGCTTGAAACAATTGTTATGGCTGTATTAGGGACAATGTTTGCTACAGTTATGGCTCTTCCCTTATCTTTTCTTGCGGCATACAACGTTACCCCAATTAAAACTCTGAGATTTATGTTGAGAAGATTATTTGATACTTTAAGAGGAATAGATTTTTTAATTTGGAGTTTAATATTTTTAAGAGCTTTTGGTCCAGGACCCTTCACTGGTATTTTTGCAATTGGTTTTACTGATACAGGTACTTTAGGTAAATTATATTCTGAAGCAATTGAAAATACTGAGAAGAAACAACAAGAAGGAGTTCAATCTACAGGGGCTAGCAAATTTCTACAACATAGATTTGGTATAATTCCTCAAATACTTCCAATTTTTGTATCTCAATCCTTATACTATTTAGAGTCAAATACTAGAGGAGCCGTAATAATAGGTGCAATGGGTGCAGGAGGAATTGGGTTACAATTTTTAGGTGCGCTAGCTACTGGAAATGATTTTGAAAATGTCGCCTACATGGCAATATTAGTTTTGGCTGTAGTAATATTTATGGATAGATTATCTGCTTGGCTTAGAAGAATATTAATTGGATCAGATCAATTAATTGTAAGGTAAATAGAAAAAATACCTTTATCAAAAATTTTTCTAGAAATTTTAATTTAGGAATTTAAAAAGATAAAAATCAATCTTTCCAGAATTTCCACCAAGGTTTTTCTTCCTTTGTTATCTCATTATTGTCAACAACAACTTTAGTTATAGATGGATCCTCTCCATCTACTAATCCTGCTCTAGCAGTTGTTTTAGCGTCTTCTAATTTTAGTTTTGCCTCAAAAACTCTATTTTCATTACACAATTTCATGCCCTCTTTCATTAATGCTTCTGCCTCAGATGCTTTTTCGGGACTAGATCTTGAAATATCATTTTTAACAGTGGCTCTTAACATAAGTACGCCAGGGTCTTCACAATTCCCTATTTCATTTTTAAATGTATCCTCAGTATTTTGTGAATAACTACTGCCGGCTTGTTGCTCTGTTATTTTAGCATGATTGTCAGCTTGAGTAATAGAAATTGTGGATAAAGTTAATATAAATGAGATTAAGAATTTATTCATAATAATCTATTAACTTACTTTTGTTAAAAAAATGTTAAAGAAATAAAAAAATTTGTGAAATATTTGTCTGCATTTTTAATAGGTATATCAGTTACCTTTTGTTACAGCAGTTGTATGTATCTGTTCTCAGCGTTGTTGCTAACTTGGGAAAATGAACTTAGTATCTCAAGGAATAATTTAACCTTTATTTATTCTCTAGGCTTAGTTGTGCATAGTTTACTTTTACCTTTTCTAGGTAAGATTGTAGATAGAAATCTAAGTTTTCCAATGATGTGGACCAGTCCTATACTATTAGGACTAAGTGTAATTTATCTTTCATCAGTAGATACATATGGTGGATTTTTACTTGCTTGGATACTTGTCAGTGCAACCTCGGGTGGCTGTCTTTATACGATGCTTTTTAGTGTCATTACTATTAATTTAAAATCAAAGGCCAAAACATCTATTGCAATAATTACTTTATTTGCTGGATTTGCAAGCACATACACATTTCCTACTGCTACTTATTTAACAGAACAATATGACTGGAGGTTTACTGTATTTATTTTTGGAATATTAAATATATTGATTAGTTCACCAGCTAATTATTTTGGTTTCAAAAATATAATTATAAAAGAATTTAAAAAAATTGAAAAGAAAACAGATCAAAATTCAAAGCTTAAAATAATACTTAAAGATTATAGATTTTGGTTATTTAGTTTTTCATTGTTTGTTATTGGATTTAATATTGGTGCTATTACAACTCATGTAATTCCAATGTTGCAGGAAAAAGGGATGAGTCTATCCCAAGCTGTATTGACAGCATCTCTGTTTGGACCAGGACAAGTAATAGGTAGAATTTTAGTTATGATATATGGAGGTGATAAGTCAAATTTAAAATTATTTGTAATTTGTTTTTACTCGATGGTAGTTGGAATGATATTTTTATACTTTATAAATATTAATCATTACTTAGCATTTTTATTTGTTTTATTTAATAGTTCAGCATATGGCAGTATGGCTATTTTAAAACCTTTGGTTCAAAATGATACTTTTGGCCAAAAAAACTTTGGCAATATTCATGGTATTTTAGCTTTGCAATATATGATTGGTAGTATTGCTGGTCCATGGATTGGTTCGTTGGTATGGAATGTAGGAGGATATGATTTGTTAATATTAGTATTTTTTGTTTTAGCAATATTTGGTAACTCGACAGCAATTTTTTTAAACAAAAAAAAGTTTATTTAAAGCTTCTCTCTACGTGTTTGTAAAAATAATTTATATTTGGAATTTCTAAATTTTCAATTTTAGCAAGATCATCATATTTTCTTAATCTAACTGCATCTTGCATAAAAGGTTGTTTAATAAATTCGTTTGCTTCCTCTTTGGAAAAACTTCCTCCTTGGACATCTAAACTTCGTTTTGAAGCAATAGATAAAGACTCATAATAACCTTTTTCACAATAAACCAAATATCTTTTAGCCGGAACATGTCCTTTAATTAATATTGTAACATCTTCTGGAAAAAATCTAGAAAGAAAAAGAGATCCTGAATTTTCATGCTTTTTATCTATTCCTTTTTTTATGGCTTCTTTGTCATTATTAATTAAGTGACCAATATCATGGAATAGGGCTGCAGTAATAAAAAAATGGTTTTCATTATTTTTTTTTGCCAATAATGCGCATTGAATTGCATGTTCTAGTTGTGAAACTTTTTCATTTCCATATTGTTTGTCTGATCCAATTTCTTCTATAATTTTAAATAAATTGGCAATATTTGACATATTATCCATCATATTCTTTTAAATTAAAAATGTTTCAGTTTTATTACAATTTAGATTTAGTACTCATTAAGTATAGAAAAAATATTTTATAGTAATAAAAGTTAAAAATGAAAAAACTTTTATTTGTTTGTACTGGCAATTCTCACAGAAGCATATTGGCAGAAAGTGTAGTTAATAAATTTCATAAAAATAAATTTATTGGTTACAGTGCGGGTAGCAAACCATCTGGAATAATTAATAAATATGTCATTAAGTATCTAAATGAAAATAATTTTGATACAAAAAATCTGTCATCAAAAAACTTCAACAAATTCTTGAATGAGAAAACAACCTTTGATCAGGTATTTACTGTATGTAACAATGCTAGTAATGAAGTTTGTCCAGTCTGGCCATCCCCTGAAAAAATAGTTCATTGGGATATTGAAGATCCTGTTTATATCATTAATGAGTTAGAGAAGAGTGATAAACCAAATAAAGATGAGCTGATTTCAACAGAAATACATAAAACTTATTCCAATTTAGAAACAAGAATTAATGATTGGATAAAAAATTATGAAATATAGTAAGTTTTTTCTTGGAGAGTTTATTGGTAGTTGTTTCCTTGTAATGATTATTGTTGGCTCAGGAATAATGGCTGAAAATCTTACAAATGACACAGGTATTATGCTTTTAGCCAATACTATAGCAACTGGCGCAGGACTTTTTGTGCTAATAACTGTTTTTAGTGATGTTTCAGGAGCACATTTTAATCCATTTGTAAGTCTAGCAATGTTTCTTACAAAAAAATTAAAAGGAAATTTATTACCCACATATATATCTGCGCAAATTTTAGGTTGTTTGTTAGGTGTAGCACTTGCCAATTTCTTTTTCGAACATCAAATTTTTGAATTATCAACAAAATCAAGGGACGGAATAAATATATTTACATCTGAAATTGTAGCAACATTTGGATTGATACTGATAATTTTTGGATCATTAAAGAAAGGAAGTGTGGTAGTGGCCTCATGTGTAGCTTTTTATATCACTGCTGGTTATTGGTTTACATCATCTACATCATTTGCAAATCCTGCTGTAGCAATAGCGAGAACATTTACAGAAAGTTTTACTGGAATTAATTATATGTATACTCCAGTTTATATATCAGCAGAAATTATCGGTGCACTTTTTGCTGTATTTGTGGCTAAAAAAATGCTTTTCAATAACAGGACAAGAGATAAAACTATCTCGTAGAAAAATTGAACCTATAAGATTTAAGGTCAATTTTCTAAATCAGTTTTTAAAAGATTTATTGAATATTAAAGATTAAAATAATAATGAAGAATATCTATAAGTAAAAACTATTACAGGCTAGAAGGTTTAATACTTTCAAACTCCAGCATGTTTTTAAAGGTACACATTTCAGGTTTTGTGAAAGTAATTTTTGGAAATTTTTTATTAAAATCAGAGGATAATTGTTTATTAAATTTAATTAAATTTTTTATTTCAGTCTCATTAAGTTGTCTCAAGATATAAGCTAATGTAACATGGAAAGTATATCTTTGATGATTTTCAAATTTAATTTTCAATAAATTACTTAGTTCATCTCTACAATTTCTTAAAATTTTTTCGTCCTCCTCAGAAAAGGGTTCTAAAACAATGCTGTAACCACCAAAAAATGTTTTTAGTTTTAAATTGATTTCTTTTGGAAAATTATAGTTTTCAATTCTTTTATTTAATTGAATAGCTATATCTTTGTAATCCATATCAAGATCTATATCTGTTGGCCAATAATAAGTATTTTTTGTATTTAAATTACAACAGTCAAATAATGTCATATGAAAACTAGATGGAGGTAAATAGGAATAAGTTTTTTCAGGATTAAAATTTTCTAAATTTTTTTGAAAACCAATAATTTGATCAGATAAATATGTATTAAGAGGAATATTACAAATTATTGTGCACCCTGGAAATGGTAAAGGTTTTCCTTTATCGTCAAATTTATTTTCTGCACCTTTTAAAGTATACCCTCTAAGTTTACCCGCTAAAAATTGCTCTTGGTTATTAACTATATTTAAATCCATTAAAATAAACTAAAACCAGTTTATATTTTCTTTGTCACAAAGTTCTTTCAGCCTTAATGGATAGTCTGTCATGATATCATCTACACCATACTCAATCATTTTTAACATATCGTTCTCTTCATTAACTGTCCAAACGTTCACTGGCAAATCTTCTTGATGAGAAATATCTACTAGTTTTTTTGTAATATCTTTATGGTATGGATGCAAAGCCTTTCCACCTTGTGATTTTATAATTTTTGGTAATTCATATTTTTCAAAAAAAGGTAAGTAACTCATCCATGGAGATCTATTGTAAATTGTATTTTTAATTTTAATTCCTGCCTGTTGTTGAAAACTTAAATAAGCTCTTGAAATTTCAGGGTAAAGATTTTTGATTTCTGTCAGTGTTCTCCAATCAAATGAAGAAATGATTATTTTATTTTGTAAATTTGATTTATTTACTTCTTTCATAACAAGTTTTACCATTTCCTCTGGGGTTGGAGTTAAATTTTCCTCGTCAGGTGTAGATTTAATTTCTAAATTTATTAATAAATTTTCAGATTTGTTTTTTGAAGATAATTCTAATAACTCAGAAAGTTTTGGTATCTTTTGATTTTCTAAAGTTTTTTGATTAACAAATCTTCTTCCATATCTAGATAATTTATTTAAAGACCCAACATCAAATTTTAAAAGCTCATCGTAACTTAAGTCAAATATTATTATATTTTCATCCGTTATCCAATTTCCCTCATTATCTTTTGTAAAACTTGGATCTAATCTAAAGTCATGTGTAATCACAGGAATAAGATCTTTGGAAATCAAAATATCTGTTTCGTATGCATTAATATTGTTTTTAAATAAATATTTAAAACTTTCTAAAGTATTTTCAGGAAGATCTCCTCTAGCGCCTCTATGGCCATAAATTTTAATATAATTTGGCTTTGATAAAATCAAAATTAATTTACTCTATTACCATTAGATTTATCAAAAACATAATAATTGTTATCATTTATGTTCAAAGATAATTTACTTCCTTTTTTAATAATTTGACTTCCAGGACATCTAAAACAAAAATCTTTTTTATTTTTTATTTCTCCATAAATCAAATTATCTGAACCTAATTGTTCTACCAGATCTACAGATAAATTTATTAAACCTTTATCAGTTTGCGACATATGCTCTGGTCTAATTCCTAATATAACTGGTCCATTAAAATCACTTGTAACATTATTAATTTCAAAACCTTCTGAAGTAAGAGTTTTATTTTTTAATTCTCCTTCAAGAAAATTCATCTGTGGCGAACCTATAAATCCTGCGACAAACATAGATTTAGGATTATTATAAATTTCTATCGGTGTTCCAAGCTGCTCAATAAGGCCATTATTTATTACTGCCAGTCTATCAGCTAAGGTCATAGCTTCTACTTGGTCATGAGTTACAAATATACTTGTCACTCCAACTTTTTGCTGAAGTTTTTTTATTTCAAGCCTCATTTGTATTCTTAGTTTTGCATCTAAATTAGATAATGGCTCATCAAATAAAAATATTTTAGGACTTCTTACAATAGCTCTTCCCATAGCAACTCTCTGCCTTTGACCTCCTGACAACATGGATGGTTTTCTTTGCAAGTATTCAGAAATTTGTAATAGCTTTGCTGCCTCATTAACTTTTTTTTCAATATCTTCTTTTGAAATACCTCTATTTTTTAATCCGTAAGCCAAATTGTTGTAAACATTCATGTGAGGATAGAGTGCATAATTCTGAAAAACCATCGCAACATCTCTCTCTGAAGGGTCAACTTTATTAATTAATATTCCATCAAGATTTATATTACCTTCAGTTATGTCTTCTAACCCAGCAATCATTCTTAAAAGAGTAGATTTTCCACATCCGCTCGGTCCAACAAAAACCATGAATTCACCATTTTCTACATTCATACTTGTCTCATGAACAGCTTTAGTTCCGTTTGGATAGATTTTAGTAACTTTATTTAATTCTAAAAAACTCATTTATTTCTCTGTTTGAATTAATCCTTTTATGAACCATTTTTGCAAAAATACTACCACTAAAACTGGGGGGATCATTGATAAAATAATATAAGCAAATCTCTCTGCTGTTCTTGGTAAAGCAACTCCCTCATAACTTTCAGTAAATATAATTTTCATTCCCATTACTACAGTCCAATATTCCTCACTCGTAGTCATTATTAACGGCCATAAATATTGACTATATCCGTATACAAACATGAATATAAACATCGCTGCAATCATTGTTTTAGATAATGGAACTAAAAAATCTATAAAAAATCTCCAACTATTTGCACCATCTAATTTTGCTGATTCAAGTAATTCATCAGGTATAGTTTTATAAAACTGTCTAAAAAAAAAGGTAGCGGTGGCTGATGCAACCAATGGAAGAACAAGACCTGTGTATGAATTAGTTAAACCTAAATCTGATACAATCTTATAACTTGGAAAAATCCTAACCTCCAGAGGCACAAGTAAAGTAATAAAGATTAACCAAAAAATTGGTACAGCAAATTTGAATCTAAAATAAACTAAAGCATAAGCTGACATTGCTGAGATAATTACTTTAAGGGTTGCAATTCCCAAAGCCATTATAAAGCTATTTATAAACATTTTTGCAGCAGTCACTTCCTCGGACCAACCACCCTTCTCATTTAAAACTTCGTTATAATTTCTTGTTAATTGATCGCCAAGACCAAATTTCATTCCCTCTTTTAAAATAGTTACAGTATCGTGGGTAGAGCTAGCAAATGATAACCAAATCGGAATTACCATTAATAAAACACCTAGTATAAGTACAATGTGTGCTAAAATTTGTGATAATTTAATTTTCATTTGTCTTGAAAGATCCCTTTAATAAAATATTTTTGTAATACAATTATAATTAATACTGGTGGTATCATTGACATGATAACAAATGCAAATTTGTTAACAATTGATCCAGACATCATCTTTAATCCCATGACAACAGTCCAATATTGTTCAGAAGAAGTTACTAATATCGGCCATAAATATTGATTATAACCGAATACAAACATAAATATGAACATTGCAACAATCATTGTTTTTGACAATGGCACTAAAAAGTCAATAAAAAATCTCCAAGTATTTGCACCATCCAATTTTGCTGATTCAAGTAATTCATCAGGTATAGTTTTATAAAACTGCCTAAAAAATAAAGTAGCTATAGCAGAAGCTGAAATTGGAATAATTAGTCCCCAATATGAGTTTACTAAGTTAAGTGTAGACATAACAGAATAGGTAGGAAAAATTCTTAACTCCAGAGGGACTAGTATAGTAATAAAAATTATCCAAAATAATAATGTTGCATATTTCACTCTAAAATAAACTAAGACATATGCAGTCATAAGAGATGAAATAACTGATAAAAACGCAACTCCAGTTGCCATTAAAAAACTATTTAAAAACATCTTTAATGCAGTAATTTCTTTAAAAAAACCACCTTCATATAATAAAACTTTTGTATAATTCTCTAAAAACTTATCTCCTAAAAAAAATTGAAGACCTTGGGTATTAATTATCGAAGCTGTATGAGTTGAGCTTGCAAAAATTAACCAAACAGGAATTATCATAATAAAAATGCCTATCAAAAGAATTAAATGAGAAAAGTTTGATGAAAAATATCTAATCATTTTAATTGTAATGTATTTTCCCTTCTATGTATCTAAATTGAAAAATTGTAATAACTAAAACAATCAACATCATCATAATTGATTGAGCACCAGCACTTCCTAAGTCTAACCCCCTAAATCCGTCCATGTATGCTTTATAAACAAGAGTTCTTGTTTCACCTGAGGGTGCACCAATTGTTGTAGTGTCAATTATTCCAAAAGTATCAAAAAAAGCATAAGTTATATTGATAATGATTAAAAAGAAAGTTGTGGGCATCAATAGAGGGAAAGTGATTGTCCAAAATCTTCTTAAACTACTTTTACAATCAATTATGGATGCTTCAATAACAGATTTTTGTATTGCTTGAAGACCGGCTAAGAAGAAAATAAAATTAGCACTTATTTGTTTCCATGATCCTGCTATTATTAAGTAGATATAAGAATCAAAAACACTTTCATACCAATTAAAACCCCATAAATCGTTAAATAGATGATACAATAATCCAAATCTTTCACTAAAAAAATAATTTGCCATAACACCCACCACCGCTGGCGCAATAGCATAAGGCCAAATCAAAAGAGTTTTGTAGGCACTTTTTCCATGCATTACATTATTGGCTTGTACAGCAAGTAACAATCCAATGGCTCCTGTAACAAGTGTAATCACAAAGCTATAAATAATAGTAAACTTAAAAGCTATTAAATAAGCCGGGTCATTAAAAATAAATAAAAAATTATCAAACCATACAAATTGTCTTCCAAATCCAAATGCATCTTGCATGGTAAATGCATCTCTAAAAGTTTGTATTATTGGCCAATATAAAAATATTAATAAAATACCTAGCTGTGGTGCTAAAAAAAAATACTGTGAATAGTTTGATTTAAACTGAACTTTTTTCATAAAATAAATAGGAGGGTATATTAATACCCTCCTAATTTATATTATTTATTAAAGAGTCTTAGCAAATTGTTTTAACAATTTAGCTGCACCCTTATCCATGTTCTTTAATCCTTTTTCGATTGATATTTTGCCATTTAACATTGGCTCAACATTTTCGTAAATTACTTCACGAATTTGAGGCCAGTTACCAGCTCTATATCCACCAGGAATAGTTGAACCTTCTAAGCTTAATTGTTCACCAACAGCTTTGTGATATGGAGAAGCTCTATAAAAGTTTATAGTTTCAGCTAATTCTATACCACCTTTAGTTACAGCAGAATAACCTGTCATGTTGTGATAGTATAAATCCATTTCAGGAGAACCCATAAATTCTATGAATTTAGCAAGTCCTTTATACTCTTCTTCTGTATGACCATTTAAGATCCAGTTTGCTGCGCCACCAATAAATGTTGGATACTCTTTGCCACCAGTTACTGAATCCCAATAAGGAATATGATTAACTGTAAAATTTGGAACAACACCTTTCATTCCACCAAATGATGCAGCAGATCCAAACCAAAAAGCAGCCTCACCTGCTATAAATGGTGCTTGATTATCTCCCCAAGCTCTTCCTTTATAACCGTAGAGACCTTTTTCGTACCATTCTTTTACTTTTTTCCAATGATAAACAAATGCATCTGTTTCAGCAAATAAAGTTTTTGTCGGAACAGCATCGTAACCATTGTTTCCATCTGTCATAAGTAGATTATGTCTTGAAAAGAAATTTTCTGTCCAGATCCAAGGAAAGTGACTTTGAACTAAAGGAATATATCCAGCAGCTTTAATTTTTGGAGCCATAGCCTCAAATTCTTCATAAGTTTTTGGAACTGATTCTATTCCTACTTCTTTCAATATGTCCATATTTGCATACATTAAGCAAGTTGAACTATTAAAAGGAACACCTATCATTTTTCCATCAGAGTCAGCATAGAAGTTTTTAATTCCAGGAATATAATTATCTGCATCTACTTTAATTCCATATTTCTCAGCCATATCTTCAAAACCAATAACAACGCCATTTTTAACTTGAGCTATCATAATTGCAGCACCAGCATCGTAAACCTGTGAATAGTGTGGTTGGTCTCCTGCTCTAAATGCAGCTATAGTTGCCGCCATGTTATCTTCATAACTTCCTTTACCTGTAGGAATGACGGTGTATTCATCTTGTGAAGCATTAAATCTATTTGCAATTTCAATAATTACATCACCAAGAAATCCACTATTTCCATACCACCAATGAATTTCTGTCTTTGAATAACTGTGTGATGTAAAAGAGAAAGTAAATAGAATTGTTAAAACACTCAATATTTTTTTCATTTTACCTCTTTGTTTGTTTATTATTCATGATGAATAAATTATTTATATTAAAGTATCGTTAAATTTTGATTACTTAAATGTAAAAATATATAATGTTTCTAAAAGAGGTTGTATATTTTAAAACAAATCATAATTTAAATGTCTAAAATATTCGATTTATTCATAATAGGTGGCGGTATAAACGGTGCAGGTATTGCAAGGGATGCTGCGGGTAGAGGTTTATCAGTTTGTTTAGCTGACAAAGGTGAGATTGGTGGAGCAACTTCATCCTGGTCAACGAAATTAATACATGGTGGTCTTCGTTATTTAGAAAATTATGAATTCAAATTAGTTAGAGAATCTTTAAAAGAAAGAGAAATTGTTTATAAAATTGCTAAACATATTTCAAAACCCATTCCTTTTATAATTCCTTATGCAGATAAAATTCGACCAGCCTGGTTAATTAAAATTGGTTTATTTTTGTACGATAATTTAGGTGGTAAAAGTAATATACCAAAATCAAAAACATTTGATCTTAGAAAAAAATTTTCAAATATTCTTAAAGAAAAATACAAAACTGGTTTTCAATATTTTGACATACAAATTGACGATAAAAAATTAACGAAATTAAATACCAAAGATGCAAAAAGAAATAACGCTAAAATACTAGAATACAACAAAGTTAAAAAAGCTGAAATTATTGGCAATGAATGGATTATTAGTCTTGAAAATGGTGAAAAAGTAAAGTCAAAAATTTTGATTAATGCATCTGGACCGTGGATAAATGAAACCTTAAATAAAAATATAAAAATTAAATCTAAGAAAAAAATTAGATTGGTTAAAGGAAGTCATATTATTACAAAAAAATTGTACAAAGAAA
Source organism: uncultured Pelagibacteraceae bacterium (assembly GCA_902599665.1). Taxonomy (GTDB): domain Bacteria; phylum Pseudomonadota; class Alphaproteobacteria; order Pelagibacterales; family Pelagibacteraceae; genus Pelagibacter. Next base: position 840 of record CACKGK010000014.1, on the reverse strand, counting down.
ATGTTGCGTTCACATTTCAAAATACTGATAAAAGAATAATATTTGTAATACCTTATAAAGGGAAGTTTTCTTTAATTGGAACAACTGAAGAAGAGGTGAAATCACCTGAAAATAAAGGAATATCAAAAAAAGAAATTAGATATTTAATTAGTTCAGTAAATAATTACTTAAAAAAACAAATAACATCAAAGGACATCGTAGATACATATTCTGGGATAAGACCTCTAATTGAAGATTTTAAAACAGCCTCAAAAGTCACAAGAGATTATGTTTTTGATTTAAAAATTATAAAAAAATTACCTTTATTGAATATTTATGGAGGAAAACTTACCACCTACAGAAAATTGTCTGAAAAAGTCCTTATTGATCTTGAAAAATTTTTACCTAAAACAAAAAAAGGTCCATGGACACACAAAAAGAAGCTTTTTTAATTTCCACGGTCTTAAAAAATGCTTTTCATTAAGTAATTTTATTTAATTCTAGTTTGAATTATTTTGATAATTTTAGGTAAATCTTTAATTGTATCTATTACATAGTGAGCGCCTACTTTCTTAAATTTATTCTTGATCTTTTTTCTAAATTTAGTTTTATCTTTAAAAGAAAGTCTATTAAATTCGACTTCTGTTTTACCAAATTCATTACCTGAAAATATAACACCCACTACCCACATCCCAGCATTTACTCCCTCTAACAATCCAGGAATAGTGTCATCAACTTTTATACAATTTGATCCCTTGGTAATATTTAATTCAGAAAAAATTTTATATATTATTTCAGCTGAGGGTCTTCCAATTTTTGTGTATGAAGAACTATATGACACATCAGGTATAAATCTTTGTT
>CACKGK010000013.1 GCA_902599665.1 uncultured Pelagibacteraceae bacterium | reverse complement strand
AACAAATGTTTATTATATTAAACTTTTTTTTTTTTAAAATTTCAATTTTATCTCCAAAAATTTTTATATTTTTAAATTTTTTTTTAAATTTTTTTACAATTCTTATTCTCTTATGTTTATGTCTACTTATTATAAAAATTTCTTTAATATTATTTTTTATAAGTTCATTAATGTGAACTTCTGCTATTTTAGTTGATCCAATAATTGCACAATTCATTAAATCTTCCTAGCCTAAGATATCAATTATTCGGTTAGATTCTGTAACACATGTATTCCACTTACCAGCCAAAATAGTAATTATTTTTTTATTTATTTTCTTAGTTAAATTTGTTCTTTCTGAAGTTTTTTCAACATTTAATTTTAAAGTTCTGACAACATAAAAAGACGAAACGTATTTAGCTTTTTTTAAAAAAGGTAAATATTTTAAGCCATCATTTATAAAATCTTTAAATTTAGACTCTTTAATATTTTTAAATTTAGTTATTATCAATTTATTATCATACCTTTTTGGAAATTTTGAGTAATAACCTTTTATCACTTTTAATTTAGAAAATTTTACATGGCTTAACAAATGATATTTAGTACCAATATATGGATCTAGACATAAAAAATTTCCATCCATAACAACAACACTGGTTTTTTTATATTTTTTTGGAAGTTTTATTATTATTTTTTCTATTAATTCATATCTAAATTTATTAGTTACTTTGAAACCTAAATTTTTAATTATATCATTATTATTTTTATAAGCAGCTATTACTATATAGTCATATTTTTTATATCTAAGAATCGCTTTGTCTAATTGAGAGCTTAATTTAACATTCACATTACTTTTAGAAAGTTTATTCAAAATTTTTTTTTTTATTTTAAAATAATTAAGATTTTTTTCATTGCTAAGAATTGTGCCTTCAATTTTTTTTGATACTAAATTAGATTTGGGTTTTATTGTGTACTTTAAATTATTTTTTTCTAAAAATTTTATGTATTGTTTAAATTTAGTTTTAGTTTCGGTTTTGGTTACTGCGTAATAATTATCTGTTTTACCAAAAATGTCATTTCCATAAAAATCAATAAAATCTTTGTTACTTTTTTTTATTTCTTTAAAGGTTTTTGTAGATCTTGGATAATGAAATCCTTCATGAAATCTAAACTGATTACACATTGATGCTTCATTTAAAATATCAGGTTTCCTCTCGTATAAATCCACATTATGCTTTTTTGAAAGTATTAATGCTGCTGTGCACCCAAATATTCCAGCACCTACTACGGCAATATTTTTTTTAATTTTCATTATAAAAATCTCATTATTTAATTCTTAAATTAAATATTCCCTTTAAAATAATTATAAATTATTGATAAATACTCGTATGATATAACTTTTATCTTTGATAATTGTTTCATATCTAGCTTATCGCTTGTTATTATATTTATATTATAATTTGAGAATTTTTTTTTAATAATTAAGCTAACTCTTTTGCTGTGATATGGGCTAGTTAAAAGAGTAATCTCAATATTTTTTTTTATACTTTTTTCTTCTATCAATTTAAAAAATAATGATAAATTTTCATAGGTATTTTTATATTCTGAATCAATTGTAATAATATTTTGATTATCCATGCCAGTAGTTATTAAAAGCTTTTTAATGATTTGAGCCTCTGGGTATACTTGAAATCTACCAGTAATAATCAACTGATAATTTGATTGATTATTTTCTCTTAACAATTTTGTTAACTTTTTAGCTAATAATAAGTAACTATTATTAACATAATTATCTGAACCATATCCTGACATAACAAATATAGTATTGCTAGATGAATTATAATTATTGTTTAGAACTAATTTAGATCCTAGGAAATCAAATATTGGTGACTTGAACAAAATTAAATAAAATACTGCAGAAGCAATAATTATTCTTCGACTGTAATTTTTTAAATTATTTAAATATAATTTTCTCCAATCATCACTAACCTTCTTTTTTGATTTTAAAAAATTATTTATAATATTTGTTATATCTAAAAATTTTTTGTCCCAAGAATTATTAAATGCATAATTTATTCTGGCTTGCTTGTATTGATTTCTTTCTGATAAAGCCAAATATATTTTATTCTGAAAATCGTGATAATTATTTTCAGTCAAATAAATTAAATTTTGATTATCTTTGTTTATAATATTCATTTCTCTAAATTTAGTGCTTATAACCGGTAGACCTAATGCAAGATATTCGTTAAGTTTTGATGAATAAACACCATTTGTAAACTGATTTACTAAGTATGGAATTATACCAATATCAACATATTTTAGATATAAGGGGACTAGATCGTTAGAAATTTCGCCTGTGAAATAACAGTTTTTGAAATTTTTTAATTCTTGAAATTTATTATTGTAAAATTTTAGATCACCAATGAACAAAAAACTTAATTCTTTAGAATTTTTAATTAAATTTACCATCAAATCTGAGTCAAAAACTTCAGTAAAATTTCCAACATAGCTTATAATTGGTGATTTTATTTTTTCAAATATCTTTGGCTTATCTCCTTTGATATTCTTAAATTTTTCTTCTTCTATTGCAGCTGGAAAAAAATAAATATTACTAGAATATTTTTTTATTTTATCGAGTATTTGATGAGATGTTCCGAAATTTATATTTGATTTATTGATTGTCTTAATTTCTGAAGATAATATTTTTTCTGTACCAGACTGCGTTCCAAAATCATTTGCAGCATAATAAATGTTTAATTTTGGATTTATTTGATTTATTAAATTATAATTTAGATTTGTTGGTAAAAAATTTATTACAACTGGATCATTAAAATAGAAAGTATCCATCCATTTTTTAATATTTTTAAAGATAATTTTAGAATTCAAATAGCTAATTGTTTTATTATATGGTGCTGGAAAAATAATAGGAGAATACACAAAAAGGTTTTTTTCAATTTCATTAAAACCTTTTGTAGAATTTCTCCATGTTTTAATTCTACTTATAATTCTGTTTTTGTCCTTAAATTTGATATTTCTTAAACCAGTATTTTCAATAAATAAAACTCTATTACCCTCGTCTACTAATGATTTTGCAACACGATGTTGGGTTTGCCATGAAGTTTTCCAATCTATCGCTGAAATTATAATATAGTTATTTTGCATTAAAAACTCTCGAACAATTTATAATACTTAGATGTAATTACCTTTAAAGAATTTCTTCTCCTAAATGCTTTTAAACTAATTGATTTATTTTTTTTTTTCAAAGCAAAATACATCTTTAAACCTAAAGCTCTATAATCTTTCTCTTTAACTAAATATCCATATTTTCCTTTGTTTAAAATTTCACTAGGTCCATAATTACAATCTGTAGAAACAATTTTTTTTTTTAATAATTGCGCTTCTAACAAAACATTTGGATTACCTTCAAAAATTGAGCTCAAAACAAATAATTTTGATCTTTTAATGTAAATATAAGGGTTATTGATATTTTTTAATATTTTAATTTTATTTTGTAAATTTTCTTGCTTTATAAAACTCATCAATTTACCAAATAAATTTCCAGTTCCAATAATTATAAGATAATAATTAAAATATTTTTTTTTATCTAAAAATAAAAAATATTTAAATGCTTTGATAAGGGTAATATGATCTTTGTTCACATTAAGTCTACCAATAGTTAATATAAAATTTTTTTTCAAATAATTTTTGTTTAGAATTTTAGCTTTTGAAAATTTAATAATATCTTCCTCATCTACAGGGTTATTTATTGCCGTTATTTTACTATGATATTTTTTTTTTGTTTTTTGCTTAAGTTCTTGCATTAATCCATTTGAAATACACACAAATTTATCAATGTATTTTAGTAAATTGAAATAAAGTAAATAAACTAATTGAATTTTAAAAGATTTATAATTTTTAAAATATTGATCAATATTATTTGTTACTCTTGAGATTAAAAAAAATTTTTTTGTAATAAAAATCTTTATAAAAATCAAAAATAAAGTTGTGTGAAATGAGGTACACAAAACTATATGGGGATTATTCTTTTTTAAAAGGTAGTATAAATTATATATTGAAAAAAATGAATTTTTATAAGGTAAGGTAAATGTATTTACTCTTTTATTTATTTTATTTTTATAAAAGTTACCTTTATTGGTTAAAGACACAATATATATGTTAGGATTTGTTTTACTTAACTCATTACAAAGATTAACTATAACTCTTTCAGATCCTCCTCCACCTATTCCAAAATTTTCTAATATAAAAAAAAATTTTTTCATTATTTTTCAAAACTACTAAGTATTTTATTAAAATATAAATGAAAGTTAAAAGAACTCAATTCATTCGAAGAATATTGAAGACAATTTTTTGAATATTGTTCAAATTTTATTTTATTATTTAAATAAAAATTTATTTTATTCAATAATGAATTTTTATCATTTGTTTTAAAAGTAAATCCATTTATATTTTCCTTAATATAAACCTTTGTTCCACAAGTGTCACTGCATATTGCTGGTACACCAAAAGAAATTGACTCTAAAATTGATATCGATGCAGGTTCATTATATGATGGAAGAATAAACAATCCCTTGTTCTTCAAAAAGTTATTTATCTTTTTGGGAGGAACATTAACTTTTATCTTAACCCTGTCTTGTAAACCATTAGCTTTTATATAATTTTTTATATTTTTAAGATTTATATTATGATTGTTATTTGTTTTTTCTCCAATTATTAGAAGAGAAAAATCTGTCTTTAGCCTTTTTAAAACTGATAATAAGAATATATAATTTTTTCTTTTTTCAAATTTTCCAATAGTTATGAAGTTATTTTTTTTATTTTTAAGAAATTTTTTTTTTTTAAAATCTGTTACAAAGGGTAAATAAAAAAAATCTTTATCTTCTTTTTTATATATAGGACTAAAGAGCCTTACATTAAAAATAAACTTTAACAAAAACCATTCAAAATATAAAAGAAAATTTTTAACACTTTTTTTTTTTAAAGTTCTTCTGCTAGATATTTTTTGTTCATGACATAATATTTTACAACTAAAAAAACTTAAAAATATTAAATTTAGGTATAAATTAAATCTTCCAGTTATTCTTATTATTACTAAATCTGGCTTAACCCTTTTTAAGTATTTATAATATTCGAAAAATTTTGGAAAATAGAAAAACTTTGTTTTATCTCTTCCTAAAAATATAAGTATCAATTTTGTTATTAAATTTTGTTTTAAGATATCCGGTTTGACTAAATTATAATCTTCAATTCTAGATTTATAAATTGAGTTAAAAAAGATATTATTTTTTTTAATTAAAGCCTTAAAAATTCCATTGTAATTAGTATGCTGTCTTGCTGCAATAAAAAGAATGTTCATTTTTTTTCTAAACTCAAAATAAAGCCTATTGGCATATATAAAATTATTGAAAACCAATTGTTAAATAAACTTCCTGAAGGAATAAATGGAAATATATTCATGAGCAAGGATAAATATAAAAAAACAAGAGATAAATTTTTATTTTTATAAATAGAAAGTCCTCTTTTATTATACTCAAATATATTAAGAAAAAGTTTAAATATTACATGAGTAAAAATTCCCAGATAAATAATTATACCTAAAATACCGTATTCTAGGAAAACTTGTAAAAATACATTATGTGGATGAGTTGAACACCCTATATCTTCATTACCAATATCATTGTTGGGATAGGTAATTGTTTTAAATTCATCTTTTCCACAAAGAAAACTAAATGATTTACCACCAGTTCCAAAAAGTAAGTTAGATTTTATTATTTTGAAAGATGTCAGCATTAATGAATGATGCTCTTCAGTAAAAAAAATAAATTCCTTGTTTATGTAATTATTTTTTTTTAAAAATCCGAGATATCTTTCATTGTAATTGTTGTTTTGAAGAAAATATAAAAAAACTGTTAAAAAAATAAATAAATGGATTAAAAAAAAAGTTGTAAATTTTTTTAATAAAATAAAAATTATACAAACTATAAAAAATAGTAAAAGTGCTGTTCTTTCACCTGAAAGTATTACCAGAATTCCAGTAACTAAAAGTATTGAAAAAAGGATTAAATAATAGTCTGATTTTTTTATATCAAACCAAAATAGTGTGAATATTGCTAGTGGCAAAAATCTTACTGAAAAACTTCCCATTACATATTCATCCCCAAAAAAACTACTTATTCTTGAGTCATATATGCTTTTTAAACCATAGACTCTATCTTGGAAAAAGTATTCAAATAAAGTGTCCGTAAAAAGTAAAATGTAGGCACTAATTATTCCGTAAAATAGGATCTTTTTAAAATTTCTATTTTGTAAATCAATGAGATAAATGGCAAGTGAAAACATTGTAAAGCGAAAATAAAAAAAACTATTTAAGTAATTTTTAAAAAAATAATCCGAAAAATAGTTTCTCGTTATAATAAATAATGAAATAATAACAAATAATTTAAAAAAATTATTCTTAAAAACATAGTCAATATCTAGTTTTGTTGAAACAAAAAAAAAATTGATAATTAAAAAAAAAACAATTATCTCAGGTATAAGTGGTCCTGTAATAAGAGAAAGTGGCAATAAAAAAAACAAATATTTGATATAAGAGTTAATAATCTGTATCATTAAAATGAAAATTCTGACTCTAAGTTTTTTTTAATCGATTTTAAATCAAACAATAAGCTTCCAGAAAAGTATTTATTCTTTATTCTTTTAAAATTTTTATGACCTACAGCAATTAATATTAAATTATATTTATTTTTAGGTAATTTGCTTAGTAATTTAATTTTATAATATTTATATACATCTTTTTGATCTACTAATGGATCAAAAATATCTACATTTATATTCTTCAATTTTAAATTTTTATATATTTCGAAAACTCTTGTATTTCTTACGTCTTTACAATTTTCTTTGAAAGTAAACCCTAAAATAAGTACTTTTTTATTATTTATCATTTTATACTTTTTTCTGAGTGAGCTTATAACTTTATCTGAAACATATTTTGACATTGAATCATTCATTTTTCTTCCAGATAAAATAACTTTTGGTTCATATCCTATTTGCTCTGACTTATATGTTAAATAATAAGGGTCAACTCCAATACAATGACCTCCAACTAATCCTGGTTTAAAATTTAAAAAATTCCATTTAGTAGACGCTGCCTTTAAAACTTGATTAGTGTTAATTTTTAATTTGTTAAATAAAATTGAAAGCTCGTTAATCAATGAAATATTTAAATCTCTTTGGGTATTTTCAATTACTTTTGCAGCTTCAGCAACTTTAATTGATTCTGCAGGGTAAGTTCCAGCTTTAATTACTTTTTTGTAAAGTTTATCAATTATTCGAGAGGAAGATTTATTTGAACCAGATGTGATTTTAATAATATTTTCTAACTTGTATTGACTTTTTCCTGGGTTAATTCTTTCAGGCGAATATCCACAAAAAAAATCCTTATTAAATTTAAGTCCTGATTTTTTTTCAATCAATTTGGCACAAACTTCCTCAGTTACACCTGGGTAAACAGTAGACTCAAATATAACAATATTATTTTTTTTTATTATTTGACTTACTGTGGTGCAAGCTTTTTTTAACAATCTTAAGTCTGGGATTTTTGATTTAAATATTGGTGTAGGCACTGTTACAATAAAAATATCTATATTTCCAATCTTCTTTTTTTGGTAAGTAAATCTAATAGATGTCGCTCTTTTTAACTCTGATTTGGTTACCTCTTCTGTAGAGTCAATATTTTTATTTAAGCTATTAATTCTTGAAGGATTTACATCATAACCAACGACATTAAAATATTTTTGAAGAGCAATAGCTAAAGGTAAACCAACATAGCCTAGTCCAACAATACAAATTTTAGTATTTTTATTTAATTTCATAACTTCAATTGAAAAAATTATTTATTGAATTGAATATTTCTTTTACGTGGTCATTTTCATTGGTTTGAAAATTTTCGATTTCTCCATGATAAGAGCAATAACCTTTTGAGGAGTGCATTCCATTTTTAATTGCTACAAAATTTACCTCGTCATAAAAATTTATATTTTTTTTATCACAAGTTACTTGAAAATTTTTCTCTATTTCATTTGGATACGTAAGTGTAACAAATAGACATTTTTCTTTAATCTCAATTTCCCCAAATATTCTGTAATTATTTTTGGATACTATCGTTTCTAATTTTGTCTTTGCAAAATCACGGTCATTATTATTGTCAAAAAAAATAAAAAAATCTCTTGTCATTAATTTTTGAATGTAATTAAACTTAATACCAACCTTTTTCAGAAATGAATTATGATTTTTAAGCCTATAATAAAATTTTATTCTATCATAGGGTTCTTGGGAAAGTCCAGTTGCAAATATTATACTGTAACCTTTGTCCACTAATTCTAAATAAGATTTTAATATTGTATCATACATTTTTAACATATCCTCAATTGGATCCTCATTTGAATTTATGTACCAACTTGGATTTTTAATTTTTGAACTTATTTTTTTTGAGTTAAGGAAATAGTGATGCTGAATATTTGCACCGCCGTTGTAAAATACTGTAGAAAAATTTGTTTTTTTATTTTTAATAAAGTTTAAATGAATTTCAGATATTAAATAATCTAAAACTAATACTTTATACCATTTTTTTTTGAATGAATTCAAAATTAATTTACAAAAATATAAATATTTTGATGGTCTTATAAACCTCAAACATGCTAACAGAATAATTAAATAAGACTTAATCTCTATTTTTTTTGCAGAATTATCGTTAACACTTTGCTTAATTGATTTATTTAAAATTTTACACCAAAAGTGATTGCTTGGTGATGTTTCTGTCCAAGGATCAGGTATAAAGTATTCATAATTTTGAGTTTTGTTTATGACATTCATTGAAAATAGGACACCTACACTTAAATTTTTTTTTTTTATTTTCTCAAAAATTTGCTCATAGTGAAAATTTTTAGACTCGCCAAGTCTAAAAATTTTATGTTTATTTGCATTCATACCTGTATGAACAGATACCCATTGTATCCAAGGTTCTAGTTTAGAATATTCTTTCTCTGCAGTGGTGGTTATGAAATTTTTGTTAATTAATGAAGAAAAGTTATTAAGTTTTGAACTATCAATATATTTTTTTACAATATCAAAATTAATTTCATTTAATTCAACTAAAATTAATTTTTTTTTGTTTATATTTTTCATTTTCAATTAATTTTTTATAAATATTAATATTTTGTTTTATAATTAAACTCTCATCAAAGTTTTTTATAGCAAATTTTCTTCCTGCTTTGCCAAATTTTTTCCTTAAATTCTCATCACTTATAAGTTTGATTAATTTTTTTGCTAGCATATCGATATTTCTTGGTTCAACTAAAAAACCTGTTCTATTATTAATTATCACCTCTTTGCAACCTATTACATCAGTAGTGATTACTGGTAAACCAGAGGCAGCTGCCTCTTGCAATACCATCGGCATGCCTTCTCTATAAGATGGCAAGCATATGATTGAAACTTTTGATAAAAGTTGAGGCATTTTTTTATAATCTATATGACCTAGGTAATTGATAAATTTAGTATTTAATATCTCTTTTAGTTTTTCCTTTTTAATTAAAACTGGGCTTTTATAATCTGATGCTCCAGCAATTAAAAATTTCCAATTTTTATATTTTTTATTCACAATTTTTGCTGACTCAAAAAACTCAATAATACCTTTATTTAATAGAAGTCTACCTGGAAACAAAATATAATTTTTTTTATTTTTAGATGGATAGAATTTGTTAGTATTAACTCCTGATCCCTTAATTAACTTAATTCTTTGACGATTAATATTTAGTCTATTGGTAAAAAATTTATAATCATCTTTATTTTGTACAATTATAAAAGTTTCTTTTTTATTTGTTATTAATTTAATTATTTTTATAAATATAAATGACAAAAATTTATTTTTAAAATTAGTATCTGTAAATAAATGCCCTAAACCACTGATTGATAAAACAATACTTGCTTTATTATATATTCTTGCAGCCAAACCACCTAAAATTAAAGACTTAGGGGATGCAATATGTATTAGGTGTGGTCGATATTGTTTCAAAAAAAAATAAGTTTTATAGATATATTTTAAATCACTGAAAATATCCAATTTACTTGGATTAGAATATATTTCTTTGTAATTAATTTTTTTTTTATTTAATATTTTTTCAGCTTCTTTTTTCATTAGTTTACTAGCATCAGTTCCACAAATTAAAAAAGTCTGAAAATTTTCTTTTTGAACTTCAGTAGCAATTTTTAACCTATGAGAAACAAAAAAAGTTTTATGATTTAAGATATATAAAATTTTTTTTTTACCTGACATATTTTTTTTTTGTTCTATTTAATTCAATAAAAATAATTAAAATAAAAACGAATACTATTGAAAACCTGTATCTTGCTAAGGTTCCTACGTTTGCAACAATTAATGCATATGGTACTGAAACAAAAAAAGCTGACAAAATTATGTAGTACGTTTTAGCAATATTTTTTGAATACAATTTTTTAAGATAATATAATATGATAATCATGACAAAGATGTTTTCAAAACTTTGTATCATCTGTGGTAAATTTTCAGCATTATGGAGGAATGGTTTAAACCAAAACAATAAAGATTGTGAAAATAAATAAAAGATTGAGGATAAATCAAATTTAATTAATTCTTTTGTAAAACCAAGTTCTTCTTTGTTATAGTTAACGTTTTCTAAATGAAAATTATATATAAATTGATTAAGTTGGGATAATAAATTGCTTAATAAATTTTTTTCGAAGTATAAAATAATCCCAATAAAAAAAATAGTTAACAAAATATACTTGAATTTTATTTTTGCTTTAAACTGCATTGTATAAAATAAATAAGCAATACCGAAAAGTATTGACAGATGAGGTTTTATAATCGAAACCAAAAATAAACAGAGTAAAGAGTATAAGTATTTATCTTTAACTAGAAAAATATAAGAAATTGAAAGAAAAAAAATAATTGTAGTCTCTTTTAACATTAAACTTGAATATAAAAAAAGACTTGGATACAAAAGTAATATCACTGCTTGATTATTTTTTATGTAGTTAAATTTTATTAAATATATTAAGAAAAATATTAATAAAAATTTATTTAAAAAAGTTGCTCCATATAAGTTTTCTACTGAGGGAATTGGAATGATAGATAAAATTAATGACAAATATTTATTAGTATCTGCATGCCTTAATTTGGATTGCTCACGACTTTCTCTATATTCTCGAATATTATCTAAATAGCCTCCTTGATCAGGGAAAAATGAATCTATTATCAAAAAATTATGAAATAAAATTGGACCAAAGCAAGTTAATATAAAAAGATATAAAATTTCTTTAGAGATGATTTTAGATGTGTAGCTTTTATAACTTATGTAAATTAATAATAAAAAATTTACATATATCCCAAAGCTAAGGAAATGGTCATTTAGATTTTCCATTCTTTAATCCAATTATTTAAAACTATTATATTCCACAGTATTTTAGATCTATCTAGTTTTCTAGTTTGATGCTCAAACCAAATTTTTTCTAATACACTTTTATTGAAGTTTAATTTAGAAAAACTATTGTTTTCAAAAATACAGTTGTAGCTCCAATCCTTTAATCTACTTCTCATCCAATGCCCTAAAGGTATGCTAAAACCTTTTTTTTTACTCAATATTAAATTTTTTGGTAAATAATTTTCTAATACTTTTCTGAGAAGATATTTATTTGTTGTTTTAGAAACTTTATACTTATTTGGTAAATGATTACCAAAATCATATAATTCTTGACTTAAAAAAGGAGCGCGCGACTCTAAAGAAAAATTCATCGACGCTCTATCAACTTTACACAAAATATCATCTGATAAATAATATTTTGTATCTAAAAGCATCATTTTTTTTTCATCACTAAGATTTTCATAAGCTGGATCATTAATATTGAAAAAATTATCATATTTATGTTGATCGCTTTTAAAAAGCTCATTTTCATGATCATAAAAAATAGTTGAGAGATACATTTTATTTATATCATTAGTTTCTAAAATACAAATTAGCTTATTTAACTTTAATAATAATTCTTCATTAGTTACACCAATGAAATTTACATTTTTATAAATATTTAATAATGTTAAAATAAGTTTTTTGTTCATTTTAGAAATTTTATTTAATTTTGTAATCCAAACATGTCTATTATAACCACCAAAGATTTCATCGCCACCATCACCTGTTAAAACAACAGAAACTTTTTTTTTTGCAAACTGAGATATTAATATTGTAGGTATTTGCGAAGAGTCGGCAAATGGTTCTGAATATACTTTTGGTATTTGCTCCATAACATCAAAAATATTTTCATAATTTACTTTAAGCTCGTTGTGATTTGTGCCTAGTCTTTTTGAAATTAATTCAGCATGTTTGGTTTCATCATCATCATAATCATTGTATCCTAATGTAAAAGTACTCAAATCTTTATTAGTATAATTTTTAATTAAAGATACTATCAGAGCAGAATCTACACCACTTGAAAGAAATGCACCTATAGGAACATCTGATAAAGTTCGGTTAATTATGTTTTTTTTTAAAATACTATCACATATAGATATATAGTTTTTCTCCGTAAAATTATTTCTTTCAGGTTTTTGATTTAAATTATTTTCAACCGACCAATATACAAATAGTTCAGTTTTCATATCTTTATTTGAAATTTTTAAAAAACTTCCTGGTAAAAGTTTTTTAAAATTTTTAAAAATGGAATGAGGTGAAGGAATATAACTTAGTCTCAAAAAAAAATTAATGGCATCATAATTCAATTCTTTATCAAAACTACTGTGATTTTTTAAAAAATTTAAATCTGAAGCGAAAGAAAAAATTCCATTATTCATACCATAATAAATAGGTTTTTCTCCAAATTTATCTCTGGCTAGAAAAAAATTATTTTTTTTGTAATCGTATATACAGAATGCAAACATTCCATCTAAAATTTTTAGTGTTTGCTCTAAACCCCATAAATCTATTGCTTCTAATACTGTTTCTGTATCACTTGATCCTTTCCAATGAAAATTTTTTTTAACCTTGTTTATTTTGTCTCTAATTTCTAAATGATTATAAATTTCTCCATTAAATGTTATCAGGATATTCTCAGATTGAGATCTCATTGGCTGATTTCCGTTTTCTGATAAATCGAGTATAGAAAGTCTAGTATGAATAAAACAAAATTTTCTCTTGTTATCTAACCAAAAATCCTGATTATCGGGACCTCTATTATATAAATTACTTATTATTTTATTTAAATAATTCTTATCAATATTCTCGTCATTTATTAATCCAGCAATACCACACATATAATGATTATTTTTTATTCATAAAGTTTAAAGCCTATTCAAAAATTTTAAATAATCATGTGATATTCTATTTGAAGAAAATTTATTTAAAATAGCCTGATTATTTTTTTTATTAAATAAAGAATTATTCTTACTTAAACACTTATATATTTTTTCTGACATATCTCGAGGAGAATAGGGATTAAAGTATATAAATTTAGATCCCAATATTTCTCTAAAAACCTTGATATTACTAGTTAAAACCTTACAGTTTTGCATTAAAGCTTCTAGAATAGGTAAGCCAAAACCTTCATATGTTGAAGGGAAAACAAAAAGATCTGCATCAGCGTATAATTTTTTAAGATTGTCTTGTGTTGTTTTTTTTTTGATTATGACTGATCTCTGTATTTTTTTTTTTTGTATATAATTTATTACACTATTTTTTTTTGTAAAATTATTTGATACTATTATTAATTTTCCAGAATATTGAAACTTTTTCTTTAAAATAAAAAAAGATTTTACTAAATTTAAATAATTTTTTCGACTCTCGTAATGCCCGACGGATAATATGTAATTTTTATTTTTTTTTTTTAGTTTTTTTTGGGGAATAATATTACAATAAAAAACTTTTAAATTTGTATAAGATATATCAAATTTTTTTTTAATTTCTTCTTTGATAAAATTTGATATTGTTATTGTAAATTCTGAATTATCTAAACAATACTTTAAGATTAACATATAAACTATTCTTTTAAAAAGGTTAGCCTCATATTCTTTATACAAATATCTTATATCGAAAATATTAGAAATAGTTTTACCATTAGGATTCCTTATTAATGGTAGAGATGTATGAATAAATATATCTATATGTATTTTTTTAAAATAGTTTTTAAAAAATATGTATATCTTTAAAAATCTAAGAAATGATAATCGCCCTGGATTTAATTGCTGAGGTAATTTTGTATAAACTACTTTACAATTTTTTTTTTTTAAAAAAGAAAAATCATTTAAATTTAATTTTTCTGGAAAAAAAAAATAATAAATATTTTTGTGATCATTTTTCAACAAACTTTTAAACAAATTTTCAAAATATGTTTTGGATCCACTATTAAGGTTATTAAGATGGGTTAAATTTACACCTATTTTCATCTATAAAAATTAATTAATCTTCTGTATTTATACGAAGAGTAATCTAATGAATACCTCTTTTTAAATAAATTAAGACTGTTTTTACTAAGTCTATTATATAATTTCTTATCCTTTACTAACTTATTTATTAATTCTAAGATATAATTATAGTTTGTGTCATTAACTAAATAACCATTACACTTTTTTTTGTTTCCAACCATTTCTTTTAGACCACTTGTATTTGAGACAATTAAAGGAGTGCCAGCTCGTAGTGCTCTTATTATTGACGTGCTTAGTGTCTCTCCATCGGAAAAGTGAAGATATATAGAGAGATTTGAATTCCATATATCTAAATCTTTTTCATTATGAATAGTATCTAGAGAAATATGTTTGTCTAATTTAAGGGTTTTAATATATGTTTTAATCTTTTTATAATCTGCACCTTTTCCTATAATTGACATTTTTAAAGGTAAATTATAATTTTCATAATTATACTTAATTAGTTTAATTAAGTTAAATATTTTTTTTCCCTCAACAAATCTAGTAGACATTCCAACAAGAATATTTTGTCTATTAACTTTTTTTAAAGTAACCTTAAGTGGTTTTAAACCAGTTGGGATTACAACAGATTTTTTTTTCAAAGTTAAAAATCTATATTTTTTCAATACTTTGTTTTTATATGATGGACTTAAAAAAATTATTTTATCAAAAAAAATATATTCAAAAAAATTAAAAAAATGGTTTTTGGTTTTTTTAATTTTTAATGATATATGTTGAAATGTTAATAATTTTACACTTGGATTAAAAACTTTGTAAATCAGTAGTAAAAAAACACTCTCAATATGTGAAAAAATAATATTAGGTTTAATACTATTAAGAATTTTTAATATACTGAAAAAATAGTTTATTTTATTTTTATAGTCAAAATAGTAATATTTTATTTTATACTTTTTGCACATTGTAATATAATTACTAAAAACGTTTTCTATACCTATAAAAAAAATAATATTTTTATTTTCTTTATCGTTTTGAATTTTTGGAAAAACTACATCTCCATGTCCACCCATACCAGAATACAAAAAATGAATTATTTTCATTTTAATTTTGTTCAATTTTTTTGGTTAATATTCTATTAAAAGCAACATAATTGTTTTTATCTCTCAAACTAAAATAATCATTATTTTCTATAGAAGCATTTTTTGAAGCATAAATATAAAAGTTTTTGTGGAGATATTTTTTACTTTTTTTATAATCTTGGTAAATTTTAAAACCATTTTTTATTAAAAAACTAATTAGAGGCTCAAAAGTATTCAAATTTTTATTATTCAGGCTAAGAAAATCATGGCACTCAATACATATGTTTTCAATTTTATCTAAATTATCTATTCCAATATTTAATAGTTCAATTTCTGATCCTTCTATGTTGCATTTTAAAAAATTTATTCTATCAATATTGTATTTGAAAATAATATCATCTATTGTAATTGGGTTGATTTCGATTTTACCATTTAATGATATTTTATTTTTAATCCAATCTTGATCCAGATCAGAAAAAAACAGTTTATCTTTTTTATATGAAAGAACTTTTTGCTCAGGATGGACATTTTTTAATTTATTAAATGCAATCGTTTTTAATAAATAATCAAAAACTTTAGGATGTGGTTCTAAAGATATTATTTTACCTTTTGGACCAACTAATTTAGATATCACCAAAGTTTCATTGCCAATACCAGCACCAAGTTCTAGAACAATATCATTTGTTTTTGGGATATATTTTGAAAAAAAAACTAAATTTGACTCATTAAATTTTTCCTCAGGACGAAATACTATATGCCAATATGGAATAACTCCAAATGAACAGGTATGTAACCAATAAGTATCATATTTTTGAATTTTGCAAAAAATCCCATCAAATAAATAACTGCTTACAGAGCTGAGTTTAGATAATACTAAAGATAGAATAAAATTTTCACGTATAAAGTTTTTTACAATAAATTTAATATTACTCATATGATAAAATTTTAGTTAATGAACTGCTTATTTTAGAAAAGTATCCTTGTTTACCATTGTTTATAATATATCTTAGATCTTTGTCTAAATTTGGATTATTTTTTTTTCTTTCTTTCCAAATATTTTTTAATTCTTTTTCTAGCGAATTAAGTTCAGCTTTTGACATAAATGAAATGTTTTCAAATTTTTTTATTTCTTTAAAGTGAGTAAAATACTTCGAAACAACATATTGATTAGTATAGTTTTTTTTGTCATTAAATATTAATGCCAAATATTTTTTTTTAAAAATTAAAGATTCAATCATCATCGACGTTAATCCTCCAACTACAAATTCTGAATTTGATAACAAGCTTGGATAATAATTTAGATTGGGCTGAAAACTTGTTTTAAAATTTAATTTTAAATAATTTTTTTTAACTTGTTTATCTATAATTGTTTTTTTTAAATTTTTAAGATTGATTAAATCAGTGGATTGTCTCCAGGGATGTGGCCTATAAACTAAATAACAGTTTTTAAAAAATTTACTATTTTTCTGAAGAATTTTATCTATTTTTTCAACAATCATTTCTTCATTGAATTTTAACGATGTTCCAAGAAATAAAATATATTTTTTGTTGTATATTTTTTTTAATTTTAAATTTTTTTTTTTAAAAAAAGACTCATATCTAGGAGTGCCACAAATAAAAATACTTTTCTTTGGAATATTTTGAATTTTTCTTGCATGATTTGCAGTTTGTGTTCCCCAAACAGATATAAAGTCTGGACGATTAATCAAAATTGATTTGCTAGATAAGTTATCCCAATTATCAATCAAAAAATATGACTTAATTTTGAGTTTATTACAAATAATTGGAATTTCTGAGACCAAAGGTTCAAATGCATTAGTAGGATAGATAACTAAATCTGGTTTTAAATCCTCAAGATAATTTAATACAGTTTTATTTAATAGTATCTGACTATTAAGAATAGTTTTTAAAGTTTTAAAAAAAAAACTTATGCTTAAAATTTTAGTATAACTTTTAATAAATAAATTTTTAAATGAAAAATTTGGTTTAGTTGATTTTATTTTTATTGGAAAATTTTGAAAATTTAATAATCTATAAAACCTAAATATAAATGAACTTGATTTTTTTCTGAACTTCCAGATTAAAACATTATTAAATAAATAATATATTCTTTTTTTAAAATTACTTATTGAATAAAAGCCTAAAAATTTTTTATTTTGTTTTATAAATTTTTTATTATTTACCTCGTTTGAATAAATGAAATATATATCATAAGTTTTAGATAATTTATTTATGAAACCAGTCTCAAAATAGTTTCTTATATACAAGTCAGAGTCAATTATAAAAACTAATTTTTTTTGCATTTACAAATTAATTTTTACAATTTTTTTTCTGATTAAATATTTTAATAAAATCACATCCTCCTCATTATTTATATCAAAACCTTCTTCACCTGGACTCTCAAATCCTAGTATTTTTTTTCCAGAGATAGATGGATTTTTTTTTTTTAAAATTTTTGTCCATGCAATTTCTAGACTAGCATTTTGTGCATAAATTGTTGGTAAATTTGCATATTGCTGACTATGTAACGGTACTTTTTTCCTATCAATGTTTTTAAGCACTGGAATCAATCTATCATTTTTAAAGTACCACATTTTTGCAGGATGTTGCTTACACTTATTTACAGCTCTTAATGAGTCAAAAGATTTTTTTTTTTTAAACAATTTTAAAGCTTTTCTTACAGTTATTACTTTTCTTAATGGGTTTGTTGGTCGTAATATTGAAAATATTTCATAATTCTCAATAGCTTTAATCTCTCTCATAATCCACATTACCCATTCAATATCTGAAGATTTATCTCCACTAAATTTTTTTGGTCTTAATTTTGGAACTTCTGCACCATATTTTTGTGCAATTTTTTTATATTGCTGACTATCAGTAACACAGATAACACGGTCAAATATTTTTGATTTTAATGCAAGGGAAATTGTATAAGCTAGCAAAGGATGTCCATTAATTTTTAAAATATTTTTATCTTTTACTCTTTTTGATCCAGATCTAGCTGGTATTAAAGCTATTGCCTTAAACATTGTTTTACCTAAAAATTACTTGTTTTTTCTTAGTTGATGGAAGTCCACCTGTATTTTTGAGTCCATATTTGCTCTCAACTCTTACTCTATCATTAAAATGGGGGGTCGAAGCTTCTATAATAGTACAATTTGTTAATGCTTCTTCCTGATGAACCAATCCTGGTGTAAAATGAAAAGTATCACCTTTTTTCAACGTTTTTTTAACTAACTTGCCATTTCCATTATCATATCTCACTAATAATTTGCCATTTACAATATATCCACATTCATTTTTCTTATGATGATATTGTAAACCACCTTTGTTCCCTTTTTTTATATAAATTTTTTTTAATGACAAAACTCCTGGGATTAAAACAAGCAAATCTTCAAATCCCCAGTTTCTTTTACCTAAACTTTTTATTTTTGGAAAAATTATTTTTTTTTTCATTTTACTCAAACATTTTAATATTTAATTGTTCGTCTTTATGGATATTTTTTTTAATTTTTCTATTTAAAATTAAATTATATTGATAAGGTTTAAGTCCTCCACCTGGAGATTTAAATGCTAGATCTTTATATTTAATTTTGTAACCCTTTTTTAAATTATTTACAGCTACAATTGATTTTGCCATTTTTCTGATTGGTAGCTTTTCAGAATTTAACAATTTTTTATTATTTGAACCTAATATAAATGGAATTCTTTTTAAATTTCTTATTAATTTTTTTAATCCTTGAGGTTCAAGAGAAAAAGATTGATCTGTTCCCTTCCAAGCCCTATTCAATGTAAAATGCTTTTCAAATATTCTCGCACCCATCATATAAGCGAGTGGCGCAGCATCAATTCCATTTTCATGATCTGAAAGGCCTAAAATAGTTTTTGGAAAAAGTTTATTTAATTGATTTAAAATATTTAGATTCATATCATTAACATCTGCAGGATAAGATGCTGTGCAGTGTAAAATTGCTAAATTTTTATTATATTTTCTTATATTTTTATATGCTCGTTGTATATCTGCAAAATTCCCTCCACCAGTGCTTAAAAAAATCATTTTTTTTGTTTTAGCAATATATTTTTGTAAGGGAATATTAGTTAAATCAGCAGATGCCATTTTATAACATGGCACACCTACATCCTCTAAAAAATTAACACTACTAAAATCAAATGGTGTAGCAAAAAAAATAATTTTTAATTTTTCTGAATATTTTTTTAAGTTTTTATATTGCTTTTTATTGAATTCTAAAGCCTCTCTATGTATGCCATAAGTTGCACCATAGCTGTTTGGATGATCATATGGTTGATCAAACATCTTCTTGGTATACAACTCTTTATTGTTTCTCTTCTGAAATTTAACAGCATCTGCACCTGCATCTTTTGCAGCTTTTATTAAATCCTTAGCAATTTTTAACGAACCTTTATGATTGTGTCCAATTTCAGCTATTACAAAGGGCTTATTTTTTAAATTGAATTTTTTTTTACCGATTTTTAATATCATTATATTTCAATAAATATGAATTTATAAAATTTAAATCTTGGTTTTTAAATTTAATATTAGCTTTTCTTAACTTATAATAATTAAAATTATTTTTATCTACAAAAAAGCAAAAATTGCCAATATTATTTTTGATTAACATATATTTTAAAAAATTTTTTGTTTCTTTTATCAAATTTATGTAAAAGTTATCATTTTTTACATTATATCTTAATTTTGCTGTTACTACACTTTTTCTATCAGTTAAAACCCTATATTTTAAAACCTCATTTATAGTGTTTTGAATTTTTTTTTTTTCATCCTCATTTAAACTTAGTATTTGGTTTACTAAATTTTTTTTAATTTTTTAATAATGATATAATTTTTTTTTTCATCAAACCACTTTGATAAAAAATATAACCTTTTGCTATTTTTATCTATTATAGGTTCATTTTCATAACTTCTTAACCATGATAAATATGGAAGGACTTTACACTTAGAATATGCTGACGCTAAAATTTCAAAAATTGTCTCTTGTATGTATGGACTTTCAAATTGTAAAACCTTAAAAATTTTTGTACAAAATTTAAAACTATTAATTTTATGAACTGCATATAAAGTACTTGGTGTATAATTTTTGATGTGGTAATTAATTCTCATAAGTGAATTATTTTGATCAACAAAATGTTTGGCTTGAATTTTTTTCTCTGGCCATAAATTTAAATGATTTTTGGTTGATTTAAAGCCAACACACCTACCAATACAACACCCGTAATCATTTTTTTTTTTTAAAAAATTCATTGATTTTTTCAATGAATTTGGTTCATGGAGCTCATCATCACCTATAACAACACAAAATGAGGTTTGAACCTTTTTTGAACCAAAATAAAGTCTTTTTTCAAAACTACTATTTTTATAAAAAAAGTACTTGATATTATTTTTGTAACAATTGAATTGTTTTTTTGAGATAGGTGTTTTACCTCCATCTAAGATAATGATATTTGTATTATAATTTTCCCAAAAAGATAAATTTTTAAACAAGTAATTGTTTCTTTTATATGTGGGAATTAATATTGTTATATCTTTTAGATTTAACCTCATTTTTTTTATATCAAAAAATTTTTTCAGATAATCAAAAGCAATTAATATCTCACTTTTTCAATTTTTAACTATAATCCCTTGTCCGGAGGGTACAATTAAAATATTAAATCCCATTTTTTTTGACAAATTGTTGATATAATAGCTTTGTCTTTCTCTACCTATATACGCAAAATCGTCTAATATAATAATTCCACCATTTGAAATATTTTTCCAAAAAGCTTTTAAAGAAAAAACCTCTGCCTCAGCGTAATTTAAATCAAGATGCAGCATGGATATTTTCAATTTTTTATATCTAACCAATGTTTTAAATACATCTCCTTTAACAAAGTGAACTCTTTTAAAATTTTTAAAGTTTTCTTTTGTATGTTCAAAAGATTTTGCGTAGTATTTAGATTTTTTTGATGAAATTTTTCCAAATTCATCTCTTTTGAAAGATGAAAACGTATCAAAGAGATATAAATTTTTTTTTTCCTTATTCCAATTTTTAAAAGAATTTAATAAACACAACATTGAAAATCCTATTCCAGTTCCAATTTCAACGATATCACCAGGTATTTTTTGAACATTTTTCGCTGCCCAAATAATTTGATGAATTCTAAAATGAATATTTGGATCAAATCCAATAGTTTCACAAGATTTATAATAAGATCTTTGAAATTCTCTATCTTTTAGGAACAAAACATTATGAGAAGTACAGAATTGATCACCAACATAATTGTATAAAATTTTCCGTACTAAATTTTTAATCATTCTTTTTAATTAAATATCCCATTGGATTTTCTGTGATCCCAATTTTTGATGAAATTTTTTTATCAACAATAAAATTCTTGTTATTTTTTAGAAATTTTTTTACTGCTGTTAATGGGTTGTTTCCTTTGTCCCAGGGTCGATTTTTAAAATGATTTTTTGGAAAAAATTCAACAAAAGTATCTTGAACAATTAAATATGATTTTTTACTTACGATTTTTGAATAAATTTCTAACTCTTTTAAAACATGCTCCTCGGTATGTAATGAGTCTAGCACAACTATAACTTTTTTATTTGACAATTTTTTAATTAATTTATTTGTAATTTTTTTACTTGTTGAAGACCCATTTAATAACTTTATATTTTTATAGAGTGGATGTTTTTTTATGGCTAATTCATTTTTTTTCCTTATGTCTATATCTATTCCAATAACTTTACCTTTTTTATTTATTAATTGTATTAATGATGCAAAAAAAATTAAACTTCCACCTCTAGCTACACCTGTCTCTATTATTACATCTGGTTTAACCTTCCAAATTATCTCCTGCATAACCAATATATCAGTTGGAAATTTTATTATTGGCAGACCAAGCCAATTGAAATTATAATGATATTTAATCTTGCTTGCTAGGAGTGACCATTCTTTAGATTTATTATTGAATTTTTTATTTTTTTTTATTTTATTAATATTGTTTTTTACAAACAACTCAAAATTATCTTTATTTTTTTTCATAAACCTTAACAATTTTTTTTAACTTCTTATCACATCCCCAAAACTTTATAGACTCATGTTTAGGAATTTCAAATTCATTAAATTTAAAATTGATTTTAAATTTAAATTTATTTTTCCAATTTCTAACTAAATTTCTAATTTTTATTGGCTTTCCAGAGCATAAATTTATTATACCAAAGTTTTTTTTCTTTAAAGCTAGAAACACTATATGTCTAGCCAAATCCTTTACATGCATATAGTCCCTATATTGCTCACCACTACTCATTTTAAATTCTGAGATCTTGTTCCTTGAGTTTTTATTTATTTGTGACCACAGATTATTGTTATCTTTAAAGTGACCAAAAATATAAAAAATTCTAACCCAGGTCATCTTTATTTTGTAGATCTGTTTAAGTTTAGTCAATTTTATTCTTAAATTATTTTTTGCTTTGCCATAATTGGTGAAGGGTTCAACTTTACTAGTTTCTCTCATTATGCCTTTCTTTTTTTTATATTCAAAACATGTACCTGTTACAATTATATTTTTTAAACCACACATTACTAATCTTTTAATATTATTGTAATGTATGGGTAACTCTTTTGTTAAATGCAAAACAGAGTTATAATTGTTTAAATTACCCCACGCCATATAAATCAAAATGTCTTCTCTGGAGAATGAATAATTTTCTTTAATCGTATTTGTATTTATGATTTTATATTTTGGATTTATTTTAATTTTGGTTTTATTCTGGTAAAGATATAGGTTGATTTTTTTTTTTAAAAGCTCATCTTTAACATATTTACCAATTGTGCCTTCAGAGCCAAATAAAATTACTTTCATAAAATTTATATTATATTTTTATTTAAAACCATCAAAATCAGGTAAGACTATAGGTAAATTTTTATCCTTTATTGATAAAGTCTTATTTTTAATTGGCCATTTTATTTTTAATAATTCACTTAACGGGTTTATTCCTCTTTCGTATTTTGGACTATATTTTGCTGTCACAAAATATAAAATTTGAGTATTGTCAGTTAAGCTTTGATATCCATGAGCAAAGCCTTTTGGAACAAATAACATTTTATTAGAATTTTCTTTTAAAATATATGATTCACATTTAAGAAAATTTTTTGAACCTTTTCTTAGATCAACAACTACATCAAAAATTTTTCCTTTAAGACAAGTAATAATTTTATCCTCTTTAAACTTTCCTATTTGAAAATGCATCCCTCTAATAGTGCCCTTTTTTTTTGAATAACAATGATTGATTTCTTTGATGTTGTTGTCGTTTTTTTTTAAAAAAGGTAATAGCTCCTCAGAGTAAATTTTATTGAAGATTCCTCTATGGTCTTTAAAACTGCTAAATTTAAAAAGTTTGGCTTGGTTAAGATTATGTTTTTTTAATCTATTTTTTTTCATAATATTTATTTAAGTAATTTGAGATTTGTGAAATCGTTTTTTTCTCAAGATTATTTTTATTCAAATATTCAACATACCAATCAGCTGTCAATCCAATAGTTTCTTTAATATTTAATTTTGACTTCCATTTGATTTTTTGATTTATTTTTTTACTGTTTAGAAACAAATATTTTTTTTCGTAAAAATTATCTAACGATTTTTTATATATAACTTTCTTATTTATTTTTAGATTTTTAATTAAGAGTTCAGATAGTTTTTTTACATTAACACAATTGGATAGACTAGGACCAAAATTGAATGCTAAGTCAAAATTTTTAATATTTTTATATGTGTTTTCTGCAATAAGTATATATCCAAAAAGCGGTTCTAATACATGTTGCCATGGTCTAACTGATTTTGGATTTCTTATAATGATTTCTTTTTTATTATCTATGGCTCTTATACAATCAGGCACAATTCTATCTTTTGTCCAATCTCCACCACCGATCACATTCCCAGCTCTTAAACAAATTATTGATTTTTTTTTTGACTTTATAAAAAAACTTTTATTGTAAGCATTTGCAATTATCTCAATTGCTGATTTACTCGCACTGTAAAGATCGTCTCCTCCTAATTCATCATTCTCAGTAAAAGAACGTTTATTATTTAAATTTTTGTAAACTTTATCTGTTGTAGTTATTAATAAGGAATTAATAAAAGAATAATTCTTGAAAATTTCCAAAACATTGGCTGTCCCCAGTACATTTGTTTTTATAGTATCTAACGATCTCGTGTAACTATCTCTAACTTTTGACTGGGCAGCTAAGTGAAAGATAATTGAGGGTTTTATTCTTTTTATTTCTTTATTTAAGATTTTATAATTTTCTATATTTACCCGTAAATCCTTTATTAAATATTTTTTTAAATTAACTAAATTAAAAAAGTTTGGTTTTGTCTGAGGTTTTAGTGCAATTCCATAGACTTTTGCTCCGAACAAACTCAAAATTATGGTTAACCATCCACCTTTAAAACCTGTGTGACCAATTACTAATACCTTTTTATTTTTCCAAAATTTTTTTTTCAATTTACTTCCAGTTTTTCCAAGCAGCTTTTTTATTTTGCCATTTCTTTTCTAAAAAATTTTTATCTCTTAATGTATCCATTGGATGCCAAAAGTCGTATTTTGTAAAGGCGGCCATTTCTTTCATTTTGACTAACTTAGTTAAAACATTAGTTTCCCATATCGAGCTATCTCCTGAAATATATTTAAAGCATTGTGGAGACAATATAAAAAATCCACCATTTATTAAACCTTCACCTTTCTCTGGTTTTTCATCAAAAGTTTTGACTTCTCCATTTTTTTTTATTTCAAGAGCTCCATATCTACTAGGTGGACTTACAGCAAGCACAGTACAAATCTTTTTATTTTGCCTATGAAATTTTATTTGACTTTTCATGTTTAGCTTTGCTACACCATCACCATAAGTAAAAAAGAAAAATTCTTCGTTCTTAAGATATTTTCTTACTCTTTTTAATCTACCGCCAGTTAAGGTTTTAAGACCAGTATTTACTAATCTTACTTTCCAGGTTTCTTTTTTATTTTTAATAATCTCAAAGAAATTATTTTTATGTATTATCTTTGTATTAGAATTTTTTTTTGAATAATTCTTAAAATACTGCTTTATTTTATTTTGCTTGTATCCACAACAAATTATAAATTCTCTTATGTTATGAGATGCATAAATTTTCATTATATGCCAAAGTATTGGTTTACCACCAATTTCTACCATTGGTTTTGGTTTATTATGAGTTTCCTCACTTAATCTACTTCCTAGACCTCCAGCTAATATCACTGCTATCATTTTTTTTTATTAATTATTTTATAAATTTTACCATTTTTAAGTTCGATGATTTTATCGCACTTCTTAACAGTAGAGATCCTGTGTGTAACAATTATCATAGTAGTTTTGCCTCTCAAAAGATTAACCGCAGACATTAAGCTTGATTCTGTTTTAAAATCCAGTGCACTTGAAGCTTCATCTAAAACTAATATGCTTGGATTTTGATACAAAGCTCTTGCAATACCTATTCTTTGTACTTGTCCTCCAGACAACCTAACTCCCTTTTCGCCTACAATAGTATTTTCTTTATTTGGGAGAGTGTTAACGAATTCTTTTAGTTGAGCTTTTTTAAGTGAGTTTTCTACTTTTTTAATCTTAAATTTATCTTTACCAACACCAAATGCAATATTATTGAAAATTGAATCGTCAGTAAGATAGACGTTCTGAGGGACATAGCCAATATTTTTATTCCAACCTTTAATATTATTTACATTCTGGTTATCGAAAAAAATTTCTCCCGATCTTGGTTTTAATAAACCAAGAATGATATTTAGTATTGTACTTTTTCCTGAACCACTTGGTCCAACTATTCCAATACTTTCTCCTTTATTTATAACAAAGTTTATATTTTTAATATTGAATTTAGAATTTTTTTTATAATAAAAGCTAATATTTTTAATTTTAATTTGTTTTTTAAAGTTAAAATTTTCTCTAGATATTTTTTTTTCAAATTGAATATCATTTAAGTTATTTTTATTTAAATTTATTATTTGGTCATAAATCACATTCACAGAAGGTTCACCCCACAAAAATCTATGATAAGCAAGTTGCATTTTATTGATTGAAGGCAATAGTCTAAAAGCAGATGCTACGAAAATACCAATTACTTCAAATATCTCAGTTGAAGAATAATTCTCAATTATCAAAAAAAACATCAAAATACATACAGATGTTATTATTATTAGTTCTAAAAATAATTTAGGGATATTTGAAAAAAAAGTGTACCAAATAACTGCAATTTTTTTTCTACTAAGCCTGTCGATTAAATTTGAAATGAAATAAATTTCTTTATTTAAAATTTTAATATCTTTAATACATAAAAGACCTTCCATAATTATTTTGAGCGATTTACCAGTGTACTTTATTCTTGTTTTTGCATAATCGTTAAGTCTAGATTTTGTAAAAAAAATGAATAAAAAAGATGAGATTGAAAAAATTGAGATAATAATTAATGTCCCAAATGGTTGATAATATAGTAAAAAACTAATAATAAAAATTGTGACCACACTTTCTGAGATTAATAATATTATGCTTTGGACTGTTGAACCAAAAATATCGGTTTCTGTATGTGTATTTCGAACTAATTTAGAAGAATTCGTATTTAAATGAAATTGAAAAGGAGATCTCAAATAATTTGAAAAAAGTTTTTCAGATGTTTCAACTAAAATATTTTGGCATACAAAGCTTTCGTAATAAATAAAAAAACTAATTATAATATTTTTAAACAATATAAATAATAAAAAAATACCTAGAAAAAAAGTTACTAATTCTATCTGTGTTTCAATTTTGAAATTTAAAAATAAATTATTTAAAAAATAAAAATTACTATTTATTAAATCATTATTTAGTGCTGAAATGATAGGTAATATTAAACTTATCCCAATTACTTCAAGTGATGAAACAATAAAAACTAAAATTAGATAAATTTTTAATCTCGATCGTGATTTATTGGAAATAATTTTCCAACTTTTTTTTATGGTGTCCATTAAGTTAAAGTTTAATTTTATAATACTTTAAATACCAATCCACAAAGTTTCTAATCCCAATTTTGATGTTAAATTTTGGACTATACCCTACCCATTGATTAAGTTTATTAACACTTGACAATGATCTCTTAACGTCCCCAAGTTGCATCGGCATTAATCTTTTTTTTGATGATATTTTTAGATTCTTCTCAATTTCTTTTATAAAATCCATTAATTTTACTGACTTACCGCTGCCTATGTTAAAAATTGAATAAGGAGTATTTTTTGAAATTGATGGTTTATTTAAAACATTTATTACACCGTCAACAATATCATCTATATATGTGAAATCTCTTGACATTTTTCCTCTATTAAAAACATCAATTTTTTTTCCTTTTATAATTGCGTCTACAAACATAAATAATGCCATATCTGGTCTACCCCATGGCCCATAAACTGTAAAAAATCTTAATCCTGTAGTAGGTAGTGAGAACAATTTACTATAATTAAACGCAATCAACTCATTAGATTTTTTTGTTGCACCATAAAGAGAAACTGGTTTGTCAACTACGTCTGTTTCCTCTGCTATTTTTTTTGTATTCCCTCCATAAACACTTGAGCTACTTGCATAAACAAAGTGTTTAACTTTGTGTAATCTTGATAAATGAATTATATTTCCAAAACCAACTAAATTTGTTTGAATATATGGTCCAGGATTATTTATAGAGTCCCTTACACCAGCAACAGCAGCTAGATTGATCACAAAATCTGGATTATTTTTTTTGAAAATAGTTTCTAATTTTTTTTTATTACAAATATCCATTTTTTCAAAATGAAAATTTTTATAATTTTTTAAAATTTGTAATCTTTTTTTTTTTAAATTTACATCATAGTAGGAACTTAAATTATCTATTCCAATAACCTTATATTTCTCTATTAGTTTTAAACAGGTGTGCATTCCTATAAAACCTGCAGCACCTGTTACAATAACAGTTCTCATAATTACTTTTTACCTTTTTTTCCTATTTTTTTTTTTTAGTCCTAGAAATAAATTAGATAAAATAAGAGTAATCAGAGCAGAAAAGATTATCGAAGTAATGATTACTTTAAAATGATTAATATCAAGTTTAAGGTTTTTATTTAATTTATATTCAATTACTTCAGGGGGTCTGTAGGAAAGAGGGAGAGTAGATAAATATATGTTTGAATTCATTCTTAGCTCTTCTTCTTTTTTCAGATAATCTAACATCATATTATTGTTATTTATTATATTAGATAAATAATCTTCAAAGTAAGTTAAAATAACTTTATTAAATATATTGTTGAGACAAAAATTTTTTCCAATATCGTTATGTAAAAAAGTTATTTTTGTATATGTAAAACCAGAAAGTTTAAAATCCATTTCAATTTTTTGGTAAGAATAACTTATATTACATATACCATTTATTTTTTCTTTAGTATCTGACTTTATAAGAAAGTGGTATAAGTCTTGTCTATAAAGATTATTATTGAAGTTGACCCACTGACTGGTTGTACTTGGATGTGTAAATATTATTTC
>CACKGK010000012.1 GCA_902599665.1 uncultured Pelagibacteraceae bacterium | reverse complement strand
AAAATATTATTTATTCTTAAAATTAATTCTTTAGGTTCAAAGGGTTTTGTTAAATAATCATCTGCTCCTATCTCTAATCCTTCTATTCTCTCAGAAGGTTCCCCTTTTGCTGTTAAAAGCAAAATTGGGGTGTTAACTTTATTCTTATATTCCTGTGTAAATTCTAATCCAGTTTGACCTGGCATCATTATATCTAATACTATTAAATCAAATTTAATTATTTTAGTCTTTTTAAAAGCATCATTTGAGTCCTTAGCTGTTGAAACTAGATAATTATTTTGATTTAAATACTCTTTAACTAAATCTCTTATTCTATCGTCATCATCTACAACTAATATATGTGCTTTAAAGTTTTTCATTAATAATTTTTTTAAGCACCTTGTCGAAACTCAAAACATCATTAGATTTTGAACTTAAAAATGCATCATAAATCCTTTTTTTTTGAGCAGAGAAAATCTCATCAAATATTTTTCTACCTTCCTCTGTTAAATATACGTGCTTCACTCTTGTATCTATTTCATCTCTTTTAAATTCAATCGCCTTAATTTTTACCAAATCGTTGAGAACTCTATTTAGGCTTTGCTTAGTTACTTTTAGTTTTCTTAACAAACTCGAAATTGTTATTCCTTCATATAAAGATATAAGGTGGATTACTTTATTATGAGCAGTACCTAAAGAATGTTTATCTAAAACCTTTTTAGCATCAGCGACAGTTTCCCTATATCCATTGAATATTTTTTCGATATATTCTTTTAACTGATGGTCTTTTAAATATAAAAGTTTTTTCATAATGGTAAGTTATATTGACATATTATATATACAAAGATATTTTTTCTAAAAAAAAAATCAAATGATACCATACGATAAAAGAGAAGGTAAAATCTGGTACAACGGTGATCTTGTTGAATGGCAAGATGCTAAATTACACGTAATAAGTCATGGCCTTCATTATGCAAGCTTGGTTTTTGAAGGTTTAAGAGTTTACGAGAGTGAAATTTTTAAATTACAAGAACATACAGATAGATTATATCACTCTGCCAACAGAATGGATATGAAGATTCCGTATGACAAAGAGGAAATTAATAAAGCTTGCAATCAAATTATTAAAATTCAAAAAGTACAAAATGGTTATGTAAGACCTTTTGTTTGGAGAGGTAGTGAAATGATGGGTGTTTCTGCCCAAAAAACAAAAATAAACGTAGCCGTAGCCACATGGGAATGGGGAGATTATTTTGATCCCAAGTTGAAAACTGAGGGAATTAAATTAAATATTTCAAATTGGAGAAGACCTGCACCAAACACTATACCTTGGGATAGTAAAGCTGCTGGATTGTATATGATCTGTACACTTTCAAAACATGAAGCTGAAAGACAAGGATATAGTGAATCTTTAATGTTGGATCATGAAGAAAATGTAGCAGAATCAACCAGTGCTAATATTTTTTTTAAAGATAAAAACGGAGAATTACATACTCCTATTCCAGACTCTTTTCTAAACGGAATAACTAGGCAAACTGTAATTGAATTAGCTAAATCCAAAAATATAAAAGTTCACGAAAGAAAAATTAAACCAGAAGAATTACCAAATTTTGTGGGATGTTTTTTAACTGGAACAGCTGCTGAAATTACTCCAATATCTCAAATCGCTGAAAATAATTATAAAGTTTGTGACCTTATTTTAGATTTATCAGACAGTTATGGTAAATTAGTAAGAAAAAAAAGAGCAGCTTAATCTTTACTGTCCTCAGATATAGCGTGGTCAATTCCTTTTCTTAAGTATTCATACCCGGTATATAAAGTAAGAAAAGCAGAGAGCCATAATAAAATTATACCAATAGTTTGAGCATTATAGTCCTGTAAATTTATAATTTTATTTCCTGTTTCTCCAGTAAGTAAAATTGAAATTGAAAACATTTGAAGAAAAGTTTTTACTTTTGCTAAACTTGAAACAGGAAGTTTAACCCTCCCTTTTGCTAAGAATTCTCTTAAACCAGAAATTAATATTTCCCTTGTAAGTATTATTATCGCAGCTATTACCTCATAGTTTTTTATAGTACCATCCATAACTAACAATATTAATGCTGTAGCAACTATTATTTTATCAGCTATTGGATCTAATAATTCACCAAGTTTAGATTCCTCCTTAAACATTCTTGCTAAAAGTCCATCTAAGAAATCAGTAAAAGAGGCAATTACAAACAAAGCAAAAGGAATTACGTCTCCATAAAATCCAGGTAAATAAAATGTAAATACAAATATTGGAACAATAATAATTCTACCAATTGTGAGATAATTTGGAATTTTGATTTTCATTCGTGAAAGAAATTATATATCTTTTTGGCAACTTTTTCTTCAACTCCTTCAACAGTTTTAATCTCATCTAAGCTAGCTGATTCAACAGCTCTCGCTGAACCAAAATGATTTAAAAGTGCTCTTTTTCTTATAGATCCAATCCCATCAATTTGATCAAGTAAAGACATACTAATTCCTTTTTTCCTTTTAGCTCTATGAGCGCTGATCGCAAATCGATGGGACTCGTCTCTTAATCTTTGTAAGAAAAAGAGAGTAGGGTCGTTCTTTTCAAACTTAATTTCTTTACCATTATGAAAAAAGGTTTCATTTCCACTGTTTCTATGTTTACCTTTTGCAATTGCTATCATAGGAATGTCATGCAGTCCTAATTCGTTAAGTGTTTCTCTTGCTACAGAATATTGTCCTTTTCCCCCATCAATAATTACTAAGTCTGGCATGGTCAAATAATTATCCTTCTCTTGAACAGCCCTTTTAAATCTTCTGTTTAAAACCTCACGCATCATTCCATAATCATCTTGTTCATTCTTTTTAATCTTAATATTAAATTTCCTATATCTTTTTTTTATAAAACCTTCTTCACCATATGTTATTAGTGCGCCTACACTATTAGTCCCCTGAATATGACTATTGTCATAAACTTCGACTAAATTAATATTATTTTCTAAATCAAATTTTTTAGATACATTATCGAAAAGCTCTTTATTATTTTGGCTTTCATAAATTTTTCTATTTAAGCTGTCTTTTGCATTTTTGAGTGCTTGATTTACAACTTTAAGTTTAGATCCTTTTTTTGCTACTGAAATATTTATTTCTTTATTTTCTTTTTGTGAAAGTGTTTTCTCAATTAAAACTTTTTCTTTAATATCTTCACTTAAAATAATAGAGCTCGGTACACTTTTATTTTCATAGAATTGAGAAACAAAGGAGTTAAGAATTTCTTTAATATTATCATCTGGATCATGTTTCGGAAAAAAAGCTTGATTGCCCCAGTTTTGTTTTGATCTATAGAAAAAAACTTGTATACAAGTTTTTCCAGACTCTTTGTAGCCAGCTATTATATCTGCCTCTACTAAATTTGCCTCATTTATTCTTTGAGATGACTGAATAATATTTAAAGATTTTATTCTATCTCTTAATATTGCAGCTTTTTCAAAATCTAAATCTTCACTAGCCTTTTCCATTTGGTTTGATAAATTTTTTTGAATTTTTCTTGATTTCCCTGATACGAATTCAATAGCGTTATCTACAGACAGCTTATATTCATCTTCATCTATATATCCAACACATGGCCCAGAACATCGTTTAATTTGATAAAGGATGCATGGTCTTTCTCTTTTTTTAAAAACTGTATCGTCACAAACTCTAAGCTGAAAAATTTTTTGTATCATTTTGATGGTCCAGTTTGCGGATCCCGCCGAGGCGAATGGTCCAAAATAAAAACCTTCCTTAGTTTTTTTTCCTCTGTGTCGTCTAATTTGAGGCCATTTATCTTTATTACCAATAAAAATAAATGGAAATGATTTATCGTCTCTTAAGAGAATATTAAATCTAGGTTTATACTTTTTAATTAAGTTTGCTTCTAAAAGTAGTGCCTCGCTTTCATTTGAGGTACTGGTAATCTCAATTTTGGTTGTTTGAGATAACATTCTCTCAGTTCTAATTATATGATTTTTCTCTGATACATAACTTTTTAACCTATTTGGCAAGTTTTTTGCCTTACCAACATAAAGTATCTCGTTTTTAGAATTTAACATCCTATAAACTCCAGGAAGTTTGGGTATAAGTGGTAACTCTTTTTTTATTGCTTCTTTACCAATATCAGAGCTTACCATGACTTCTTTTTTTTGAAATTTGAATACCAACGGATGAACAATCTTTCATGATTTCTAACTTCTCAATTTGAAGACTTATTTTATCAATTCTTTTGTCTTTGAATAGTTCATCGAACACATCTTCAGCTAATGTTTCAAGAAAATTATAATGTTTATTTTTAATTAGTTTTTTTATCAATTTTACAATTTTTGCATAATTTACGATTGATTTAATATCTTTGTCGTTAGAAGGTTTTTTGTCTTCATAATTTACCTCTAAATTAAATTTTACTTTCTGGGGAGCTTTCTTTTCAAAATCAAAATACCCAAGTTTTAAGTCAAGAATAAGCTCTTTAATAAGTACCTTTTTTTCATAATTAAATAGAGTTTTATTTTTGTCAATTTTAACAATTTTTAGATTATTTTTTTTCATGTTATATTTTTGACTCTATAAATTTTTCAATATCATCAAGATATGGTGTAAAGCAACTTTTGTACGGAATGTTATGTCCACTTGCTTTTTTAAGCATTTCTTTCTTTTCTTCAGGGTTTACTACTGTCCAAGCTTTCTTTTTATGCCCAAGATCTTGATTATGTTTTATTTTCCAGCCACCTCTCATTCTCTTCTTAATTTTGCATTGTTTTCCGTCAATAATGATTTCTTTACCATCTTCACTATTATGATTTGGTAGTTCAATCCATTTTGCTCCAGGAATATCTGCCATCCATTTTAAATATCTAGAGTCACTTTGATAATCTATTTCTCCATCAGTTTCGGAATGAAAAATTAAGGCATCAATTTTTTTTGCACTTCTAATTTCATCTAATTCCCATTTTCTAAGTTGAGAATGCTCTGACTTGTCCCAGCAGTTTGGCATCAAAGCTATAGCTGAATTAAATACATCAGGATATAGTGATTCCATTCTTAAACTTCCCATTGCACCACATGAGTGACCTGAAATGAAAAGTTGATTTCTCGGAGTTCCCTTTTGAACAAAAATATCTGCTATGGCAGTATTTAAAGCCGCTCTATTCTTGTAGGCAAAATTACTTACATAAGTTGGTATTTGCAATATATCTTTTTTTGAGGTTTTTACTTTTTTTAAATAAGTTGGAGGTCCCCAAATGCACTCATACCATGGTGGAGTATGGCCTAACATTTTACCTTTATACTTATGTTTCATTGCACACTTAGTGGTAATACCCATTGTATTTCCAGCTTTCCAAAGTTCTTGGTTTGCCCAAACAACAATTTCTTTTCCTTTAACTTTTCTTCCTGATAATTGTCCTAAAACACCTTCTATCTCTTCTTTTTGAAAACAGAATCCTTTATCTTTTTTTTTACTACCCCATCCACCAAAATTAAAAATCAAAATTATTTTATTTGCAGGATCCTCAATTTCGAAACCTTTAATAAACTTTCCTTTTTGACCATCAAAGTAGACAAAACCACTGCTGTCTATTCTTTTACCACCAACTGCACCGCAATCGTATGCAAAAGCAAACTTTGGAATTATTAATAAACAAAATGTTAATAAAAATATTTTTTTCATTCTTTACTTCCCATAATATCGGGTGTTTGCCAGTTTAAACTTTGACCACTATCAATTGAAATTACCTGTCCTGTAATAGATCTATTTTTTATAAAAAAGTCAACAGCATTACATATCTGTTCAACATCTACCTGTCTTTTTAATGGAGTTGCCATGTATTGTTTTTTGAAATGTTTCTCACTTTGCCTCTTGTTTTTGATTGTAGGGCCTGGCGCAATACCATTTACTCTTATTTTTGGAGCTAAACTCATTGCACTAGTCTTGGTCAATGTATAAAGACCAGTTTTACTGATAGTATAAGAAAAAAAGTATGGTGTTAGTTTAAATACTCTTTGATCAATTATATTAATAATATTGTTATTTTTTCCTTTAATATTTTTAGCAAATTCTTTTGATAGAAGAGCAGGTGTTCTTAAATTAGTTCTTAAGTGATGCCCCCAACTATCAGTAGTAAAATTCTCTAATTTGTCATTTTCAAAAAGTGATGCGTTGTTTATCAGACAGTCAAAATATTTAAGTTTTGATTTTGCAGTCTTAACAATTTTGTTTACATCTTTTTCTACACTTAAATCTCCTTTTACTAAATAAACCTTAGTACCATTTTGTGATAATTCTTTTTTAAGGATTTCTGCTTTTATTTTTGATTTATTGAAATGAATAACTATTTCAACCCCTTTGCCAGATAGTTTTTTAGCAATAGTAGCTCCAATTCTGGTGGCCCCACCTGTTATAATTATTTTATTTGCTTCCATTTCTTCTTACCTTTTTGAGCTCTAGTACCCGGCATGCCCATTGTAGATCTTCCTTTGGGGTATATTTTGTTCTTTAAGTTATATTGTTTCACTTTAGGATTAAGTGTAACTTCTAACTCAGTACTTTCAAGTTTTCTAATCTCATCTCTTATTTTAGCAGCCTCTTCAAATTCTAAGTTTGTTGCAGACTCTTTCATTTTCTTATTAAGTGCCTTGATATGTTTTTTTAAATTACCACCAACATTTGCTCCTGTACCAATTGTAACATAATCCTTTTCATATACGCTCTCTAATACATCGCTAATCTCTTTTTTGACTGTGGAAGCGCT
Organism: uncultured Pelagibacteraceae bacterium; assembly: GCA_902599665.1. Classification (GTDB taxonomy): domain Bacteria; phylum Pseudomonadota; class Alphaproteobacteria; order Pelagibacterales; family Pelagibacteraceae; genus Pelagibacter. The sequence continues at coordinate 28,023 of CACKGK010000012.1, read as the reverse complement.
TATTTTATTTTTTTTATTGTATTCAAGTTGGATATTTCTTCTTCTTTCGGTTTCTTTTATTGCTTTTTTAATACTTTTTGTTTCTTTGTCGGCATACAAAATAACTTTTCCATCTAAATTTCTTGCAGCTCTACCTATTGTTTGAATTAAGGACGTTTCAGATCGTAAAAATCCTTCTTTGTCAGCATCTAGTATTCCGACTAAGGCACATTCAGGAATATCAAGTCCTTCCCTTAATAGGTTTATACCAACCAAAACATCAAATACACCTAGTCTTAAGTCTCTCATAATTTCTATTCTCTCAAGGGTATCTATGTCAGAGTGTAAATATCTAACTTTGATACCATTTTCATGCAAGTATTCTGTCAGATCTTCAGCCATTTTTTTAGTTAATGTCGTAACTAATACTCTATAATTTTTCTCGATAGTCTTTTTGCATTCATGCATTAGATCATCGACTTGATTTTTAGCAGGTTTGATTTCAACAGGGGGATCTATTAATCCAGTAGGTCTTATAACTTGATCTATAAATTTTCCTTTTGTTTGTTCTAACTCCCATGGACCAGGCGTAGCAGAAACAAAGACTGTTTGAGTTCTCATCATATCCCATTCCTCAAATTTGAGAGGTCTATTATCCATACATGATGGAAGTCTAAATCCATATTCTGCTAAAGTACTTTTTCTTGATCTGTCTCCTTTAAACATTCCATTTAGTTGAGGTACCGTGACGTGACATTCATCAACAAATATTAATGTATTGTCAGGAAAATATTCAAACAAAGTGGGAGGGGGCTCTCCAGGTTTCCTTCCTGACAAAAATCTTGAATAGTTTTCAATACCAGCACATGAACCAGTTGCCTCTATCATTTCAAGATCAAATTTTGTCCTCTCTTCTAACCTTTGTGCCTCAAGCAATTTATTTTGCTCTTTATGTTTTTTAAGTGTTATCTCCAACTCTTTTCTAATATTAATTACGGCTTGTTCAATTGTTGGTTTGGGGGTTATATAGTGACTGTTTGCATAAACCTTAACTAAATTTAATTCTCTTACAAGATCACCTGTTAACGGATCAAATTCCTCAATTTTTTCTAGCTTATCTCCAAATAAGCTTAGCCTCCAAGCTCTGTCCTCTAAGTGAGAGGGAAAAATTTCTAAATATTCGCCTCTAGCCCTAAATGTACCTCTATAAAAATTCTGGTCATTCCTTTTATATTGAAGTGCAATTAAGGATTTGATTATTTGTTCTCTATTATAATCATAATTTTTTTGAAGAGTTAAAGTCATTTTACTGTAAGCTTCAACTGATCCTAGACCATATATACATGATACACTTGCAACAATTAAAACATCATCTCTTTCTAGAAGTGATCTAGTAGCTGAGTGTCTCATCCTATCTATTTGTTCATTTATAGATGCTTCCTTTTCTATATATGTGTCTGATCTTGGTACATATGCTTCTGGAGTATAATAATCATAATAGGACACAAAATATTCAACAGCATTATCTGGAAAAAACCCTTTCATCTCGCCATAGAGTTGAGCAGCAAGGGTTTTATTTGGTGCAAGTATTAGGGCAGGCCTGTTTGTTTCTTCAATAACTTTAGCCATAGTGAAGGTTTTACCTGATCCTGTAACACCTAATAAAACTTGATTAAACTCATTCTGTTTTGCACCTTTTACTAAATTTTTAATAGCTTCCGGTTGGTCACCAGCTGGCTTAAAATCTGATTTAATTTTGAATTTCTTTCCACCTTCAAGTTTTCCACCAATTTTTGGATTTTTACTTTGAATATTTGTAATTAAATCTTGATAAGTATTTTCCATATATTAAATAAAGTAATAGAATATAAACAATTTTCAATGAGCATAATATCAAACAGTTTAAAAAGAATTAAACCTTCACAAACGATAGCAGTCACTCAGAAAGCAAGAGAATTGAAAGCTGCAGGCAAAGATGTAATTGCTTTAGGCGCAGGTGAACCTGATTTTGATACACCTAATAATATAAAAAAGGCAGCAGTTAAAGCGATTAGAATAGGGGATACTAAATATACGCCTGTTGATGGAACACCTGCAATTAAAAATGCAGTAATAAAAAAGTTTAAAAGGGAAAATAACTTAATTTATACCTCAGACCAGATAACTGTAGGTACTGGTGGAAAACAAGTTTTGTATAATGCTTTTGTAGCAACATTAAATAAAGGTGATGAAGTAATTATTCCAGCCCCGTTTTGGGTATCGTATCCAGATATGGTTTTGCTCGCTGGGGGGAAACCAAAATTTATAAAATGTGGGGAAGAAGATGGTTTTAAATTAACTCCATCAAAACTTAAAAAAGTAATTACTAAAAAAACAAAATGGATAATTTTAAATTCTCCTTCAAACCCAACTGGTGCGGCTTACTCAAAAAAAGAAATTATTAATTTAGGAAAGGTGCTATTAAAAAATAAGAATATACTAATCTTGAGCGATGATATTTACGAGCATGTAAAATTTGATAATTTTAAATTTTTTACAATAGCACAGATAAAGAAGCTTAAAGATAGAACACTTACAATGAATGGTGTAAGTAAAGCATATGCCATGACTGGTTGGAGAATTGGTTATGCAGCTGGTCCCAAAAATATTATAGCTGCTATAAGAAAAATCCAATCACAATCGACTTCTAATCCGTCATCTATAAGTCAGGCAGCTGCCGTTGAAGCTTTGAATGGAACTCAGAGTTTTATTAAAAAAAGAGCTAAATCTTTTAGTGACAGAAGAAATTTTGTTGTGAATTATTTAAATAGTATTCCAGGAATTACTTGCTTAATGCCAAAAGGTGCGTTTTATGTTTTTCCAAGTTGTAAAGGGTTAATTGGAAAAAAAACAAAAATAAAAAATGATGCAGATTTTGTACAAAAACTTCTAGAAAAACAGAATGTAGCTGTAGTCCAAGGTTCTGCATTTGGACTTGATGGTTATTTTAGAATTTCATACGCAACATCAATGAAAAAATTAAAGATTGCTATGAAAAGGATTAAGCTTTTTTGTGAAAGTTTAGGCTAAATTTAGTCTAATTACTGATTTTGCTGCATCAACCACTGAAACTTCTGGTTCTATAAATTTCATTTGAAGAATCTCCTCAGCATATTTTGTATCTGTCTGCATTTTAAGACCTAAATCAGGAACTAAATTTTTTGCACTTGAATCTAAATAACTAATAAGTTTAACCATAAAATTAGGTAATTCTTTCTTAGGAAGTTTCTTGGAATGACTCGGAATGTTTTCAGTCATTATTTTTGACAATTCAAGAATTGATCTAGTTCCAGATCCAACAATTAATCTTCTTCCTTCAGCTTTTTTATTATTTAATGATAAAACATGTGCTTTGGCAATATCTTTAACATGGGATATCATCACTGAAAATTTTGGAGCCGCCGGATATTTGCCTTGCAGTAATTGTTTAATATATTCCATTGATGTACAACTTTTTTCATTCAAAAAGTCTCCCAAAACAAAACCAGGATTGATACAAGTAAGTTTATTTTTAATGCCTTTACTTTCCATAAGTTCCCAAGCAGCTTTTTCAGCTCTAGTTTTAGATACAAAATAATCTGTAGTTTTGTCCCATTCTAAGTCAGTCCAATCATTTTCACCAAATGTATAAGGGTTTGTTCGGTTTGGTTTTCTATACATACAAACAATAGACGATGTTTTTACAATATGTTCTACATTTGCATTTATTCCTGCATTTAAAACTCTCAAAGTTCCATCTTTTGCAGCTGGAGTAAGTGACTCTCTATCATTTGAAACTTTTAATGGAAAAGGAGAAGCAACATGAATTATGTATTTGCAACCTTCAGCGGCTTTATCCCACCCATTATCTTTTAATAAATCTAATTCTACAAAGGATAGGTTTTCTGTTGAAGCATTATTTTCCTCAAGTGTTTTTTTTGTTATTTCAACTGAATTAATATCTCTAACTGTTCCTAATACCTCATAACCAGAATTTAATAATTCTATAGCAACATGTTTTGCAATAAATCCGCTAATACCAGTCAGTAAGACCTTTTCACTCATATAATTTTAAAACTATTTTGATTTTCTTTTTTTCTCTAAGCCAAAAACAGGAGAATTTCTAAATCTCAGAACTAGTATAGCTATTGCAATGAGTACAATTGCTCCAGCTTCATAAAGCAATACTTCTGGATTTATTGATTTTCCTTGCAATATAATAAATCTAGCAAGAGCTGTTATAGCAATAAACAATGGTAGTGTTATTTGAATTGATTGACTCTCCCAAAATACTCTGACCATAGCTAAAACCTCTAAATAAAGAAATAGTAATAGCAAATCAGCTAAAGTGACTTTTCGAACTTCAATCATTTGATATATTTCTATACCAAATGCAATAACAGTAGCTCCAAGTATTATTACTAAAGCTAATAATTGAATTTGTTTTACAATATTCTCCATAAAATTATTTTATAAATGATATTTTATTAATTTGCAGCTAAATATTTCTCTGCCTCTAATGCAGCCATACAGCCCATTCCTGCTGCAGTTACTGCCTGCCTATAAATTTTATCTTTCACATCTCCAGCTGCGTAAACTCCTGGAATATTAGTCTCAGTAGAATCACTTTTAGTAATTAAATAACCTGTGCTATCCATTTCTAACTGGTCTTTAAATAAAGATGTAGCAGGATCGTGTCCAATAGCTATAAATAATCCATCTATTTTTAATTCTGATGTTTCATTATTTTTAATATTTTTAATTTTTAATCCTTTTACATTTTTTGGCTCTTCATCACCTATTACTTCTTCAACAACGGAGTCCCAAATAATCTCAATTTTTTTATTTTCCATTAATTTTTTTTGCAAAAGTTTTTCAGCTCTAAGTTCATCTCGTCTATGAATTAATTGTACTTTTGATGCGAATTTTGTAAGAAACATAGCTTCTTCTACTGCAGCATTTCCTCCACCAACAACTGCAACTGTTTTATCTTTGAAAAAAAAGCCATCACATGTTGCACAAGCTGATACTCCAAATCCCTTAAATTTTTGTTCAGATTCAATGTTTAACCATCTTGCTTGTGCTCCAGTAGAAATAATAATTGAGTCTGCAGTATATTTTTGTCCTCCATCACCAATTGCCTCAAACGGTTTAGATTTTAAATTTACTGATTGGATATGATCTTCAACTAAATCGGTTCCAACTGCCTTTGCCTGTTCCCTCATTTGTTCCATTAACCATGGTCCTTGGATAACATCTGCAAATCCAGGGTAGTTCTCAACATCAGTTGTTATAGTTAATTGACCACCCGGCTGCATACCTGCAACCAACATTGGTTTAAGCATAGCTCTCGCAGCATAAACAGCAGCAGTATAACCAGCTGGCCCTGATCCAATTATTAACACTTTTGTATGTTTAGTTGGTTTTTCACTCATACAGGTCTATATAGTAAATAATGAGCAAATTAAAAGGTATATTATTGACTGAGGGCATGCACGGCATGCTTAGCCAAGTAGAAGGTTTGGCTAAAGCTCTTGATCTTGATTTTACTCACCACAAGGTTGAACTTAAAAGTTTATGGAGTTTAATTCCACCAAAATTCACACCAATTTCTCAAAATGTTTACAAAAAAATAAACTATTCAGATTTTGATATAATAATTTCTTGTGGAAGAAAAAGTATAATTCCATCAATCCATTTAAAAAGCATCTCAAACAAAAAAATTTTTAATATTCATATACAAGATCCAAAAATAAACTTTGATTATTTTGATTTTATTGTAGCACCCGAACATGACGGAATTAGTGGTTCAAATATAATTAATACGAAAGGTGCAATTCACTATCTTACAAAAGACGAAATACAGGAAAATAAGGATTACTTAAACTCATTTATAAGAAAAGATAACAGAAAGATTTGGTGCTTAATTATGGGTGGACCAACCAAATATTATGATTATTCAACAAAAAATATGAAACATATTTTTTCAATTTTCTATAAGCTTTTAAAGAAAAAAGATTTTCAACTTGTTGTAATTCCATCAATGAGGACGCCATTAAATACCATTCATTATGCAAAAGAATTTTTTGGTGAAAATCATACAGTTATAATGGATGTAGATAAAAAAGCCTACTTATCTGCTTTAGCCATTTCAGAGAACATTATAGTTACTTGTGACTCAAGCTCAATGATCTCTGAAGCTGCTTTAACAGGAAAACCTATTTATATAGCAAATATTTTGCCTAAAAAAAATGATATTCGGTTCCAAAGATTTCGAAATTTGTTTAGAGATTTAAATATTATTAGAAATCTTGGAGAAGATATTGAAAATTGGACCTATCAAAGTCTTGATGAAACTAATAGGGTAGCAAAAATTATAAAAGAAAAAATTAATTGTTAATGTCATTTTTAAACTCAATACTAAACGACTCAAAAAAATTTGATAATCCATTTGAGCATTGGGAATTAAATAAACCTCTAACTGATGATCAAATAAATGAGATAATAAGTGCAGATATATCTGACCCAGCAAAACACAACCTTAATTATGATGGAACCAGAGCTATTGATGGAGGTGAGGGAAAATTTAGAGAGGGAATTTCAGATGGTGGAAAAGCTTTAAAATTTCGATGTTTTGTAACTCATGAAAATTCTAGAGAATTTCCAGGTCTCGCAAATTTAATTAAAGAACTTCAAAGTAAAGAAACTCATCTAAAAATTTCTGAATTAATCAATAAAGATTTATCTAATTCTTATGTAAGAGTTGAGGTTATATGTGATCGAGAAGGTTTTTGGCTGAAACCACATTGTGATATTAAGGAAAAACTTATGTCATGTTTATTATTCGTTAACAAACATAATGAAAGTGAGGAACTTGGTACAGATTTTTATGATAGTGATTTAAAGCTAATTAAAACATTACCTTATAAAGATAATTATGGATATTTTTTTTCTAGCGGTCCCAATACTTGGCATGGAATGGAAAAGAAAGAAATAATTAAAGAGAGAAGGTGTTTACAAGTAAATTATGTGACTTTTAAAACTGATTGGAAAGTTGAAAATTAATCCTCCCAATCAAATCTAGGAAATGTATCAAATACTTTAAAAATTCCCTCAGACCAGGTGTTGCAGACTTTAGAATAATCTTCATCATTTAAACTTAAACATTTTAATGATGCTAATTTATTTTCATCTTTTTTGTAAATTGCAAAATCAATGGGAGGACCTACAGTTAAATCACTTTTTAAAGTTGAGTCCATAGAAATTAGTGCACACCTTGATGCATCTCCAATTGATACATCTGGTTTAATCACTCTATCAAGAATTGGTTTGCCATACTTAACCTCACCAATCACGAGATAAGGTTTACTATCTGCTGGTCTTATATAGTTTCCTTGAGGATATATAAGATAAAGCTCTGGCTTTTGTCCTTTTATTTGACCACCTATTATAAAAGTTGAACCTAAAAGGACATCGTCAGTATTTATTCCTTGGGGAGATGAGTGTTTTATATTTAGACTTCCCACATAAGATGCAATTTGTTCAAAGTCTTTACATGTATTTAAATTAAGTATTCCCGATGAGCTTTTTAAATCCTTCTCTACAGATTTGTAAACAGCTTGTGATGTTCCTAAATTACCAGATGTTACCATTACAATTGTTCTATCACCGACATCATGAGTAAACATTTTTGAATAAATATTTACATTATCTAAACCTGCATTAGTTCTCGAGTCTGATGCGAAAACCAACCCTTCGTTTGTTTTGATTCCAATACAGTATGTCATGAGCGATTTTTATTTAAAAATGACATAATTATCAAATATTTTATGTCATAGCAGCTATTTGTATTTAGCAATTGTTTTGCAATTTTTTTTATCAAAAATTGTTCTATGTCTGTATCTCTATGGAAAAATTATGATTCAAAATCCGCATACGATGGATATTTGACGGAAGAAAATAAGATTAGAAAACATGCTAGAATAATGACTGGCATCCTAGAAAGACATGGAACAAAAAAACTTCAAGAAATTGAAAAAAATTGTCAAAGCACAATAAGTGCTAGAGGTATTAATTTTAGAGTTTATGCAGCAAATAATAGAGCAGAGGAAAAAAAATGGCCGTTAGATATAATACCAAGAATTATTCCAAAGTCTCAATGGAATAAAATATCTAGAGGTTTAATTCAAAGAGTAAAAGCATTAAATTTATTTATAGATGATGTCTATAATAAAAAAAAAATTTTTAAGGATAAGGTTGTTCCAAAAGAATTAATATTTAATTCACCTTATTATTTAAAAGAATGTGAGGGTTTTTCTCCAAAGTATAAAGCTTGGGCAAATATATCAGGAATCGATTTAATAAGAAATATTAATGGGGAATACCTAGTTCTTGAAGATAATTTACGTGTCCCATCTGGGGTATCTTATATGTTGGAAAATAGAATGGTAATGAGGGATGTATTTCCCGAATTATTTACTCGATATAAAGTTTCCTCTATCCATCAATATTCTAATAAACTTTATCAAAGTATGGTTGAGTGCATACCAAAAAAAACTGAAAATCCTCATATGGTTGTTTTGACACCAGGTATTTATAATTCAGCTTACTTTGAACATTCATTTTTAGCTCAACAAATGGGAATAGCCTTAGTCGAAGGTAAAGATTTATTTGTTGAAAGTGATTTTGTTTATATGAAAACAGTTAAAGGAAAACTAAAAGTTGATTGTATATACAGAAGATTAGATGATACTTTCCTTGATCCAAAAGTATTTAATAAAGAATCACTAATTGGAGTCCCAGGTTTATTTAAATGTTGGAAAAAGGGAAATGTTGGTATTATTAATGCTCTTGGAACTGGAGTTGCGGATGATAAGGCAGTTTATTCTTATGTTAATAAAATGATTGTCTATTATTTAGGTGAGCAACCTAAACTTAACCAAGTAGAAACATTTTTGTGTGAAAACAAAGTTCATAGGCAACATGTAATTGAAAATATAGCTAAGCTTGTTGTTAAACCAGCAAATGCTTCAGGTGGATATGGAATAATGATTGGTCCGAAGGCACCAAAAAAAGAGCGAGAAGAGATGGTAAGAAAAATTAAAAAAAATCCTCGAGAATTTGTAGCTCAACCTTTGGAAATATTATCAACAATACCAACTATTTGTGAAAACGGTATTGAGCCAAGACATTTAGATTTAAGGCCTTTTATATTAACTGGAAAAACTTCTTATGTTACAACTGGTGGTCTTACAAGAGTTGCTTTAAGAAAAGGAAGTACCATAGTAAATAGTTCTCAAGGAGGTGGGTCTAAAGATACAATGGTTGTGGATGCTTAGTTTTCTTGAAGAGCTTTAACTTTAAGTTTTTTCGTCTTTAGAGCATTGATTGCTTCTAAAAATGAATATGCAGTAGACATATTTGTACAATAAGGAATTTTATTAGCTAAAGTCCCCCTTCTTAGTGCTCTTGCATCACTAATTCTATTTTCACTATTTCCGCCACCAGTGTTAATCACCAATGAGATTTTTTTTGAATTAAGTACATCTACTATATGAGGTTTACCACTACTCACTTTATTAATTTTTCTGCATTTCATACCATTCTTAATTAAAATATCTGCAGTTCCTTTAGTTGCTGATAGAGTAAATCCAAGTTTTAATAATCTCTGTGCAACGCCAACAATTTCTTGTTTATGAGAGTCTTTCACTGATAAAAATGCTAAACCTTTTGTAGGTAATGAATTTGCTGCTGCTATCTGACTTTTGGCTATTGCCATACCAAAGTCATCATCAAACCCCATCACTTCTCCAGTAGATTTCATTTCTGGTCCAAGCAATAGATCACTATCAGGAAATTTATTGAATGGGAATACTGCCTCTTTGACTGCAAATTTTTTATTGGTTTTATACTTTAAATTGTACTTTGAAAGTTTTTCTCCCGCCATTATTCTGGATGCAATTTTAGCTAGTGGAACTCCATTAGCTTTTGAGACAAATGGTACAGTTCTACTTGCTCTTGGGTTTACTTCTATAACAAATATTTCATCCTTTTTTATTGCAAATTGAATATTTAAAAGCCCTTTAACTTTTAGTGCTAAAGCTAATTTTTTAGTTTGGATTTTAATTTCTTTTAAAAGATTATCTTTGATTGATACTGGAGGCAAGCAACATGCTGAGTCCCCAGAATGAACTCCTGCCTCTTCAATGTGTTGCATGATACCCGCAACATAAACATCTTTACCATCAGAGATAGCGTCTACATCAACTTCCATGGCATGATCTATAAATTTATCTATTAAAATTGGATTTTGTTCTGAAGCTTTAAATGCTTCATTAATAAACTTTTTAAGTTGGCTTTTATCATGAACAATTTCCATCGCTCTGCCGCCTAGAACATAAGAAGGCCTTACAACAACTGGAAGTCCAATTTTTTCACTTATTTTAATCGCCTGATCAAATTTGTTAGCTATTCCACTCTCGGCTTGTCTTAAATTTAATTTGATTAAAAGATCTCTAAATCTATCTCTATCCTCTGCTAAATCAATTGAACTATATTGGGTGCCAAGTATTGGTAATTTGTTTTCATGTAAGAATTTTGCTAATCTAATTGGAGTTTGACCTCCAAATTGAGCAATAACTCCAATAAGATTTCCTTTTGATTTTTCTTTAATAATAATATTTTGAACATATTCTTCTATAAGAGGCTCAAAGTATAATCTATCGCTAGTATCATAATCTGTAGAAACAGTTTCAGGATTGCAATTTACCATAATTGTTTCAAATCCAGCTTCCTTTAGAGAAAAACTTGCCTGACAACAGCAATAATCAAATTCTATTCCTTGACCAATTCTATTTGGACCTCCTCCAAGTATAATTATTTTCTTTTTATTACTAGGATCAGCCTCACACTCAGTATTCAATGCAAAATTTCTCTGATACGTTGAATACATATATGGAGTAAAAGATTTAAATTCTGCTGCGCAAGTGTCTACTTTTTTAAACACAGGCAAAACTTTAAGAGCAACTCTTTTTGATCTAACTATTTTCTCTTTAATTCCTGTAAGTTTTGATAATTTTTTATCTGAAAAGCCAATGGATTTAATTCTATTAAACTCATTGTATGTTTTTGGAATTCCTTTCTTAATTATATTTTTTTCTTCATCAACAAGATCTTTGATTTGATTTAAGAACCAAGGGTCAACTTTAGAAAGTTTATATACTGTGTTTAATGAAATATTTTTCCTAAAAGCTTCACCAATTAATAGTAGTCTATTTGGAATACTAACTTTTAAATTTTTTAAAATCTCTTTTTTTGAATAATTAAAAATATTGTCCAATCCAGATAATCCAGTTTCTAATGAAACCAAAGCTTTTTGAAAAGACTCTTTAAAGTTTCTACCAATTGCCATTGCCTCACCAACCGATCTCATTGAAGTTCCAAGCACAGCTTTGGTGTCAGAAAATTTCTCAAATGTAAATCTAGGTATTTTAGTAACCACATAATCGATGGTTGGTTCAAATGAAGCGGGCGTTATCTTTGTTATTTCATTTTTTAATTCATCAAGAGTATATCCAACTGCAAGTTTAGCAGCTACTTTTGCAATTGGAAAACCTGTAGCTTTAGAAGCTAGAGCTGAGGATCTTGATACCCTAGGGTTCATCTCAATTATAACCATTCTTCCATTTTTAGGATTAATGGCAAATTGAACATTTGACCCTCCCGTTTCAACCCCAATTTTTCTTAAACAAGCAATAGAGGCATTTCTCATGACTTGGTATTCTTTATCTGTAAGTGTTAATGCTGGAGCTACAGTTATTGAGTCACCAGTATGTATTCCCATTGGATCCACATTTTCTATAGAACAAATGATTATACAGTTGTCATTTTTGTCTCTAACAACTTCCATTTCAAACTCTTTCCACCCCTCTAAAGACTCCTCTATTAAAACTTGATTTTGAGGTGACTCACTCATTCCATTTCTTACAAGTTTAAAGAATTCTTTTTTACTTTTTGCAATACCTCCGCCTAATCCGCCCAAAGTGAATGAAGGTCTTATAATTGCAGGCAAACCAATTTCTTTTAAACATTTCAAGGCATCTTTGAAATTATTTATAATCCTTGATTTGGGTAAATCTAAACCAATGTCAGACATATTTTTTCTGAACTTTTTCCGATCCTCAGCGTTTTCAATTGCTTTTGATTTAGCTCCAATCAGTTCAATTTTATATTTTTTAAGTAGACCAGCTTTTTCTGCACTTATTGCTAAATTTAAAGCTGTCTGGCCACCCATAGTAGGAAGAATTGCATTCGGCTTTTCTTTTTTAATCACTTCTTCAAGAACTGGAATTGTAATAGGCTCTATGTAAGTTTTATCAGCAACTCCAGGATCTGTCATAATAGTTGCAGGATTTGAATTTATTAATACTACCTCAAAACCCTCATCTTTAAGAGCCTTACAAGCTTGTGTACCTGAATAGTCAAATTCACATGCTTGTCCAATTATAATTGGGCCTGCACCAATAACTAAAATTTTTTTAATGTCTTTTCTTTTTGGCATATTTTTTTACATCTTGAATAAAACTTTTGAATAAATACTGACTATCCTGTGGTCCTGGATTTGCCTCAGGATGGTATTGAACTGAAAAAACAGGTTTGCTTTTTAATCTTATTCCCTCAATGCTGTTATCAAAAAGAGATTTGTGAGTTATTTGTACATTTTTTGATAGGCTTTTTTCTATTACTTCAAAACCATGGTTCTGGCTTGTGATCTCTACTTTATTGTTGAGTAAATTTTTCACAGGATGATTTGCCCCTCTATGACCTAATTTCATTTTTTTTGTTTTAGCATTTAATGCCAAAGCTAAAATTTGATGACCTAAGCAAATACCAAATATTGGATAATCCTTTTTAATTAATTTGCGTATAGTTTTAATTGCATATTTACCAGTTGCTGCTGGATCACCTGGCCCATTCGACAAAAAAATTCCATCTGGTTTTAATTTTGAAATCTCCTCAGCGGTTGTCTTGCAAGAAACCACTTTTACATCACAATTATAATCAGAAAAATATCTTAAAATATTTTTTTTTATTCCATAATCAATTGCAACTATCTTAAATATTTTTTTAGTATTTTTTTTATACCCATTCTCTTTTTTCCAAGTTTTAAATCCTTTCCATGAATAAGTTTTTTTTGTTGATACTTCTTTTGCAAGGTCTAGGCCGTCTAGTCCAGGCCATTTAATTGAATTATTAATTAATTTTTTAATATTAAATTTACCTTTTTTATTATTTGATATCGTCCCTTTTGGGGCACCCTTATCACGAATAAAATTTGTTAAGCTTCTTGTATCTAATCCAGTCAATCCAATTATTTTGTTTTTTTTTAACCATTCATCTAAGCTTTTTAAAGCTCTATAATTTGAGGGAGAAGTAATCTCAGAATTAAATATTGCACCTCTCGTCCAAATTTTATCAGACTCTAAATCTTCATTGTTAGTTCCAACATTTCCAATATGAGGAAATGTAAAGTTAATAATTTGACCAGCATAAGAAGGGTCTGATATAATCTCTTGGTATCCAGTTAAAGAGGTATTAAAACAAACTTCTCCAGTTGCTGAACCCTGATATCCTAGACCAATACCTTTGAAAATTATCTTGTTATCTAGGACTAAAATACCTGTTGGAAATTGATGTTTAATTGCAATTTTATTTTTTTGTTTTTTGTTCAATTACAACTCATGAGTTAAAGGTCTATACAATAAAACCTTTTTTTGCGCAACACATCTAATGTATACTGTGTAAAAAATTTTTTTTTCTTTTTGAAGAATTTTTTTGGTGCGATAAAATTATATTATGAGCTTAAGAGAAAAAATCGAAACAGACTATAAAAGTGCATTAAAAGCGAAGGATAAAAATAAAATATCAACTTACAGGTTAATTTTATCAGGAATTAAGGATTTGGATATTACCAACAGATCTCAAGTTGATAAAAAAGAGACCGATGACGAGGACGTTAAAAAGCTTTTAAAAAAAATGATAAAGCAAAGAACCGAATCAATAGAAATGTATAAAAAAAACAATAGAAATGATCTTCAAGAAGTAGAGGAGAAAGAAGTGGAAGTAATTAGTCAATATTTGCCTCAACAACTTAGCGATGAAGATACTAGGAAGTTATGTTCTGAGATTATTAATTCTACTGCAGCAAGTTCAATCAAAGATATGGGCAAAGTGATGGGTGAATTAAAAAAGAATAATGCTGATACTATTGATTTTTCTAAAGCTGGAGCAATGATAAAAGAATTGCTAAAACAAAAATGAAGTATCCAAAAGAGTATTTAGAGGAAATAAAAACAAGACTAAAAGTTTCAACAGTTGTATCTAAAACTGTTAACTTAAAAAAAAGAGGCAAAGAATATGTAGGCTTGTCTCCGTTCAAAACTGAAAAAACTCCTTCTTTTACTGTAAATGATGAAAAGGAGTTTTATCATTGTTTTAGTACTGCAGAACACGGAAATATTTTTGATTTTGTAATGAAAACACAAAATTTAAAATTTGGGGAAGCTGTTAGGTCACTTGCAAATCTTGCAGGTATGCAACCTTATACTTTTTCTAAAGAAGATGAGATTAGAGAAAAAAAATGGAATAATTATAAGTCTATATTAAACAAATATGTAGATCATTATCATTACGAGTTGTTAAAAAATTCAAATTCGATTAGGGCTAAAGATTACCTCAAAAAAAGAGGTATAACTAAAGAGGAAGTTAAAAAATTTAAGATTGGATTTGAAACAAATGACTTAACCTTCCAACAAAATATCTTTAAAGAATTTAATGAAAATGAAATCAAAGAAACTGGCCTTTTTTATTTTGACGAAAATAAAAAAAAATATGTTTCAAGATTTAGAGACAGAGTAATATTCCCTATAAAAAATATTTCTGGTGATCCTATTGCTATTGGTGGAAGAATTTTAAATGACAATAAGTATTTGGCAAAATATATAAATTCTCCTGAGACTCTCTTTTTTAAAAAAGGATCAAATCTATTTAATTTAGATTTTGCACGCAAACTATCAAATAATGTAAACAATATTTTTTTGGTTGAAGGTTATATGGATGTGATCGGATTAAGTAAAAATAAAATAGATAACGTTGTTGCGAATTTAGGTACATCTTTGACAAGTAGGCAAATTTTAACTTTAAATCAGTTCTTTGATGAAATAGTTATATGTTTTGATGGTGATGATAGTGGTTACAAAGCTGCATTAAGAGCAGCAGAAAATTCTTTAATTGAATTAAAACCTGAGAAAAAAATCTCTTTTTTATTTTTGCCCGACAACCACGATCCAGACAGTTTTGTAAATAAAAATGGTAAAGATTTTTTTCTTGAATTTTCTATAAATAATTCAGTTTCTATTCATAAATTTATTTACAATCATTATTTTAATGAAATGGATGATAACCCTTCCTCTAGAGCTACTTTTGAAAAAAAATTAAGATCTATATCTTCAACTATTAAAGATGAATTTATAAGAAAATATGTACTTGAATATTTTTTAGATAAGATTTCAGAACTCACACCAAATACTAGTTCAAAATATAAAAAAAATTACTCAAAGATTGCCAAATCACTCAAATCAACACAAAATTATTATAATGAAACTAAGTCTTTCAAAGCAATTGATATTAAAGAATTTTCATTCCTATACATTTTGTTAAAAAAACCAAAATTAATAAAAGATAATTTTAATTTAATTGAAAATGTGAAATTATTTAGCAGTGAAAATAAGTTGTTACTAGAGGAAATATTTGTTCAATCTAATAACTTTGAAAATACAAATATTGAAAAAATTAGTGTCGATCAGAATTTAATAGAAAGAGTTTTAAAATACGCATCAATAAAGCACATAATGATTAAAAATTTTAATGATGATGAAAAAATACTTGAAATTTTATCTGAGATCATAAGAGATTTGAAAAATTATGAGCTAGAAATAAGAATAGAGGAATTAGAATCAAGATTTTCTAAGGATCTGAGTGAAGTGACATTTAATGAGTTAAAAGAGCTCAAAAAACTGCAAAAAATCAATTAAATTAAAACCAGAATCCCGTAGATTTTTTTTATTAAGGTATTATATACACTTTAAACTTTTTTATTGTGGAACGTATAATTACAAAATCATTTGCAAGACTGATGGGCAGAGGTGTCCATAGAGGTTTTATCACTTATGAAGAACTCAACAAATCATTAGGAAAAAGAAATTTGTCTAATGAAAATTTGGAACAAGCGTTCATTCATATTCTTGATGAAAAAATAATACTAGTCGAAAAAAAAGCTGACTTTAAAGTTTTAAGAAAAAAAGATAATGGTTCTAAAGAAGAAGGAAAATCTATTGAAAAAAGTGATGATCCAATTCGGATGTATCTTAGAGAGATGGGGGGAGTGGAACTTCTTTCAAGAGAAGGTGAAATTGCAATAGCAAAAAGAATAGAGGCTGGAAAAGATGTTATGTTAAATGCTCTTTCACAAAGTCCTATAACAGCACAGCAATTTTTTGAATGGAATAATAAACTTCAAAATGATGAAATATTAGTAAGAGAAATCATCGATATTGACACTAATTATATGGAGGACGAAGATACAGGCCAGAGTTCAAAACAAAAAAAATCTGATGATGGAAATGAAAATCAAGGCAATGAAGAAAGCAATAACAATAATAATGATGATGACGAATTTAATCCAACTCTTGCTGCAATGGAAACTGAGATCAAGCCAAAAGTTTTGCAAACTGTTTACAATTTAACGAAAGATTATAATAAGCTTATTAAATACCAAAAAGAAAAATTAGAATGTGTCTTGAATTCCAAACTTTTTTCACCATCAAAAGAAAAAAATTATAAAAAAATAGTTGATGATATTTTAGAAAACATAAAAACTCTCCAGTTATCACCATCAGTATTAGAGGAATTGGTGCAAAAGCATTATGTAGAAAATCGTAAAATAGTATCTTTAGAAGGAAATTTATTAAGACTTGCAATAAATGAAAAAATTTCAAGAGATGAATTTATAAAATTTTATGTTGGTAATGAGATCAATCCAAATCTGAAGAACTTTTTAGATACTAATGAAATTTGGAAAAAATTTTTCCAAAAAAATAAAACTGAGTTTAAAAATATTAGAGATAGATTAGTTGAAATAAGTAATAAGCTTGGAATTTCAGTCACAGAATTCAAATTAATGGTTAGCAGAATTCAAAAAGGTGAAAAAGAGTCGCGAATTGCAAAAAAAGAGATGGTGGAAGCCAACTTAAGATTAGTCATATCTATTGCAAAAAAATATACTAACAGAGGATTGCAATTTTTAGATCTTATCCAAGAGGGAAACATAGGATTAATGAAAGCTGTTGATAAATTTGAGTATAGAAGAGGTTATAAATTTTCTACATATGCAACATGGTGGATAAGACAAGCGATAACAAGATCAATTGCAGATCAAGCTAGAACTATAAGAATACCAGTGCATATGATTGAAACTATTAATAAAATTGTGAGAACACAAAGACTAATACTGAGTGAATTTGGAAGAGAAGCAACGCCAGAAGAACTTGCTAAAAAATTAAGAATGCCGCTAGATAAAGTCAGAAAAGTATTAAAAATTTCAAAAGAGCCAGTATCACTCGAAAAACCGGTTGGTGACGAGGAAGATAGCAGTTTAGGTGACTTTATAGAGGATACCAAGGCATTAGCACCTCTTGAGCAAGCTATAAAATCTAATTTGAGCGAGGCTACTACTAAAATACTATCAACTCTAACTCCTAGAGAGGAACGTGTTTTAAGGATGAGGTTTGGAGTGGGTATGAATACTGATCATACTTTGGAAGAAGTTGGATTACAATTTTCTGTTACAAGAGAAAGAATACGTCAAATTGAGGCTAAAGCACTCAGAAAATTGAAACATCCTAGCAGATCTAAACAGCTAAAAAGCTTCTTAGAGAGTTAATAGGGGCCGTTAGCTCAATAGTAGAGTACTGCATTGACATTGCAGGGGTAGTTGGAGCGTAACCAACACGGCCCACCAAAAATTAATTATCTATAATTGATAACCACTTAAAAATGATATAATTAAAACAAACTCTTTGGGCCTGTAGCTCAGTTGGTTAGAGCAGTACACTCATAATGTATTGGTCCCAGGTTCGAGTCCTGGCGGGCCCACCAACTACTTGATAATAAATTCCTCAAGAGATTTAAATAAATAATCAATATCTTCGTTATTATTTTGCATTATTGACTTAAATTCCTCTTTTTGGGTTCTTGCTAAACTTAAACCCTCAACTATAAGATCTCTTATTAGAGGTCTTTCAGGATTTTTTGTATAAATTCTCCAGTCGATTTTAATTTCAGGATTTTTTGATGTCTCTTCTAAAATGGTATTCACAATTGTATACTTCTCATTTATTTTTTTTTCTGAAACTATGCTAATTTTGGGGTCAGAATAATCAACCAATCTACTTGAAAAGCTTTTCAAAAAATAACTATTAAAAAGTTTTTTATATTTAATTTTCTGACTTTCATTTAAATTTTTACGGTATTTTCCTAATGTATACATTCCGATACCTTCAATATCTACATTGGTTTCTGCAATATTATTTAATTTAATTATTTTTGACTCAACTGGATCATCGCTAGATAAAATTACAGATGCTTCATTAACTATTTCTGCAATCAACGTAGTTGGTTCCTTAGATGCCAAAGGAGTAGCTAAAGAAAGAACTAAAAAAATAATTAAAAATTGTCTGATTTTAAACATTAACAATTATTGGGTATCAATTTCTTCCCAATCGTCATCATTCATTGTTTCTGTAGTTTCATTTGAATTTTGGATCTTTCTTTTTCTATCTTGTAAATATAAACTCCTTACAGACGCATAAAGATCTAATGAATTATTTTCAAGATTATCAAATGCTTCTAGATTTTTTGCTCTGAAATCGACACCAGTAGTTAATCTAGAGTAATAGTAGTCTGAATTTTCAAAATGCTCAGTATTATTTGCTATAGTGACATTGTACCATGGGTCACCACCACTTAAATTAACTATTGAACCCAAAGTATCCCTAACAGTTGTTGGACCTAAAACTGGTAATACAAAATAGCATCCCTCTTTCATGCCCCAAGATCCAAGAGTTTGACCATAATCTTCTTTATCTAGCTTATTTAATCCATAATATGATGCAACATCGAAAATTCCAGCAATACCAAGTGTGGTATTAATTGAAAATCTTAAAGTATTTACACCAGCCTCTTTAAATTGTCCTTGCAATATGTTGTTAGGAATGGTGACCACGTTTGATAAATTATTTAAAGCATTACTCGTACCTGATCTAATTGGTTTTGGTAAGTACCGATAGCCTTTAGCAATAGGTTTGAAGAAAACTTTGTCTAGACCTTGGTTAAATGCAAAAATACCTCTGTTTATTTTTTCAAAACAATCTTTAACTTCAGCACTTTGTTTTTTTGATTCGTTTTTAATTTTTAATGTACCATCAGATCCAGCAAAAACATTTAGTGCAACAATTTGAGAAAACACTGAAATTAAAAAAATTGTTATAATCTTTTTCATTACTGACTTTTATATTATATCTTATATTAATTTAAAGATTTAAATGTTTAAAATAATGCAGAAAAATGTTGAAAAAATGACCATTAATTATTCTCCAAATTTTGATTTAAAAAAAAGACATAAAAACGAAATAAAGTTTTTAATTTTCCATTATACTGGAATGAAAAACGATAAATTAGCAATTAAAAAATTAACAAGTTTTAATTCAAATGTAAGTTGTCATTATTATATAACTTCATCAGGAAAACTAATAAAGATGGTTCCAGATTTATATGTAGCTTGGCATGCTGGTAAGTCAAATTGGAAAAATGACAAATCTCTTAATCATAATTCTATAGGAATTGAAATTTCAAACCCTGGTCATTATCATGGATATAGAAAATTTAATGACAAACAAATTAGAACTTTAATTGAGGTTTCACAAAATTTGATCAAAAAATATAAAATTAACAAAAAAAATATATTAGGTCACTCAGATATAGCCCCTTTAAGAAAATTAGATCCAGGAGAAAAATTTCCTTGGAAAACTTTGAGTAAAAATAAAATTGGAATTTGGCATAATGTTAGTTATAAAAAAGAAAAGCTTTTTAGAGACAAAATTTCAGAATTTAATTTAATAGACTTTAGAAAGTATTTAATCAAAATAGGCTATCGGATTGATTATAAAAATTCCTTTCAATTAAAGAAATTGACTAAAATTTTTCAAATGAGATTTAGACCAGAGAAAGTCGATGGAAAATTAGATTTCGAATGTTATATGATAGCGAAATCTCTTAAAAATCTTCAATAATTAATAATTGAATTTTGTTAAAAAATTAATATTGTTCTTCTGCCAGATAAAAGACTTATCACTTTAATTTATTAAAGAGGAAAGTCCGGGCTCTACAAAGACACAGTGCCAGTTAATGGCTGGCGGGGGCAACCCTAGGGATAGTGCCACAGAAAATATACCGCCTTATCGAGGCAAGGGTGAAAAGGTGTGGTAAGAGCACACCGGCTAAGTTGGTAACAACTAGTGCATGGAAAACCCCACTGGGAGCAAGACTGAGTAGAGATGACACAGTTAGAAATAACAAAAAGCAGTCTTTGGCTAGTCATCTGGGTTAGTTGCTTGAACCTTAAAGTGATTTAAGGTCTAGATAAATGATAAGTTTAAATGACAGAACCCGGCTTATATTTTATCTGGCAAGTTAATAACTTTTAAATTCTTTTTCATATTAAACTTAATCATTATTTTAATTTTCTAAACATATAAATTAAGAACAAATCATGAATGCTTAGGTATAATATTAAGTGTTGACGATTATATTTAAAACCCATATTATCCCATAAAATCCCAATTATGGAATTTATGGATTATGTTTTTATCTACTTACGAGAACAAATTAGACAAAAAAGGGAGGGTATCCGTGCCCGCTAGCTTCAGAAGTCATCTATCTAATATGGGATATAACGGAATTGTATGTTTTCCTTCTTTTAATAATCAGTCAATTGAGGCTTGGCCTCAAGACAGAATTGAAAAAATTACAAACGCAATAGATACTCTAAATCCATTTGAGGATAAGAAAGATTATTTTGCAACCTCAATTCTATCAGAAAGTATTAATTTGCAATTTGATAGTGAAGGAAGAATTCTCATTACAGAAAAATTATTAAGACATGCAAAAATAAAATATAGCATGTTGTTTGTCGGTCAGGGAAAGACCTTCCAAATATGGGAACCAACAAATTTTGAAAAATTTAGGGTCACTGCTAGAAAAAAATCTAAAATTAATAGGGCTAACCTTAAATGGGAGCAAAAACTTAATAACTAAACGGGGGATAAATGACAATTAATTTTAAAACACCAGACATAAAAGAGTTGAAACCTAGAATACTAGTTTTAGGAATAGGAGGAGCTGGAGGAAACGCAATTAACGGAATGATAGAAGCAGGTTTACAAGGTGTAGAGTTCATAGCAGTAAACACTGATGCACAGGATTTAAGATTAAGCCATGCTCAAACAAAAATTCAAATGGGTTTAAACTTAACAAAAGGTTTAGGAGCTGGTGCAAAACTAGATATTGGAGAAGCTGCAGCTGACGAGTCTCTTAACGAAATTGTAAATGTTCTTCAAGGATCTAACATGGTCTTCATAACTGCGGGAATGGGGGGTGGTACTGGAACAGGTGCTGCACATGTAATTGCCCGTGCTGCCAAGGAATTGAATATACTTACAATTGGTGTTGTTACTTTACCATTCTTATACGAAGGACCTTCTAGAATGAGAAAAGCAAACCAAGGACTAGAAGAGTTAAGAAAACATGTGGATACTATAATTGTAGTCCCAAATCAAAATTTATTTAAAATTGCAAGTGAACAAACCACATTTGAGGAGTCTTTTTTATTATCTAACGATGTATTAAAGCATGGAGTTCAAAGTATTACAGATCTTATGGTAAGACCTGGTTTAATTAATCTAGATTTTGCTGATGTTGAAACAGTTATGAGTTCAATGGGTAAAGCTATGATGGGTACTGGTCAAGCTGAAGGTGAAGGGAGAGCAGTTAAGGCTGCAGAGATGGCTATAAATAATCCATTGATAGACGACTACACATTGAAAGGAGCTAAAGGTTTATTAGTAAATATTACTGGTGGAAAAGACCTTAAACTTTTTGAAGTAGATGAAGCAGTTAACAAAGTTAGAGCTGAGGTAGACCCAGATGCAGAATTAATTATAGGTGCAATAACTGATGAAAATCTTGATGGTTTAATGAGAGTTTCAATTGTAGCTACTTCTTTAGATGGACAACAACCAGAGCCGAAGTCGGTGATTAATATGGTACATAGAATCCAAAATAGAAACCCTGGATATTCTGATTTTACGAACACAGGTTCTTCTCAAGCTTTTACATTTTCTAACCAAAACAGCTCAATTATCACTAACGGTGCAAATGCTCTTAAAATAGAAAATGAAATTAAAGCTGAAACCGAAAGTCAAGCAGCATCTGAAATTGATAATTCAGAGGAATTAGTAAGTTCAACAAATGTTGAAGATGAAAAAAATGCTGTAAGTAATGAAACATCCACAGCCTCTGATCAGTCTTTTGAAACAGAAGAAATCAACACTTCTCCATCAAATGGATTAGAGAATTTCAATTTTGATGAGGAAACACCAGAGCTATTTAATTCTGATGGATCAATTGATGAAAATGAAGAAACTTCGTTATCAACTGATACAAGAGAAGAAGAAGACGATTTAGAAATTCCTGCATTTTTGAGAAGACAAAAAAATTAATGGTCTTCAAAAAAATAAATGAATGCCACCATAAATCTGGAAAACAAACATTTTCCAGTTCTGCTAAATGAATTAATTAGTATTATTTCCCCTCTTTATGGTGGCACATTTATTGATTGTACATTTGGACAAGGAGGATATTCTGAAAAAATTCTTGAAAATAAACAAAATAATATTATTGCACTAGATAGAGACAAAGATGTCTTAAGCAGTACAGCAAAGCTTCAAAAAAAATATCATAAAAGATTTAAATTTTATAATCTTAAATTTTCCCAATTAGATCAAATCAAATTAAAAAATCATAAAATAAGAGGAATAATTTTTGATTTAGGATATTCATTTAAACAAATTAAAAATTCTCAAAAAGGTTTATCATTCTCTGATAAAGGAAAGCTAAATATGAGAATGGGTATAAATGATTTTTCAGCAAATGAGATTATATCCAATATGAATGAAAAGAACCTTGCTACAGTATTTAAAGTATTTGGCAATGAAAAATATTCAAAAAAAATAGCTAAAAAAATTGTAGAAAAAAGAAAAGATAAAACTATAAAAACAGAGGATTTAGTTCAAATTATAGATGATGTTAAAAAATACCAAAAAACAAAAATACATAATTCAACTAAAGTTTTTCAGGCCTTAAGAATTTTAGTCAATAAAGAAATTAGTGAGTTAATAAACGGTTTAATTTATTCATTTAATTTAATTCCCGTAGGCGGTATAATAGCTGTAGTTAGTTTTCACTCAATAGAAGACAAAATTGTCAAATTTTTTTTTAAACATTATTCTGAACTAAGAAATTCTTCAAGATATTTACCCGAAGCAGATCTTTCAGAAAGATGTTTTAAATTAATAAATAAAAAACCTATTTTACCAAGCTCTACTGAGATAAGCCAGAACCCACCTTCAAGATCAGCTAAATTAAGGTATGGAATTAAAACAAATAACAAATGTGATTTTAGTGAATTTAGAGAAAAATTTAATAATTTTATTAATGTTGAGAGTCTTAGATAATTTTATGAAAAAATTATTTTTTTTTACACCTATAATATTTTTAATATTTGCAACAACTTTAACTAAAAACACAACAAAAAAACTTGATAAAGAAATTTTTCAGTTAAAAGAAAATATTAGAATATTAAATGATCGTTATGAACTTACTTTACTAGATTATAGTATTTTAACTTCACCAAAAAAGCTTATGGAGTACCAACAATTTTATTTTGATGATAAATTAGTCCAAAAAAAAATTGAGAATCTCAGCAAAATTGAATTTTTAAATGACAAATTAAAAATTGATAAGATGGTTAAAATTGATGAGTGAATTAGATAATCACTCCCAAAGTTCTGATCAGTATAATGACAGTTTTTCATTTAAAGAAAATAAGTCATATTTAAAAATATCTTTTGAGAGAATAGCATTTATCTTTTTTGTATTTTTTATTTTGTCGATTATATTTTCATCTAAAGTAATATTATTGAGTGTAAAAAAAATTCCTGAAACTCAGAAAATATTTAAAAAAAAAAATTTCAGATCTAGTATTTTAGATAATGAGGGAAATATTTTAGCTAAAAGCGTTCCTGTAGTTAATTTAGGGATTAATCCTAACTTAGTAATTAATAAAGATAAATTGTTAATATCTCTTAAGTTGATCTTTCCTAATAAAAGTTTTGATAAGGAAATGTATGGAAAAAAATTTTTTTATGTTAAAAAAAAAATAAGTCCTAAAAAGCTTGAGCAAGTTCTACTTCTAGGTGATAAATCTTTTATTCAAGAATATGGTATAGCTAGAGTTTATCCTAATGGAAATTTATTTAGTCATGTAATTGGTCAAATTGATAATGATAATAATGGTATATCAGGAATTGAGAAAACTTTTGATTATGAACTAACGACTGTAAAAGAACCATTAAAATTAACCGTTGATAAAGATCTTCAATATTTAATTAAAGAAGAGTTATCAAAATCTAAAGATATATTCCAAAATATTGGAAGTGCTGCAATTTTAATGGATATAAATAATGGAAACATCTTATCAATGGTATCTCTTCCAAATTTTGATCTTAACAAAAGAGAAAAACTGAATGATATAAAATATATTAATAGAGCAACAAAAGGTGTTTACGAATTTGGATCTGTTTTTAAAACATTTACTTTGGCTGCAGGTTTACAAAACAATGTTGTGACACCAAAATCAGAATTTAAAGACCTAAAAAAAAGAATTACATGCGCAGGAAATTCCATATCTGAATATGATGATAAAATACCATCAGATTTAACTGCAGAGGAGATACTGATTAGATCAGGGAATATTGGTTCAGTTAGGATAGCTGAAAAAGTTGGTATTGAAAATTATAATGAATTTCTTCAAACTATTGGAATCATATCAAATTTAAAATTTGATATTCAGGAGGTAGGTACAACGCAATTAGGTAGATGGGGTAAATGTAAACTCGCAACAGTTGCTTTTGGTCATGGTATAGCTACAACTTTATTACAGCTTTCAAAAGGTTATTCAATCATAAGTAATGGAGGATATGAAATAAATCCTACATTAATTAATATGGAAAAATTGCCAAGACAAAGAATTCTTAATGAAAAATTATCAGAAACAATAAATCCTATTCTTAGGAAAATTGTTTCAACAAAAGAGGGAACGGCAGGTTTTGCAAATGTAAAAGGTTATGAAATAGGAGGAAAAACAGGTACTGCTGATCAACCATCAGAAGGTGGCTATTCAAAAAAAAAAGTCAACAGCTTCGTATCAGTTTTTCCAACCTCAAATCCTAAATTTGTATTAGCAGTAATGTTGGATGAACCTAAGGCAAACAGAGAATTTGTTTATCATTATAGAGATGAAAGGTATCCTTACAAAGGTAATTGGAGAAATACGGCGGGTTGGACCACTGTCTGGGTAACAGGTCAGATAATGGATAAAATTGGACCAATTTTAGCCACAAAATATTAAGAGCGTAAAAAAATGTTGCTTAAAGATTACTTTCCAAATCTCCAGAAAAAATACCATAATTTAAGTTTTAAAGGAATAGCTTTTGATTCAAGAGAGGTAAAAGAGGGTTATATTTTTTTTGCATTTAAAGGGAATAATACAGACGGAAATTTGTTTTTAAAAGATGCAATTAGAAATGGATCAAAAATAATAATTAGTGATAAATTTAAATCAAATAACTGGAAAAATAATATCTTATTTTTAAAAAATGATAATCCAAGAAATTTACTGGCTAAATTTAGTTCTAAAATATTTAACAAAAAACCGAAAAATCTAATAGCTGTTACTGGTACAAATGGTAAATCATCTATAGTAAATTTTTATTTTCAAATTCTTACCTATAATAAAATTAAAGCTGCCTCGATTGGAACATTGGGTGTTAATGGTTTAAAAGTAAAAAAAAAAATTCTAAATACAACTTTTGATACAATCCAAATAAATAAAATTTTAAAAAAATTAAAAGAAAAGAAAATTGAAAATGTTATTTTAGAAGCCTCAAGTCATGGATTAAACCAAAATAGATTAGATGGATTAGAATTTGATATTGGAATATTTACGAATTTAACAAGAGATCATTTAGATTACCATAAGACTTTTAAAAATTATTTTAATTCAAAGTTAATATTATTTAAAAAATTATTAAAAAAAAAATCTTATGCTATTTATGATAATGATATAAAAATTTCATCAGATTTAAATAAAATAACTAGATTAAATAAAATCAAAAAACTTACATTGGGAAATACCAAGTCAACTTTTGAAATAATAGATCATCAATTTTTGAAAGATGAACAAAAAATAACATTTAAATTTGATAAAAAACAATATTCTTTTTCAACTAAATTAATTGGAAAAGTTCAAATCAAAAATTTACTAATGGCAATTATGGCAGCAATGAAAAGCAAAATCTCGTTAAAAAAAATTTTAAAAGTTACTCAACATATAAAGCCTATAAATGGAAGATTAGAAAAAATTGGAAACCTTTATAATAATGGAATTGTTATTCTTGACTATGCCCATACTCCAGATGCTCTGACAACCTGTATTAAAAATGTTAAGGAGCAATTTAAGTTAAGAAAAATTAATCTTGTATTTGGATGTGGAGGAGAGAGGGATAAGCTCAAAAGAAAAATAATGGGTTCAATTGCTAATAAATATTGTGATAAAATATATGTAACAGATGACAATCCAAGAAGAGAGGATCCAAAAAAAATAAGAAAAGCCATAAAGTCTAAGATTTCAAAGGACAAAGTATTAGAAATACCCTCACGAAAAAGTGCAATAAAATCAGCAATTTTGGATATTAAGTCAAATGATGTAGTTATTGTTGCTGGGAAAGGGCATGAAGCCTATCAAGAGTATTTCACTAAAAAATTTTTTTCAGATAAAAGTTGTATTGAAAAATTCATTAAGATTAAAAATAAATCTTTAAATAGAAATTGGAAATCAAATATTGTTTCAGAGATAACTAAGAAAAAATTAAAAAAAAATATAAATATTAATGAGGTTTCAATTGATTCGAGGAAAATACAAAAAAATAATATTTTCTTTGGCATAAAAGGTAAAAACTTTGATGGAAACAAATTTGTTAATCAAGCTTTTAAAAATGGAGCCTCTATTTCAATTAATGAAAATAAAAAAAAAAAAAAATTTAAAAATGATATATATGTTAAAAATTCTTTAAAAACTTTTTCAGAAATTGCCGAACAGGTAAGAGCATCCTCAAATATTTCATCGATAGCAATTACAGGATCTTCAGGTAAAACTTCTCTAAAGGAGATGTTGGGACAAATGATGAGTAAAATATATCAAACATCATATTCAAAAAAATCATTTAATAATAAATATGGAGTTCTAATTTCTTTATTTAATATAAATAAGGAGGATAAAATTGGTATTTTTGAAGTTGGGATGGATAAGAAAGGAGAAATTGATTTTCTAACTAAAAAGATAATGCCCAATGTAAGTGTTATAACTAATATTTCGTATGCTCATATTAAAAACTTCCAAAACATAAAAGGTATAGCTAACGCTAAATCAGAGATAATTAATAATATGTCTCAAGATGGATCAATTATTTTAAATGCAGATGATTATTTCTTTAAATTTTTAAAATCTAAATCTAA
>CACKGK010000011.1 GCA_902599665.1 uncultured Pelagibacteraceae bacterium | reverse complement strand
TTTCATTAGAATTAATCAAATTATTATCCAAAAGAAAGTAAAATGCTAACGGTGAATACGTCTTATCTTTTTCTTCTATTATAGCAATCAGTTCATTTTCTACTTTAGCTTTTTGATTAGACTCAAATTTTGTAACAATTAGATTAAATTTATTTGCAAGTTGTACTTTTTTTCTGTCTTTAAATTCCAAATAACCAAAAAAACTTATTAGAAGCAAAATAATTACCAAAGTAGTTGTGATAATTGTTTTTCTTTTGGATATAAAAAAGTTTTTAATCTTTTCTATTCTGGTATTCGTATTAATTATCTGTATTTCTTCATCCATTAATCATGTTCCTTAAAACATACTGTAAAATACCACCGTTTTTGTAGTATTCTAGCTCATTTTTAGTATCTATTCTGCACAACATTTTTATTTTTTTAATATCTCCTGTTGCGTATTTTATTTCAACATTCAATTGATCTCCTGGATTTATTCCTTTTTCTAGACCTAGAATTGAAATTAATTCAGACCCTTTTAAACTTAAATTCTGCCTATTCATACTTTCTATAAATTGTAATGGCAAAATACCCATTCCTATAAGGTTTGATCTATGAATTCTCTCAAAGCTTTCTGCTATAACAGCCTTAATACCTAGTAGTTTTGTTCCTTTTGCAGCCCAATCTCTTGAAGAGCCTGTTCCATATTCTTTTCCTCCAATCACAACTAAATCAACTCCTCTTTTTTTATATTCAACAACAGCATCGTAAATAGGCATGACTTTCTCATCAGGGTATAATTTTGTAAACCCTCCCTCTGTCCCAGGAGCCATCTCATTTTTAATTCTAATATTAGCAAACGTACCTCTCATCATTACTTCATGATTTCCTCTTCTTGAGCCATAAGAATTATAATCTTTTGGCAAAATCTGATGTTTCATAAAATAATTTCCTGTTGGACTTTCTTTCTGAATACTCCCAGCCGGAGAAATATGATCTGTAGTGACCATATCGCCTAAAATTAATAAAGGTCTTGCATGTTTAATTTCTTTAAATCCTTCTGGTTTATCTGATAGATTTTCAAAAAAAGGAGGTTTTTTTACATATGTAGAGTTTTCCTCCCAGTTGTAAATACTTCCTTTATCAACTTTAATTTTTTGCCATTGCTCTGGTCCCTTAGAAACATTAGAATATCTGTTTATAAACATTTCCGGGTTTAATGATTCCCTTAGAGTATCCTCTATTTCCTGATTTGTAGGCCAAATATCTTTTAAGTAAATATTTTTTCCATTGCTATCTTTTCCTAAAGGATCTTTATATAAATCTATTCTCATTGATCCAGCAATAGCATAAGCCACTACTAAAGGAGGAGACGCTAGGTAGTTAGCTTTAACTAATGGTGAAATTCTACCTTCAAAATTTCTATTTCCAGACAATACTGAAACAGCATATATATTGTTTTCTTTAACAGCATTAGAGATGTTGTCTGGTAGAGGTCCAGAGTTACCAATACAAGTTGTACATCCATAACCAACTAAATTAAAACCTAATCGATCTAAGTATTTACTTAAACCAGCTTTGTCTAAATAGTCTGTTACTACTTGAGACCCAGGTGCTAAAGATGTTTTAACCCAAGGTTTAACATTTAATCCTTTTTCTATAGCATTTTTAGCTAATAATCCCGCGCCAATCAAAACATTTGGATTTGAAGTATTTGTACATGATGTGATAGCTGCTATTAATATATCTCCATCTTTAATCTCAAAATCTTCACCTTGAATTTTTGCAATGGTTGGGTTTGTTTTTTTACAAACATCTTCATAAACTTTAATAAAATTTTTGGAAGCATCTGATAAAAGGACTTTATCTTGCGGTCTTTTAGGCCCAGATATTGTTGGAACCACAGTTGACATATCTAAAGTCAAGGTGTCTGTGAATACAATATCATTACTAGCCCACAAATTTTGTTCCTTTGCATATTTTTCAACGATATTAATGTTCTCTTTTGATCTGCCTGAAAACTCTAAGTATTTTAAAGTTTCTTCGTCTATTGGAAAGAAACCACATGTAGCTCCATATTCAGGAGCCATGTTTGCAATAGTCGCTCTATCTGCAAGTGTCAAATTTTTAAGACCTTCTCCATAAAATTCTACAAATTTACCAACAACTCCCTTGTCTCTTAGCATTTTAACCACTGTTAAAACCAGATCTGTAGCAGTTGTGCCTTCAGGTAATTTATTTTTCATTTCAAATCCGATTACCTCCGGTATTAACATTGATATTGGTTGCCCTAACATGCCAGCCTCTGCCTCAATCCCTCCTACACCCCAGCCAAGAACTGATAAACCATTTACCATTGTTGTATGACTATCGGTTCCAACAAGAGTATCTGGAAATAAATATTCTTTGTCTTCAAATTTTTCATTCCATACTACTTTCGATAAGTATTCTAAATTTACTTGATGGCAAATTCCAGTCCCAGGAGGA
Source organism: uncultured Pelagibacteraceae bacterium (assembly GCA_902599665.1). Lineage (GTDB taxonomy): Bacteria > Pseudomonadota > Alphaproteobacteria > Pelagibacterales > Pelagibacteraceae > Pelagibacter. The sequence continues at coordinate 41,669 of CACKGK010000011.1, read as the reverse complement.
ACAATTCTAAAGTTATCAAATGCTTGTTGTCCCCATTTTAAAAAAGAATACCTTTCAAAGTTTCTATCAAATTCAATATCAACATTTTCTTTTAAAGAATTTTTGGTTGCAAACTTGTCTACTTGAACTGAATGATCGATGACTAGATCTACAGATGAAAGAGGATTTATTTTTTTTGGATCTTTATTTTTTTCTTTAACTGTATCTCTCATTGCTGCAAGATCAGCTACAGCAGGTATACCTGTATAGTCCTGCAGAAGAACTCTTGCGGGTCTATATGCTATTTCAGTTTTAGATTTTTTTGAATTTAACCACTCTTTAATTGATAGTATTTGCTTTTTGTTAACTGTAGACCCATCTTCATATCTTAGTAAATTTTCAAGTAAAACTTTTACTGATTTTGGCAGTCTATTAATTCCATCTAAGCCGTTTTTTTCAGCTTCATTTAATGAATAAAAAAAATAATTTTTTCCATTAACTGATAGTTCTTTTAAACAATTAAATGAATTTTTATTTCCAGGTTTCATAATTTTAGTAATAAAATGTTGCTATACAGCTTAATAAAAGTGTCGACATAACATAATTAAACCATTTTATAAATTTCTCATTTGTCGCGAATTTCCTCATATATTTTCCGATTAATGTCCAAAAAATTATACTTATTACCGCAAATAAAAAGGCAATTGCCAATAGCCAAATTGAGTAAATTATAAATTTGTTACCAGACTCTATATAAGTAGAGACAGCAATAATTGCAACAATTACTCCTTTGGGATTTAAAAATTGATATAAAAAAGTCTCAATAAAATTGACTGGTTTTAAACTTCCATTTTCACTCGAAGATTTAGAAAATGAGATTTTATAAGATAAATAAATTAAAAAAATTGTTCCTGTGAATATTAGAATTTTTTGAATTATTGGATAAAGATTAAAAATTTTAATCAATCCAAAATTTACTACTGCAAGCATAAATGTAAAACCAAATATTACACCTAGCATTAATGGAATTGTTTTTTTAAAACCATGATTAAACCCTGAGTGTGAGGCAACAATATTATTTGGACCAGGAGAGCAGCTTGTAACAAACATAAACAAGCAAAGAGACAGTAACTCTGGGTGCATTACTAGGCTACAGGCAATCCATTATCTACTTTTTGAGAAGGATGAACAAGTACAACTTTTCCTTCCTTATCAATAGATCCAAGTATTAGAACTTGAGAAACAACACCAGCTATATTTTTTTCTGGAAAGTTACATACTCCAATAACTTGTTTTCCAACTAAATTCTCCTCATTATAATAGTGAGTGATTTGTGCTGATGATTGCTTAACTCCAATTTCATTGCCAAAATCTACTTCGACAACAAGTGATGGCTTTCTAGCTTTTTCATTTTTTTTAACCGATATTACTGTTCCCACTCTAATATCTACTTTGTCATATATCTCGTAGGTTATTTGTTCTTTCATAAATTTAATATATAATTAAAAAATAATGAGTACAGGAAATAATTTAGAAAATATTTATGTCAATTCAATTGAAATACTGAAAGATTTAATTGCATTTAAGACAGTCTCTGGAGAAGATAATAACCAACTGATTGACTATTGTGATAAGATTTTGAGTTCATTGGGCGCTATATCATTCAGAACTTATGATGAAGAAAAAAAAAGAGTTAATCTTTTTTCAACATTAAAAGCAAAAAAAGATAGCAATAAAAAACCAATTATTTTATCTGGACATACAGATGTTGTTCCAGTTTCTAAGGGTTGGAGTACAGACCCTTTTGACGCAACAATTAAAGAGGATAAATTATTTGGAAGAGGATCATGTGATATGAAAGGTTTTATTGCATGTGTTTTGGCTTATGCACCAATTTTCTCAAAATCAAATCTTGATAGAGATATTCATTTTTCATTTACCTTTGATGAAGAAACAGCATGTAAAGGAGCTCCAATTTTAATTGAAGAGTTAAAAAAAAGAAAAATTAAAGATTGTATTTGTATTGTAGGTGAACCTACAAATATGAAAATCATAGATGCACATAAAGGATGTTATGAGTATACCACTTATTTTGAGGGCCTTGCTGGACATAGTTCAGAACCGGATAAAGGTGTTAGTGCTGTTGAATTTGCTGCAAGATATGTAAATAAACTTCTAGAATTAAAAACAAAACTTAAAGAAAGACAACTAAAAGATTCTATATTCGATCCTCCATATTCTACTTTACAGGTTGGTGGAATTTTTGGAGGAATTGCACATAATGTTATTGCTGATAAATGTCATGTAAACTGGGAAACAAGGCCTGTTATCAAAGAGGATGGAGTTTTTTTAAACAAAGAAATAGATAAATTCACCAATGAAACTCTATTACCTGAAATGAAAAAAATTTACCCTAAATCCTCAATAAAAAAACATATTATTGGTGAAATAACTGGTTTTGATAGAATTTCAAATTCTGAAGCATGTGAGTTTGTTTCAAGCATAACTGGAGACAATTCAAGAGAGGTGGTTTCGTTTGGCACTGAAGCAGGATTATTTCAAGAAATAGGAATAAGTACAGTTGTATGTGGACCAGGATCAATAAAACAAGCTCATAAAATTGATGAATTTATAAAACTTTCTGAAATAAAAAAATGTATTAGTTTTTTAGATGGCGTAAAAAATAAATCTTTGAATTAATTCCAGCCACCTACAGATTTAACTTCAAGAAATTCAAGCAATCCTTCTTTTCCTGCTTCTCTACCTATCCCAGAATGTTTAAATCCTCCAAATGGAGCATCTACTGCAATACCAGCTCCATTAACGTCTACCATTCCAGATCTAAGTTTTCGTGCAACTCTTTGAACTTTTTCTGTATCTTGAGTTTGAATATAATTTGTTAACCCATAATCAGTATCATTTGCAATCTGAATAGCCTCCTCCTCAGTTTCAAATGGAATTACAGATAAAACTGGTCCAAAAATCTCTGTTCTTGCAATCTCCATATTATTATTAACATCCGCAAATACTGTTGGTTTTACATAATAACCATCTTTTAATCCCTCAGGTTTTCCTGGTCCACCTGCTACTAATTTTGCACCTTCGTCTATTCCCTTTTGAATTAAGCCTTGAATTTTATTAAATTGTACATCTGAAATTACAGGACCTATATGCTCACCCTCTTTACTTGGATCGTCTACTTTAAATTCACTTGCATATTTTTTAAGTCTCTCAATAGCTTCATCATAAATTGGTCTTTCAACCAGCATTCTTGTAGGGGCATTACAAGATTGCCCTGAATTTCTAAAACATCTAAAAGCACCTCTTTCAATTGCTTCAGCATCAGCATCTTTAAATATAATATTTGCTCCTTTTCCACCGAGTTCTAAACTGACTCTTTTAAAATCTTTAGCTGCATTTTGAGAAATCAAAGCTCCTGCTCTTGTGGAACCAGTGAATGAAATCATATTCACGTCAGGATGACTAGTTAATGCATCGCCAGTAGTTGCTCCATCTCCGTTTACTAAATTAAATACTCCTTTTGGAAATTTTGCTTCATCAATTAGTTCAGCAATTATAATTGCCGATAAAGGTGCTAACTCTGAAGGTTTTAAAATCATGGTACATCCGGAAGCTAAAGCTGGAATAACTTTTAAAGTAACTTGGTTTATTGGCCAGTTCCATGGCGTAATTAACGCACAAACACCTTTTGGTTCATATATTAATCTTTGATTTTTAGCATGTTCTCCAAGTGGTTTTTCAAACTCAAATTCTTTTAAATAACGAATAAATGATTTTGTATGACTTGCACCAGTTCCTGTTTGAAGTTTTGACGCAAAATCTTTTGGCGCACCCATTTCTTGAACAATTGCGTCTGTAATATCATTCCATCTTTTTTTATAAAGTGCGTAAAAATTTTCTAATAAACTAAGTCTCTCCTCTTTTGATGAAAAACCCCAGGTTTTGAATGCCTCTTTCGCAGCTAATACAGCATCGTTAATATCTTCCTTACCTCCTAATGAGATTACTGCACAATCTTTTTCAGTTGCAGGATTAACAACTTTAATATCTTTTGGATTTTTTGGTGAAACCCATGAACCATTAATATAAAAATTTTTCTTTTCAATCATTCGCGCAAATTATCCTTTCCTTATGATTTTGCAAATAAATTAGTTAATTCGTAAACAATTGTAGCAGCTGCAAGAGAAGTAACTTCAGCATGATCATATGCTGGTGCAACCTCCACCACGTCTGCTGAGATTAAATTTAGACCTGACAACCCTCTAAGAACATTTACCATTTCTCTTGTGGTCATACCTGCAATTTCAGGTGTTCCTGTTCCTGGTGCAAATGCAGGATCTAAAACATCAATATCAATAGATAAGTACAAAGCATTATCCCCAACTCTTTTTTTAATTCTTTCTGCAATTTTATCAGTTCCCTCGGTTTGAAATTCATCACAATGAATTATTTTAAAGCCAAAACTTTCATCATTCTTTATATCATCTCTACTGTACAATGGACCTCTAATACCAACATGCATAGATGCATCGTCTAAAAATAAATTTTCTTCACGCGCTCTTCTAAAAGGCGTTCCATGTGTGTATGGTGCCCCAAAATAAGTATCCCAAGTGTCTAAATGAGCATCAAAATGCACTAATGATACAGGTCCATTATTTTTTTTATTTGCTGCTCTAAGTAAAGGTACTGCAATGGTATGGTCTCCTCCAAGACTAATAATTCCTCCTACTTTATCTAGTAAATTTGTTGCACCAACTTCAATTTGTTTTATTGCTTCGTCAATATTAAAAGGATTACAAGCAATATCTCCTGCATCTGCAACTTGTTGTACTTTAAATGGTTCAACATCATAACTTGGGTGATAATTTGTTCTTAAATGCCTTGAAGCTTGTCTAATACTTTGTGGTCCAAATCTTGCACCGGGTCTATAACTAGTTCCTGAATCAAAAGGTACTCCAACAATGGCAACATCACAACTATCTACATCTCTGAGTTCAGGCAACCTAGCAAATGTTGAGGGTCCAGCATATCTAGGAACTTTAGTACCACTCACTGGCTGTTTTGGGTTTTTATTTTTTTCTTTTTTCATTTTTCATTTTCTAAAGTAATATTATTTTAGCATATAGTTCTATATTTATTTAATGAGAATTTTGTTTATTTTATTGCTGATATTTCAATTTAATTTACTCAAAGCTGATGAGATTAATTATCTATTAAAGATTCCAAACCTAAAAACTTTTAGTTTAAATAATAAAAACGGTCTTAAGTACTTAACAGCTAAAAAAAATTTTAAAATTGGCGTTCAGAGTAATATTAGTTGTAATAAACTAGGAGAAAAAAACTTAGACAATAAATTTTTATTGATAAAGAGAAATTTAGATATTTACGATTATGAATTTTTAAAAAAAATAAATTTAAGATTTATAGTTCTTTGTCAAAATCTATACATATCAAAAATAAATACAGCTGGGATACCTGATTTAAATAAAAGAACATTAATATTGGATCTAGAGTTTAATGAGAAACATTTTGAAAGAGTTATACATCATGAAGTGTTTCATCTAATACATGATAGTTTTCCAGAAATATTTAATGAAGAAGCTTGGTCAAATTTAAATAAAAAAGGTTTTAAATATGCAGATTGTTCTACATGTACAGATAAATTAGGCTTAGATATTTACAAAAATACAGATGGTTTTTTAACCGAATACTCTAAGACAATACCATCAGAGGATATGGCTGAAGTCTATTCTTTTTTAATTACAGATAATAAAAATTTAGAAAAAATTAAAAAAATCGATCCAATAATATTTAAAAAAGCTGAATTTATAGAGTCCAAAATAAAAAAGATAAATAATTTATAATCATTTATGATAAAAAAAATAAAAGCATCAACAGGAGAAAAAATATTATTTATTTTTTTAATTTTACTTGCAATTACTTCGTTTGTATTTTTTTACACAATTAAAAATAAGTGCCTTTTTGTCGATAAAATAGATTTAAAAAAAATCAATTTCCCAAATAAAAATAATATTGCAATTATGAATGTAGAATGCGGTATGGTTATTATTGAGCTTTTACCAAATTTATCTCCAAATTCTGTAGAAAGGTTTAAATTTTTTATATCAAATGGAGATTATGATGGATCAGCTTTTTATAGAGTTATCAAAAACACATTATTGCAAGCAGGAGATTTAGAATTTGGTAACATAGAAAATATAGATTATTTCAGAGTGGGTAGTGGTAAATCAAAACTTGGTCCAATTAACTCTGAAATAAATATTACATTTGAGTTTAATGCTGGTAGCGTAGGTTTAGTTAGAGGTGATGAATTCAATACTGAAGATAGTGAATTTTTTATTTTATTAAAAGATGTACCTTTATTTAAAGGAGAATATACACCAATTGGTAAAGTTATTTATGGATTGGATGCATTAACTAAAATTAAATCCTCAGATAAGACAGAATATGTTTTAAGACCAGATTTCTTAAGTGATTTAAAATTATTGGAACAATACAATTAAAAAAACTATTATTATTGCAGTTGCGTAATAATATGGCATTTTCTTTTTCCAAGAAATTAGAATTTTTGTAGCTGTATCTACTTGTTTTTTTGTTGGTTTTTTCGACATAATAAATTTAATTAACTAGTGGTTTTCCAGTGGCTAAAGTGTGTTTTATTCTATCTTGAGTTTTTTCTGTTTCAATTAATTTCATAAACGCATCTAACTCAAGCTTATACAAGTCATCCTCTGATAAAGTATGTTCCAAAGTAGTATCTCCACCACTCAAAACTTTTGCCAATTCTTTTCCAACTTCCATACCATGATCAAGTATAATTTTATCATTATATAATTTCTCTAACATTTGTATCATTTTTTCATAAACTTTTTTTCCAGATAGATTGAAAGAAACTTCATTTGGTGGAGTAAAATCTTTATTTTGTTGAATAATTTCTTTTGAAACTGATAATAAACTATTTCTACTCATTATTTTTTTATCCTCAGGTCTTAAGTATTTTAATGGCTCAGCTTCAATTGGAGAGGTTGCAGTTTTTGCGTAACCAATAATATCAAATACTTTAAGAGGTGCATAATCAGGATCATTCTTGGCTTCCTCTGTTTGAGACCATCGCCATAACATCTCTTTGCATCCACCGCCAGCTGGGATTAATCCAACCATTGTTTCTACAAGACCAACAACAATATTTGTATGAGAAGCTACAAAATTACTTTGACATAAAACTTCAAAACCACCACCTAATGCTAAGCCAGATGGAGCTGAAACAACGGGAAATTTTGAATACTTTAAATGTTTACAAGTTTCTTGAAAATATTTAACAAACTTTTCAATAGATTTAAAATCACCCTTGTCTGCAAAATTCATTGTATAAGATAAGTTTACTCCAGCAGAAAACTGCATTGCTTCATTTATAATTATAAGTGGTTTATCAGTTGCATTTTTTAGACTATCCATTGAGTCATAATCTAATGCATTAGCTTTTGTGGTAAATTCAACAATATTAAAATCATTGAATCGATAAATTTCAGCTGAGTTGTTTTTATCTAATTTGAGTGCTTTAGGTTTAATTTTTCCAAGAGTTTCTAAATCAGTATATTGTTGTCTTTCCCCATAAAAGTTTTCGTCTTTACTTTTAGATAAATCCTCAAGAAACTTATTATTTTCAAAATTATCTAATCTTTCAAAAAAATTCTTAACTCCAATTTCTTTTAACATTTCGAAAGGTCCTTTAGACCAATTAAAACCTAGTCTCATTGCTTCATCAATATCATTAAATTTATCAGTTATCCCTGGAACCAATGAAGATGCATATTTAATAATTTTTGATAATACAGACCAGGCATATTCACCATATTTATCTTTTCTATTGATTAAGTTAACTATATCCATCTTTTCTGATCCTAGATTAAACTTATGTGATATTGAATATTCACCCGTTTCTAAATTGATACCTTCGAGAACTTTTTTACCATCAGTTTTATTCATTCTATAAAATCCACCTTTGCCTTTTCTTCCTGTATAACCAGTTTCGATAAGTTTTTTTACAAGTGGTATTTCTTTAGCAACAACTTGAAAATCATCTGATTCGGGAAGTTCTTTTATAAAACTTTTTAAAACATCAGCCATTAAATCAATACCGATCAAATCATAGAGTCCAAAAACACCAGTTTTTGGTATTCCCATTGGTCGACCAAAAATTGCATCAGCTTCTTCAATTGTTAGTTTCATTTTGAATGCTTCTGTCATTGCTACTTGCATGGCATAGACACCTATCCTATTTCCTAAGAAGCCTGGCGTATCGTTACAGATTAAAGTTCCTTTTCCTAAATCTTTTTCACAAAAATTTTTAAGTGAATTTATCTGTTCTAAATCATTATTTTCATTTTTCACAATTTCTAATAAATCCATATATCTAACTGGATTAAAAAAGTGAGTTATACAAAAGTCTTTTTTTTCTTCATTTGAAAGTTTTTCCGAAAGTACTTTGATTGGAATAGAAGATGTATTCGAGGATACAATTGACCCTTTTTTTCTTTCTTTAAAAATTTTTTCATAAATATTATGTTTGATATCAATTCTTTCTACAACAGCTTCAACAATCCAGTCAGCCTCACCAACTTCATTAAAGTTATCATTTATGTTACCAACATTAATATTATTGATTTTAGATTTATCGACTAATAAAGGAGGTCTTGATTTTAGAATTCTTTCTCTAGCTTTCTCAGATATTTCTGTTGTTAAATCTAGTAATGTAACTGGAACATTTGCATTACATAGTTGAGCAGCTATTCCGCTCCCCATCGTCCCTGAACCTATTACAACAACTTTGTTAATTTTCATAATGAGAATAAATGCTTATAGTAAAAAACTTCTTTAAGAGCAACTTAAAGCCATTAAATAGCTCTCAAAATACTATCTAATAAATTTTGTAATTGAAGGAATAATTGCAACAGCTAGTGCAATTTTAAACAATTCACTTGGTAAAAAAGGATATAAACCACCAGCAAGTGCCTTGTCATATCCAATAACTGAGCCTAAATAGCCCACCCCAACTATAAAAATAATTGAAGTTGCAATTAGTAGTGAAATTAAACTTTTAAAGTATGAGTCGTTAAAATTTCTTTCAGCTAAATAACCGATAACCCCTGCTGCGATTGTCATTCCATAAAGATATCCTGCAGTAGGTCCAGTTAAGTAAAGCAATCCTCCTCCTTTAGCAAAAACTGGCAGTCCAATGGCTCCCTCGAATAAGTAAAGTAAAAGTGTAAAGAAAGCTAATTTAGAACCATATGTCATTCCAATTATAAACACTGCAAATGTTTGCATTGTCATTGGAACTGGCCAGAATGGCACTTGTACTTTTGATGAAAATACTAAAATTAATGTACCAATTAACATTAAAGATATATTTTGAAAAAAGGTATTTATTCTATAATCTGAAAGTAAATTTTTTATTAAAGTAGAATTATTTTTCATACATTATTATTTAAGCACAAATAAATAAATTTTAAAATAATAAATTTAATCTTTTAAAATTGTTCTTTTTGTAATTCTTTAATAGGTATATGACATCTGATAGCGTTACCACTATCTGTTAGTTGCCATGGTGGAACTTCTTTTTTACAAATATCTCCGACAATTCTTGAGCATCTGCCTTGAAAACTACATCCTTTTTCAGGAGGTCTTTCTTCAACAATATCCTCAGCAACTAATTTAGGTTTTATATCTGGATCTGGTTCTAAGACAGCACCCAACAAAACTTCTGTATAAGGGTGAGATGGAAACTTATAAACATCATTTGAAGGTCCAACTTCACAAAGTCTTCCTTGATAAAGAACTGCTACTCTATCACTAATTGATCTTACAACAGCTAAATCATGTGATACGAAGATATATGTAGTCCCAAAATCTTCTTTTAGTTGTTGTAATAAATTTAATACAGCAGCTTGCACAGAAACATCTAAAGCAGATGTTACCTCATCACATAAAATAATATCTGGTTTTGCAGCAAATGCTCTTGCAACCGCTACTCTTTGTTTTTCACCACCAGATAATTGTCTTGGATATCTAGAAGTATAAAATTCTCCAAGCCTTACTTTTTGTAATAGATCTATAATATTTTTTTTTAATTCTTCACCTTTTAATCCAAAATATAATTTTAGTGGTTGTGCAATAATTTCTTCTACTGTGTGGTTTGGATTCAAAGACTCATCTGGATTTTGAAATATTAATTGAATAATTCTTAAATCATTGGGATCTCTTTCTTTCAAATCAGATGATAAATTTCTATTTTCATCAAATCTTATTAGGCCATCTTTAGTTCTAAGTAGTCCGGCAATTGATTTAAGGATTGTTGATTTTCCACTTCCTGACTCTCCTACTAGAGCTATTGTCTCTCCTTTTTTAATATTAATATTAATATCTTTAACTGTAGGGTTATTGTCAGAAATTCTATTGAAAATTTGATCTAAAAGTTTTTGTTTAGCGTAACTTATAGATACTTCTGATAAATTTAATATTTCTTTATCTTGTGATTTATTCTTAATCTTATTAACTGTTTGGCTTACTCGACTCTCTTTCACAAGTTTTTCATGATTAAAACATCTAACACTAGTATTTAAATCTTCTAAAAATTCTAATTTAGGAGAATTATTTTTACAATTTTCATCTGAAAAGTTACATCTATCAAAAAAACTACAACCACTTTGAATTGTACCTGGTTGAGGTTGACTACCAGGCATCGACTCTGGAAGACCAGCTAAAGATAATTTTGGTATAGATTTAAGCAATCCATGGGTATAAGGATGAATTGGTCTTTTAAGGATATCTCTTGATGGACCTTCCAAAACAATTTCTCCTGAATACATAACAATAATTCTATCACTCACTTGAGCAATAGCTCCTAAGTCATGACTTACATAAACCATTGATGTTCCAGTATCTTTCGCAATAAAATTGAGAAGTTCTAATACATGAGCTTGAGTTGTTACATCTAATCCAGTTGTTGGTTCATCTAAAAGAAGTAAATCCGGAGTTCCAGCTAAAGCCATAGCTACAGCAACTCTTTGCTGTTGTCCTCCTGAAAGTTCATGAGGATATCTAAGGGCAATTGTTTCCGGTGAAGGAAGTCTAACTTTATTCAATAGTTCTGAAATTTTTTTTTCTCTCTCTTTTTCATTTAAATCAGAGTGTAATTGCAAAGCTTCATCAATTTGATAACCTATTTTTAAGTTTGGTGTCAATGCTTGACCTGCATTTTGTGGAATCATTGCTATCTTTCTACCTCTAATTTTTTCTAATTCTTTACTTTTCATTTTCAGTAGATTTGATGAATTAAACTCACATTCTCCTCCAACAGTATAAAGACCGTGTTTTACATATCCCATCATTGCTAATGCTAATGTGCTTTTTCCAGAACCAGACTCCCCTACTATTCCAACTGTCTCACCCTTTTTAATATTTGTAGTTATATTCTTTAAAATTAAGATTTCTTCGCCCTTTTTACTTCTAAATCCAATAGATAGATTTTTTACTTTTTGAATTATATCTGTCATAATTAAACAGGGGCTTTAGTTGATCTATCTATACCTAAAGCTTTGGCAAAAGCATCTGCTGTTAAATTAATACCAATAATTAAACTACTTAATCCAACTATAGGCGCTATTACTGCCCAATAAGCGAAAGACATTAACCCTCTTGCATTTGATATCATTAATCCCCAGTCTGGTGTTGGAGGGCTCACCCCAAAACCTAAAAAAGAAAGAGAACTAAAACCAAGCAGCATCCATGACCATCGCATAGCACCTTCAACTAAGATTGCATCTCTTACATTAGGAATTATCTCATTCCAAATAATTGAAAAATTACTATGTCCTCTTGCTCTTGCGGAAACTATAAAGTCTTTTGCAATAACATCATGCGTTGCTGCTCTTGCAACTCTTACAATTCCTTTACCATAAAAAAAACCTAAAGCAGGTATTAATACTTCAGTAGATGTGCCTAACAAAGAAACAATCAATAACATTGCTAAAATCCATGGAATAGATAAGAACGCATCTACAATTCTCATAACTACATCATCAATTTTTCCTCCAACCAATCCACAAAATATTCCTAAAAGACCACCCCACAATAATGCTATTAAAGATCCAAAGAAAGTTATTGTGAGAGCCGTTCTTCCCCCTAAAATTGTTCTAGTAAAAACATCTCTCCCAAGATCATCAGTTCCAAACCAATATTCAGCTGAAGGAGCCTGAAGCATTAAGGTAGGGTCTATAGCTTTAAAATCATGAGGTGCAATATAAGGGCTTATAAATGCAAGAATTATATGAAAAACTAAAATACTAAGACCAATTAGTCCAGATGGTCTTGAAGCCATTGTAATTATAATTTCAGATAATTTTGCAAAAGCACTTTTCTTCTCCTCTTTATAAATATTATCCACTTTCATATTATTTTCTTATTTGTAACGTTTTTAATCTAGGATTAAGCATTAGTGTCAATAGATCAGCTAATAAATTTATACTTACATAGATAGATGCAAGAATTATTGCTAATGCTTGAACTGTTGGCAAGTCTCTGTTTGAAATTGACTCAATAACTAATCTTCCAAGGCCAGGATAATTAAAGACAACTTCAGTTACTACAACCCCACCTAAAAGCCATGCAATAGTTAAAGCTACAACATTGATGGCAGGCAATAAAGCATTTGGTAAAACATGTTTGAAAACCATTTTCCAATAAGGAACTCCTTTAAGAATTGCCATTTGAACATATTCACTTGCCATTACTTGAATTACACTCGATCTTACCATTCGCGCCATGTGAGCTGTCATGATCATCGCTATAGCAACAACTGGTAAAATTATATTTGGTAACAACTCTAGGAAAGATACATCAGTTGGAACTATTACGATACCAGGCAACCACTCTAGCCAGATTGCAATAATTAAAATTAATAAAGTAGCACTGATAAATTCTGGAATCGTCATTGCAAATATTGTAACTGTTGATATTGCGACATCAGGTAACTTATCCCTCCACAGAGCAGTGATAATTCCTAAAATTAAAGCTATTGGAATACCTATAAAAATTGCAGCTGATGCCAATACTAGTGAATTTTTAATTCTAGGTCCTAAAACATCTTTTATAGGCATCTCTCCACTTAAAGAATAACCAAAATCTCCTTGAATAGCATTTAATGCCCACGATATATATCTCTCATATGCTGGAACATTTAAACCAAGCCTTCTATAACAAGCTTCTAATTGTTCACCAAAAGCCTGCCTTTCTAGATAAGTTGTGCAAGCATCCCCAGGTAAAACTTCAGTGCCTACAAATGTAATTATAGATACAATAAATAAAGTAATAAAACCTAATAAAATTCTCTTTATAATTAAAAAAAGCATAACAATATTAAATTTTAAATTATTTATTTTGAAATGAAAGAGGTTTTACAGGCCTAATTAAAGGCCTGTAAAACAGAAGTTATTACTGAACGCTTACTGTGTGCCATCTAATTGAAAAATACTCAACTTCGTCAAGATTTTTCACTCTAGAAGATGTAACAACAAGTCGAGACACATGGTAAGGAATCATTGTTCCAGACTCTTCCCATAATGTTTTCTGAGCATTAATGTATGCTGCTTTTCTTTTGCTGAACTTTAACTCACCTCTTGCGTCAGCTAAATTCTTATCAAAAGAAGCACTTTTATAATATGACTCGTTCCATTTTGCTTCACTGTGATAAGCTTCATGCAAAATACTATCTGCTGGTCTTTCGTTCCAACGTGTCATTGCTACAGGCTTTTTCATCCAAGTTTCATTCCAGTAACTTTTTGAAGGTGTCATTTGAATATCTGCTCTGATATTAGCTTTAGCAAATTGTTGTTGTAAAACCTCAGCAATAGTTGGCCATGTTGGTTCTTTTGTAGATACGTGAATTGTGAAATCAATACCATCTGGATAACCCGCCTCTGCAAGTAATTTTTTTGCTGTAGCTGGTTGTGGTGGACAATTCTTATTCATTCTATATTGATCTGATGGTGCAACAGGAGTATCGCAAGATACAGTTGCTGCTCCAGCCATAACAAGATCAACTAATTCTTGTCTATCCACAGCTATTCTGACAGCTTTTCTTACTCTAGGGTCATCAAATGGAGCTACGTCGGTTCTCATTACCATACCTCTCCAGTTTCCTGTAGGTATCACTGAAACGTTAAATTTTGAATTACCATCAAAAATTTTTTTCTGATTGAATGGAACATATCTATTCATATCTATTTGACCTGTCAGCAAGGCTTGAATTCTAGCTTGACCATCTGGGATAGCTATTACGTGTACCTCAGCGAGCTTAGGTGCTCCTTCCCAATAATTTGGGTTAGCTTTAAGAATTGTAGTTCCCTCTGCATCAAATTTATCAACCATAAACGGTCCTGTTCCAATACCTGTTTTCCCAATAGTATCACCTGATCCATTTGGTATCATTCTTAATCTATAATCAGTTAATAAAAGTGGAAAATCTGCGAATGATGTGTTCAACTTTATTTTTACTGTATGGGAGTCAACAACTTCAATATCTGTTACTGCACTCATACTTTTTTTAGCGGGTGAACCAATTTCAGGATCTTTAACTCTCATCAAAGAGTATTTTACATCCTCTGCATCAAAATCAGATCCATCATGGAATTTAACACCTTTCCTTAAATTAAAAGTCCACTCTGTTGCGTCTGCGTTACCTGACCAGTCAGTAGCTAACTCGGGAGAAGTAACTCCTTTAAGATCTTTTCTAACAAGACGGTTTTGAGTCATTATTACTACTTGAAATAGTCTTCCTTTAGTAATTGCATCTAAATTTGTATCTTTTCCAAAACCAAGATCATGAGATAGCTTAAAAACCCCACTAGAAGCGTTGGCAAATGAAAATGTTACAAATAGTGATACCAATGAAATTGATATCAATTTTAAAATGTTTTTCATAATTTCCTCTCTTTAAAAAAACAAAAGGTAACAATTAGATACTTATATAGCAACAGTCAAAATGGACATTTTTTATTTATTTTATTGATGTATTCTGATTATCTACAAAAATAGTAATGAACAATTTAATCAATAAATATAGGTTTACTGTAAAGCCAGTTAGCCTTGAAAATTCCAATTCATTAGAGCTTGCAAGATCAATTCAGGTTCACCCCTTAACCTATCAAGAATTGCCATATGATCCAGAATATTCAAATTACGCAGGAAGATTAACACTTGAAAAATTATCTAATGTTAGTTCTGAAGAAATGTATTGGAAGGCGAGGAGAGAAATTATTTTTAGGCATACAGGAGAACATCCATTTGAAATATCTGGACCAGATTCACTTAAATTTTTACAAAAAATATTTCCGAGAGATATTTCAAAAATCGCTGTGGGAAGATGTTCGTATCAATTTGCTTGTTATCATGATGGTGGGATGATTACGGATGGTATACTTTTAAGAATTGATAAAGATAAATATTGGTTTGCGCAAGCTGATGGTGACCTATTTTCTTGGTATAAAGCACATTCTAAAAATTTGAATGTAGAAATTAATGATCCAAATGTTTGGGTAAGTCAAGTTCAAGGCCCATTGTCCATGAAACTACTTGAAAATTTAAGTAATGGTTTTTCAGAGAACGATTGGAAATATTTTGATTGGAAAGAGTTACAAATTTTAGATCAAAAAGTAATAGTAAGCAGAAGTGGTTTTACTAATGAACTTGGTTGGGAAATTTATTTTAGGCCAGAAAACGAAACAGAGAAAATTGGTGATTATATTCTTGAGCAAGGAAAAAAATTAGGTATGATTTTGGTGGCTACACCAGGATTTAGATGTAGAAGAATTGAAGCTGGACTTTTATCTGCTGGACAAGATTTTTCAAAAAATACCAATCCTTTTTCAGTTGGCCTTGGAAGATTTATAAATTTTGATAAAGAAGATTTTATTGGAAGAGATGCACTTATGTCATCAGAGAAAAAATGTAAGACTTGGGGAATTCGGGTTATGTCTGGAACTGCAATTAAAGGGGAGAGTATTAAATTAAATGAAAAAGAGATTGGTAAAATAACGTCTAGCACATGGTCACCTTATCAAGTTTGCGGTGTTGGTATAGTGCACCTTAACAACAATGAAAATGGGCCGGGTGATATAGTTTATGTTAAATGCACAGACGGGAAATTACACAAAGGACAAATCTGTAAATTACCAATGTATGATGAAAAGGGAGAAATAGTAAGAGGTATAGACAGAAATATCCCAAATGAGCCAAAACCTTGGATTGGTGTTTAAGCTTTAATTGTTAAAAATATAATTAGTGAAGATCAAAAAAAAAATAATTACTATTGGAGGTGGAGGGTTTACTCATAACCAAGATGATGATCAGGAACAATTCATTTTAGACTGTATCAACAAAAAAAATTGCTCATTAGGATTTTTACCGACCGCTAGTAACGATGACTCAAGCAAAACTAAGCTCTTTTACAAAAGGTTTGAAGTTTCAGGTTTAAATGTGTCTCACTTTAATCTTATCTCTAGCGTAAAAGGTTTTGAAAATTGGCTTTCAAATCTTGATGTGGTTTACGTTGGTGGTGGAAATACAAAATTCATGCTGAAATATTGGAAAGAAAATAATTTAATTGGTCTTTTCAAAGAAGTTTATAATTCTGGTATAATTCTATCAGGTGTAAGTGCTGGTGCCGCGTGTTGGTTCGATTGCTTTCTGACTGACTCAGATGGACCTGGATTTAAATCTATGAATGGCATTGGATTATTAACCGGAAGTTTTACACCACATTATTCGGACTCAAAAAGAGCGGAAAAATATAGAGAAAATATTAAAAACAAAACTTTACCAGATGGTATTGCTGTTGATGATGGTGTTGCGGTACTTTTTATTGACGGAAAACCAACAGAGGTTTATTCTTCTAGAAAAGGTCATAATGCTTATTTTGTTAATCAAAATAAACAATTTAACTTAAAAGAATACATTAAAATTAATAATGAGTGATAATATTTTACCAAGTCAAAAAATCTTTAGCATAAAAGATGCAAGAGAATTATCACGTAAACGTCTTCCCAAATTAGTTTTTGATTTTATTGATGGTGCGTCTGGAGATGAGAAACTTGCTGAAATCAACAGTATTGCTCTTGACCAAATAAGACTAGAGCCTAAAGTTTTAAGAAACGTTGAAAAAAGATCACTTAAAAAAAAGGTTTTAGGATATGAATTTAATTTTCCATTTGGTTTTGCTCCTATGGGAATGACTAATTTGTCTTGGCCGGGAGCAGATTCTATGTTAGCCGCTGAAAGTGCAAGAAATAATATTCCAACTTCTGTTTCTATGGCCTCTACTACAACATTAGAAAATATGTATGAACTCTCAGAAGGTCATTCTTGGATGCAGTTATATATTTTCCAAGATGAAAATTTCGTGATGGAGCTTTTGGAAAGAGCAAAAAATACTGGTTACGAGGTAGCAATTTTAACTGTGGATGTGCCAGTTTTATCTAGAAGAACCAGAGATGACAAAAATGGTTTCTCTTATCCTTTTAAGATAGGTCCAAAACAATTTTTTGATTTTGCAACTCATCCAACTTGGTCTCTATCAACTTTAATGAGTGGAATTCCTAAGCCTATGAATTATGTAACATCAAAAAGTGGAGATGGAATTTTTAAAAGAAAAGAAAGTAGAGGTTCTACTGATTGGAATACACTTAAAAGAGTAAGGGATAAATGGAAAGGCAAACTTATTGTTAAGGGAGTAATGTCTCCTGATGACGCAATAAAAATAAAAGAAGCTGGTGCGGATGCTATTCAAGTTTCAAACCATGGAGGTAGACAATTAGACAGTGCTACAGCAGCGATAAATATGCTTCCACTAATTAGAAAATCGGTTGGAAGTAATTTTCCTTTAATCTTTGATAGTGGGATAAGAAGTGGAAGTGATATAGTAAGAGCGCTTGCGTTTGGTGCAGATTATACAATGATTGGAAGACCCGTTATGTATGCAATGGGAGCAGATGGAAAAAAAGGATTGAGAAGAATAGTAGAGATTATAAAAGAAGAAGTTAGTACCACTCTAGGGTTAGTTGGATTAAATGATATTAATGATGTAACATCTGAGATAGTAATAGATAATACTATTAATAAGGTAAACTACTAGATGGCTGAGAATAAAATTAGAGGTGGAGCGTTATTAGCTAGAGCTCTAAAAGATAAGGGAATTAGTAAAGTTTTTACTCTTGCGGGAGGTTTTTGTAATCCAGCAATTGAAGGATTTGCTGAGTGTCAAATTGAAGTGATAAATACTCCTCATGAACAAATTGCAGGTCATTTAGCAGATGGCAATACAAGAATTACTCGTAAACCATCAGTATGCTTAGTTGGACCAGAGGGATTTACAAACGCAGTTCCCTCTATGATGGAGGCTTGGGGTGAGAGAAGTCCTGTTATTTATATTACAGGTTCAAGCAGCCTTAAAAGGCAAGGTTCAGGTGGTTTTAAAGAAATAGATGATGTTTCAATTGCAGCCCCTTTAACAAAATACAGTGCAAGCATTACCGATGGAACTAGAATAAGAGAATTTGTCGACAAAGCATATCACATTGCCACCAACGGTTATCCAGGTGCAGTACATCTTAGTCTTCCAGTAGATATAATGTTTTCATCTTTTGCAGAAGAAGTAGGATTAGAAGAAAGACCATTTTCTCATAAAGCTAAACCTTTAGCAAAAGCTTGGCCAGATCCAAATTCTCTATCAGAAGTTTTAGAACTTGCTTGTAATGCTAAAAAACCAATTATAATAGGTGGTCATGGAGTTTGGTGGTCGCATTCAGAAAAAAATCTTGAAGCAGCTGGTAATAATTTAAATATACCAATTTTTAATGTCCCATATCATCAAAAATTATTAGGTGAGGAAGCAAATGCTTATATGGGTTTGGCGGATATACACCAATATCCTCCCTCAGAATATGCACTACAAAATTCAGATTTAGTACTTGTAGTTGGGGCGCGTTTAGACAATCAAATGAATTTTGGAAATCCACCTTTTATACCTAAATCATCAAAGTTAGTTTGTATAAATGGTTCTCATGAGGAAGTAGAACTTAATAGAGCAGCTGATTTTTGTTTACTGAGTGATCCTGGTGTTTTTCTAGATACATTATCTAATTTAAAGAAAAATAATAAGTGGACTTTAGACACAACTTGGTTCGAAGAAAACAAAAAAAAGAAAAAAGAATGGGTAGATAAATCCTTGAAAGACTTAGAGATAGAGGCTGAGGCATCAAAAAAAAATGGAGGGAAAATCCATCCTCTACAACTTTCATTAGATGTCCAAGAAGCAATGGGCGAAAATGACTGGCTTGTTATAGATGGAGGAAATACACATTTCTGGTCAGAAATTGCAATTAATATTGCAGGTGCAAAAGGTAAAAAATTAAAAGGCATCTTACATCCTGGAACATTTAGTATGTTAGGTGTTGGTGTTTCGTTTGCTTTATCTGCCAAAAATCATAATCCAGATTCAAATGTTGTTCTTATAAGTGGAGATGGTGCGTTTTTATCAGGAGGTATGTCTATTGAAAGTGTATTTTATGAAAAAAAACCTATTACTGTTGTAATTGATAATAATGGTGGATTGGCCTCAATTGGACAACAACAAGAAAGATTATTTAAAAGTGGAAAAAGTGTTGCAACTGATTTTAGAGACATCCCATTTCATAAGATTTTTGAGGGTTTTGGAGGGTATGGAGAATTAGTTAATAAAAGAGAAGAGCTAGCACCGGCACTTAAAAGGGCAATGGAAAGTGGAAAACCTGCATGTGTAAATGTTAAAGCAAAACCAGTATTAAGCCCAATAGTCTCTGCAGTTGCAAGCAAAAGAGAAAAGTCATCAATAGAATAAAATGGCAATATTTTCATCACACTTATTAGATGCTACTAATGGATCTCATGCTGGGAATATTGATGTAATAATTTATCAAATAAAAAAAAATGGAGATAAAGAAATTTTCTGTGAAAGTAAATCTGATGATGGTGGTAGAATACATAAAGAATTTGATCTAAGTGATGATGATACCAAGTGCGAATATGAAATGATTTGCAAAACTGGGGATTATTTTTCTGAGAAAAGAATTATTTCTGAAATAAATATTAAATTTAAAATGGAAGATAATAATAAAAAATATCATATACCCATAATAATTTCTAAAAATAGCTACACTGTGTGGTGGTCAAAATAGAATGAGTGGTGAAAATTTAATACATCAAAAAAATATTAAATTAAATATGTCAAGACGTATAAGGCGTACTCCATTTACTAATAAGGTTGAAGAATGTGGCGTGTCAGATTTTACCGTTGTAAACCACATGTTGTTACCAAAAGGATTTAAAAACTCAGTTGAGGAAGATTACTGGCATTTAAGAAAGGAAGTTCAGGTCTGGGATGTATCTTGCCAAAGACAAGTACAAATCTCAGGTCCTGATGCAGCAAAACTTGTACAAAAAATGACACCTCGCTCAATAAAAAAAATGGAAACTGGAAAATGTTTTTATATTCCAATAATAGATGAGACCGCAGGAATGATTAATGATCCTGTTTTACTTAAACTAGACGATGATATGTTTTGGATTTCAATAGCTGACTCAGATATTCTTCTATGGGCAAAAGGTATTGCATTAGGTTCTGGATATAATGTTGAAATAGTAGAGCCAGATGTTTATCCATTGGCTATTCAAGGCCCAAAATCCGAAGACCTTTTGGTTTCAATATTTGGTGAAGACATAAAAAAATTAAAATTTTTCAATTTTAAAGTTTTTGACTTTTTAGGTACAAAACAAATAATCGCGAGGTCAGGTTATAGCAAGCAAGATGGTTTTGAAATTTATTTCAAAGGATTTGAAACTCATTTTAATGAAATTGAACTTGGTGAAAAGCTTTGGGATATTGTTTGGGATAATGGTCAAAAATTTAATATATCTCCAGGATGTCCAAACCTCATTGATAGAATTGAGGCAGGACTTATGTCCTATGGCAATGATTTCACTAGAGAAAATAATCCACTAGAATGCAATCTAGAGAAATATTGTAAACAAGAAGATGATCATGATTTTATTGGAAAACATGCTTTGAGAAAGATCCAATCTGAAGGAATTAAACAACAGATGAGAGGAATAATTTTTGATGGTGAACCCTGTAAACCAACAGGAGTTCCTTTGCCGGTATACTCAAAAAACAATAAAAAGATTGGACAAATTGCTTCCGGAATTTATTCCCCAAGAATTAAGAAAAATATAGGTTTATCAATGATAAATAGAGATTTTTGGGATTTGGGGAATGAAGTTTTTATAAACACTTTTAATGGAAAAAACAGAAAAGGCATTATAACTTCTTTACCATTTCCTGATTAACCTTATATTTAAATTATGTTTAAACCAGTTATAGCAGGATTTTCAAGATCACCTTTTACTATGGCTAGAAAAGGTGCTTTAATAGACACAAAACCGGTTAATCTATTAGCAGAAGTAATTAAAGATTTAGTATCAAAATCAAATGTTAAAAAAGATGACATTGAAGATATCGTAGTTGGTTGTGCATTTCAAACAGGAGAACAAAGTTTTAATATTGGAAAGTTGACAACTTTTCTAAGTGGTATGAATGTTAAAACCTCAGGCATGACAGTAGATAGATGGTGTGGTTCATCAATGGAAGCTATTCATATTGCAGCTGGTAAAATTTCATTGGGTGCTGGAAAAGTATTTGTTTGTGGTGGAGTAGAAAGCATGACGAGAGTAAATACTGGTTTTGAACCAATCCCCTACCCTGAAAGTAAGACAGATAATCCACATGTTTATTTTTCAATGGGAACAACTGCAGAAAATGTTGCTAGAAAATATAACATTTCAAGAAATGAACAACAAGAGTTTGCTATATCAAGTCATCAAAAAGCACATGAAGCACAAACCAAAGGGAATTTTAAGAATGAAATCGTATCAATTGGTGATTGCGATACTGATGGAAACATTAGACCAAATAGCACAATGGAAAAATTAGATGGTTTAAAACTTGCTTTTGACGAAAATGGAACAGTTACAGCAGCAACTTCATCACCATTAACAGACGGTGCTGCGGCAACTCTAATTTGTGAGGAAAATTATGCAAGAGAAAATAATTTAAATATTTTAGGAAGAATAGTATCTACAGCTGTTGAGGGTTGTGACCCTGATTACATGGGTCTAGGTCCAATTGGTGCATCAAAAAAAGCTTTAAAGAGAGCTAACTTGTCAGCTGATCAAATTGATATTGTTGAATTGAACGAAGCTTTTGCTTCTCAATCATTAGCGTGCATTAAAGATTTAGGTATAGATAAAAATAAAGTTAATTTAGATGGTGGAGCTCTTGCCCTGGGGCATCCACTTGGTGCAACAGGTGCAAGAATTACTGGTAAAGCAGCTGATTTATTAAAACGAGAAAATAAAAAATACGCTCTTTCTACTCAGTGTATTGGTTTAGGAATGGGAATTGCAACAGTAATTGAGAGTGTCAATTAAACTATCTATTTATTCCTCTTAACCTCTCAGATCTTCTTCTTAAAAGTTCA
Source organism: uncultured Pelagibacteraceae bacterium (assembly GCA_902599665.1). Taxonomy (GTDB): domain Bacteria; phylum Pseudomonadota; class Alphaproteobacteria; order Pelagibacterales; family Pelagibacteraceae; genus Pelagibacter. The sequence goes on along the minus strand of CACKGK010000011.1, from coordinate 19,023 downwards.
GCAGTTAATAAAATTAATACTGATAATATAATCAAACAGGTTGCAACAGCTAATATTGTCGGACTTAATTGTTCTCTAAGCCCTGTCCACATTTGTATTGGAATTGTAGTATTATCTAAGCCAGCTAAGAATAATACAACTACCACCTCATCAAAAGAGGTTACAAAAGCAAAAAGACCACCAGAAATAACTCCAGGTAATATTAAAGGTAAAGTAATCTTCATAAATGTATTGTATGGACTACTTCCAAGACTTGAAGCAGCACGTGTAATACTGTGATCAAAACCTGAAAGTGTTGCAGTTACAGTTATTACCACAAACGGAGTTCCAAGAATTATATGTGCCAATATAATACCTAAATGAGTTGCTGCCAAACCTACCTTAGCCATGAAAAAGAAAATCGCTACCCCAGAAATAATTAACGGAACTATCATTGGCGAAATTAAAATTGCCATTATCAAACCCTTGTAAGGCATATGTCTACTGCTTAAGCCTAATGCAGCAAGAGTACCTAAAATAATTGATCCCAATGTTGCAAAAATTGCAATTATAAAACTATTTCTTGCAGCCAAACCCCATGGATTTTTTGTTCCATAAATCATGTCTTTATACCATCTTAAAGAGAATGCATCAGGATCTAACCTTTTCATTCCATCAGAAAAAACCAAAAACTCCTCAGCATTAAAAGACAACGGAAAAATTACAAATAAAGGAGCTATCAAAAAGAAAAAGACACAACCACATATTAATAAATAAAAGTAATGCCAAATTCTATAATGCGGTTCTGTATACTTTGGTAATGCCATAATTAACCTAATTTGATGTTATCAACTCCCACAAGTTTATTATAGATCCAATAAATTACTAACACGCCTGTTAAAAGCATCAGACCCATTGCAGATGCAAAACTCCAATCTAAAGTACTTTTCATATGATATGCTATTTGATTACTAATAAGTGTTCCAGATGCACCTCCAACAAGTGCTGGTGTAATATAATAGCCAATTGCTAAAATAAACACTAATAGACAACCTGCTCCTATTCCTGGAATTGTAAGTGGAAAATAAACTTTAAAAAATGCAACCGCTGGAGTTGCGCCTAAAGACTTACCAGCTCTCATAAGACTTGGAGAGATCGTTTTCATAACACTATACAAAGGTAAAACCATAAAAGGTAAAAGTATTTGAGTCATTGCTACGTAAGTTCCAGTTTTATTGTACATCATCTCAGGTCTGTTATCGTCTGCAACAAGACCTGTCCAAACAAAGAAATCATTCACAATCCCTTGTTGCTGTAACAAAATCATCCAACTAGCAGTTCTTACAAGTAAAGAGGTCCAGAAAGGAAGAAGAACACAAATCATAAGTAAATTACTATATTTCATTGGCAAAGTTGCCAGTAAATGTGCAATTGGGTAAGCCATCAAAAAACAAAATAAAGTAACAAAAAAAGCTACCTCAACTGTTCTTATCCATAAAATTCTATGAATTCTTCTATCCTCAGAAACTTGAACAACCTTTCCATCTTCATTGGAGTACATGTCTACACCTTTAAGGTATTTTGAATATGTATAAGATGGAGCTCTTCTTTTAATTGCTCTCCAATATTCAACATTTCTCCATCTTTTATGAACTTTCATTATTTGTTCTTTATAGTTTCCCTCCTCAAATTTCTTTTGTTTTCTTGCTAGTTTTTTTAAAACACTCTTAAATCCATTTTTTTCATAGTTTAATTGTGTCTGTAATTTTCCTGCTGTTTTGTTTTTAACTAGAATTTTGTAGTCTAAGTAAAATGCTTCAAAAACTTCTTCTGGTGGAAGTTCTTTACCATCCCAAGTTTCCATTGCTTTATAAGTTTTGGGAAGCATGTTTGTAACCATTTTGTCGTCTATGCTTCTAGAAAACATATCTCCAATTGGAATCATGTATGTAATTATTAAAAACAATAATAATGGGGCAACTAGTAGAAAGGCCTTAATTTTATTTTTCTTTTCTGCCTGTTTAAGACTTTCCTCTAAGGGAATTCCATCAGTTGTTAAAATTTTTCCTGTTTCTGAACTCATAAAAAAAGGGCGGTTAAAATAACCGCCCTTAATATAATATAAAATTAAAGTGTTTAAAACTTTAATTATTTAATACTAGCTTTCATAGCTTCCCATTTTTCACCAAGCTCTGTACCGTTGTCAGCCCAGTACTCAGCGTTTACTAAGAAGTATTTTTTAAGGTTAGCTGGCGCTGTTGGCATATGCGGAACCATATTAGTTTTTCCATCTTTATACCACGGCTCTCCTGCTTCCATAACTGCAATTGATGATTTTCTCCAAGGAGCGTATGCAATATATTTTGCGCTTCCTGCTAACATCTCAGTGTTTGTCATCATTGCTAAAGCTTTCATAGCATCAGCTTGGTTTGGTCCACCTTTTACTAATGCAAAATATTCATAGTCAAGACCTTGTCCATCCCAAACCTGAACTATTGGAGCACCTTCTCCAACTGCTGCATTGAAAAATCTTCCATTCCAACCAGTTGCCATTACAACTTCACCACTCATTAATAATTCTGGTGGTTGAGCTCCAGCTGACCAGAATACACATCCGCCATTTGGATCCTCACAAAGTGCTTTAATCTTGTTCATTGCTCTGTCAACATATCCTGGTTCTTCTAATTTTTTGTAGATAAATTCTCCACCTTTACCCATTTTTACACCATCTGCTGCTAAAGCAATTTCTAAGTTAGTTAATGCACTTTTGTAAATAGCTCTTTTTCCAGGAAATCTTTTTGTGTTAAAGAAATCTTTAATAGTTTTTGGAGTGCTTTTTAATAGATCACTATTATAAGCATAGTTCCAAGAATATAAGATATTTCCTACCGCACATTTACTTGGCATATCAGTGAAGAAATCTTCACTTGCAGGCGTACCATCTGGTGCTGGTGGGAAGTCTTTGTCAAAATCAAATTCAACAAAAATTCCTTCATCACAACCATTAATAGTATCGTAAGCGAATACGTCTATAATATCCCATGTGATTGCTCCTGCTTCTATTTGCGCTTTAATTTCTGAAAGTCCACCAGAATAGTCAACCCACTCGATTGGTATACCCAATGCTTTCGATGTTGGATCTCCATATCCTAACTTTTGACTTTCTGTGTATGCTCCACCCCATGATGCAACAACTACTGCAAAAGCGGATGTAGATACAGAAACTGCAAATGTTAAAGCAAGTAATAATTTACTTAATTTTTTCATTTATCCTCCGTTTAAACGTTTTTTTTATAAAAAAAGGAGTACAGCAACATAGAATATAAGAGTCAACAGATGATTTTGGCGAAAATGTTATAATAACGCTTATTTTGGGTCTAAAGCTCTAGCGTCATGACTGTTCCAGCCAATATTAATTTCATTACCAAGTTTTATATCTAGGTTTTGAGAACTATTTGGAACTTTTAATATAAATTCTGAGTTACCAAGTAAATTTAATCTAACTCTAGTATGATCCCCATGATAAATGACTTCTTCAATTTTTCCTTTTTGATTATTATCCATTTTATCTTTAGGGTTTATCAATGCTCGTTCTGGTCTGATTGATACTGTAGTTTTTTCTCCAACAGATTTAACTGAAATTGGATTAGCAATTATTTCACCCTTTTCTAATTTAACTTTACATGTTCCATTTGAAATTTCAGAAACTTCTCCACCAAAAGTATTGTTTTCGCCAATGAACTCTGCAACAAAAGAATTAACTGGTTCTTCATATAACTTATCAGGGCTTGATAATTGTTGAACTTTACCATCATTAAACACCGCAATCCTATTTGACATCGTTAAAGCCTCACCCTGATCATGAGTTACATAAACTACTGTTACACCAATATTTTCATGAATATGTTTAATTTCGTATTGCATGCTTTCTCTTAAATTTTTATCTAACGCCCCTAAAGGTTCATCCATTAAAACAACAGCCGGATCAAAAACTAAAGCTCTTGCAACTGCAACTCTTTGTTGTTGACCACCTGACAGTTGACCTGGCATTCTGTTTGCAAATCCACCCAATGAGACCATTGATAAAGCTTTGTCGACTTTTTTCTCTATATCCTCTTGAGACATCTTTCTTACCTTTAAAGGAAATGCTAAATTTTCAAAGACTGTCATGTGAGGAAATAAAGCATAGTTTTGAAAAACCATTCCGATCCCTCTTTTATGTGGTGGAATATTAGAAATTGGATTGTTATCTAAAAATATTTCTCCATTAGTTGGAGTTTCAAAACCAGCAAGCATCATTAGACATGTCGTTTTTCCTGAACCAGAAGGTCCAAGCATTGTTACAAACTCCCCTTCTTCAATATCTAAATTCAGATCTTTTACTACTAATACTTTTCCGTCGTAACTTTTGTCTACTTTATCAAATTTTACGAAATCAGCTTTTTTTGACATAAGATAGTTTTTAAAACATTTAGTTATCTTATTTGCAACAGTTAATTAACTCTTTATATTTAGCTCTTTTGGATAATTACAAAATAATTCACATCCATTGTCAGTAACTCTTATAGATTCTGATGCTTCGACTCCCCAATCACCAAATTGCATTACAGCTATCATATGAAAACAAGAATTTGGAACTAATTCTGTCATTTCTTCTTTATATATATTTAAAGTATGTTCACCCCAATCTGGTGGGTAACCAATACCAATTGAGTAACCTGTTCTAGACTTTTTCTCTATTCCATATTTGTCTAAAACTCCCCAAAATGCTCGAGCAACATCATTTGCAGTATTTCCAGCTTTTGTTACTTTAATTCCAGCTTCTAGAGCTTCAATAGTCTTTTTCATCGTATCAATTTTTAGTTTATCGGGTTTTCCTAACAAAACAGTTCTTGCCATTGGAGCATGATATCTTTTGTAAACTCCAGATAACTCTACGATTGTTGCTTCCCCTTCTACAAACTTATCTTGTGTAGCAGTTAAATGTGAAGCTGAAGTTCCCTTCCCTGTTGGAAGAAGTGTTGCAATACTCGAATATTCTCCTCCAAACTCTGGTGTTCCATAAAATAAAGTTTTTTGAATTTCTCCAACAGCATCACATTGTCTTACACCAGGTTTAATTACCTCCATCGCAGTTTTCATCCCTTTTTCTGAAATCAATGCAGCATTTTTCATATATTTTATTTCTGCATCAGATTTTGCAAATCTCGCCCAGTTGACTAAACGTTCTGAGTCTTTAATTTTTGCATTTGGTAAACCTTGTTTTATCTTTTCATAGCAAAAAGCTGTGAAGTAATGGGCATCCATTTCAACACCAATTGAAAGTTTATCCCATTTTCTATCTTCAATTATTTTTACTAAATAGTCATAAGGATGTTTTGGCCATGTATGAATATAATTTTCATCATAAACAATTATATTTTCATCTTTTAGATAAGTTTTTATGTAGGCGCCTCCAGCATCTTGCGCTCTTACAAAGCAAAATGGTTCATCTGCATTGACATGTACTATTGCACATTGAGCATAATAAAAAGACCATGCATCATAACCGGTCAAATAATTCATATTATTAGTGTCGTGGGAAATTAAAAGTTCAATACCTTTTTTTTCCATCATTGACTGGACTTTTTTTAATCTTTGTTTGTATTCCTCTTTTGTAAATGACATAAATTTCTATTTGAATAATTTTCCAAAACCTTCAACTAGATTATTTTTATTTATTTGGACTAGAGTATCCCAGATTAAAGCCTGGTTACTTGATAAAACAATTGTATTTAATTTTTTTTCAAGTTTATCAATTATTGGTAGTACTGGTAAAGCTGTACAAGATACAAATAATGCTTCCGCGCCATTTAAATCAATTTTAGACAACACATCATACAAATAATTTTGATCTACTTTACCGATATCGTAGTCTGCCTCTATATCAAAATAAGAATTGGAAGTTATTTCAAATCCTTCAGATTTAAAATATTCTATAACATCATCATTAAGTTTTTTACTGTATGGAGTAAATAAACAAAGCTTTCTTATATTTAATTTCTTTAAAGCTTTTATAGCAGCAGTACTTGGTGTTGTAACCTCTGCCATTGGTTTTGCTGCTTTTACCTTTTGTTCTATAGAATTGTAACCCGCAGCTATTGTTCCTGAAGTACATCCATAGACAACACAGTCTATATCCTGGTCTGGAAGAATATCTTTTGCAACATCAGTTACTTTATCTGACATTTTAATCAGATTTTCTTTTGTTAAAGGATTATAGCACTCTATTCTATTAACAAAAAAATCAATCTCTCTATCCTTTATTACATTAATAAAGTCTCTTTCAATCATAAAATCACTTGCAAGAGCAATAAGGCCAACTCGTGGATTTGATTTACTTATGTATTTTGGTTCTATTTTTGTTGAATTCATAATTTAAAAAAGAGAATATACCATAAGTTCTTGAATAATCATTAATATTAAATGAATTGAATGAATTTTAAAGACACTCTAGTTGCATCACTTGTTCCTATCTTTTTAGGTTTTGGTTTTGTAATTGCCAAACCTGCTTTTGAATCTTTTCCTCCAATACTTCTAATGGGATTAAGATTTATTTTTGCTGCTTCTATTTTAATTTGGTGGTTTCCAATTCCAAAAGTTTTCTTAAAAAAAATTTTTATCGCTTCGTTTATAGCAAACACTTTGCAATACAGTATTACCTATACTGGTTTAAATTTTATTGATGCATCTGCAGCGGTATTATTAGTACAAACAGAAGTTCCATTTGGAGTAATATTTGCTTTTTTCATGTTGAAAGAGAAGCCAACTTTAAGAGCTTTGATTGGTATAGGAGTTGCATTTGTAGGAGTTTATATTTTAACTGGCTCACCTAATTTAGATGGAAAAATATTTGGTATCACTCTTACGATTTTAGGTTCAGCAATATGGGCACTTGGCCAAGTAATTGTTAAACCTTTGAGTAAAGAAATTAATCCTTTAGCTTTAGTTGCGTGGCTTGCATTATTTTCTGGACCCACTTTAATTTTAATTTCTGCAGTAATTGAAGGTGATACCATATCATATCTATCAACTGCTAAATTTAATCATTGGTTAATAGCATTTTACATTGGATTTATAATGCAACCTATAACTTATGGCTGCTTTTATTATGTTCTTAAAAATAATCCATTATATAAAGTGTTACCCATAGTGACTATGGGTATACCACCAACTGGATTGCTTGCAGCAATTTTTTTATTAGGTGAGAAACCAACAAGTGAATTATTTATTGGAGGAATAGTAATAATATTTGGTGTCATAATGATATTATATAAAAAGAAAGAGGAGGTAAATTAATGAATATAGGATTTATTGGTTTAGGAAATGTTGGAGGGAAACTAGCTGGGAGTTTATTGAGGAATAAATTTAATTTAACAGTTAGAGATTTAGATAAAAATTTAACAAAACAATTTGAGAGCATGGGGGCTAAAATTGCAAAATCTGCTAAAGAGCTGGCTGAGGAAGTTGATTTAATAATAACTTGTCTTCCTTCTCCTGAAATTTGTGCAGAAGTTATGGAGGGAGAGAACGGGATTCTTAAAGGTATTTCAGAAAATAAAATATGGTTGGAAATGAGTACAACAGATGAGGCAGAGGTAAAAAGGATTGGTAGAAAAGTAATTGAAAAAAAGGCAATACCCCTAGATGGTCCAGTAAGTGGTGGATGCCATAGAGCAGCGTCAGGAAATATAGCAATATTTGTTGGTGGAGAAAGAGATGCATTTGAAAAGATATTACCTGCCTTAACTGTAATGGGGCGAAAAATATTACATACAGGGGAATTAGGCACTGCTTCTATTCTCAAAGTAATTACAAATTATTTAGCCTCTACACATTTGGTTGCCCTTGGGGAGGCATGGACAGTAGCCAAAAAATCAAACCTAGATCTTACAAAAGCTTATAAAGGAATTGCTGTGTCATCAGGAAATTCATTTGTTCATGAAACCGAGAGCCAGGTTATTTTAAATGGCTCTTATAATATAAATTTTACGATGGATCTTGTCTTAAAAGATACTGGTCTATTTGATGAACTCGCAAAAAAATTAAATGCACCTTTGGAAATTTCACCTAAGATAGTTGAAATATTTAAAGATGGTCAAAAAAAATATGGCTCAAGAGCTTGGTCCTCGATGATAGTAAAAAGAATGGAAGACTTAAATAAAATTAATTTTAGAGTTGAAGGTTTTCCTGAGGAGTTAATTGACAATGAACCTGAAGAAAAAGGTTATGAAATTTAAATTTTATGCTACAATAAAATTATGATTGAAAAGAAAGATTTTTATATAAATGGAAAGTGGGTTTCGCCTGCTAAGCCAAATGACTTTGAAGTAATAAATCCCTCAACCGAGGAACCTTTTGCAATAATATCTTTGGGCTCGACAGAAGATGCTGATAAAGCAATAAACGCTGCCAAGATCGCATTTGAGACTTGGAGAGAAACTACAAAGGAAGAAAGATTAGCTTTACTTGAGAAGTTTGATGAAATTTATAATAGAAGATGGGATGAAATGGTTGAGGCACAATCTAAAGAAATGGGCGCCCCATTAGATTTTGCTTCCGAAACACACACTAAAATGGGTGCTGATATTTGCAGAAATAACATTGAAATTTTAAAAGATTTTAATTTTGAACATCAATTTGATCCTAAATCTAATAATCATATAAGATATGAACCAATTGGAGTTTGTGGATTAATTACGCCATGGAATTTTCCTATGAATCAAATCGTATTAAAGGTTATTCCTGCTTTAGCTGCTGGTTGTACAATGATTTTAAAACCATCCGAAATTGCTCCAGTGTCAGCAGTATTGTTTGCAGAAATGATTGATGAAGCTGGTTTTCCTGCAGGAGTTTTTAATTTAGTTAATGGAAATGGAGAAGTTGTTGGAAATCATATTTCTGGTCATCCTGATATTGATATGGTTTCATTCACAGGATCAACAAGAGCTGGAAAATTAATTCAAAAAAATGCAGCAGATACTATAAAAAAAGTTACCCTTGAATTGGGTGGAAAAGGTGGAAATATAGTTTTTGCGGACTCTTATCCAAATGCCGTTAGAGATGGTGTAAGAAATATAATGAGTAACTCAGGACAATCATGTGATGCTCCAACAAGAATGTTGGTTGAAAAACCAATTTATGAAAGAGCTGTTAAAGAAGCTGTTGATGAAGCAAATAAAATTAAAGTTGATCTGGCTTCTAAAAAAGGAGATCATATTGGACCTTTAGTTTCAAAAGTACAATATGATAAAGTTGTAAATCTTATCAATGAGGGAATAAAAGAAGGCGCAACATTAGCTGCAGGTGGACCAGATTTGCCAAATGGACTTAACAAAGGTTATTTTGTTAAACCAACAATTTTTTCAGATGTAAATAATGACATGAAAATTGCAAGAACTGAAATTTTTGGACCTGTGCTTTCAATTATACCCTTTGAAACTGAAGAAGAAGCTATAGCAATTACAAATGATACATCTTATGGACTAGGTAATTATCTACAAACAGAAGATAAAGAAAAAGCCAAAAGAGTTGCTAGAAAAGTTAGAGCTGGAACGGTTTATATCAATGGTCAAGCTACAGATACTGGAATGCCGTTTGGTGGCTATAAACAATCTGGTAATGGTCGTGAAGGTGGTGTCTGGGGTTTCACTGAATTTTTAGAAGTAAAAGCAATTACCGGTTGGAATTAATAGTTTAAATAACTTATAATCAGAGTTAGTTAATAGAGGTTTATATGATTGGTTATGTGATGGTAGGTACTAATAATTTAAATGATGCTATTACATTTTACGACAAAGTTTTAGAAGTAATTGGTTTAGATAGAAACGAGACAATAGAAGATGATTATGCTGCATATGGAGCAAAAGGCACCAAAGATATTGAGTTTTACGTCACTAAACCTTTCAACAAAAAAGATGCTACCTTTGGAAATGGAACACAAATCACATTTTTAACTTCATCAAGATCTCAAGTAGACAAATTTCATGAGGTAGGTTTAAAAGCTGGAGGAACTAGTGAGGGATCTGGTGGTGAAAGACCAGAAGGCTCAGGAGTTTATTATTCTTATCTTCGTGATTTAGATGGAAATAAAATTTGTGCATTTACAAATAGTAAAGAATAAAATTTATGTCATACGATCCAATCAAGACAAAATTAGAAAACAATAGAATCATTATTTTAGATGGAGGTATGGGCGCAGAACTAGAAAAAAATGGTGCTGAAATGGATAAGCATATGTGGTGTGGGAAGTGTTCTGTTGATCATCCTGAATTAGTTAGAAAAGTGCATGAGGATTATATAAATGCTGGAGCCGATGTAATTACAACTAATACTTATAGTACTACTCCTATATCAATGAGACAATATGGTTATGAAGACTCTATAGAAAAATTCAATCAAAAAAGTGTTAAGGTTGCAAGAGAAGCAATAGAAAATACTAACAACAAAACTGCATTAGCTGGAAGTGTATCAACTTTTGGAAACTTTTATAAACTTGGTATCAAAGCAATGATACCTGGTTTTCATGAACAACTAAAAATTTTATCTGATGCTGGAGTAGACTTAATTATTTTAGAAGCTATGTCTTCACAAGCTGACATAGTTGAAGCAATGTTAAATTGTTCCACAAAAGTAAATATACCTGTTTGGTTATCTGTGTCATGCGTAATGGATGATCAAAAAAATATAATGCTTGGATATAATGATACAATTGATTCTGATACACATGTCTATGAAAACTTTGAGACATCCATAAATAATTTTAAAAAATTACACAGTGGGCCAATATTGGTTGCTCATTCAGATATAAATATTACAGGAAAAGCAATCGAAACTGCGAGACAAAATTATGATGGAGTTATAGGAGCATATCCAAATAAAGGATATTATGAAAAACCACATTGGAGATTTATAGATGACATGACTCCAGATGATTATTTGAATGAGGTAAAAACGTGGATTAAAGATGGAGCTCAAATTATAGGTGGTTGTTGTGGAATAGGAGTTGATGAGATTAAAGCCATTTCAATTTTAAAAAACTAAAGTATAAATTAAAAAATAATGAAAACATTTATTGGTGGTATTGGTTGTTTTTGGGATGAAACTAAGTACGAAGGTATTAAAGGTATAATCTCTACCGAATGTGGTTACTGTGGAGGGGATGATCCCAATGTAACCTATAAAGCTGTGTGCGGTGGTGACACTGGCCATATTGAAGTTGTAAAAGTTGAATATGATGAAAAAGAAAAATCATATGAGGACATGGTAAATCTATTTTTTGAACTACACGACTCAACACAAGTAAATCGACAGGGTACTTATGTAGGAATTCAATATAGATCGGAAATTTTTTATAATACTGATGAGGAAAAAAAGATTGCTGAAAAAGTATTAAACGAGGTTAATAAGAAATTAGACGGTAAGGTATCAACAAAAATATCCAAGGAAAAAAATTATTGTAAAGCAGAAGGATATCACCAGAAATATGAACAAAAAAAATCATTGAAATATTGAAAATAAAAAAATTAGCTACTGTTAAAAATCCTGAATTAGAGACAATTAGAGACAATAAGGCTTTATGGAATCTTCCAAAAACTAGAAGATTAGGTTACAGAAATCTACATAAAATAAATAGATACAGTCTTTATTTAAGATCTGATCTAGTATTAAGACTAAAGTCAAAACCTAATAATAAAATTAGTAAAATACCATTGGTTAAAAAAATGATCAAAAATAAATCTTTTTGCTCATTAATTGTTGGCAAAGGTCAAAATATATTATTTGAAAAATACGCTAAAGACTTCAAAAGAAATCAACCACAGACAATTATGTCAATAACTAAAATGTTTATTAACTTATTTGTTGGAGAACTGGTTAAAAAAAAATCGATAGATTTGAATAAAAAAGTTTCACATTATTTGCCTAAAATTGGAAGTGGTTATGCTAATGCAAAAGTGCAAGATGTTTTAAATATGAATATTATAAATTCCTATACCGAAGATTATACTAAAGCATATTCTTCTTCTTTTTTACATGAGCCTGTTGGGGGTTGGAGACTTCCAAAAAATTTAAAAAATCATTTAAGCCAAGAAGAATATTTAAATACAATTAAAAAAATTAAAAACAAAAGTTTAATAAATAGTTCTGAATATGCACTTTATAAATCTGCAAATACTGATGTGGTGGGATTAATTGTAGAAAAGGTAAGTGGAAGAACTTTAAGAGATTGGGTTTTATCAGCAGTTGAAGCTGCTGGCTTTGAAGAGGGCTTATATATTGCCTCTGATAGATATGGGATGCCATGGATGTCTGGTGGTGGTTGTTTAATTACAAGAGATTTTTTAAGAATGGGTTTACTTTTTGCAAGAAAAGGTATGGGGGTTGGAAATAGAAAAGTTGGATCACCTTCTTATTTTGATAAAACGATTAAAAATTTAGGACCTAAATACATGGAATTATCAAAAAATAAATATTTGTATTACTCAAATTCAACAATGGTATCAGGTAACATGATTGGACACTCTGGATATGGAGGTCAGTTTTTGGCAACAAATTTTAAAACTGGCAAAGTCGCAGCATTTTTTTCAGTATTGGAAACAAAATCTGCAACAAAAGAGAGTTATAAAGTTGATATGATTAATATGTTGATAAACTTAGTTAAAAATTAATATTAAAATTAAGAATACCTTGAAATTAATCTTTTGAGATGATTATCTGTGACACCACAACACCCTCCAATAATTTGAATTTGGTCATCAATTAATTTTCCACATTCATCAGCAAATTCATCCTCTGCGTATGTCACTGTTGCCTTATGTGTTTTTGTATCAAACTTATGTATCTCTGGATAAAACATAATTGGACCCTGCCAATTATTTTTAATCACCTTCAATCCATCAAAGGCATCAACAAGCCAAGTATGCATAATACCATAAACATCTCCGCCGATATTTGTTAGAGATTTCATAATATCATCTAAAAGAACAATCTTATCATCAGGAATAAATTTTGGTTGCTCTTTGTATATACTTTCATCATAAATAAGTGATTTTTCTTTTTCAGCTCTAAAATTTCTTCCAATAACCTTATTATCAAACTTGCTTATACAGCAACTAAGTCCAACCCAAACAGGTAAACCAGTTTCTAATGCAGAGTTAAGTAAGATTTTTGAGTGATCTATATCTAATATCATTTCTAGAATTAAAAGATCAACTCCCTCTTCTTTTAAGATTTTAGCAGCCTCTTTATAGTTTCTCTCTTCCTCTCTAAATGAAGGTATGTATTTTGGGTTTGGAACAAATTCATTTTCCTTTAGTGAGAAAAAATTCGACATACTCCCTGCTATTCCAACTATATTTTCTTTTCCCTTATTCTTAATTGCCTTTTTGGCTATATCGACAGATCTAATAATAAAATCTTTTGTTTCATTACCTTTGTTAATACTATTCATATTGTGTCTTGTAGTGCTAAAAGTATTTGCTGTAATAACATCACAGCCTGCATCCATAAAATTTTCATGAACTTGTCTTACAATTTCTGGTGCTGTGATTGTTGCTAATGCAGAAAAAGCTGGTGTCATCTCACCTCCTAAGTTTGCAATCTCAGAACCATTTCCACCATCTAAGAATATTTTTGAATTTGATTTAAACTTTTCTTTAAACAGCATCTACTTTTCTTCTTTTGGTGCTAGAACAACAGCTAATACTCCTCCTACAACAATCATTGTACTTCCAACAACTTCTCTCCAACCAAATGTTTCGTCAGTCAGAATGCCAGCTGATATAACTCCAACTACTATTTCGCTTAAATATAATATTGCACAAAGGCCTGCACCTAAAACAGATGGAGACCACATTATAACTACTCCAGTAGGAATAAAATAAAATACTGAAATAAGAACTAAAAAAGTAAACATTGATGTAAAAGCTTCAATCGGCGGCATAGGTCCTAAGTAATCTTTTAAAATAAAGCCAGCAAAAATATTAAATATTGTCCCATAAACGAAGAAGGAAAAGATTACAGGAAAGACACCGTCTGTTTTGGAAATTTCTAAACGTACCAACCCAGCCCCAAATAGCACACCACCTACCAATGCCAACCAATCTCCTGCATTTTGTGGTAACGGTATAATGTTAGATTGACTAAAAACTACCCACAAACCCCCTAGTGCTAAGCTTAAAGTTAAAACTCTTTCTAAACCTGGTCTTTTTTTTAAAAAATATATTTCAAAAATAGTCGTCCAGACAGGTATCATGTAAAACATGATCAATGCTCGCACAACATCTGTAAGCAAGAAACTTAATGCGTAACATATAAAACCACTGCCCGTTAAAAAACCAACAAAAGGAATTTCTAAACCAGATGTACGACCTTTATACTTTCTCCACAAAGAGATGGGTGTAAGTAATAAAATTCCGATCATCATTTGAGAAATTGTTCCCCAACCTCCAGTGAGTCCCCCATCTTCTAAAATTCTTTGAGGTAGCCAATAAACTCCCCATGACCCAGCAGCTATTGCTAACGCAAAAGCTATTTTAAAATGATGTTTGTGTCTGACCATTAGTTTAATTTTGGTTTAATTTTAGAAAAATTAAAAATTTCTTCATATCTTTTTGCAAAAGATATCACTTTTAAATCTTCTTTTTCTTTAGCTATAATTTGAATACCTATTGGAAATCCATCTTTATTAAAACCAATAGGTAAAGAAATTGATGGCAAGTAAAAAAGACTAGCAAATATATGTATTTCAATCCATCTATGATAAGTGTCCATTAATTTTTCATTTATTTTTTCTGGATGTCTTAAATTTTTATCAAAAGGAAATGATTGTTGAGATGGTAAAGCTAAAAAATCAAAATCACCAAACAAACTATTTACATCATTTGATAATTCAATTCTTAAGTTAAGAGCAGATTTTACATCTTCATCTGTAAGTTTGATACCTTTATTGTATTCCCATATCGCTTGAGGAGTCATTTCATTAACATCTTTTATATTCATTTTAATAATATCCTCATAAATACTTTTTGCTCTCAACGTTCCCCAGCAATTCCATAATTTATGAGCATCTATTTTTGGTTTTAAGTTTTCAATTATAACTTTATACTTTTCAAGATTGTTAAGTTGTTTGTTGCATATTTCAATTATCTCAGGATCATATTGATAATTACCATTCATATCAGATAACCATCCAATTTTTATTTTTGAAAATTCCTGGTCACTTAAATTAACCTCACTAAAAGAATTATCTAAACTGAAAGAAATTGGATCTTCTTTATGTTCTCCAACTATGACATCTAAAAAAATAGACATATCTTCAGGTGTTCTGGCTAGACATCCTGGTGTTGAAATAACTGGAAGATTTTTCTTTTTTTCATTTGTTCGATAATCGGGAAGTAATCCTGGTGTTGGTCTAAAACCATAAACATTTGCGTAAGCAGCAGGTGTTCTACAAGAACCCATCATATCTGTACCATCAGCAAATGGCAGTAAATTTGCTGCAACTGCAACACCAGCTCCACCACTCGATCCACCTGATGATTGACTATTTCCATATATGTTTGGTGTTATTCCAAATAATCTATTAGCTGTATGAGCGCCCACTCCTAATTCAGCAGTATTTGTCTTTCCAATTATTAATCCACCAGCATCTATCTGACGATCAACAATTATAGAATTTTTTTTTGGAAAATAATCTTTATATCCAGGAAAACCATAAGTGGTTGGAAAACCAACTACATCTAGCAAATCTTTAGAGGCAAGAGGTAAGCCAAATAACGGCTTATTCTGTTCAAAATTTTTGTCCTTAATCTCAGCTTCTTTAATTATTTCCTCTTCATTCTTAATTGAAACAATAGCATTCAAAGATGGATTAAATTTTTTTATTCTTTCAAAATATAAGCCAACTATTTCTTTTACTGAAACATCCTTTTTCTTAATTAAAGAAATAATTTCTTTAACTGATTTATTTTCAAGCATGGGAATTTACTATTACCTAGCTTTTTTAATGGATGCTAGAGTAATTTCCTTTATTTCTTCTAAAGTTGCTTTTCTAGGATTTTGTCCATAGGCTTGATCTTTCATTGATTTTTCAGCAATTCTATCAACACAATCCTCGGGGACTCCAATTTCGCTCAAACTTTTTGGAATTTTAATTCTATCAAGAATGTTTTCAATGTTTGATATAAATGCATCTACAGAATGATCTTTAAATTGCATAGCCTCTGACATTCTTTTAACTTTTTCTTCCATACCTGGTAAATTATATTTTAAAACTACAGGTAATATTATTGCATTCGTTAGTCCGTGATGAGTATTGTATTCGGCTCCAACCATATGAGCAATAGCATGTACTAATCCTAAACCTTTTAAAAAAGAAATTCCCGCTAAACAAGATCCAACATGCATTCCACCTCTTGCAACTATATTGCTAGGATCTTCTACAGCTGTGATTAAAGATTTTGATATCAAAGATAAACCCTCTAAAGCAGCACCATCACACATTGGATTGAAACCAGGAACACAATAACCCTCTATACCATGGATTAAAGCATCTGCACCAGTCCATGCCGTTAAATTTGCTGGCAATCCAATAGTTAGTTCTGGATCTAACAATGCTAAGGAAGGTCTAACATCTGGATGCCACATACAAAATTTCATGCCTTCTTTTAAATAAGTAACCATAGCTGAAATTTCTGTTTCAGCTCCAGTTCCAGCAGTTGTTGGAATAGTTATAATTTTTGGGAACGGGTTATCCTTACTAATGTTAGGCGGAGTTAATTCAAACTCAAAATCTCTTAATGGAACGTCATTGTTTGCTGTGAGGCAAATTAATTTTCCTCCATCCATGGCACTGCCTCCACCGATTGCAATTATAGCATCATGGTTTCCATCTTTAAATTTACTAACACCATTTGAAACTTCATCTTCTCTTGGATTTGGAGATATATCAAAAAATAAATCGGATTTTACATCAGAACTTTTTAAATAATTTTGTAAATTAATTATAAATGGTAATTTTGTGCTACCTTTATCTGTAACAATTAAAGGGTTTTTAATATTTAAATTATTACAGATACCACCTATTTCTTTCAATCTACCTGGACCGTATGCAATATTAGTCGGAAACGTCCAATCTTGATTGGATAGAATATCGGTTTCGTTAAGTTTAAAACTTTGCATTTCTTTTATAAAGTA
Source organism: uncultured Pelagibacteraceae bacterium (assembly GCA_902599665.1). Taxonomy (GTDB): domain Bacteria; phylum Pseudomonadota; class Alphaproteobacteria; order Pelagibacterales; family Pelagibacteraceae; genus Pelagibacter. The sequence continues at coordinate 1,809 of CACKGK010000011.1, read as the reverse complement.
TACAATTTTAAAAAATTATAAATGAATATTTCTTCAGAAAAAACAGATTTAAAAAAAACATATTTAGCAATATTTACCATGCTCTTAGCAATACTATGTGTGGATATGTATATGGTTGTAATAAAGTTTTTGGGTAATGAATATACTGTAATTCAGTTAGCAGTATTCAGAAATATTGCGGGGGTAATCCCTTTATTTATACTTATTTTATTTACTAAAGAGTACATTTCAGTTTTTAGGAACCTAAACAATAAATTCATTATCTTAAGCTTTTTTAGAGGTTTGGCTTTCTTATCAATGAATATATTTATATTTATTTCTGTTATTAACTTAGAATTTGCTACTGCTATGGTTCTTACATTTTCTTCACCATTTTTCATTGTAATTTTATCGATAATTTTTTTAAAGGATAAGGTTGGTATTTATAGATGGTCTGCAATTTTTATAGGTTTTTTTGGAGTTGTTTTAATTGTTCAGCCAGGAAGTGACATATTTAGTTTTTACTCAATATTTCCAATTCTAACTGCGATAGCTTGGGCATTAAGTGTGATAATTTTAAAATTTATACCTGATGGTCACTCAACAGCAAAAATTCAATTATATACTTTAATATTTAATGTAATTGGTGGTGTTGTACTGTTTTTATTGACCACTGGACATGCAGAAATAAAAAATACTCAAGATTTTTTTCTTATGACATTGACTGGTATTCTTGGAGGTACTGCAGCAATACTTTTTATCTATTCTTACAGATTAATCTCTGCAAGTAAGATGGCTTCGTTTGAATATTTTGGCATTCCTTCATCATTTGTTTTGGGCTGGTTATTTTTTAATGAAGCTCCTTGGGAACAATTATTTCCAGGAGTTTTCGTAATTGTGTTTGCTGGAATGATTATAATTTGGAGAGATAAAGTAAAACAAAAAAAAACTAAGGTGAGTAGAGAAATTAACTAGCAGATTTCATTGATTTCATAACTATTGCTCTATCAATTTCACCAATAAGCTCACCTGTCTCACTATTAACCACTGGAAATTTCTGATCTGTATCTACAAGCTTATCAATTAAAGTTTCTATTTTTGAATTGTGAGGAATATTATTTGATCCGTTTTCAAACATTTTTTTTGTATCGTCACAACATTCTTCCCTCATTACTTTGCTTGCACTAAGGACTTTGTATTTTGGCACATCTTCGCAAAAATCTTTTACATATTGATCTTTGGGGTTAGCAACTATTTCCTCTGGTGTCCCTACTTGAGAAACTTCTCCATCTTTCATAATTGCAATATGATCACCCATTTTAATTGCCTCTAAGAAATCATGAGTAATAAATACCATAGTCTTCTGTAACTTTTCTTGAATCTTTAAAAGTTCATCCTGCATTTCTCTTCTAATTAATGGATCTAATGCTGAAAAGGGTTCATCAAAAATTAAAATTTCTGGATCTACAGCTAATGCACGAGCTAAACCCACCCTTTGTTGCATTCCTCCTGATAGTTCTCTTGGATAATTATTGTGCCAACCTTCTAAACCAACCATTTTTAAAACTTCCATTGATTTTTCTACTCTATCATTTTTTTTATTTCCTCTAATCTCTAAACCATATCCAATATTCTCCACAACTGTTCTATGTGGAAATAAACCAAAATGTTGAAAAACCATGCTCATTTTATTTCTTCTTAAATCTAATAATTCTTTTCCGCTCATTTTCGTTACGTCAACATCATCCATTTTTACTGTTCCAGACGTTGGTTCAATTAATCTTGAAATACATCTAACTAAGGTTGATTTTCCGCTTCCCGATAAACCCA
>CACKGK010000010.1 GCA_902599665.1 uncultured Pelagibacteraceae bacterium | reverse complement strand
AAAGAATTCCTCAGTCTGTAAGTCATTTAACTTTAGCTCTTCAATGTGGAGGATCAGATGGTTACTCTGGTATTACTGCAAATCCAGCTTTGGGTGTTGCAGCTGATTTGTTAGTTAAAAAAGGTGGAAGTTCAATATTATCTGAAACTCCTGAAATTTATGGGGCTGAGCATCTTCTAATTAATAGAGCAAACAGTCAAAAAACAGCAGATAAATTAATTGAAAGATTAAAATGGTGGAAAAACTATACTTCAATTAATAATAGCACAATGGATAATAACCCTGCTCCTGGGAATAAACGAGGTGGTTTAACTACCATACTTGAAAAGTCACTGGGTGCTGTTGCAAAAGGTGGTAAATCAATTCTAGAAGATGTACTTGAATATGCAGAACCATTAAAAAATAAAGGTTTTAACTTTATGGATTCTCCAGGGTATGACCCGGTGTCTGTAACAGGTCAAGTTGCATCAGGTGCAAATGTAATTTGTTTTACAACAGGTAGAGGTTCATGTTTTGGATGTAAACCTGTTCCAAGTTTAAAATTATCTACAAATACTGCGATGTATGAAAAAATGGAAGAAGATATGGATATAAATTGTGGGACTATTGCAGAAGGCAAAGAAGACATTGAAAAAGTTGGAAATAGAATATTTGATCTAGTTGTAAGCACTGCTTCAGGAAATAAATCGAAAAGTGAAATTAACGGCTACGGTGACGAGGAGTTTAATCCTTGGCAAGTAGGCGTAGTGATGTAACTTTTTGATAAATTTTTCATAAATTATCATGTCAAAAAATCAAAAAGCCTCTTTAATTAAGGTTATTTTTCTATCCGCTTCAGGTTTTTTTTTATTTGTTTGTATGGACTCAACTGCAAAATATTTAGGAAATGTTATGCCAGTTACACAAGCTGTATGGGGAAGATTTTTTTTTCACTTTGTCGCTCTTTGTGTCTATTTCGTAGTCTTTAAGCCAAAGCTAAATTTAACTAGAAATTTTAAAATTCAAATTATTAGATCATTATTAATGGTTACAGCGACTTTCTTTATGTTTAACTCATTACAAAGATTTGACTTGGTTGACATATACGTAGTTTTTTTTAGCGCTCCATTAATTGTTTCACTTTTATCAGCATATTTTTTAAAAGATATATTGTCTCCTAAAGGTATAATTTTGATGTTGCTAAGTTTTGGATCAATTATTTATGCTTTAGGACCTAGCATGAAAGTATTATCGCCAGAGTTAATCTTTCCTATTGTGCCACCACTATGTTGGGCACTTTATCAATTTTTTACAAAACTTATTTCAGGAAACAATGAACCTTTCTCAGCAGTTTTTTATACGGCAGTTACTGGAGCTTTGATATTTACAATTTATATTTCATTTAATTGGGTACCAATCGAAAATAACATTTATTGGATTGGTTTAGTTGCTATGGGAATTTTTGGTTTTATAAGTCATTTTATAATTATTTATGCAATTCAATTATCTAATTTGTCATTTGTAACTAATTTTCAGTATTCTCAATTGCTTTGGTCAACAATAATTAATTTTTTAATTTTTGGGGTTCCGGCAGATATAAGTAAAATAATTGGTCTTATTGGAATTATAATCTTTGGAGTTTTGTTTATTAGAGTTGAAGGAACAAAGAAAGTTAAAAAAATTAACTAATTCTTATTTTTTTACCTGATTGAGAACTTTTGTTTATTGCATCAAAAATTATTAAAGAATTTAACCCATCCTTACCAGTCACTTTTGGTTTTTCTTTTTTTAAAACTACTCTAGAAAAATGATCGATCTGATTTATTAAAGTTTCATTGCTTTTTTGAACTTTAATTTTATTATTAAAAATATTATTCCACCAACTTCTTTCTTTTTTATAGTACCATAATTTTAAATTAGGAAATTGAACAGAGCCTCTTGTTCCTCCAATAAAATATGAAGATTGGTCAGTTATTGGATAAGCAGGATTTTCTCCAGCTGTTAATTCATAGCTCCATGGTGAAGTTATCGTATCAGATACATTAAGAGTACATAAAGTTCCAGATTTAAAAAATAAATTTACTGAAGCTGTATCCTCAACCTTATATTTCCTAATATTATTTGATTTAAATGCCTGAACATACTTAACAGGACCAAGTAAATAACAAATCATATCAATATCATGAACTAAATTAATACCTAATGGACCACCACCTTCTCTTACTCTCCACTTTTCATTAAAATATTTTTTATGTTTATAGAGCCAGCATAAAATATTTGCAGATACAATTTTTCCAAGTTTTTTATTTTCTATTATTTTTTTAACATTATTAACAATTGAATTATGGCGTCTATGATATCCTATCAGTAATGAAGTTTTATTTGAGTGTGCACTATTAATAATTTTTTTTGCAGATTTAATATTATCTGAAATTGGCTTTTCTAATAATACAGGAATTTTAGATTTTAAAAATAGAACAGTATCAGTTTCGTGTAGAAAATTTGGTGTTGCAATTATCACTGCATCAGGTTTATCTTTTGCTAATAAAATTTTGATATTTTTATAAAGTGGTACATTGAATTTTTTAGATAATTCTATCCCAGTTTTTTTTATTTCAACAATTGAGTGAAGAGATGCTAATTTTGATTTTTGAATAGCTTTAATATGTTGTAGTCCCATTAAACCTATTCCAACAACAGATATTTTAATTTTCTTAGACACTTATATAAATTTTAAGTGATACCAGCGTCTATAATAAAGTTTTGTTTCGTACATCCTGACGATACGTCAGATGAAAGATAAACAACTAAACTTGCCACATCATCAGGTTTAAGCTGTCTCTTCAAGCACTGTTTATCAAGAATAAATTTTTTATACTTTGGAGTTAGCCAATGCTTTATTTGTCTCTCAGTAGCAATTGATCCAGGAGTAACTGAGTTGCATCTAATATTATATTTGCCAAATTCTCTCGCAAAAGATCTAGTCAGACCAATAACAGCAGACTTTGCTGTCTCATAAGCAACTTTATCACCCTCACCCAACATCCATGAAACTGAACTTAAATTTACGATAGCTCCACCTTTATTTTTAATCATTCCTTTTAAAACTGCTTTAATTGTAAAGAAAAAATGTTTTAAATTCACATCCATTCTATTATTCCAATATTTTTCATCTACTTGATCTGTGGAGTGTCTGTCATCATTAGCAGCATTATTTATTAAAATATCGATAGGACCTTTTGATTTAATTATTTTTTGAATGATAGTTTGTAATTTTTTAATTTTAATAAGATTACATTCAATAAAATAAGGTACTTTAAGACCTTTTTTTTTAAGATCTTTAATTAATTTATTTGAGTCTTTCTTATTGATATCAACAAAATAAACATCACATTCCTGTTCACAAAAATGTTCAACTATTGAAGCTCCAATTCCTGATCCACCTCCAGTAATAAAAACTTTTTTATTTTTTAAGTCAAAATATTTTACTTTCATTTAAATTCTCTCCTCTGTTTTAGCATCAAACAATGAAATTTGAGTTAAATCAAAGAATAATTTTGTATTTTTTGATAGATCTATTTTTACTGTTGAAGGAAACTTAGCTAACACCTCTTGATTTTCAAAATTAAAGGTCATTATCTGTTCATGTCCTATATATTCACTTAAATCTGCTCTTAAATTAATCTCAAAATCCTCTTCATTAGATTTTTTAAAAAATATATGTTCTGGTCTTATTCCAAAAAAAACCTCTCTACTATCTAAATTAGACTTTTCTTTGAAATCATATCCATTTATTGGAATTTCAATATTTGATCCACGGGTAACGAATGAAACTTTATTTGAACTCTCTTTTAGATTGCCTTTTATTAAATTCATTGATGGAGAGCCTATAAAGTCTGCCACAAAAGTATTACTAGGTTTATTATAAATATTTTCAGGTGTATCATTTTGCTGAATTACACCATGGTTCATAATTGCAATATTTGTACCTAAACTCATAGCTTCTGTTTGATCGTGTGTTACATAAACTACTGTTGTTTTAAGTTGCTGATGAAGTTTTTTAATTTCTCGTCTCATCTCAACTCTTAGCTTTGCATCTAAATTTGATAAAGGTTCATCAAATAAAAAAATTCTTGGTTCTCTAACTAGTGCTCTGCCTATTGCAACACGCTGTCTTTGTCCGCCAGATAATTGTGATGGCTTTCTCTCTAACAAAGCATCTACTTGTAAAAATTTTGATACTTTTTCCAATTGCTCTTCGATTTTCTCCTTAGAAACTTTAGCTTGTTTAAGACCAAAGATCATATTTTCACGCACATTCATTGATGGGTACAAAGCATAAGATTGAAATACCATTGCAATATTTCTGTCTTTTGGCTCTACTTTACTTACATTGTAATCATCTATGTGAACATTTCCTTCATTAATAGTTTCTAATCCTGCAATAATGTTTAACAAGGTTGATTTTCCACATCCAGAAGGACCTAAAAGAACTAAGAAATTACCTTCATCTATCTCTAAATTAATTTTCCTTAAAACCTCAGTTGATCCAAAGTTCTTTGATAATTCTTCAATTTTTAATGTTTTCATTTTTAACCTTTTACTGCTCCTGAAGTTAATCCTCTAATAAAATATTTCCCTGCTAAGACATATACTATAAGTGTTGGAATTCCTGCAATAATAGCAGATGCCATATCAACATTATATTCTTTAACACTAGTACTTGATAAAACCATATTGTTTAAAGCAACTTGTATTGGCGCTGCCTCTCCAAATGAAAATGTTGAGCCAAACAAAAAGTCGTTCCAAATTTGTGTGAATTGCCAAATTATTGTTACTACGATAATTGGTGTTGATACTGGAAGTAAAATTTTAAAAAATATTTTAAAAAATCCTGCTCCATCTATTCTAGCAGCTTTTACTAATTCGGAAGGAATAGAAACATAAAAATTTCTAAAAAATAAAGTTGTAAATGGAATTCCGTAAACTGTATGGACCAAAACAAGTCCAATTACAGAATTCGATATTCCAAGAACTCCAAGGGTTCTAGCCATGGGTAATAAGATTGCTTGATAAGGAATAAAACATCCAAATAATAAAAAAAGGAAAACCCATTTGTCTCCTTTAAATCTCCATTTTGTTAAAACATATCCAGCCATCGCACCAATGAAGGTAGAAAAAAATACTGCTGGAACAACCATTTTAATTGAATTCCAAAAATATGGTTTTAAGAAAGTATCACCTGCACCATATCCTCTACCTCCCCACGCAACTAACCATGAGTCAAAATTTAATCCACTTGGCCAAGTTAGAAGTGTACCTTGACGGATTTCTTCCATTGTTTTTAATGAAGTAACAACCATCACATATAATGGAAAAATAAAATAAAATGCAAAAACTACTAAAACAAAATATAAAAACCATCTAAGGAACATATTTGTATACTTAGATTTTTGTTCAAGCTGTTTGTATGAAGAGTGTATTTTATCTTGCATTTTCTCTCCTAAGTTCAGAGTATAAATAAGGTATAATCACAGCTGCTACTGCCATAAACATCATCATCGCACTTGCTGCTGACAAACCAACTTGACTTTTGTGGAATGCAGTTTGTGTCATATATAATGCAGGCATAGTTGTAGATATGCCTGGACCACCCTGGGTTAACGCAACTATAAGATCATAACTTTTAATTGAAATATGAACCAAAATTACAAAACTTGTAAAAAAAACTGGTCTCATCATTGGAAGTAGAATTTTCCAATAAACTGTAAATAAATTTGCACCATCTATTTTAGCTGCTTTAACTATTTCATCTTCGACTGATCTCAATCCAGCTAGAAATAACGCCATTACAAATCCAGCAGATTGCCAGACACCTGCAATGACAATGGTGTAGATGGCCATTTCTCGATTGACCAACCAATCGAATGTAAAGTTTTCAAATCCCCAATCAATAAACATTTTTTGGATACCAAGAGTTGGGTTTAAAATCCATTTCCATGCTGTTCCAGTGACTATGAAAGACAAAGCCATGGGATATAAGTAAATAGTTCTAAGGACACCTTCTGCCCTAATTTTTTGATCTAGAAATATTGCAAGAATAATTCCAATCACAACACAAAAAATTAAGAATAAAGCTGTGAAAATAAGAAGATTATCAACTGCAATAAGCCATTTTCTAGAACCCCAAAGTTTAACATATTGACCTACTCCCCAAAGTTCATACTTAGGCAAGATTTTAGAATTTGTAAAAGATATATATAAGGTCCAAAGAACAAAACCATAGACAAACCAGCCAATTAATCCAACAGCTGGAGCCATTACGATTTTTGGTAGGTTTTTTTCTAACCACTTGAGCATTATAAATATTTTCTAATTTTGATTAAAAAAAAAGGCCACCTAAACTTTAGGTGGCCTTAATTTTTGTATTTTACATGTTATCTAAAACTGAATCAGCCAAAGCGTTTGCTGCATCAACAGAGGACATGTCAGAATTAAAGTGTTCTGTAATCACATCTTGTAAAGCAGCCTTCATCGTATTACCTTGAGCCATTCCATGAGCAAAACTAGGAACTAATCCACCACCTGCACCTGCAGTTTTGATGTCAGAATTCGAAGTTTTTGCACATTTATCAAATTCGTCCATAGAAACATCTAAACGTGCTGGAATTGATCCTTTATATAGGTTGAAAACTTTTTGGAAGTTTTTACCCATCATTAATTTAGCTAATAACTTTTGACCTTCTTGTTTATCAGGATCACTTGTTTTATAGAATATAAAGCTATCAACGTTGTACAAGTAACCATTATTTGAAGGTGTTGGAGAACAATAGTAATCAACTCCTGGAACTTTTCCAGCAGCTGTAAATTCACCTTTTGCCCAGTCACCCATAATTTGGAAACCAGCTTTTCCCTCAATAACCATTCCAGTAGCAACGTTCCAGTCTCTTCCTGGGCTACCTTCGTCAGTAAAACCTTGAAGTTTTCTCATTTGATCAAAAACTTTTACTGTCGTCTCACTTCTTAGGCATGTTTCTTTAAGATCTACATAGCAATTTTTGTAATAGTTATTTCCACCAATACCCATAGCGACTGCTTCAAAGACTGTTGCATCTTGCCAAGCTTGGCCACCATGTGCGAAAGGAATTATTCCTGCAGCTTGAAGTTTCTCTGCTGCTGCATTTACTTCATCCCAAGTTGTTGGAACTGAAATTCCATTAGCATCAAATACTGCTTTGTTAGCCCACATCCAATCAATTCTATGAATGTTTACTGGTGCAGCACAGTATGGACCACTATTGTTTTGACATTTGTGAACTGCAGCAATCATTGGATCTAAAAGTCCATCCCAGCCCTCTGATTGAGCTATAGGATCAATGTTGTATGGAGCTACTACTCCCTCTTGATCATATTCTTGGATTGTTGGACCTTTAATTTGAGAAGCTGAAGGAGGATCTCCTGCAACTATTCTTGCTTTAAGTGCAACGTTAGCAGCGTCTCCACCACCACCAGTTACAGGCATGTCTAACCATTCACCACCGTTTGCAGCGAAATCATCTTTTAATACTTTAAGTGCGGCCGCTTCACCTCCTGATGTCCACCAGTGCAAAACCTCAATTTTTGGTCCTGCAAAAGAAGATGTGGAAGTGAATGCAAAAGCGATTAAAGCTATTAACATTTTTTTCATATTTTCCCTCTTATTTGTTAAATTAAGTTAACTTAAAAAAAACAATTATAGATTGATTTATTAAAAGACTACAAGAAAAAAAAAATACAACTATTAATTGATTTGTAATATTAATAGATTGATTTTCTTCCTAATCTTGCTGCACCTCTAACGCCACTAGCATCTCCGTACTTTGGTTTAAGAAACACACCTTCATACTCTCTGCCAGTTACAAATTTTCTTACGATAGTTTCGATTTCACTTAAAAAATCAATTTCATTTGAAACACCCCCACCAAAAACAAAACAATCAGGATCAAGAATATTAATTATATTCGCTAAGGACATTGCTAAATTTACTTTAAAATTATCTATTAAATCTTCAGCATCTAAATCATGCTTTCTATATAAATCAAAAATTTCATTTGTCTTTAAATTCTTTTTGAATTTTTTATTGAATTTTTTTGCTAAACTTAAACCTGACATAAAACTCTCAATCTCACCCTCTCTTAAATTGGTAGACTCAAAGTTTTCTTTTTTTGCAATTAAATGAGTAATTTGATTATGTCCCCACTCTCCTGCTACTCCATTAGGTCCGCTAACTATTTTTTTATCTATTACCAAACCGCCACCAACACCTGAACCAATTATTATTCCATAAACAATTTTATAATGTTTTCCCGCACCATCTAATGCTTCTGATAAAGCGAAACAATTTGCATCATTTTCGCAAAATACCTCTTTACCCAATTCTTTTCTTAAATCATTTTGAAATGGTTTTTTTTCCAACCAATAACAATTTGGAGCATTTTTAACTAATCCAGTTTGAGGTGAATGTATGCCAGGATGACATACACCGATTGGTAATGATTTATTTAATTCTTTCTCTAATTTTTTGTTAATATCTTTAATCGTTTTAACAATATGGAAATAATCTTTTGGGCAATCTGTTCTTTCACGATTGCTTTCATTACCTTTTTCATCTAAAATTACACTTTCTATTTTTGTAGCACCTACATCAATTCCTATTTGCATAACTAATAAGTTGCTCTTCCACCACTCAAATCAAATACCGCAGCTGTTGAAAAAGAATTTTCTTCACTAGATAACCAAGTTACTAGAGATGCTAATTCATCTACTTTGGCAAATTTATTTCTAGGAATTTTAGATAACATATAATTTATATGTTCCTCAGTCATTTGATCAAATATTCTTGTTTTTGCAGCGGCAGGGGTTACACAATTAACAGCTATATTTTTTAATGCTAACTCTTTTCCGAGCGATTTAGTTAAACCTATAACTCCAGCTTTAGATGTGCTATATGCACTGGCATTAGGATTGCCCTCTTTTCCGGCAATAGATGCAATATTAACAATTCTTCCATAATTATTTTTGATCATGTAAGATGCTACGGCTTTACAGCAATAAAATACTGCATTTAAATTTAGATCTATAACTTTTTTCCATTCATCAAGAGGATAGTCAACTACCGTGGTATTTTTACCTGCAACACCTGCATTATTAATGAAAATATCAATTTTTTTGTGTGTTTTTTCAACATCAGCTAAATTTTTCTCTATACTTTCATAATTTCCAACATCTACAATTTGGTATGAAACCTTATCTGAATTAACTTTTTTTATTGCAGTTTTAATGGCCTCTTCATCAATATCCCAAACTACAACGTTTGCTCCAGAAGCAATAAATCTCTCAGTAATAGCTAGTCCAAAACCTTGTGCGCCTCCTGTCACTATTGCAACTCTATTTTTTAAATCAAAATTAATCATATTATTTTTTTTGTTTTTTTGACCTTAATAAAGGAAAAGCCAATGCAATAAAAGATAAAATAAAAAAGGTTAATGCTATAGGTCTTGTTAAAAACATCAGCCAATTTCCATCAAAAATCACTAAAGATTGTCTTAAGGTTCCTTCTACTAATTCTCCTAAAATTAATCCTATAATTACTGGAACAACTGAAAAACCAAATCTTCTCATAAAAAATCCAAGTACACCAAAGAATAACATTATCCAGACATCAATTATTGACTGACTTAAAGAATAAGTTCCACATACAGATACGGCAAAAATCATTGGCCATAAAATTTTGTTAGGTACAAGTGTTATTCTTGCAAATAATTTTGCACCAAAAAATCCAAATATAAAAAATAAAACATTTGCAATTAACATTGCCCCAAAGATTCCATATAAAAAGTCTGGCTGTTCTCTAAATAAATCTGGACCTGGTCTGACACCATGAATAATTAAACCAGTTAATATTACTGCTGTTGTAGCACTCCCAGGAATTCCAAGGGCTAAAGTTGGAACCATTGCACCTCCAGTAGCAGCATTGTTAGCAGCCTCTGCTCCAGCAATTCCCTCTATTGATCCTTTGCCAAATTCCTCTGGTTCTTTAGAAAATCTTTTTGCTTCTGAATAACCAATTAAGGATGCAACTGTTCCTCCCTCAGCTGGTAAAACACCAATAAAAGATCCTATACCGCTTGATCTTAGAATTGTTTTCCATGTTTTTTTATAATCATCTAGAGATGGAAGTTTTACAGCTTTTAGTGCCACTCTTTTAAAAACTTGATTAAGAAGTGTAGACTGGGTTAACATTTCGCTTATAGCAAATAAGCCTACCACTACAGGTATAAATCCAATTCCAACCGAAAGTTCATTAATTCCATAAGTAAATCTGTCAATTGAAGTCATAAAATCTTTTCCAATAGTAGAAATTAAAATTCCAAATGCGCCAGCAATTAAATTTTTAATTGGACTTCCTTCGCCAATTGATGCGAGCATTGTTAAACCAAAAATAGCTAATGCAAAATATTCTGGTTGGCCAAATTCATATGCAAGTTTAGCTAAAACAGGTGCAAAAAATACCAAAACTATTACACTAAAAATTCCACCCGCTGTACTGGAAACTGTTGCCATACCTAAAGCTCTACCTGCTTCTCCCTTTTGAGCTAATGGATAACCATCTAGACAAGTGGCGGCTGCGGCTGGAGTTCCAGGTGTATTAATTAAAACTGCAGTAATTGCACCTCCGTATGTTCCAGCACAATAAATTGATGTTAATAGTACTATCGCTGAAAGAGGGTCTAAAGTCATAGTAAATGGTAAAATTAAGGCTCCACCTGTTGTAGGACCTAATCCTGGCAGAACACCTAAAATTAGTCCAAATAAAGTTCCAAAAAGTAAAACGATTAACAACTTGGAACTAAACAAGGGTGCCATCATTAATAAAAGATTGTCCATACTAGTAGTAATAAAGGTTTGTAATTATTCCTGGAGGAAATCTAAGACCCAGTATCATTTCGAAAAATATAAAAACTACTAGTGGAAATATAATTCCAACCAGCAGTAAATAAAAAACTCTCTTTTCACCCCAATTATAAGAAACAAATATAGAAAGTACTGAAATAGCTAAGAAAAAATCTAATGTTTTAGAAATTACTACAAATAAAATAAAACTTATGATTGTTAAAAAAAATGGTTTTGGAAGTTTTTTTTCTTTTTTCCAGGGATTTTTGAATGACAAATAATAAATAATTGTTGTTAAAAACATTATCAATACTAACAATCCTTTTGGGAAAGTTGCAGGCTGAATACCTCTGTTTAAAATTGGCGGGACCTTATCAAAGGTAAAAGTAGAAATTAATAATATTGTAGAAAAAAAAATTATTACAAAAAATACTTTAAATTCATCTTTAAAAAAAAAGGGCAAACTTTTGTTTGCCCTTTTTTTATTTTGTACATTATTCATAAAAAAAATGTACTTTCTTATGACTAATTAATGTAACCCAAAGCTTTAAGTTGAGCAGTCATTTCTGCAAGCATCACTTCCATTTGCTTACCCCACTCATCAGCTCCAACAACACTAGTTGAATCAAGTCCGATGTCAGTTAAAAAGCTTTGGAAATATTTATGCTCCATAGCTTTTATCATAGCATCTTCCAATTGTTTCTTTCTGTCAGCTGGAACTCCTTTTCTTGTTACAAATCCTCTAACAGTTGATAACACAACTGGTATTCCAAGCTCTGTAGCAGTAGGAACATTACTTAATTTTTCCATTCTGTTACTTGCAAGAACAACTGAAACACATAATGTTCCATCCTCAATTTCTGTAACTGCTTCACCTAAGTTTAAAACACCTACATCAATATCTCCTTTGATTAGGTTAGTTTTAATCGGACCAACTCCTTTGTATGGAACAATTGTTGGGTCAGTTAATTTTCCTTTTTTTGTAAATGCAATTGCACTTACATCATCAATACCACCAACATGAGTTGTACCATATTTTAATGATTTTGATTTTTGTGCACTAATAAATTTCTTAGCGTCTTTGATTTCATTTTTACAATTTACAACAAATAACTGAGGATCATCTGTTCCTCTTGCCAATGGTTGCATGTCACTTAATTTAACTTTAGTTTTACCCAATGCCATTGATACAGCATGACCAGTTGTCCAAGTTAAAGTGTGTTGACCATCTGCAGGTAAAGTCATCATATAATCCATCGATGCTGCTCCACCACCACCTTTTTTGTTAACTAATTGCATATCTTGTTTTAGATACCTTCTAGTTCTTAATAACATCATTCTAGTAGTTACGTCAGTACCACCACCAAAACCAGCGTGTGTAATAGCTTGAATTGGGTGACCATCTGCTTTTGCAGAAGTAATCATAAGTGGAAGTGCAACAACAAAAAATTCAGTTACCAAAAATGCGGTAGCTAAAAATAATTTAAAACTTTTTTTCATTATTTCCCTCTTTTTTAGTTAATTTATATTTAAATATATAAACATAATCTGATACATAGCGTAAAGTAAAAAATGGCTCAAAATAAAATTAACATAGCAGTTCTTCTAGGGGATCCTTCTGGTATAGGCCCCGAATTGGTCTCAAAACTATTATCTGAGGAAATCACAAACAAGGCTAATGTAATTATCATAGGTGAAAAAAATATTTTAGAAACTGGAAATAAAATTTCAGGTATAACTCATAATTTAAATTTCGTTGAAAATTTTGATAGTATTGATTTTACAAAAGATAATAAATTTTTTCTAGATATCTCTGAAGGTAAAAATTTTAATTATAAATTATCTGAGTGCTCTAAAGAGGCGGGAGAAAGTGTTTTAGCTTCTTTGAATTTAGCTTTAGAACTTGCTAAGGAAAATAAAATTCATGCAATAAACTTTGGACCATTTAACAAAACAAGCCTTAAACTTGGAGGAAATAAATATTCTGATGAATTACATTTAATGGCCGAAAAGTTAGAGGTTAAAAATTTTTTTTGCGAGTTTAATGTTATTGATAATTTTTGGACTGCAAGGGTATCATCACATATTCCAATAAAAGAAGTACCAGAACATATAAAAAAGGAAAAAATTATAAAGCCAATTAAGCTTATAAATGAAGCAATGAAATTAAATGGTATTAAAAATCCAAGAGTAGCAGTTCAAGCATTAAATCCTCATGCTGAATTTGGTACAGAGGAAAAAGAAGAAATTATACCCGCAATAGAGGAGGCAAAAAAACTAGGTATTGATGCTGATGGACCTTTGCCATGTGATACTTCTTTTATTACTGCTTATAAAAATGGAAATCATGATTGTATTGTTGGTATGTATCATGATGCTTTACAATCAGGTTTAAAAGCATTTGGATTTGATCGAGGGGTAACTGTACAAGGAGGTTTGCCTGTCCCTATAACTACTCCTGCACATGGTACAGCATTCGATATTGCAGGTAAAAATAGAGCAAATTTAGAACCAACTTTGAATTCGTTTAAAATTGCACTTACAATGGCAAAAAATAAAAATAGATTATGAAATTGCAAAGTATAAAAAAAAATGACAAAGATTAAAAGCATAAGAACAAAAGTTTATCAATGGAATGGCAAAACTGTTCCACCGCAAAATAATTTTTGTACAAATGCTTCTGACCTTTTATTTGAAAAATCGGATGCAATGGGATCTTTTAGATTTCATGAATGGTTAATATGTGAAATTGAAACAGACGATGGAATTATTGGAATTGGAAATGCAGCGCTTGCACCACAATTAGTAAAAAAAACCATTGATACTTATTTAACTCCTTTAGTTATTGGTGAGGACCCTTTTGATTATGCTTATATTTGGGAAAAAATGTACAGAAGAACTCATGCATGGGGTAGAAGGGGATTAGGAATGGTCGCTATTTCAGCAATTGATATTGCTCTATGGGATATAATGGGAAAAATTACAAATAAACCAGTTTTCAAATTATTAGGCGGAAGAACTAAAGAGAAAATTCCAGTTTATGCCTCAAAACTTTATAGCCAACCAATAAAAGAGCTACAAAAAGAGGCTGAAAGTTACGTTAATCAAGGTTTTAAAATGTTTAAAATGAGATTTGGATGGGGACCAAAAGACGGACCTGATGGAATGAAGAAAAATTTAGAATTAGCAGAGGCTGTTAGAGAAGTGATTGGCTATGACACAGATCTTATGATGGAATGTTATATGGGATGGAATTTAGATTACACTAAAAGAATGATTCCTAAATTAGTAAAATTTAATCCTAGATGGCTAGAGGAGCCTGTGATAGCAGACGATATTCATGGTTATGCTGAACTGAATAATATGAATGCTATTCCAATATCTGGTGGAGAGCATGAATTCAACTTATTTGGATTTAAACAATTATTAGATTTAAAAGCAGTTAGTTATATTCAATATGACAATAATAGAGTTGGTGGTTTCACTATTGCAAATAAAATAAATGCGTTAGCTGAAGCTTATCAAGTTCCAGTCATTCCACATGCTGGGCAAATGCATAATTATCATTTAACAATGTCTAACTTTAATTGTCCTATATCCGAATTTTTTCCTGTGCATGATGTAGAAATTGGAAATGAGCTATTTTACTATATTTTTGAAGGTGACCCAGCGCCTGAAAAAGGATATATTAACCTGGACGATAATAAACCTGGCCTAGGTTTAACTATTACTAATAAATTTAAATCAGATTTCAATATAATCGAGTAACTAATAAGTTTCTACTTCATTAATTTTAGGCATTGAATTTGCTGCACCTGCTTTTGTTGTAGAAATTGCAGCTACTTTATTTGAAAATTCTAAAGCATCTTTGATTTTTAATTTATTGGATAAAGCATAAGCAAAAGCTCCATTAAAAGCATCACCTGCTCCCGTTGTATCTATAACTTTATCCTTTAAACTATAAACATCTATAAAAAAACTTTCATCAGAATTAGCAAAGTAAAGTCCTTTTGGGCCTAATGTTATAACTATATTTTTTACTCCTTTTGCCAAAAAAGTTTTTGCAGCTTCTTCAATTTCTGTTTTACTTTCAACCTTTTTATCTAAATAAAAACTTGCTTCAGTTTCATTAGGAGTAAAATAATCAATACATTTAAAATCACTTTCTTTAATATCTGATGCAGGAGCAGGATTAAAAATTGTAACAGATCCTGTTTCTTTTGCTCTATTGAGTGCATAACTAGTTACTTCACTAGGAGTTTCTAGTTGTGTTAAAAAAATTTCTGATTTTTTTATAACATCAATATTTTTATCAATATCTTTATTAGATATCGAACCAGCTGCCCCTGGTACAATATTGATAGCATTATCACCTGTTTTTTCATTTATCATTATACCTGCAACACCTGTTGACTGATTTGGGTCTTGGATTATTGAACCTGTATTAATTCCAGCTTCCTCATAAAGCTTAAGAGCCATCCTTGCATTTTGATCCTTTCCTATTTTAGTGATAAAATTTACATTTCCACCGAGTCTTGCAGCAGCAATTGCTTGATTAGATCCTTTGCCGCCTGGTCCAATTATATGATTTTTACCTAAAACTGTTTCTCCTTTAACAGGAATTTTTTCAGCAAAGAAACATAGGTCAGCTACGAATACTCCAAAAATGCATATAGAGTTCATTATTTATCAAGAACCCAAACGCTACCATCTGGTTTAATTACTCCTTTTGTTAGTATAAAACATCCATAAGGCCTTGTTTCAGAAGTAGATACGATTAATTGAGATTTTTTTGCTACTTTATAAAATTCTTGCCTCTCAATTGAACCTACTTTCCAATTTTCTCCAGAGGTTTCTCTCACAGCTTTTATAAAATCTTTGTGACACTCTGTTAATTCATCTGGTTTATTATCAACTTGCATTCTTTCTGCAGCAGAATCTATAAAACTATCTAGTGGAAAAACTGAAAGAATAGCTTTTGCAGCTTCATAGATATTAACTCCATCTAATCTAATTACTTTATTGTTTAAAGAATGAGAATAAGCAGGAAAATTAGCATCTGTTAACACTAATTTATCACCATGTCCCATGGCTCTTAAATGATATAAAAGTTCAGGATTTAAAATTGGATTAATATTAATTAGCATTTGAATACTATATTACATAAAAAAAAAGGGTGAAATAAAATTCCACCCTTTTAATTTTGTTTTTTCTAAAGATTATTTAAAATCGTTAGCGTTTTCTTTTGTTACTAATTGTGTTCCTGTATCAATATTAGGATCAATACTTCCACCATTAGCTAACTCAAGAGCATATTTAACTCCATATGCGCCCATGTTGTATGAGAACTGAGCTATTGTTGCAGTCATCTCTCCTTTTAAGATACTTGTAGCAGCATCAGGAGTAGCGTCGAAACCAACAACGATTACATCATTCATATCAGCATCTTTAAGAGCTTGCATTGCACCTAAGCCCATATTGTCGTTAGAAGCAAATATTGCTTTGATGTTAGGATTTTTCAAAATGATTGACTCAGTTACAGATCTACCTTTTGCAGTATCCCATTCAGCAGTTTGAGTTGCAACAAGATTTAAACCACAATTTTTAAATCCTTTAATTGCACCATCTCTTCTCAATAATGCAGTTGATTGAGACTCAATTCCTGTAAGAATTGCAACATCTGAACCTTTTGGAGTTTTATCACAAATAAATTTTGCAGCTAATTCTGCACCATTCATATTATTTGTTCCAATAAAAGTAACACCTTCGTTTATTCCTTTTGTATCAACAAATACAACTGGAACTCCGCTCTTAATAGCATCATCTACTATTGGCGCAAATGCATTTGGATCTCCTGGCGCAAGAGCTAAGGCATCAACACCTTTTGCAAGTTGGTCTTCAACCTGGTTAATCTGTGCCTGAACATCTCCCTCTTGTGGAGGTGCGATTAGAATTAGTTTAACTCCTAATTTTTTAGCCTCTTCTTCAGCACCTTTTGTAACAGAAGCCCAGAATGGATTTCCAGATCCAGGTCCTTTAATACTGAATAAGATTTTTTTACCATGACCATCAGCAAAAGAAGCTGAACCCATGCTTAATAGTAAAAAAACTGCTGAAAAGAAAACAACAATTTTTCTTTTTATATCTCTCATATGTTTACCCCTTTAATAATTATTAAAAAATTAATTTAATAAAATTTTTAAAAAGAATTCAACTGTTACAAAGGTAACTATTTTTAAATTCAACCTTTACGTGTTTTATTTTCTAGTTCCAAAATCTCTTCTCAGAACATCAACATATACAGCTAAAACAATAATTGAGCCTATTAATACTTGCTGCCAAAATGAACTAACATCCATTAAATTAAGACCATTTCGTAAAATTCCCATTATCATCACTCCTGCAAAAACGCCTAAAACGGTACCTCTTCCTCCAAAAAAACTAGCGCCTCCGATAATACATGCTGCAATAGCATCTAATTCAGACTGTAATCCTGCATTTGGATAACCTGAGTCTGTCCGACCAGCTAAAATTAAAGCTCCAATACCAGATAAAAAACCACAAAGCGAATAAACTATTACAAGAATTTTATTTACATTAATCCCTGAGGCTCTTGCAGCATTTGGATTACCACCAATTGCGTATATCCATTTACCTGTCCGAGTTTTGTTCATAAATATCCAAAATATTATATAGACAATTGCAATAAGAACTAAACTAACAGGAAGGTATTGCGACTTTTCTAAACCAAGCCAAGTTAAATCAATTCTTCCATGCCCAAGGTATCTCACTTCATCTGTGAAGCCACTTATCGGAGTTCCACCAGAAATTAAATTACCTGTTCCTCTAAATATATATAATGTACCTAATGTCATTATAAACGGATGTGGCATCCTTAGTAAGGTAATCCCTAACCCATTAAATAACCCACATAAAAATCCAGCTATAAGAGGTGTAATAACAACAATATACCAAGGAGCACCAGCCTTAGCGACAATTGCAAGTATCATTAGTGACAACATCATTATAGATCCAACTGAAAGATCTATACCAGCGGTTACAATCACCATAAATACTCCTAGAGCTAGCATTGACTGCCAAGAAATTTGTTTAAAAACGTTTGTTACATTTCTCCAAGATAAAAAAACATCAGGTTGAAGAAAATGCATTACTACTATCATTATAACTAATAATAATAATATTCCGTATTTCTCAAAATAAGGAATGAGTTTTAGATATAAAGAGTCTTTATCTTGATCTTTTGAGTCCATAATTATTTTTTACCCATTATCCATCCAATTACTTCATCTCTTGAAGTGTTTGATAATTCAGATTCAGCAAAATTTGTTCCTTGAAACAAAGCCATTACTCGGTCACAAACAGCAAAAATATCATCCATTCTGTGACTGATCACAATTACTCCTACTCCAGTTTTTTTTAGACTATTTATTAAATCCAAAACTTTACCAACTTCTTTAATAGCTAAGGCTGCTGTTGGTTCGTCCATGATCACTACTTTTGCGTTGAATGCTGTTGATCTAGCAATTGCAACTGCTTGTCTTTGTCCGCCTGAAAGTTCCTCAACTTTTTGATCTGCACTCTTTACATTTATTTTAAGTTTACCAAGATGTGCCTCTGTAAGTTCTTTTATTTTTTTATAATCAAGAAACTTTAATAATCCTAAATTAGTAGTTGGTTCACGGCCTAAAAAAATATTTTCGCCTATTGGAAGATTGCCTGCTAAAGCTAAATCTTGATATACCATTTCTAAACCTAGGTTTTGAGAGTCCCTAGGACTTTCTAAAACCTTTTCTTTTCCCTCAAAATGTAGAGAGCCTGCACTAGGTTTATAGAGACCTGATAAAACCTTCATTAATGTTGTTTTTCCTGCTCCATTGTCACCTACAACTCCTAAGCATTCACCTGCATGAATTTTAAGGTTTACATTTTCAAGAGCAGTAATTGTGCCAAAGTATTTTGTAACATTTTTAGCTTCTAATAATAATTGATTGGCAGATGACATAATTCAAGAAAATATAAAAAAATCAGTTAATTGCAACTGGTTTTGAGGCTAAAAGTTTTACAGTTTTTCTTTGAGCTCTTTTGCAGAATTTGGGTGGCATATTTTTTAAAATAAGCTTCATATCTTTCAAAACTATTTCACCCATATTATAAAAAGCTTCCTCTAAAGCACCAGCTCTATGAGCAGAAAATAGTGTATTTTTTAACTTTCTTATTGGATCATTTTTTTTTACTGGTTCATCTGGAAAGACATCGGTTGCGACATAAATATCTCCCTTTTTAATTCTCTTAATCAAATCTTTAAAATTAACTATTGCTGCTCTGCTCATTAAAATAAAAATAGTTCCAGATTTCATTTTATTTAATAATTTCTTATCAATTAAATGTTTATTCTTTTTGGTTATTGTGGCTAAAACATAAATTACTTCACAACTACTAAACATCTTGTTTAAATTAATTGGGTTAAATCCAATTTTTTTTATTTTATTTTTAGGTATCCATGGGTCATATACATTTATATTTTTTGAGAATGGTAAAAGTAAGGGGTATAAAGATTTTGCTAAGTCTCCAAACCCTAGTAAACCAATTTTTTTATTTGTAAGAAGTGAAGCTTGTAAATTACTTTCTAAACCGTATTTCTCTTTTGATTTAATAAAATCAAAGTGCGCATTGTGGATATTTCTTAGAAGAGACAATGTCATACCTAAAGCAATTTCAGCTACAGGTTTTGAAAATACTGGCGAGGTTGCAATAACATGAATATTTTTTTTGAAACAATAATCATAGTCTAAATTGTCCATAAAATTGCTTTCTACATTTATAATACATTTTAATTTTGAAGCTTTAGACAACAAATATTTATCTAAATTTGGTTGACCCATAATAAATGTTGCCTTGCCAATATTATTTTCATAAAAAATTTTTTTATTTTTTTTTGGAGCAACTATTATTTTATATTTGGTTTTTAGTTCTTTTAATGTTGTCTTAGAAAAAATTAAATCTAAAGTTCTTGGATAAGGATCAGAAATTACAATAGGTTTAATCATATCTTTGCTCTATCTAATTATTTTTCTTATATCAATATTCGTAAACCTTTTTGGTTTAACACACTCAGTTTTTATTGATTGATTAACACCAGACTTTGAAGCTTTCATTATTGAGGTAATTATATCAAGGACATGCAAAGAAATTTCGCCATTGCATAAATGTTTTCTTTTTTTTTCGATTGAATAAGCCATTTCTGAAAGTCCTACACCTCTATAATTTGCATTAGTTGGAGCTTCATTTGCTCTTGAACTTTGTGTTCTTATATTAATTTTACCCAAATGCATTTTTGTAGTTTTAAATTCTTTCCAATTATCTCCAAGTTTTTTACATGTGAGCACTGATCCTCCAAACATATTTGGATCAGGGACAATCATTGAACCTTTTTCACCATATAGCTCAATATGATTTCTTTGGTGAGCAATGACATCAAAAGATAATGTCAATCTAATTACTGCGTTATTTTTAAAAGTGATTGTAGATAAATAAGTTGTTGGGCAATTAACTTTAAATTTTCTACCTTTTTTTGGCCCAATTCCAATTGTTCTATATTTTGGACCATTTATTATTTTCCCACTAACTTTCTTTGCAGGTCCTAAAAGGTTTACTAAAGCTGTAATATAATATGGTCCCATATCAATTACAGGACCTCCTTCAAGTTTTGCAAACCATGGTTCTGGATTAGGGTGGTATGACTCAATTCCAGGAAAGGCAAAAACAGCATTACCTAATTTGATTTTTCCAATTATATTTTTTTCAACTAGCTCTTTTGATTTTTGAATTCCACCTCCTAAAAATGTATCTGGTGCATTACCAAGATATAACCTTTTCCTTCTAGAAATTTTTAAAAGTTCTTTCCCATCTTTTAAATTAATTGCCAGTGGTTTTTCTGAATAAACATGTTTACCATTTATTAAAGCTTTTTTTGAAATTTCGTAATGAGCTTTTGGAATAGTTAAATTTAAAATAATTTCTACTTCTTGATCTTTTAGAATTTCATTTACACTTAAAAATTTGACTCCATACTCTTTAGAGCATTTTCTTGCAGCTTTTAAATTTATATCTGCGCATTTAATTATTTTGATATTATTAAAATATTTCTCTGCTCTAAAATAAGTTTCTGCAATATGTCCACAACCAATAAGACCAACTTTGAAAACTTTATTCATATAAGGAAATCAGACACCTTGTCTTTGTTTTGCTTTACCTTCTTTATGAAGTTTTAAAGCTTCCTCATTTTCTTTCGTTGTTGGTATTTCAAGCGTAGGACTTTCCCAGTAAGCTGAACCTTCAAGCCATTCGTAACTATGAGTTTTTATTGATATTACATATGTTACATCTGATTTTTTAGCTCTTTTAAATGCTTCCTCTAATTCTGAAATAGTGGAAACATGTTCAGATTTTGCACCCATGCTAGCTGCGTGTTGAGCAAAATTTACTTCCTTAAAATTTTGAATATTAGATGAATTAAATAAGCAATTAAATTCTTTTCCACCTTTAAACAATTGAAGTCTATTTATAACTGCATGACCTCCATTATCACAAACAATTATTATTAATTTGTTATTTGTTAAAACTGAAGAATAAATGTCTGAATTGTTAAGCAAATAAGAACCGTCTCCCACAAAAGCAATTACGTCTTTGTCAGGATTTGCCATCTTAATTCCAAGCGCACCAGAAATTTCATAACTCATGCAACTAAAACCCCATTCAGTTTCATGCGTATTTAGCTCTTTTGGTCTCCAGACTTGGACTACCTCACCAACCAATCCACCAGCAGCAGTAACTGCTATATCTGTTGGATCTGAATTTCGATAAATTGCCCCTACGGCGTGTGCATAGTTTGGAGTTTCTTGGTTTGTTGGACCGCTTTCTTTATCAACATACTCATTCCAAGATTTAAGTTCGTGTTGTGATTTTTTATGCCAACTGTCAGGAGATTTCCAATTTCCTAAAGAATTTGACAATTCTGATAAACAAACTTTAGCATCTCCAATAACTGCCTCAGCTAAATGTTTGTTTGCATCATGTCTTGCAATATTAATTGAAACCAATTTAAATTCAGGGTTTTCAAAATTAGCCCACGAACCTGTTGTAAAATCTGCCAATTTCGTACCAACACAAATAGCTAAATCAGTTTCTTTTGCTAAGTTATTTGCGGCTCTACCACCAAGGCCTCCTATTGGTCCAAGAAAATGAGAATGATCTCTTTTCATTGTTGAGTATCCCATCACTGTTTGTGTAACTGGTATGTTATGTTTTATGGCAAAACTTCCTAATTCATCCATTGCATCTGAATAGAAAACACCTCCCCCAGAAATAATAATTGGTTTTTTTGATTTTTTAATTTTTTCCATTGCTTGTTTAATTTGAAAATCATCTGGTTTAGGTCTTCTAATATTATGTATTCTTTCTTTAAAAAATTCCTCTGGATAATCAAATATTTCTCCTTGCACATCTTGACATAAAGATAAACACGCTGGACCAGTATCTGCAGGATCAAGCATTGTTTGAATTGCTTGTGGAAGAGATTGTATTATTTGTTCAGGTCTTGTAATTCTATCAAAATATTTTGTAACTGGTTTAAAAGAGTCGTTTGCTGTCATTCCTGGATTTGAAAAATGCTCTACTTGCTGTAGTACAGGATCTGGCATTCTATTCGCATAAGTATCTCCAGGTAAAAATAAAATAGGCAATCTATTACTCATCGCTACTGCAGAGGCAGTGACTAAATTTGTAGATCCTGGCCCAACAGAACTTGTTGCAATAAAAATTTGTTTTCTTCGTTTAGCTCTTGCAAAAGCAATGCCTGTTAAAGCCATATTTTGTTCATGGTGACCTCTAAAAGTTGGAAGTTTATCCTTATTTTCCTCTAATGCTTGACCTATGCAAGCAACATTCCCGTGACCAAAAATACCAAATGCCCCTGGAAATAAAGGCTCAACTTTACCATCTATATAGATTTTTTGAGCTATTAGATGTTTAACTAAAGCATGAGCGCAAGTAAGCTTTATTTTTTTCATTTTTCTAGTTATATTCTCCTCAAAAATTCAACTAATAAACCATAAAATAAAAATTATGTATAGCAAATTTGGACAATTCATTGATGGTAAATGGCAACCATCTCAAAATAATGAAACTTACGATGTGTTAAATCCGGCAACTGAAGAAGTAATTGGCAAAGCATCAAAAGCTGGTGAAGAAGATGTAAATAAAGCTCTTAAGTCAGCTGAAAAAGGTCTTGAAGTTTGGAGAAATACTCCACCTTGGCAAAGATCAAAAATTATAAGAAAAATTGCAGATCTTATGAGAGAGAGAACTGATGTACTAGCAAAATGGCTTACATTAGAAGTTGGAAAACCTTTGTCAGAAGCTAAAGGAGAAGTCGGGGGCGCAGCAGACATTTTCGAATGGAACTCAGAAGAAACAAAAAGGATATATGGTCAGATAGTTGAGAGCAGATTTGAACACACAAGAATGTATGTAAAATATGAACCTGTTGGTGTTGTTGCAGGATTAATACCATGGAATTTTCCAATAGTTCTATCTTCTAGAAAAATTTCAACTGCCTTAGCAGCTGGGTGCTCAGTTATATGTAAGCCAGATGTCATTACTCCAGGAAGTGTAATGGAACTAATGAATATTATAAATGATGCAGGAGTTCCTCCAGGTGTTGTTAATTTATTATCGGGTGATCCAGCACAAATTTCATCACAACTTATATCTTCTGATATAGTTAAAAAAGTTTCTATTACTGGATCGACTAGAGTAGGTAAACTTATTTTAAAGCAAGCCGCTGAGAAAGTTCAAAGAGTAACAATGGAATTAAGTGGTCACTCACCTTTTATAGTTTTTGATGATGTAGATATAAATAAAGTTACAGATATGGCAATAACGGCAAAATTTAGAAACAACGGCCAAGTTTGTATATCACCGGCAAGATTTTATATTCATGAAAAAAAAAAAGATGAGTTTGCAAAAACATTAGTTGAAAAAGTTTCAAAACTTAAAATTGGAAATGGAATGGATGACGACACAATATTAGGTCCATTAACAACAGAAAAGAGATTGAATGAAATAGAGGCATTAGTCGAGAAAACAAAAAAAGAAGGAGCAACTGTTTTATGTGGTGGAAAGAGACCATCAGGTTTTAATAAAGGATATTTTTATGAACCAACTGTTTTTGACAATGTTCAAGATAACTTTACAATTGCAAAAGAAGAACCTTTTGGGCCATTAGTTCCACTACTAACGTTTAAAGATACAGATGAAGTTGTTCAAAGAGCTAACGATAATGACTTAGGTTTGGCAAGCTATATTTATACAAATTCTTTAGAAAAAGCTCACAAAGTCTCAGAAAAAATGGAAACTGGAACATGCGCAGTGAACCATCCAACAATTGCATTTGCTGAAGTACCTTTTGGAGGAATAAAACAAACAGGTTATGGAAGAGAAGGTGGTTCAATGGCTATCAAAGATTATTTGAACGTAAAGTACACTCACTTCGGTCTCAATTATTAATGAGAAAAAATAAAGTCAAACAAATAATGGCTGATGGTAAGCCAGTTGTTAACGGTTGGTTACAGATACCTAGCACAGTCTCTGCTGAAGTTATGGCGCATCAAGGTTGGGACTCCCTTACTGTTGATATGCAACATGGACTTGTTGATTACACAAATGCACTACCAATGCTTCAAACAATTTCTTCAACTGATGTAACGCCTCTTGCAAGAGTAAATTGGAATGAACCAGGACAAATAATGAAAATTTTAGACGCTGGTTGTTATGGAATAATTTGTCCTATGGTAAGCAATAAAGAAGAGGCAGAGAGATTTGTACAAGCATGCATGTATCCTCCAAGAGGATATAGAAGTTTTGGTCCAGTTAGAGGATTAATTTATGGTGGGGCTGATTACGCTGATCATGCAAATGACGAAATTTTAAAATTAGCTATGATTGAAACAAAAGAGTCATTAGATAAATTAGATGAGATTATGTCAACAGATGGCGTAGATGGAATATATATTGGTCCAGCTGACTTAAGTTTAGCAATAGGAGAAAAGCCTGGGTTTGACAGAGCAGAAGATACAAAAGCTTATTCAGAAATATTAAGAATATTAGAGCATGCCAAAAAAAATAATATATTTGCAGGAATTCATAATGGAACACCAGAGTACGCACAAAAAATGATCGATAAAGGTTTTAACTTTGTAACTATTGGTGCAGATCAAAGAGCAATGAGCGCAGGTGCTAAAGCAATTGTTGAAAAAATGAAAGGCTCAATAAGCAAAAAAGAATCTGAAACTTATTAATCAAGCTTATCAAGAAAAGATTCGAACTCTTTTTTATTTAAATTTGAAGATTGTTTTTTTCCTGGAAATTTTCCTGCCATTGAATCTTTTTTGAATGCCTTAAGAGCTCTAACTCTCTCAACTTTTATTTCATTTTTTAATTTTAATAAATTTCCATAAGCTTTTGAATGTCTTGGAGGATTTAAAGTATCTCCACATATGTCTTCCATGAATAGATACATTACGTCAGCTTTCTTTCCTGAACCTAAAGACACCGTAACTATATTCGTTCTTTTTGAGATTTCTCCCATTACATTTTCTGGGATAACCTCACATTCGGCAGAAAAAGCTCCTGCATCTTCTAATCTTTTAAATTTTAAAAAAAGTTCATGTGCCTCTTCACTATTTTTTCCTACTGCTCTTAAACCACCAATCCACGTTGATTTTCTTGGAACTAAACCAAGATGTCCCATAACTGGAACATCCTCATTAGCCAGCATTTCTATGATCTTCATACTTCTAGGTGTCATTACAGCATCAGCTCCATTTTCTAGGGCTTCAAACGCTCCTCTCATGATATCTT
The DNA here is from genome assembly GCA_902599665.1 of uncultured Pelagibacteraceae bacterium. Lineage (GTDB taxonomy): Bacteria > Pseudomonadota > Alphaproteobacteria > Pelagibacterales > Pelagibacteraceae > Pelagibacter. The sequence goes on along the minus strand of CACKGK010000010.1, from coordinate 22,053 downwards.
CCGAAGTGACAAACTTATTTAATACTAACGCAGCAGTTAAAAATAGATTTTTTGATCCCTCTCTCACATGTTTCACATTAAAAGCATTGCAGATTATCATGTCAAACCCAGCCTTCTCTGCGGCCTCAGCTTCATCTATTGTATTAGCTGTGACTTGAGTAAATTTTTTTTTTCCTTTTGCTTTTTTAAGATCATCAACTGTAAGAGTTCTGTTGGCAGGTTGAGCAGCCCAAGTATAAATCTTTTTCATTTTATATTTTTTAATTCTTTATAGATATTATTAACTCTATATACTTCTTGTGCAATGTTAAAGTATCCTTCATATTCAATTTCATCCGGCGATACATCAAAATGATAATGTCCAGCATCATTCTTATGCTCATATGAGTGAAAGTGAGTATGCTCACCGGACTCTCTTAAATTTAATTCTCCTCCCGTTGGATCACCAGTCCATAAAACAGTATAGCATTGTAATTTTGGTCCAACAGGCTCATAAAATTGTAGAAAATCTTTTGTGCATTTCATCAATTTTGGGTCATAATATTCATGTTTTATATCCTTATAATCTGGTTGTACATGTGATCTTATTTTTCCATTCAAAACTCTAAATACACCAGCAAGAGCAATATGATCTTTATTCCCAATTTTAAGATTTTCTGAAAGTACTGCTCTAATTGATTGAGGTAATGAACCTTGTTTTCCAATTCTTTTTTTTATCTTTAAATATATAACTTTTCCTTTAACACCATCTGAATAATAAACATTACCCAGCCCGCCATGTTTGCTTGCAGTATAGTCCTCTACTATACATTCTTTATCTTTTCCTACCCTAGCAATTAAAGATTTATTTTCTTTTGTAATAAAGTTTTCATTTATAACCAATTCTCCACAGTGTCCATCCAGGCAAGACATTGCACCAGATCCTGCGCCAAGTGCGTACGATCTTTCTGATCCAATCATTTTAGAGATTTCAAAATAATCAAATTCTGTTCCAAGATATTTAGGATCATGCATGTAAGGCTCCCCTCCAACATCGATTATCCTTTGGTTACCACTCATGCCTTCAGACGGACAATCCCAGTTTCTTAAATTTGGACAATCAATTACTTCTGCTTTTACACTGTCATAATTCTTTGACAGACCTTTTTCTAATGCGTTTGATATTTCTTCTAACTTAAATTTTTTGAAAATTCCTTTTTCTATTTTTAATTCCATATATAAATTAGTTACATAATATATTGCATAATTTTTTTACATAAATATATTTCGACTTTAAAAATGAATAATAAAGATTTAAAGGTTGCAGTTCTTGGTGCAGGGGCAATGGGTTGTCTATTTGGAGGCTTACTGGCAGAAAAAGATCTAAATGTAACGCTCATTGACGTTTGGAAAGAGCATGTTGATGAAATAAATAAAAATGGTCTAAAGATGGATGGTCATGGTGGTGATAGATTTATAAAAGTACCAGCAACATCAGATCCATCTACAATTGGAAAAGTTGATGCTGTGATAGTGATGTGTAAAGCAACAGCTCTAGAGCCTGCTTTAAAAAGTATTAAAAATATTATTCATGATAAAACAGTTTTTATGTCTTTTCAAAATGGAATTGGACATGAAGCTATAATTAAAAGTATTGTTGGCGATGAAAAAGTAATCGGGGGAACAACAACTCAAGCATCAAATATCTTAGGTCCTGGTCATATTATGAATCATGCTTCTCTACCCTCTTGGATTGGAGAATATGATGGTGGAATAACTAATAGAATAACCGAAATTGCAGACACCTTTACTGCTCATAATTTGGAAATGATTGCTGCTGAGGATGTAAAAAAAAGAAAATGGATGAAACTTTTTGCTTTAACCGCAATAGGCCCACTTTCAGCTATTTTTGATCTAAATCATACTGATCTTTACATAAATAATAATGCCAACGACGTTTCTAGAAGTTTAGGTAAAGAGATAATTTTAGAAACAAGAGACGTTGCTTTAGCAGATGGCGTTAATGTTTCTGAAGATGAGTGTTTATTTATGTTTAATAAAATTGTTGATTCAAAACAAACAAATAAGTCTTCAATGGCTTTTGATGTGCTTTATAAAAGAAAAACTGAAATTGATTTCATAAGTGGCGCCGTGTCTAAAATAGGAAAAAAACATGGAATAGCCACACCATTAAATGACCTTATGTACAAAATGATTAAAGTAAAAGAGGGCATGTACAGCTAAATGCTGAAAATTAGTAAACTAAAGAAAATTAAATCAAACTTCCCGATCATTGTTGGAGAACAAATAATCAGTAAAAAAGTGTGTAATTCTTTAATTGAAGAAATAACTAATTCAAAAAGTTTTGATGATATGATTATGGGTGGCAGAAGCAGGATTAATAAAGGATCAAAAAATTTCAACAAATATATCTCAAGTTCTAAAATCTCAAAAAAACTTTTTGCTACTTTCAATACAAAATCCTTTTATAAAAAAATTGATAAAAAATTTAAAACAGAATTTAAGGCAAATACTTGGGAAAGTTTGTTTAAACCAAAAAAATTTAATAAAAAAAAATATACACTAAAAAGAAAAGTAAATTCCAAAGAGCTAAAAAAACTACTAGGTAAAGATTATAAAAACCCAAATTTAAATTTAGATATTGATTTCTCAGTATCTAAAGGAGGGTATAGATTGAGACCACATAGAGATGATGTGAATAGGCTATATAATTTTTTGATCTATTTAACCGATATACCAAAAAAAAATGGAGGATCACTTACTTTATATAAGAAAAAAGTAAACAAAAACCTTAGAAAAAGCTTTAGAAGGTTTCCTAAGATTAATGAACTTGATAAATTAAAGGAATTCACACCAAAACAGGGAAGTGTAATTTTCTTTAAATCTACTCCAAATTCTTATCACGGAGTAAATAGATTTAAGGAAAAAAACTGTCCAAAAAGATTTTTTATTTATGGAAGTTATGCTCTTAACAAGCCAGTGATATGGAAATATAAAAATTTTGAATATCATCCACATATTGTTGCGACGAAAAAAAGAATGCTTACATCTTTTCATGATTCGAATTATTTGCTAAAATATTAATAAGTATGCAAATTAAGACTAAATTAAAGAGTATTTTAGATAGAGATGGCTTCCTAAGAGTAAGAAATGTTCTTAATTTCAACAAAGATTTAAAACCAATTTTAAATGACATGGAATATGTAATGGACAATTTAGTTCATAAATTTGCTCCTGTGCATATGAAAGAAAAAATTTTTAAATATAGCTTTAGAAAAAAATACACATACATTTCAAAACTTAAAATTTATGATCTTGATCAATATTTTAATACTAGACTTCCAAGAGATCACGTGAAGAAAGATAGTGATTATTTTGCATCTCAATCTTTATGGAATTTAATTAATCACAAAAAAATCTTGGATGTGGTTGAAAAATTATTAGGGCCAGAAATTCTTTCAAATCCAGTTCAAAATACAAGAATTAAACAACCCGAAAATAAATTACCTAAACATTCTGTTCACGATGGTCTCTCAGGTAGAACTCCATGGCATCAGGATGCAGCAGTATTATCATCTTTGGGACAAAGATTAACTGATATGGTAACTGTTTGGATTCCATTTACTAAAACTACTAAAAAAAATGGATGCATGATTACAGTAAAAGAAATTAATAAATTGGGATTATTAAATCATATATCAGGATATAGAGGTCAGGTAGAAATAAAAGATAGTAAACTACTTAATAATTACAAGCCAGTTTTTCTGGAGGCTAATGTTGGCGATATTATTATTTTGCACAAACACTCCATTCACTGTTCATTGCCTAATAGATCCAATGATTTTAGAATTAGCGCTGATTTAAGATACAATAGAGCTGGAACCCCATCTGGTAGGAAACCTTTGCCCAATTTTTATGTAAGAAGTAAAAATAAAAAAAATATTACTATCCACAACTATAAGCAATGGATTGCTTTGTGGGAAAAGGCGAAAAATAAATGTATTCCAAGAAAATATGCTTTTAAATATCCCCTACCAACTTTTAAAACAAACAGAAGAGATCTTTCAAAAATAATTCAGAATATTTAATGATAAAATTTTTTACTAAAAAAAAATTTATAATATCATTATTAATATTACTTTTAATCTTATTTTTTGCTAAAAATTATTTTAATCAAAAAAGTAATTATGAGTTAAACTTTAAAATATATAAAAAAAAGATATCTCAAATTTTTGGTTTAAATATTTATGAAAATAATATTTACGCCAGCAGTACTTTTCACAACAGAATTGTTAAACTTGACTTAGAAGGTAATTATTTAAGTTTTATGAATTTTTTTGGCAATTTTGAGGAATTATTTGAAAATTCTGATGATCAAATAATTTTTGAGAACAATAATAATATAGTTGGTAAAATGCCAAATGTTCATTCTGTAGATTTTGATAATAAGGGAAATATGTACATATCTCAATATGTTCCAAATGAAGGGGGTAATAATAGAGGCTTTACATTTGTTCCAAAAAATTGCCAAGGTAATTGTAATGAAGATGACATAAAAACATTTGGTGGTTTTAAAGGCGTTTCACATTCATATTTAGATATAGATAAAAAAAATTTATTAGTTGCAGATTATGGAGGTGGTGAAGAGCTTCGAGGAGATATATTTATTTTTAATTTAGATAATTTAAATAGTGGAAAAAAAGTTTCTGAAATAAGTAATCATAAGTTCAAAAAGCCTCATATGATTAGACATAACAATAAAAATTACTATGTTGTAGATACTGGGAATAATGAAGTTATTATTTTAGATAAAAATTATAATGTCATCAATAAAGTAAATAATGATTTCTTAGAACGAATAAATAATTTAGAGGAAATTTTTAAAACTATTGTAGGGATTACTTTTAGTGATAAATTAATATTTGTAAGTGATGTAGGAACACATTCTATTTTTGCTTTTGATTATAATTGGAATTTAAAATTTAAAATTGTTGAAAATAATTATACTCGTTATAATTATAACAAATCGTTAACTAAAATAAAAAGTTATTCTACTTCTCAAATCGACTTAAGGCTGCATAGCCCGTTCGATCTAATTTATAATGATAATAGATTATATATTGCTAATACACATAATGATGAATTCATTATTTTAAAATTTAATGATTATTAATTTTTTCTTACTTTGATACCTTTTGAACTAAGATAATTTTTAACATTATGAGGAGTAATTTCTGTGAAATGGAAAATACTTGAAGCTGCAACAGCTTTTACATTCGCGTCTTTAATTACTTTATAAATATCTTCTACAGATCCTGCACCTCCCGATGCAATTATTGAGGTACTTGATAATTTATTTATTTTTTTGATTGTATCAATATCGAATCCTTTCATCATTCCATCATGGTCGACTGATGTAAGTAAAATTTCTCCGGGTTTATATGCTTCGATTTTGTCTATGTATTCAAATAAATCGATATTAGATAATTTTTTTTCAGAATTTAAAAAAATTCTTTTATTACCTTTTTCATCAATTTTATAATCAACAGACAAAATTATACACTGACTTCCAAAATATTTTACTGCATCACCAATTAAGTTGTGATTATGAAATGCTCCACTGTTAATGGAAACCTTGTCAGCACCTCTTCTTAGCGTTTCTTCTATATCTTGAATATTTCTAATACCTCCACCAACTGTTAAAGGCATAAAACATTCGTCAGCAAAGTCATCAATCAAATTAAAATCAATAGTTTTATTTTTATATGCCTCAATATCTAAAAAGATTAATTCATCTACATTTCTAAGACTGTAAAGTTTTATATTTTGAAATACTGACCCAACTGTTCTCCAACTATTAAATTTTTTTCCTTTTACTAAGTTTGATCCATTAAATAATAATGAAGGTATAATTCTTATTTTAAGCATTAAATATTGATAAAATTCTTTATAATTTGTAATCCTGGTGCCAGGCTTTTTTCAGGATGAAATTGCAAACCAAAAATATTTTCTCTAGAAATTGCAGAAACAAAAGTGTTTTGATATTTTGTAGTTGTTAGAATATCATTTTCATTATCACAAATATAACTAAAACTATGTACAAAATAAAAATCTGTTTCTTCTTCAATATTGTGAAACAATGTATCTTCTTTTTTTTTTTTTATTTGATTCCATCCAATATGAGGTAATTTGAGCTCTTTGGTTAGCATTTTATTTACTGTACCAGGAATTAAATTTAGACCATTCTCTTGTCCGTCTTCAAAACCAACAGTTGCAAAAATTTGCATTCCTAAGCAAATGCCTAAAATAGGAACCTTATCCTCAAGAATTTTGGTTTTTAACAGATCAAAAAGACCATATTTTTTTAAATTTTTAACTCCTGTTTTAAACGATCCTTGACCTGGTAATATAATTTTTTCAGCATTTTTAATAACTTCAGAATCTTTTGTTATTACGCTTGTTTGTCCATGATAATTTACGGCGCTTTGCACAGAGTCAATATTTCCACAACTGTAGTCTACAATTACAATTCTACTCATTAAACAAATTTAGAATTTTTTAAAATTAAATTTTGATTTTCATCTTTTATTAATTCACCATTATTATTACACTTAAAAAGTTTTTTATTTGTAAACTTATCACAAATTAAATTAAACTCATCCAATGAACAATTTATCTCTTTTAATATTTCTGATAACTCATATCCAAGGTAATTAATTGGATATTTTCCACCATATTTGATTACAAATTCTTTTGCTTTGTCTCTAGTTAATCTACCTCTTCTTATTTTCCAGCAACACCAATCTGTCACTCTGTCATATCCAAATTTTAGAAATTTGAAATAATCATGAATTCTCATTTGTGCATTATCTAAATTTTCATAATTTACAATAGATCCTTCGACATTTTTGTAATAGGTCTTGAAACCATTTTTAATAGCTATTTTTGCGTTGTCTTCTCCATCCCATGGAAAAAAATGACCTAAAAAAATTCCTGTCGATTTATTATTCTTGATTTCTTCATTAGTCGGATAAGTGTAAAGATACAAATCATTGATATCTATAGACATTAGATCTGTAATATCTGTAGACCTCAAACCAAGCAAACCTCCAAATTCCTCTAACCATGATCTATCAAGAATATGATTATCTTCCTTATAAAGCGGTCCTCCATTTTCGTTTTGTGGATTTTCACCCCAAACAATTAAAGGAATTTTAAATTGTATAGCCATTCTGACTGGGATTGTAAAAATAGTTATATGTTCTGCCCAAGAAATATCTCCAACTGTTTCAAGTGTAAATTTATTAATTCTTCGTCGAATATTTGGATTAGTAGATACTTCTATAAAATCAACACCAAGTTTTTTAAGATTCTCGATGTTGTATCTTCCTAAATCTGATAATTTATCTGTAGATGCATTAACACACAACGGTTTATAACCTAATTCTAAAATTTTTAATGTTTGATAAGTGCTATCTTTGCCACCACTACATGGTACAACACAATCATATGGACTTGAGGGGTTTTTATTTTTTTTTAAAATTTCATGAAATCTTTCTTCTCTTTTTTTCCAGTCTATTTCTTTTCTTTTTTCAAAAAAATGACATGCTGAGCAAATTTCATCATCAAAAAATTCTAGATCAGGTTTTGTAAACGGCATAACGCATTTTTTGCAATATCTTAAGTTTTCAGAATTATTTTTATCAACAAATGAATTCATTAGTATTAATTTTTATTCTTATTTATAGTATTATTATATTTAGTAATTTATGACTAAAAATTTTTAAAATATAATAAATATAATCTAATTAAAATAAATTGATTAAATTTTAAATAAGTATTTTAAAGAAAAAATTTTTAATGTGTTAAATAAAATGAAAAAAATTCTAATTGTCCAACCTATTCACGAAAAAGGTGTGGAATTATTAAAAAGTAATAGTAACTATAATTACGAGATAGTTGAAGATTTAAGCATTGAAAACGTCAAACAAAAGATTGTAGATGCTGATGCAGTGTCTTTAAGAACGTCAATTTTACCTGCAGAAGTAATAGAAAATGCAAAAAAACTTAAAATAATTTCTAGACATGGGGTTGGTTACGACAATATTGATTTAGATAGCTGTAAAAAAAGAAATATCGATGTAGCGATAACTGCAACAGCAAATGCTGTAGCAGTTGCAGAACACGTTCTTTTCATGCTTCTAAGCATATCAAAAAGAAAAGATATGTATGATCAATCAGTCAAAAGTGGAAAATTTACTGAAAGAAATAAGCTTCCAAAAACTATTGAGATTTGGAACAAAAATATTCTAATAGCGGGTTTTGGAAGAATTGGAAAAGCATTGATTAAAAGATGTTTAGGATTTGAAATGAATGTATTTGTTTATGATCCATTTGTAGATGCAGAAACAATAAGCAAAATGGGTGGAAACAAAGTTGAAGATTTATTTGAAACTATAAAAGATATGGATGCTGTGTCACTCCATATACCTTTAACTGATAAAACTAAAAATATCATAAATTATGGACTTCTTAAAACCATGAAAAAAAATTGCATCATCATAAATGCTGCAAGAGGTGGAATTATAAATGAGAAAGACTTAGATAGAGCTTTGAAGGAGGATTTAATTTTTGGAGCAGGTATAGACGTATTTGAAGTAGAACCTCCAGATGCTGATAATCCACTCTTAAAAAATGACAAAGTTTTCCTTAGCCCACATGCTGCAGCGTTTACTGAGGAGTGCATGACTAGAATGGCAAAAGAAACTATACAAAATATTTTTGATTATTTTGATGGCAAACTTGAAGGTACTAAAAAAGTAAAATTATAGTTTATTAATCTGTAAATTTGATTTCTTTAAAGTATCAGTAATATATTTATAACCCATAATTGCATACTCAAGTGGATTTGCTTTTTTTGGATCTTGCTCAGCCTCTACAACTAACCAACCCTGATAATTATTTTTTTTTAAAATATCAAACAGAGATTTATAATCGATACATCCATCGCCAGGCACAGTAAAAGCACCCTCTAAAAAAGCATCTCTAAAACTTAAATCTTTAGAAAGGGCCTTTTTTAATACTTCTTTTCTAATATCTTTGCAGTGAATATGGATTACTCTATCTTTAAATTTATTGATAATGTTAATAGAATTTCCTTGTGCAAATAACATATGACCAGTATCTAAAGTTAATTTTACACTGTCGTTTGTATTTTCTAGCAATCTAATAGTTTCTTCCTCTGTTTCTATTACTGTACCCATATGATGATGATATGCTAAAGGCATACCTTCATCTTCAAGGAATTTAGCAAGCTCAGATATTTTTGTGCAATAATCTCTCCATTCATCATTAGACATTTTTGGTCTACTAGAGAGTTTTTTTGATGGATCGCCTTGTATTGATTCAAAAACTTCAGCGAATACAATACATGGAGCATCACAATCTTTAAATAACTGAAGTTGATTTTGAATTAATTTTTTTTCTTCTTCAACAGAATTTTTTCTAAGATTTCCACTATACCATCCAGAACATAATTTTAAATTATACTTTTCTAGTTTAGGTAATAATTCCTTGGATGTTTTTGGAAATTTTCCACCTGACTCTATACCTATATATCCAGCCTGACTTGCCTCCGATAGACATTGTTCTAGAGGAGTATCTCCGCCTAGTTCAGGCATGTCATCATTGCTCCACGCTATCGGTGCTATCCCTAATTTTACTGACATATTATTTATTTTTGCTAAGATATTTGATCATGAGATTAATTAAAGGTAAAAAAATCAAATTAGGCATTGTTGGTGGTGGTCCAAAATCATGGATAGGACATGTCCATAGAATTTCCTCAAGATTTGATGACGAATATGAAATTGTCTCAGGAGTTTTTTCAAGAAATTCAAATATTTCAAAGACTTTCGGAAAAAAAATAGGAATTGATAAAGATAGATGTTACTCAAATTATCCAGAAATGGCTGATAAAGAGGCTCTAAGACCTGATGGTATTGAGGTCGTGGCGATTATGACTCCGCCTTCTAGTCACCAAATTATTGCAGAAAAATTTATAGACAAAAATATTCATATAATATCTGACAAGCCATTTGCAGGTGATCTATCACAAGCAAGAAAACTTTTTAAAAAAATTAAATCAAATAAAAATATAAAATATGCTTTAACTCATAATTATTCAGCATATCCTATGGTTAGAGAAGCAAAGGTATTAGTTGAAAAAGGGAAAATAGGAAAAGTTGAATATGTTAATGTGGAGTATGTTCAAGACTGGACTGATGGAAAAATAGTTGACAAAAAAAATGCAAATAAAATATTAAAATGGAAAATAAATAAAAAAATAGTTGGGACCTCAGCAGTTTTAAATGAGATTGGATCTCACGCTTATCACATAGCATGCTATGTTTCTGGATTAAAAGGTAGAAATGTGTTTGCTGATATCAAACAAGTTTCAAAAACTGTTAAAATGGATAACAATGCTCAAGTAATGATTAACTTTAATAACAATGCAAAAGGGATACTTTGGACAAGTGTTATGGCAAGAGGTGGTGTTTATGGTTTAAGGTTTAGAATATTTGGCACAAAAGGCAGCATAGAATGGGTTCAAAATGATCCAGGCTATCTTAAATTTAATCCATTAAAAGGTGCTGTAAAATTTTTAGAAAGAGGTTTTTTTAATGCAGAACTATCTAAAAACTTTTCAAGAATTAAATTTGGTCATCCAGAGGGTTATTTGGATGCTTTTGCAAATATTTATAAAGAATTTGCAGCATCATTAAGAACTAGAGCAAAAAAAAGGTGGTTTTTTCCAAATGAACATGAAGGACTTGAAACCGCAAAGTTTATTGAAGCGTGTAAAATTTCAAATAAAAGAAAAGCGTGGATAAAAATAAAATAAAAGTTGCTTTGCTTGGTCTTGGCAGAATTGGCCAAATGCATGCAAAAAATTTAATTGAAAATAGAGAATTTGAGTTAAAATATGTCTTTGACCTTAACAAAGATTTATTAAAAAAAATCTCTAATAAATATAATGTTGCTTCAATAAATAAGCCTGATCTGGCTTTCAATGATAAAGATATTGACTGTATATTTATTGCGTCAAGCACACCTACTCATTTAAAATTTATTGAGCAAGGCGTAAAAAAAAATAAAATTATTTTTTGTGAAAAACCTTTAGATCTAAATATAAAAAAAATAAATTCTTGTCTAAAAAGAATAAAAAGACTTAAACCAAAAGTGCAAATCGGATTCAATAGAAGGTATGACTTTGGACACCATTCATTAAAACAACATTTAAAACAAAAAATTGGACGTTTAGAAAAAATTATAATTACTAGTCGAGATCCTTCTCCTCCTTCGCTTAAATATCTAAAAAGTTCAGGTGGGATATTTAAAGATATGATGATTCACGATTTTGATCTTGCAAGATATTATTTAGGAAAAGATGAATTCGAATCAATATTTGCTATGGGTAGCAACTTATCAGATAAACGTTTTAATAAAATTAATGATTATGAATTGGCAACTACAATACTTAAATCCAAAAAAGGCGTTCAATGTGTTATAACAAATTCAAGACATTGTAGTTTTGGATATGATCAAAGAGTTGAATTATTTGGAAATAAAGGAATGCTTGTTTCAGACAATAAAAGAAATGATGAAATAAATTATTTTTCAAAAAGCTCAACAAACAGTAAATCACCTCTTCTTCACTTCTTTATTGAAAGATATTCGGAGGCTTTTAAACTACAATTGTTCGATCTAGCAAAATTTTGTAGAAAAAAGATTAAACCTAGAGCAGTTTTTGAAGATGGAAGAAAATCAATTATATTGGCAGATGGAGCAATGAACTCTATCAAGTCGAAAAGGTTTGAAAAATTAATTTATTAAAATTTAAATTCCTTCTATTTTTTTGTCTCCTGATTTTTTGACAAAATATATTCCAAGTATAACAACAAATAATGAAATTAATATTTTTGAAGTCACTAATTCGTTAAGAAATAAATATCCAAGAATTACCCCGAATATTGGTATTAAATAAGCGACTTGGCTTTGAAAAACTAAACCATTTCTTTTTAATATCATAAATCTCAATAACCAGGCTATGCCTGTAGGAAATACTCCAAGATATATTAAAGACAAAGTTGACTCTAAAGATGGATTTAAATTCCAAGGTTGCTCTATAATTAAAGATATCGGACAAACGAATATTGTTCCCCAAATTAATATTGAGGCAGTAACATTTTCATTTTTTTTATGACTTATTTTTAAAGTTAATATTCCACCAATTACATAAAATGTTGAACCAACTAATATCATTAAAGCAGAAAATAAGTTTTCATCATTAATTAATAGATTTTCAGAAAAAAGATAAACTATTCCTAAAAATCCTAATATTATTCCTAATATTTTTACTAAATTAATTTTTTCTTTATCTATAAACAAATGAGCTAAAATAGTTGCACTAATAGGAGTGGTAGACATTAATATTGCTGCTAAATTACTTTGGACTTTTTGTACCCCGTAAGCAATTAAAAAAAATGGAATAACTAAATTTATGACTCCAATTGCAGCAAACCATTTCCAATCTTTTGAAAAAACTTCAATTTTAATTTTTTTATAAAAACACAATAATAAAACTGGGATCATTCCAAAAAAAATTCTTAAGAACGCTATTGTTATTGGACCATAAGAGTAAGTTGCAATTTTAATATTGAAAAAAGCTGAAGCCCAAATTAGTGATAACAAAACTAATATAAAATAATCAGATGTTTTTGGTAAAGTCATTCTACAATATCCTTAACTACTCCATTAGTTAAATTAAGTAGTTCATCAAAACCTATTTTAAAAATACAGTTTGGATGTCCAGCAGCGGCATATAAGTTTTTAAATCTATTTAAAGATTCATCTACAAGAATTTCTAATTTATTTTTATGACCTACAGGTGAAACTCCTCCTATAGTATAACCTGTTTGATCTTTAACCTCATCAGGAGATGCCATACTCAAATCTTTACTATTAAAAATTTTTTTTAATTTATTTAAAGAACATCTTTTATCGCCAGATACTAAACAAAGAAAAAAATTTTCCTCATTCCTAAACAATAAACTTTTAACAATTGAACCAACCTCAGTGTTTAATGAATTTGCAGCATCATTTGCTGTTCTTGCGGTTTGTTCTAATTCAATTACCTTTATTTCACTATTAAATTTTTTTAATGCCTCTTTTGCTCTTTTAACTGGTTCTTTATTAAGTACTGTCATTAGTACAACTCTTGATTGATTGAAAAATTGCGATTTTTAAGGTTAATATACATGTAAAAAAAGCATAAGTGATATCTATTTTATAGACATTATTTATCTTTTCTTAACTGATAAGAGAACAAGAAAATTTATAGGAGATAATATGAGCGCTAAGGACGTACTAAAATTAATTAAGTCTAAGAATATTGAGTTTGTGGATCTTAGATTTACAGACCCAAGGGGTAAACTTCAACATTTAACAATGGATACAACTATCGTAGATGAAGGAATGTTAAATGACGGTGTATTTTTTGATGGATCGTCAATTGCAGGATGGAAAGCAATTAATGAGTCTGACATGATATTAAAGCCTGATTTAAGTAGAAAAGTAATAGATCCCTATACATCTCATAATACATTAATTTTATTTTGCGATATTTTAGATGCAGTTAAGAGAGATCCATATGAAAGAGATCCAAGAGGAATTGCAAAAAAAGCTGAAGCTTATTTAAAGAAAACAGGTATAGGTGATACAGCTTACTTTGGGCCAGAGCCTGAATTTTTCGTTTTTGATGATGTAAGAATTAAAAACGATATGAATGAAACAAGTTTTTCAATTGATAGTACAGAAGGTCCTTATAACTCCGGAAAATCTTACGACAATGGAAACATGGGTCATAGACCTGGAGTTAAAGGAGGATATTTTCCTGTACCACCAGTAGATAGTGCTCAAGATATGAGAGGTGAATATCTTAAAGGACTAAGAGATGTTGGAATTACTGTAGAAAAACACCACCATGAAGTTGCTCCAAGTCAACATGAACTTGGAATGTTATTTGGAACTTTAGTTAATCAAGCAGACAACGTTCAACTATATAAATATGTAGTTCAAATGGTTTCTCACTCTTTTGGTAAAACTGCAACTTTTATGCCTAAGCCTGTTAAAGGAGACAATGGTTCTGGCATGCATACTCACCAATCAATTTGGAAAGGGAAAACTCCGGTATTTTCTGGAAACAAATATGCTGGATTATCACAAACTGCTCTTTACTATATTGGTGGAGTATTAAAGCATGCAAAAGCGATTAATGCATTTGCTAATGCTACTACAAATAGTTACAAAAGATTAATACCCGGATTTGAGGCTCCAGTTTTACTTGCATATTCTGCAAGAAACAGATCAGCATCATGCAGAATTCCAATCACATTAAGTAAAAAAGGTGCAAGATGTGAAATAAGATTCCCAGATGCATCAGGAAATCCATATTTAACATTTGCTTCTATGCTTATGGCTGGAATTGATGGAATAAAAAATAAAATTGATCCAGGTAAATCGTTCGACAAAGACCTTTATGCTTTATCAGAAAAGCAAGTTAAAAAAGTGCCAACTGTTTGCGGTTCTTTAAGAGAGGCAATGGAGGCTTTGGATAAGGATAGAAGTTTCTTAACTCAAGGTAATGTATTTACTGATGATCAAATAGATGCGTACATAGAACTTAAATATGAAGAAATTCATAATTTTGAACATACGCCGCACCCTATTGAATTCGACATGTATTATAGCTGTTAAAAATCTTATTTTATGGGATTACCTGCAGTAATAGCAGGTATTCCCATATTAGAATTCTAATTTAATTTAATTTTGTTAATTAAAGGTATGACTAAGTTCATATCAACTTTAAAGTATATAATTGGTTATAAAAAACTTGAAATTAGGAAGCCTAAGCGTAGAAAAAATAAAACTTATTCTATGAATAAGAGAGGCCAATATTGGTTTATTTCTTATTACCAATAATTAATTAAATTTTAAAAGACTCTCCGCAACCGCATCTTTCAGTTTCATTTGGATTGTTAAAAACAAATTGTGATGAAAATTCTTCTTTTTTGTAATCCATCTCAGTTCCAAAAAGATACATTACTGCTGCTGGATCAATGAATACTTTTACTCCTTTATCCTCAATGACTTCATCGTTAGGGTTTATTTCCTTGGTGTATTCCATGATATAAGACATTCCTGCGCATCCACCGGATTTTACTCCAACTCTAACACCAATAGACTCATTGTCAGCAGAAGACATAATTTCTTTTATCCTATCTGCTGCTTGATCACTTAATGATATAACTTGTTTTGTCATAAGTTTAATTCTAATTTTGCTGCCTCTGACATCATGGACTTATCCCATGGTGGTTCCCAAACTAGATCTAAATCTACTTTATCTACCTCATCTAATTTCATAATACTATCTTTAACTTCTTTTGGCAAACTTTCTGCAACCGGACAGTTTGGAGTTGTTAATGTCATTTTTACACTTATATTTTTTCCATCTACATAAATATCATAAATTAATCCAAGTTCGTAAATATTTACTGGTATTTCAGGATCATAAATTTTTTTTATTTCTTCAATTACTTTTTCTTTTAATTCCATAAAGTTATGACTCGGTATTAGTGATTTCCTTTGAGTTATCCATTGCAGATGTAAAAGTATGCCACGATAATGTTGCACACTTAACTCTCATTGGATATTGTTTAACACCAGATAAACACATTAATTTAGTTTTCTCATCTTCATTTAAGTATTCTGATTTTAAGTCTGGATTTTCTTTTATCATTCCTAAAAAATCTTCAACTATCTCTTTAGCCTCGTGTTCATTTTTGCCTTTAATTAAATCAGTCATGATTGAGGCTGATGCCATTGAAATAGCGCATCCACTTCCCTCAAATGAAATATCCTCAACTATTTTTTGTCCATTTAACTTAAGATAAACATGAACATTGTCTCCACATAAAGGGTTATGACCTTTTGCATCTTTATTAAACTCATGTACTTTTCCAAGATTCCTTGGATTTTTTCCATGTTCTAAAATAATTTCTTGATAAAGTTCTTTTAAGTTCATTTTAAATTAAATATTTTTTTACAATTATTAATAGATTCATTTAGTTTATCTAAGTCATCTTTAGTATTATAAATTCCAACCGACGCTCTCGCACTAGCAGGTATATTTAATTTATCATGTAATATTTGACAACAATGATGGCCTGCTCTTATCGCAACTCCGTCTTCATCAAGTATTGTTGCAATATCATGTGGATGAACACCCTCCAATGTAAAGGATAAAACTCCGCCTTTGTTTTTTGGATTACCAATTAATTTAACTGAATTATTTTTTTGTAATAGCTCTTGACCATACTCAACTAAATCAGCTTCATGTTTCATGATATTCTCTATACCAATACTCTCCATAAACTTTATTGACTGATCAAATGCAATAACTTGGGCTGTGGCCATGGTCCCAGCCTCATATTTATTTGGTAAATCACTATAAGATATTTCATTTTTTTTAACTTCTCTGATCATTCCACCTCCACCTTGGTAGGGTGGAAGTTCTTCTAACCACTTTTTTTTACCATATAAAACACCTAATCCAGTAGGTCCGTACATTTTATGACATGATATTGCATAAAAATCGCAGTCTAAATCTTGCATATCTAATTTAAGATGAGGAGCCCCCTGACAACCATCAATTACAACTATTATCCCTTTGGAGTGTGCTAAATCTGTTATTTCTTTAACAGGCAATATTGCTCCTGTAACATTAGATAAATGAGTAATTGCAATTACTTTGGTCTTAGAGGTTATTTTTTTTTCAATATCTTCCAGAGAAATGTCTCCGTTATCATTTACCTCTGCAAAATTGATTTTAATATTTTTTGATTTTCTTAAGAAATGCCAAGGCACATAGTTTGAATGATGTTCTAGCTCTGTAATTAAAATTTCATCACCCTCATCAAGGTATTTTTGCCCAAGAGTATTAGCTACTAAATTTAATGCCTCAGTTGCTCCTTTTGTAAAAACTATCTCATTTTTATCTTTAGCATTAATGTATTTTTGAACAGAAGATCTTGTATTTTCATATAAGTTTGTCGCTGCAACTGCTAAATAGTGCACACTCCTTCCAACATTTGAAAATTGTTTAGTGTAAAATTCATTTATTTTATCAGCTACAACTTTTGGTTTTTGTGATGAGTTAGCGCTATCTAAATAGACTAAATCATTGTTTTGAATTTTTTCATCAAATATTGGAAACTCGTCTTTTATATTCTCTATTTTCATTCCTTAATTCCGATCATATTTTTAATTAAATTTTTTACTTCTGGGTCTGTAATTTTTTCCACAACATCTAACAGAAAACCATTTATCAAAAGTTCTCTCGACTGTTGATAATTTAATCCTCTCGACATTAAATAAAATATCGAGTCCTCATTGAGACTTCCTGATGCAGAACCATGCGAACATTTTACGTCATCTGCATAAATCTCTAACTCTGGTTTAGCATTAAACTCAGAGTCTTTATTTAACAATATTGCTTTACTTAGCTGATAGCCATCTGTTTTTTGTGCTTGTGAGTTAACAAATATTTTACCTTGATATACTGCTCTAGAACTATCTTCTAAAACGCTTTTTATAAGTTGATAACTTTTTGTATTTTCAGTTAAGTGATTTATGATTGTTCTAATTTCATGATGCTTGTTATTATTTATAGAAAAAACACCATTCACAAAAGCTGATGAATATTCTCCATTTAAGTTACAATTAATCTCATTCTTACAAAAATTTGATCCTGAAGATAAAATGAATGTTTCTGAAATACTGTTTTTATCTTGCTCAATATTATTGAAGGAATACTTAATATTTTTATTTTCAAATTTATCTACTTTGTAATTTTTTAAAATAGAATTTTCTTTTAAATCAAAGTTGTAAAAAATATTTAAGAAATTTTTTTCTGAAGTATCCCTGAATAAATCAATTAATCTTAATGAACTATTCTCGTATAATTCAAAATTTAATCTTAAATTAATATTTTTAGACCAGATTTTAGAGTTAGTTGTATGATAGATAATAAGAGGCTTTATTAATTGATAACCCTTTTTAACCACTATTTTAAAAGACTTATTGGTGAAAGCACTATTTAAGTCGGATAAAGAGCTATTATTATTGAATTTATTAATAGTTTCGGACTGATCAATTATTTCTATTTGGTCTTTTTTTTCATAGTCAAACTCAATTTTTTCTATTCTTCCATTTATAAATACTATTTTGTTATGCTCTAGCCCATCTACGAATGCAGAAGTATCAACTTTATTTGTAGATGTATAGTCGCTGTAAAAGCTTAGCTCTCCAATATTTTTTTTTATTATTTGGTTAAGATCAGAAAATTTCCAGTCTTCTTCTTTTCTATTTGGAAAACCTTTATTAATAAAATTATCTAAATAAAATTTTTTTATTTCAATATCTCTCTGAGATAAAGTTAAATTTTTAATAGTATTATCAAAATCTTTTTGTAATTGTTCTTTCATCTAATGAAAATTTTCATACCCCTTTTTTTCTAATTCAAAGGCTAATTCTGCGCCGCCAGATTTTACAATTTTTCCATCCATTAAAACATGTACAAAATCTGGTTTGATATAATCAAGTAATCTTTGGTAATGTGTAATTATTAAAAATGAATTTTTATTATCTCTTAATGTATTAACTCCATCAGCTACAATTTTAAGTGCATCAATATCTAGACCTGAATCTGTTTCATCTAAAATTGATAATTTAGGAGCTAATAATGACATTTGCAAAATTTCATTTTTCTTTTTCTCTCCACCTGAAAAGCCAACATTTAGTTGTCTGTTCAATTTTTCTTCATCAAATTTAAGTTCTTTAGATTTTTCCTTTACTAATTTTAAAAATTCTATTGCATCAAGCTCTTTCTCACCTCTTGCTTTCCTTACTGCATTTAACGAAGTTTTTAGGAATATATTCGTATTTACACCTGGAATTTCTAATGGATATTGAAAGGCAAGAAAAATACCTTTATGAGCTCTTTCCTCTGTTTCAAGCTCAAACAAATCTTTTTCTTCAAAAAGTACTTCCCCTGAAACTTCATATCCTTTTTTACCTGACAAAATATTTGATAATGTACTTTTACCAGATCCATTTGGACCCATAATAGCGTGGACTTCTCCAGGATTTATATTTAAAGAAAACTCTTTTAAAATTTCTTTACTATCAATTTTTGCATTTAATTTATTTATTTTTAACATTAACCGACACTACCTTCTAAGCTGATACCAACTAGTTTTTGAGCCTCTACGGCAAATTCCATTGGTAATTGTTGTAATACCTCTTTACAAAATCCATTAACAATTAACCCTACTGCCTCTTCGGCACTCAAACCTCTTTGTTGACAGTAATGTAGCTGCTCTTCACTAATCTTTGATGTTGTTGCTTCATGAGCAATATTTGATTCTGAATTTTTGTTTTTGATATACGGAACTGTATGCGCCCCACATTTGTTACCCATTAATAAAGAGTCACATTGGGTATAATTGTTGGAATTTGCAGCTTTTGGAGAGATATCAACTAACCCTCTGTAAGTCATATCTGAGTGACCAGCGCTTATACCCTTTGATATTATTTTGCTTTTAGTATTTTTTCCTAAATGAATCATTTTAGTTCCAGTATCTGCTTTTTGATGATTATTTGTAATTGCTATTGAGTAAAATTCACCAACAGAATTATCACCTTTTAAAATACAACTTGGATATTTCCAAGTAATAGCAGAACCAGTTTCGACTTGCGTCCATGAGATTTTGGAGTTCTTTCCTTTACATAAACCACGCTTTGTAACAAAATTATAAATTCCACCTTTTCCATCTTTGTCCCCAGGATACCAATTCTGAACTGTAGAATATTTTATCTCCGCATCATCTAATGCAACTAATTCAACATTTGCGGCATGTAACTGATTTTCATCTCTCATTGGAGCTGTACAACCTTCCAAATAACTTACATAGCTTCCCTTATCAGCAACAATTAATGTTCTTTCGAATTGACCTGTATTAGATGCGTTTATTCTAAAGTATGTTGAAAGCTCCATTGGGCATCGTACACCTTCGGGTATGTAAGCAAATGATCCATCAGTAAAAACTGCAGAATTTAGAGTTGCAAAAAAATGGTCTGTTAATGGGATTACTGAACCTAAATATTTTTTTACTAACTCGGGATGATTTTGTATAGCTTCTGATATAGGGCAGAAAATAATTCCTTGTTTTGTAAGCTCCTCTCTGAATGTAGTTGCAACAGAAACAGAGTCAAATACTGCATCAACTGCTATACCATTAAGTCTTTTTTGCTCTTGAAGTGGAATACCTAATTTTTTATAAGTTTCCAAAAGTTTAGGATCTAAATCATCTAAATTTTTTGGTTTATCTTTCATGCTTTTGGGTGCTGAATAGTAATATAAATCTTGGAAATCTATTTTTGGATACTTTGGTTTTTGCCAATCTGGTTCTTTTAACTGCTTAAATCTATCATAAGCTTTTAACCTAAAATCAAGCATCCACTGAGGTTCTTTTTTAATATTAGAGATAAATTTAATTACATCCTTATTTAAACCCCTAGGAGCTTTTGTATTTTCAATATCAGTTGTAAAACCGTATTTATAATCTTTTAAATTATCAATTTCTTTTTGTCTGTTATCCATTTAAAGTTCTCTTATTAATTAAATCGTTTAATGTTTTTTGCTGGAAAAAATTATTTATATAATCTTCTAGCTCATCCCATAAATCATGAGTGATACACTTTGACGACTTTCCATTGCAACCACTTTCAGAATGCTTTTCACAACCAATCGTTTTAACTTTCTCATCAACTGCAATAAATACATCTGAAATTTTTATCTCTGAGGCTTGTTTTGATAAAATATAACCTCCTTTATTTCCTCTAACACTTTTAACTATGTGGTTTTTTTTTAACTTTGAAAATAATTGTTCTAGGTAAACAAGGGATATGCCTTGTCTTAAAGATATGTCTCTTAAAGATACTGGCTCATTTAAGTTAAATTTAGCTAAATCTGCTAGAGCCATTACAGCATATCTACCTCTACTTGATAGTTTCATATTTTCCCCATTTGACGCGACTTATATATATCCGACTATTTTAGTCAAGATTAATTGCTATTTAAAAACTTGCATTTTGTCACTCAATTTTGATAGAAAAAACTAATTTTTTTTTGAGATTAATAATCAATGGCACCAGTTGATAATAAAATTGCAGAAATATTTATTCCAGGTCCAGCAGGAAGGCTAGAAGCTAAGTATTTTAAAAGTAAAAAAAATACTTCACCAATTGCATTAGTTTTACATCCTCATCCTCAGTACGGTGGAACAATGAACAATAAAATTGTTGTTAATATATTTCAAACATTTGTAGATAACGATTTTTCAGTTTGTAGAGTAAATTTTAGAGGTGTTGGTAAAAGCGATGGTGAATTTGATAATGGGCAGGGAGAGCTTGCAGATGCAGCAGCTGCCTTAGATTGGCTAGAAAGAGAAAACTTTGATAACTCCCAGTGCTGGATTTCAGGTTTTTCTTTTGGATCTTTGATAGCAATGCAATTATTAATGAGGAGACCAGAAATAAATAGGTTTGTAGTAGTTTCGCCACAACCAAATGTTTATGATTTTTCTTTTTTGTCACCATGTCCTACATCTGGTATAATGATATATGGAAAAAAAGATGAACTAGTTCCTATAGAGCATATAAATGATTTAAATAAAAGACTAAGTGAGCAAAAAGGTATTAAAGTTGAATTTGAATCTATTCAGGATGCAAATCATTTTTTCTCCAAAAATGATTTAGCTTTAATCAAATCTTTAAATAAATATATAAAAAAAGAAACTACTTTATATTAATTAGGAATTTTTAATAATAGTCCCACCGACTGTAGGTATTTTACAATTAGTGGTGGATGGA
>CACKGK010000009.1 GCA_902599665.1 uncultured Pelagibacteraceae bacterium | reverse complement strand
TCATTAGAGATATTACTTGATCTTGCAAAATCTCAAAAAGTTGATTTAGAACAAATATCAATTACAAAATTAGCTGATCAATTTCACCAATATATCACTGAAAATGAAAACCTAAATCTCGAAATTGCATCCGAATATTTATTGATGGCTACTTGGCTTACTTATTTAAAATCTAAATTACTACTTCCTGAGACAGATGAAGATGAATTTAAAGCACTTGAGGTAGCTGAAAAACTTAAATTGCAATTAAAAAAATTAGAGTTGATAAGACTATTGTCTTCACAAATGTTAAACAGAAAAAGATTGGGAAGAGATATTTTTATGCGTGGCTCTAAAAGCGGTGTTAAGTCTATTTATGACAAAAAAGTTTCTTTAACTTTGTTTGAGTTATTGAAGGCATATTCAGGAATTGTGATGACAAAAGATTTTCATACTATGAATATTCCCAAACTACCTGTTTTCACAACTGAAGATGCTATTAAAAGAATTAAAGAGTTTTTTGGAAATCTTAATGAATGGAAAAATATAACTGAGTTAGTTCCATCAGGTTTCAAAAATTCTCCTAATTTAAAAAAAACAGGTAAAGCTGGTATATTTGCAGGATCATTAGAATTAGTTAAAGAAGGCAATGTTTCCTTAAAACAAAAAGAATTATTTGATGATATTTTTATTAAGGAAAATTAATGAATAAAAAAAAAAAAGATAATATTGTAAAATTTCCAACTAAACTTACGGAAGTTGAAAGAGAAATTGAGGCTATTATATTTGCTGCTGCAGAACCTCTATCAGTAGAAACGATTGAGTCTAAATTATCAAAACCAACTGACATTCAACAATCATTAGAAAACCTAAAAGATTTTTACTCCAAAAGAGGTATTAATTTAATTTGTATTTCAAATAAATGGTCTTTTAGGACAGCAGTAAATTTATCATCTTTAATGTCAGAACAAAAGACAGTTGAAAAAAAATTATCTAGAGCTGCGATAGAAACACTTGCAATCATTGTTTATCATCAACCTGTCACAAGATCTGAAATTGAGGAAATTAGAGGTGTTGCATTTGGAACAAATACTTTAGAAATTTTAATGGAACTAAATTGGGTTAAACACGAAGGTAGAAAAAATGTTCCAGGTAAGCCAATACAATATGGGACAACAGACGAATTTCTGAGTCATTTTAATCTTCAAAAATTATCAGATCTACCAACTGTCAATGAATTAGGTTCAGCAGGTTTAATTGATACTTCAAGTGTTGATGCATCAATTTTTGGAACAGGCAAATTTTTCAAAGAAAAACAAGTAGATAAAAAGGAAAATATATATTCTGATATTGATGAAATGTTAAGCAGCACACTCAAAAGAGACGAAACTTAAAAATTCACTTTTAAATAATCAATAATAAGGTTATAAGCAATTTATGAGTATAGGTTTTTGGCAAATTGCGATTGTAGTGATCTTAGTTGTTCTACTATTTGGTAGAGGCAAAATATCCAGCTTGATGGGTGATGTAGCAAAGGGTATCAAAAGTTTTAAAAAGGGAATGGCTACAGATGTTAATGATGATAGCCAAAATAAAAATATTTCAGACAATCAAGACTCAAATAACAAAGAGTAAAAAATGCCATCAATTGGCTGGTTAGAAATCTTAATAATTGTTTCGATTGCAATAATTGTTGTAGGCCCAAAAGATTTCCCTTTTATGCTAAAAAAAATT
This sequence comes from uncultured Pelagibacteraceae bacterium, assembly GCA_902599665.1. Classification (GTDB taxonomy): domain Bacteria; phylum Pseudomonadota; class Alphaproteobacteria; order Pelagibacterales; family Pelagibacteraceae; genus Pelagibacter. The sequence goes on along the minus strand of CACKGK010000009.1, from coordinate 49,790 downwards.
GGTTCATGGATAGGTTCAGCAAAAAGATATGTTAGAGATGTCCAAGGACAAGTAAGTGATTTAACAAATGAAACTTTAAGTGCCGATATAGAAGAAAAACCTAAATCTGAAAATCAAAAAAAGAATAAAGATGAGTAAAGATAAAGAAGGAAGTTTTATAAGTCATTTAACAGAGTTAAGAAAAAGATTAATTAATTCTTTAATATTTTTAGCAGTACTCTTTGTAATTTGTTATTATTTTTCTGAATACATCTACGGTTTTCTTGTAGAACCATATGCAAATGCAGTAAAAGATGACGATACAAACAGAAGATTAATATTTACTGCTCTTCAAGAAACATTTTTAACATATTTAAAAGTTTCTTTTTTTACAGCATTTTTTGTTACGAGCCCATTTATACTAATTCAAATTTGGAAATTTATTGCTCCTGGTCTTTATAACCATGAAAAGAAAGCCATAATGCCATATCTTGTAGTAACTCCTATTTTATTTTTACTTGGTGGCATGCTTGTTTATTATTTGATAATGCCACTTGCTATAAAGTTTTTTTTATCTTTTGAAAGTTTAGGTGCAGCTACAAATTTACCAATACAACTGGAGGCTAAAGTTAACGAATATTTATCATTAGTTATGAAGCTTATTTTTGCATTTGGATTAAGTTTTCAATTACCAGTAGTATTAAGTTTATTGGCCAGAATTGGTGTTGTTAACTCAACTTTTCTTAAAGAGAGAAGAAAGTATGTGGTTGTTATTATATTTGCAGCAGCTGCAGTACTAACACCTCCTGATCCAATAACCCAAATAGGTTTGGGAATTCCCTTATTAATTTTATATGAATTATCAATAATATCAGTAGGAATAATTGAAAAAAAATTAGAAGAAAAAAATGCACAATATTAAAGACATTAGAAAAGACTTTAATAATTTTAAGGAAAAACTTAAAAATCGTAACATCGATACAGATCTTGATAATATTATAAGTCTTGATGAACAGAATAGAAAACTTATCCAAGTAAAAGAAACACTTGAAATGGAAAAAAAAACTATTTCAAAATCTAAAGACCAAAAATTATTTGAAAAATCAAAAGAACTTTCTGTTAAAATTGAGGAAATTAACAAAAATCAATCAAACCTGCAGAGCCAAATTGATAGCATATTGTCATCAATACCAAACTTACCTTTAAGCGATGTTCCAATTGGTCAGGATGAAAATGCTAATGTAGAGATTGAAAAAAAAGGTGAAATTAAAGAGTTTGATTTTGAACCAAAAACCCACTTCGAATTAGGTGAAAATCTGAATATGCTTGATTTTGATTTAGCCACAAAAACCACAGGCTCAAGGTTTGTATTTGTAAAAAAACAATTAGCTCAACTAGAAAGAGCTCTATCAAATTTTATGATTGATACTCATACACAAAAAAATGGTTACACAGAAATATCACCTCCATTAATAGCTACCGCTGAGACCATGTATGGAACTGGGCAATTACCAAAATTTGAAAATGATCAATTTGAAATTAAATTAGATGCAGATGAAGGAAGAAAGTTTTTGATACCAACTGCAGAAGTTATTTTAACGAATATAGTAAAAAACCAAATTATACATAAGGATGATCTACCAATTAGAGTTGTTGCTTCAACTCCATGTTTTAGAAAAGAGGCAGGTAGTTACGGTAAAGATACAAAAGGCATGATTAGACAACATCAATTTTATAAAGTTGAATTAGTTAGCATAGTTGAAAATGATAAATGTGCTGATGAATTAGAGCGTATGTCTAATGCAGCTACTATGATTTTAGATGAGTTAAAACTTCCATATAGGAAAATTATTTTATGTGCTGGTGATATGGGTTTTAGCGCCGAAAAAACGTATGACATTGAGGTTTGGCTCCCTTCTGAAAATAGATATAGAGAAATTTCTAGTTGTTCCTCTTGCGGATCATTTCAAGCAAGAAGGATGAAAGCAAGATACAAAGATAAAAACAATTCAAAAGAGTTTTTAGGAACATTAAATGGCAGTGGGTTGGCAGTTGGACGTACAATGATAGCAATAATGGAAAATTATCAAACTCAAGATGGTTCAATTTTAATACCTGAAGTTCTAAAGCCATATATGCCAAATATAGACAAAATTTCTGTCAATTAAGAGTTGAGTTTGAATTTAAGATAAGATAAATAGCCTTATTAATTATATACGTTATGGACGCTGGAATTGGACAATTTATACCCTTAATTTTAATTTTTGTTATTTTCTATTTTTTCTTAATTAGACCTCAACAAAAAAAAGTTAAAGATCATAAAGCGATGGTAGAAGCTCTTAAAAGAGGTGATAAGGTTATCACATCTGGCGGCATACTTGGCACAGTTGAGAGAATTATTGATAACGAAAAAGTTGAAGTAAAAATTTCTGATAATGTAAATGTTGAAGTTGTTAGAGCAACTGGCATACAAAGTTTAGTAAGTTCCATCGAACCAAAAAAATAACATAACAAAAAAGTGTTATACTTTTCAAAATTACGGATAATATCAGTAATTATTTTTACGATAATTTTTTCATATTTTGCTCTTTCAAATTTTACAAAATTAGATGACAGATTTTTTTCAAAAAACATAAATTTAGGTTTGGACCTTCAAGGAGGCTCATACTTGTTGCTTGAAATTGACAATCGACCCGTGATTACTCAGAGACTACAGGCAAAAATTATTGAGTTGAAAAGATATTTTAAGGAAAAAGAAATAATCTTGAAGAATTTTTCTTTAAATGGAGATACCATTACTTTTGAAGCTCAAGAACAAGATCTTGAACAAGTATCAAAATTACTAAATGATAAGGAAAGTGATATTAACCAATACTATCAGAGTTACAAATCCCACGAATTTGATGTTATTGAAAATAATAATTTATTTAATCTTAATTATTCAAGATATGGATTAGTTTTATTAAAAAATGCATCCCTTGATCAAGCAATTGAAATCGTAAGAAGAAGAGTTGATGAAGTTGGAACTAATGAACCAAATATACTTAAAAGAGGTAATGACCGTATTCTTGTCGAGTTACCAGGATTAGATGATCCTAATAGAATTAAATCATTATTGGGAAAGACTGCTAATCTTACTTTTCAATTTATCTCACAAAACAATGAAGAGTCTTTTGGAACAGAAAAATTATCTTTTGAGGATGGTTCTAGAGAAGCAATAGTAAGTAAAAGAATAATTCTAAGTGGTGATAACTTGGTAGATGCAAAACCTACTATGAATTCACAAACTAATGAAACAGTAGTTTCATTTAGTTTAGATAGAGTAGGTGCGAAAAAATTTGGAAAAGCTACCAGCACAGGTGTGGGCAAACAATTAGCAATTATTTTAGACGGCAAAATAATCAGTGCACCAACAGTAAGAGAACCTATAGTTGGAGGATCTGGTCAAATTTCTGGAAACTTTACATTTCAATCAGCTACTGATCTTGCTTTATTGCTTAGATCGGGTGCTTTGCCAGCACCTTTAAATATTATTGAAGAAAGAACTGTTGGTCCTGACTTAGGTCAAGACTCAATTGATGCAGGATTACTATCTTTGATTATTGGTTTCTTGTTAGTTATTATATTTATGATTTACAAATACAAAGCATTCGGATTAATTGCCAATTTAGCCTTAATTACAAACCTATTTTTATTAATTGGAATTCTTACATTATTCGAAGCAACTTTGACTTTGCCTGGTATTGCGGGAATAATTTTAACTGTAGGTATGGCTGTAGATGCAAATGTTTTAATTTTCGAGCGTATAAAAGAGGAAACTAAAAGTGAAAAAAATCCTATTATCGCATTTGATGCTGGTTATACAAAGTCAAGAACAACAATCCTAGACGCCAACATCACAACGTTAATTGCTGCCTTTATATTGTTTTTTATGGGCTCAGGTCCTGTAAAAGGTTTCTCAGTAACATTAGGAGTTGGAATATTGACAACGTTATTCTCTGTATATTTTATAGCAAGATTACTGACGTCTTTATATGTGGTTAAAAATAAAGAAAAGGAGCAGTTATTATAAATGAATAATATTTCCTTTAATAAATTTTATAGAAAATTTAATATTTTATCCCTTGTTTTAATAATTACTTCCTTAATATTTCTTATTATTAAAGGTTTGAATTATGGTGTTGACTTTAAAGGAGGAACATTAATTGAATTAAGAACAAATGATAAAACTAATAATATAACCATGATCAGAGATAGTTTTAATCAAATGAATTTGGGAGACGTATCAGTTAAAAAATTTGGTAATGAGACAGATTTTATAGTTAAATTTGAAAAACAAAATTCAAACGATCCAGATTTTATTAAAAATATTGAAAATAAATTATCCAGCTCTATAGGAGATGTCGATTTTAGAAGAGTAGAAAACGTTGGACCTAAAGTAAGCTCAGAACTTTTAAAATCTGGAATTATTGCAATAAGCTTGTCCTTGGCTGCGATGTTGTTGTATATTTGGATTCGATTTGAGTGGCAATTCAGCTTAGGAGCAATATTAGCAATATTTCATGATGTAATCATAACATTAGGAATATTCTCTATTTTCTCTTTAGAAATTAATTTATCAATAGTGGCTGCTGTATTAACTATAGTTGGATATTCAATGAATGATACTGTTGTTATATTTGATAGAGTTAGAGAAAATTTAAGAAAATATTCGGATGTAAAGATTTATGAGTTAACAAATATCTCCATAAACGAAACATTATCTAGAACAATAATAACCTCGGTAACTACACTTCTAGCCTTATTATCAATATATTTGTTTGGCGGGGAAATTCTTAAGGGTTTTTCTTTAGCAATGATTTTAGGAGTAATATTTGGAACATACTCATCTATTTATATTGCCAATCCTATTTTAGTAGCGTTAAATGTTAGTCAAAGAACAATTGTTAAAGAAGAAAAAAATTAATACAAGTTTTGAGCTACAACCATCGATAACAACATCGGCAACGATAGCAAAGTATTTGTTCTAGAAAATAACATTGCAGTTTTTGCTGATTTTGCCTTAACATCTGGTTCAACCGTTACAATACCCAAAGCTTTTTTCTGATTAGGCCAAATAACAAACCAAACATTAAAAGCCATGATTATTCCAAGCCACATACCAATTCCAATAGCCGTAGCTTTACCACCACCCGATCCAATTCCAAGGGCCATAGCTTGATGAACATAACCATTTAAATATGCTAATATAAGTCCAGAAATTACTGTGAATAAAGCTGCCCATCTAAACCAAAATAGTGCTGCTGGTGCAATCACTTTTCCAATAGCTGGTTTTTGCTCATCTGGAATTTTAGCCATATTAGGTATTTGTACAAAATTAAAATACCAAAGTAATCCTATCCACATGATGGCTACAATTACATGTATGTATCTAAATAACCAACTCCAAAAAACTAAATCGATATCAAAACCACCGTTTCCAAAATACAAACCAAGGAATAGTAAGATTGATAGTGCCAAAGAAACGTGAATAGTTTTTGATAAAGATTGAAGAATCGATGTCATATTTTTTTTATTTTATATCATTTTTAAATATTTTTTAAGCAGTTTTTTTAAATTTGTTATCTAGTAAAGGTTTTAAAAATTTACCTGTATAACTGTCTTTAACATTAATAATTTCCTCAGGTTTACCCTCTGCTATAATATTTCCACCTTTCACTCCACCATCAGGTCCCATATCAACAATATAATCAGCTGTTTTTATTACGTCTAAATTGTGCTCAATTACAACAACTGTATTTCCTGTTGCTACAAAAGTATGAAGTATTTCTAATAATTTTTTAATATCATGTTGATGCAATCCTGTAGTCGGTTCATCCAAAATATAAATAGTTCTTCCTGTTGATCTTTTAGATAATTCTTTTGCTAGCTTTATTCTTTGTGCCTCACCACCAGAGAGGGTAGTTGCTTGCTGACCTATTTTTATATAACCCAATCCAACTTTTTTGAGTGTTAACAATTTAGTCTTTATATTTGAGATATTCTCAAAGTATTCACAACCTTCATCCACAGTCATATTTAAAACGTCTGCAATACTTTTATCTTTAAATTTAATTTCTAATGTTTCTCTATTGTACCTTGTTCCTTTGCATTCATCACAAGTTATGTATACATCAGGTAAAAAATGCATTTCGTATGTTATTACTCCATCACCTTCACAAGCTTCACAACGTCCACCTTTAACGTTAAAAGAAAATCTTCCAGGTTTATAACCTCTACTTTTTGCTTCTGGTAAATTAGTAAACCAATCCCTAATCGGTCCAAAAGCACCAGTATAAGTGGCTGGATTTGATCTTGGTGTTCTTCCAATTGGTGATTGATCAATGTCAATAATTTTGTCTACTAATTCAATTCCTTTAAAACCTCTAAATGGTTTTGGTATTTTTCTTGATTTATTATTATTCAAAGTAAGATTTAAAGCATTGTAAAGCGTTTGAAGTATCAATGTTGATTTACCACTACCAGATACTCCAGTAACACATGTGAAACTTCCTAATGGGATTTTAAGATTTACGTTATTTAAATTATTACCAGTTGCACCATTAATTTCTAAAAATCTACCATTCTTCGCTAATCTTCTATTTCGTGGGATGGGTATGTAGCTCTTATTTGATAAGTATCTTCCAGTAATACTTTTATCATTATTAAGAATATCTTTGTATGAACCTTGTGCAATTACTTCCCCACCTTTATTTCCAGCTTCAGGACCAAGGTCAATTATATGGTCAGCATTTTCCATCGTCTCTGTATCATGTTCAACCACAATTACTGTATTCCCCAGATCTCTTAATCTTTTTAATGCATTAATTAACTTTACATTATCTTTTTGGTGCAAACCTATGGACGGCTCATCAAGAACATATAACACACCAGTTAATCCAGATCCTATTTGAGATGCTAATCTAATTCTTTGAGCTTCACCTCCTGACAATGTTCCAGATTCTCTTGATAATGTTAGGTAATCAAGCCCAACATTTAACAAAAAGTTTAATCTTTCGTTAATTTCTTTAAGTATGTGTTGTGCTATTTTTAATTGCCTTTTATCTAGTTTGGTTTCTAGTGATTTAAACCACTCTTTTGCATCGTAAATTGATTTTTCTGTAACTTCACTAATATTAAGTTCATTAATTTTTACACATAAAGCTTCATCTTTTAATCTGTGTCCATTACACCTTTCACATTTTGTATCAGATTGATATTGTGAAATTTCTTCTCTTTTCCAATCACTATCAGTTTCTAAAAACCTTCTTTCAAGATTATTTACTACACCCTCAAATGTTTTTTTATGTGAATACTTTTCATATCCATCATCATAAGAAAATTTTATTTCCTCATCGTCTGATCCAAAAAGAATTACATCTTTAATTTTTTTTGGTAATTTTGACCATCTATCATTTAACGAAAATCCATAATGTTTTGCTATAGATGCTAAAGTTTGAGCGTAGTATAAAGAAGACGATTTTGACCAAGGTTCAATTGCGCCATCTGCTATAGTTTTTTTTTCATCTGGCACTACTAATTTAGGATCTACATTTAATTTTACTCCTATACCTTCGCATTCTTCGCATGCACCATAAGGACTGTTGAAAGAAAATAATCTAGGTTCTATTTCTTCGATAGTAAAACCACTCTCTGGACATGCAAATTTTGTAGAAAAAATTAAATTTTCTATTTTTCTAAATTTTTTTGGAAGGGTTTCATCTTCATACTCTACAAACATAAGACCATTAGCTAAATTTACAGCTGTTTCTACACTCTCTGCTAATCTATTACCTAATGATGCATTAAGAACTATTCTATCGACTAAGACAGAGATATCATGTTTAAGTTTTTTATTTAATTCTGGAACCTCATCAATATCATATAATTTGTTATCTACTTTAATTTTTCTAAATCCTCTTTTTTTATAACCAAGTATATCTTTTCGATATTCTCCTTTTCTTCCTCTAACAACAGGTGCAAATAAGTAAATAGTAGATTTTTTTGGAAGAGTTTTGATTTTATCTACTATTTGACTAATTGTTTGAGAAGCAATTGGTAAACCTGTAAATGGTGAGTAGGGTATACCAGCTCTCGCATAAAGAACTCTCATATAATCATAAATTTCAGTAACTGTTGCGACTGTAGATCTTGGATTTTTAGATGTATTTTTTTGCTCAATAGAAATTGCTGGGCTTAAACCTTCTATTAAATCTACATTTGGTTTTTTCATTTTGTCAAGAAACTGTCTCGCATACGCCGATAAGCTTTCTACATAGCGTCTTTGTCCCTCAGCATATACAGTATCGAAAGCTAATGATGATTTTCCAGATCCTGATAAACCTGTAATCACGACAAATTTTTCTTTTGGAATCTCAAGCGTTATATTCTTTAAATTGTGCTCTTTTGCACCCTTAATAACTATCTTTTTGAGCATAATTTATGTTGCTTTAGAATAATAAAATTAATATTCAGATTAATAAGTGGTATAATAAACATTCTTAAATATTAAAATATTATGGCTGGAAGTTTAAATAAAGTATTATTAATTGGTCGTTTGGGCGCAGACCCTGAAGTCAAGCAAATGGTGAACGGAAAAAGTGTTGCGAGACTAAGTCTTGCTACAAGTCAATCCTGGAAAGACAAAAACACTGGAGAAAAAAAAGAAAAAACTGAATGGCACAGAATAGTTGTTTTTAATGAAGGTTTGGTAAATGTTGTTCAGCAGTATTTAAAAAAAGGTGCACAAGTGTACGTTGAAGGGCAACTTTCAACAAGAAAATGGAAAGATGAGCAAAGTGGTCAAGATAAATACTCTACTGAAATTTTAATCCAAGGTTATAATTCATCATTAACAATGCTAGGAGGAGGTAATCAAAATAATATAGCATCACAAGATAATAAACAAAATTTTGATGATAGTCCTGCACCAGATCAAAGTGGCTTAGACGACGATATTCCATTTTAATTAATATGGAAAAAAACGAAATTCCAAAGATAAATAATAATATAAAACCAATCTCAATGTATGATGAGATGAGTTCATCATATTTATCTTACGCTATGAGTGTTATAGTAAGTAGGGCACTACCTGATATAAGAGATGGATTAAAACCTGTTCACAGAAGAATTATTTATGCAATGCACAAAGGTGGTTTTGATTGGTCAAAACAATTTAGAAAGTCTGCAAGAATTGTTGGAGATGTAATTGGTAAATACCATCCTCATGGTGATCAAGCTGTTTATGATGCTCTTGTCCGAATGGTTCAAGAGTTTTCAATGAGCTTGCCTTTAGTAGATGGGCAAGGAAATTTTGGATCTATAGACGGAGATCCTCCTGCAGCAATGAGATATACAGAAACCAAACTTGCAAAAGTTTCACAGTTTCTAATTGATGATATAGAAAAAAATACCGTATCCTTTAAAAGCAATTATGATGAAACAGAGCAAGAACCTGTTGTATTACCTGCACAATATCCAAATCTTTTAGTTAATGGTGCTGGTGGTATTGCAGTTGGAATGGCGACAAGTATACCTCCTCATAATTTAGGTGAGGTTATAGATGGAACTTTAGCCTTGATAAAAAATAAAGATATTAAAATAAATGAATTAATGAAACATATACCAGGTCCAGATTTCCCAACTGGAGGATTAATAATTGGTAAGGATATAATTAAGCAAGGATACAAAACTGGAAGAGGATCTTTTAAAATTCGTGGAGAAATTTCGGTCGAAAATCTGAAAAATGGTAAAGATAGACTTGTAGTTTCATCTATACCTTACCAAATTAACAAATCTAACCTAAATGAAAGAATTGCAGAACTGGTAAGAGATAAAAAAATTGAAGGTATAAGTGATATAAGAGATGAATCAAACAGCGAAGGTATTAGAGTGTCCATTGATCTTAGAAGAAATGTTGAACCTGAAACTGTTAAAAGACAATTATACAAGTATACATCAGTAGAGTCATCTTTCGGTTTTAATTCTTTAGCAATCGTTGATCAGAAACCAAAGACTTGTAATTTAAAAGATTTTTTAGAAAACTTTTTAAAGTTTAGAGAAGATGTAGTTATAAAAAGAACTAAATTTGATCTTAAAAAGGCAGAGGAGAGAGTTCATATTCTATTAGGACTATCTGTTAGCGTTGAAAACATTGATAAAGTTATTAAAATAATTAGATCTTCTAAAAATCCTGAAGAGGCAAAAAATTCACTTTTAAAAACAACTTGGAAAATAATCCATGCATCAAAACTTATTAAATTAGTAGATAACAAAAATTACAAAGGAAAGTATGTATTATCTAATGATCAAGTAACTTCCATATTAGAACTTAGACTTCAAAAATTAACGGCTATAGGTATTAATGAAATTGAGATAGAAATTAAAAAATTAGCTGTTGAGATTTCTGAATATAAGAAAATTATAAATTCTAAAAATGAGTTGTTAAGAGTAATAAGCAATGATCTTCAGACAATTAAAGATAAATTTTCGGTTCCTAGAAGAACAAAAATTATAGATGCTGTATTAAATTATGACATAGAAGAGACAATACAAAAAGAGTCAGTCATAATTACAATAACACTTCAAGGATATATAAAAAGAGGTGCCCTAAGTGGAGTTAAGCAGCAAAAAAGAGGTGGAAAAGGAAAAACAGGAATAAAAACTAGAGAAGAAGACTCAGTTGTTCAAACATTATCTGTGGATACACATACATCTTTATTATTTTTTTCTACAGAAGGTTTAGCTTATAAAGTTAAAGCCTGGAAAATACCTGAGGGCTCTGCTTCATCTAAAGGTAAATCTCTCTTCAATATTTTACCCCTAAAAAACCATCAATCAATTAGTTCGATTATGCCTTTTCCAGATGAAGATGTTAATAAAAAAAATATGCATATCATATTTGCAACTAGCAAAGGGAAAATAAGAAAGAATAATTTAGAGGATTTTTCGTCTATTAATGCTTCTGGAAAAATTGCAATGAAATTAGACTCTGATGATAAGATTATTGGGGTAAAAATATGTACGGATGATCAAGATATCATGCTAAATACAAAATTTGGTAAATGTATTAGATTTGAGTCTAAAAAACTTAGAGTCTTTAAGGGCAGATCTTCTAAAGGTATTAGAGGTATTAATCTTTCAGAAAAAGATACAATTGTCTCGTTATCTATAATTGATAAAGATGAAATTAAAAAAAGTAAAAGTAAAACTAAAGACGAAAAATCTGAAGTGATAGCTAAAGAAAAATTTATCTTATCAATTACAGAAAATGGTTATGGTAAAAGAACATCTCATTATGATTTTAGAGTCACAAATCGAGGAGGAAAGGGAATAATTGGTATAGTTAATTCTCCAAGAAACGGTAATGTCTCATCATCTTTCCCTGTTTTTGAAGGTGATCAAATATTAATTTCTACCAATAAAGGCAGAGTGATAAGAACTGCTGTGAAGGAAATAAGAATTGCTGGAAGAAACACACAAGGAGTAAGAATTATTAAATTAACTGGTGACGAAAAGGTGGTTTCCTCAATTAAATTAGATGATAATTTAGTTTAATGAAAAATATAGCTATATATCCTGGAACATTTGATCCGATAACAAACGGTCATATAGATGTTATAAAAAAAGCTCTAAAAATCGTAGATAAAATCATTGTTGGTATATCTGACGGTAATGAGAAAAATTTTTTATTTCCAATAGATGAAAGATTAAAAATTGTTTCAAAAGCTTTATATGTAGACCTAAAACTTCCAAAAAATAAAATCAAGGTGATTAAATTTAATTCACTAACAACAAAACTATGTAAAAAATATAAGTCAAACTTAATTATTAGAGGTTTGAGGGCTGTTTCTGATTTTGAATATGAGTTTCAACTAGCTGGAATGAATAGAAAATTAAATAATAAAGTAGAAACAGTGTTTCTTATGTCTGATGTTGAAAATCAGATTATTTCATCGAGATTTGTTAAAGAAATTGCTTTACACAAAGGTGATTTAAAAAAATTTACAACTAAAAGCACTATCAAGTCACTGAAAGAAGTTTATGCTTAAAAAAATTATTATTCTATTTATATCAATATTATTAACAACAGTTTTAAATGCAAAGGAGAATACAATGATACTTAAATTAAAAGATGGAGATGTAAAAATTGAATTATTTCCAAATGTAGCACCAAACCATGTTAAAAGAATAACCACACTTGCTAACAGTGGAAAATATGATGGAGTTGTTTTTCATAGAGTAATCGATGGCTTCATGGCTCAAACAGGAGATGTTCAATTTGGAAACTCATCCTCAGATAGTTTTAACTTAAGTAGAGCAGGCATGGGTGGTTCAGACATGCCAGATCTTAAAGAGGAATTTAACGATCTTCCACACGAGAGGGGAACATTGTCAATGGCAAGATCTTCAGATCCAAATAGTGCAAACAGTCAGTTCTTTATTTGTTTTGGTCCTACACCTCATCTCGATAGACAATATACAGTATTTGGAAAAGTAATCGAGGGTATGGAATTTGTTGATATGATAACAAAAGGAGATGGACCCAATGGATCTGTTTCTAATCCAGACAAAATAATTAGCTTTAAATCTGAGTAGAATTTAATGGATGGAAGACATAAAAAAGAATTTTTCTTTTAGCGTAAAACATCAAAGTAAAAATTATCGTGTTGGATTAATTGAAACTCATCGTGGGGATATTAATACTCCTGCATTTATGCCTGTAGGCACTCAAGCAACGGTTAAAGGAGTTTTTATTGATGACATTATTGAAACAGGAAGTGAGATAATTCTCTCTAATACTTATCACTTAATGATAAGACCTGGCACAGAAAGGATTGAAGCTGTTGGTGGATTGCATAAATTTATGAATTGCAAACTTCCTATATTGACTGACTCTGGCGGCTATCAGGTGATGTCTCTATCTAAATTTAATAAAATTGATAGAGATAAAGGTGCAATTTTCCAATCACACATTGATGGAAAAACTTTTATTTTAAGTCCAGAAGAAAGTATTAAAATTCAAAAAAAACTCAACTCAGATATTGTTATGGTGATGGATGAGTGTCCAAAAAATACTAATGATTATAATAAAATTGAAAAATCAATGAATTTATCTACAGAGTGGGCAATAAGATCTAAGAATGAATTTGGAAATAACCCTCATAAAGCTTTGTTTGGTATTGTTCAAGGTGGTTTATTTAATGATCTTAGAATTGAATCTTTAAGAAAATTAATTAACATAAAATTTGATGGATACGCAATTGGAGGTTTAGCCGTTGGAGAAACTCAAAAGGAAATGTTTGATGTTTTAGATGGTATTAAAGACTATTTACCAGTGGATAAACCGAGATATTTAATGGGTGTAGGAACTCCATCTGATATATTAGGGGCAGTTAAAAGAGGTATAGATATGTTCGATTGTGTCTTACCTACAAGATCTGGAAGAACTGGACTAGCTTTTACTTGGAATGGCAGAATTCAAATAAGAAATTCTGAAAATAAATTAGATAATACACCCCTAGATAGTAGTGTAACTAAATTTGACCTTAATAAATACTCTAAAAATTATTTGAATCACCTTCATAATACTAATGAGATGTTGGCCTCAATGATTTTAACGTTAAATAACTTAAACTTTTATCAAGAACTTATGTATGAAATTCGAAAAAATATTAAAATGGGAACTTTTGATGAATTTCATGACAAGTATATTAATATTTTGTAAATTTTTACCATTGCCAAATATAAAAAAATCAATATAAGAATTTTCGTGTTGGGCCCTTAGCTCAGTTGGTAGAGCAATTCCCTTTTAAGGAATGGGTCGATGGTTCGAGTCCATCAGGGCTCACCAACTCTTCAGCCTATTGGTGGGTACTTTAGAATAATCTCGTTAATCCAATTACTGATCTGGTCAATTCTTCTATCATTTGAAGGATGTGTGCTCATAAATTCAAGTGGTTCTTTACCTTTATTTGCTTTCTTCATTCTTTCCCATATTTTGGTAGTTTCTCTAATATCGTAACCAGATAAAGAAGAAAAAATTAATCCTAAGTAATCAGCTTCACTTTCTTGTTTTCTTGTAAAAGGGTTCATTATTCCAATTTGAGATAACAATCCAACTGTATTCATACCAGTTGTTCTATTGATCTGAGATAATTTTCCACCAGTTGCAATATCTATTATTCCTGTAGTAGTGTTTAAAAGCACAGTTCTACTAGCTCTTTCAACTGAATGTTTTGCAACTGCATGAGCAATTTCATGACCCATTACAGCAGCTAAACCGTCATCATTTTTTGTAATATCTAACATACCAGTATAAACAGCAATTTTTCCTCCAGGCATACACCATGCATTTTTAACTTTTTTATTATCTATTAAAATATATTCCCAATTAAAGTTTATTGTGGGATCATCCATATTATTTTTATAAAAATATTCAGATATCGACGTTTCTATTTTTGACCCAATTGCAATAATTTTATCTAAACTTTCTTTATCGTCACTTAATTTAGCTTTTTGTTTTACTTTTTCATACAATTCAGCAGCTTGTGCATTTAACTTTGATTCTGGGATTAATTTTAATTGTCTTCTATCTGTGATTGGAGTCGTAGTGCAGGCATGTAAACCAGCAGAAAGGCAGCCACAACCCATCAAATATATAAAATTTCTTCTATTCACTTTTCTTAATATTTATATTACATGTAATTTATAATCAATTGAAGTTATGTCAAAAATTAGAAGAAAAAGAATTTCATTTATATCAAGACTAAGAAACTACTTTATAACAGGAATTGTTGTTTTAGTCCCTATTGGTATCACATTATATCTTACAACTTTTTTTATATCAATTTCATCGAAATTAATTCCACAAGGAATAAATCCAAATAGCTACCTACCATTTGCGATACCGGGTTTAGAAATATTACTTTCGGTAATCTTTATTACTCTTGTAGGTGGATTATCACTTTCATTTATTGGAAAAAAATTTTTACAGATATTTAATGATTTATTAAAAAAAATTCCAATTTTAAGGACCATATATTCTGCTATTGGACAAATGACAGAAACATTTGCACCAAAAAAAGGTTCAAAAAAAAGTGTAGTTCTAATTCAGTACCCAAGAAAGGGCTCATGGGCAGTTGGTTTTGCAACAAAAGAGAATAAGGGTGAGATTTCAAAAAAAACTAATACAGAATTAGTCAATGTTTTTGTTCCTACTACACCAAATCCGACCAGTGGTTTCTTGCTAATGTTTCCTAAAAGTGAGGTTGTGTATCTTGATATGACATTTGAGGAAGCTTCTAAATTTATAGTTTCAGCTGGTACTTCTGAGACTAAATCTAAATAGTCTCATTAATTACAGCAACTTTATCATAAAGTTTTATAAGCTTGTTAAAACTATTAGTCTCAAAGTTATTTTTTTCAATTTTTTTCACTTCTTTTTCTGCAATGTTAAAAAGATCTTCATGTTGAATAGGGTCTGCAAGGTTAAACTTTTTTAAGCCACTTTGCTTAAATCCTAAAATATCACCGTATCCTCTTATTTTTAAATCTTCCTCAGCAATTTTAAAACCATCATTAGTATTTTTGAGAATAGTTATTCTCTTACGGGCGTTCACACTTAGCCCTGTTTTAAACATTAGTATACACGATGACGCTTTATTACCTCTACCAACGCGTCCCCTCAGTTGGTGAAGCTGAGATAATCCATATTTATTCGAATTTTCTATCACGATTACGTTTGCATTTGGAAAATCAATTCCAACTTCTATTACAGTCGTTGAAACTAATATATCTATCTTTCTATCATTAAATTTATTTAATACTTTATCTTTTTCTTCCTTACTCATTAATCCATGAACAATATCCACTTTATCTTTAAAAATTTTATTTAAATATTTATATTTTTCTGTAGCTGACTGATGGTCCATTTTTTTGGACTCTTTTATAAGAGGACAAACCCAAAAAACTTGATTTTTTTTTCCAATTTCACGTTTAATAAAATTAATAACTTCATCAATTCTTGTCTCATTTTTACTATATGTTTTTATCGGTAATCTATTTTTGGGTTTTGATTTAATTAAAGAAATGTCCATATCTCCATAAATTGTCATCATCATTGTTCTTGGAATAGGGGTTGCTGACATCACAAGTACATCACAATCTTTGCCACCTTTATCTGATAGTTTTTTTCTTTGATTCACACCAAATTTATGTTGCTCATCAATTATTATTAATCCCAAATTAAAATAATTAATTTTTTCTTGATAAAGAGAATGAGTACCTATTAAAATATCAATTTTATTATTTAAGAGATCGTTTAAAATTTTTTTTCTTTTTTTGTATTCTGTTTTCCCAGTTAATATTTCGGGATTACAATATTTATTAAAATTTTCTAATATAAATTTATAATGCTGAATAGCTAATATTTCAGTCGGAGCCATTATTGCAACTTGATAACCTGCTTTTATAACATTTAATGCAGCAATTACTGAGACTATTGTTTTTCCTGATCCAACATCTCCTTGTAGCAATCTAAACATTTTTTGTTTTGACCCCATATCTTTATTTATGCTTTTTAATGAAGATATTTGATCAATTGTAAGTTTAAATTTCAAACTATCAATTATTTTACTTTGATGCTGATAATTAAGAATTTTATTCTTTTTTTTTATTTTTTTAATTTTACTTCTTATATTTGAAGAGAGTAAAAAATTTGCAAAAATTTCATCAAAAACTAGTCTTTTAAAATATTTTGTACTTCGAATTTTTGTTATTTCTTCTTTATGAATTTTAATAACACATTCCTTCCACTTAACATGATTAAATAAACTTAATATTGATTGTGGCAACCACTCCTCTAATTCAGGCAGGTTTTGTAAAACATTATTTATTACTTGATTATACTTATTTAATGTTAAACCATCAGAAAGACTATATTTACTCTCATTATTTATAATATTTAAATTACTTGAATTTTTTGTTGTTGGATTAACAAATTGAAATTTATTTCTAAAGCTATTTGCCTTTCCATGTATTATTATTTCTTCATTTAAGGGTAATAATTTTTTGATATATCCCTCATAACTATTAAAAAAAATACAATCCAATTTTACACCATTTTTTTCACATATTACTTTATTAGGTAAATTTCTAATTCTTGGAAAATTATATTTAATCGGTGTAACTTTAATATTATAATTTTTTCCCAATTGTAAATCTTGAATCTCTGTATCTTCGGCTGTTTCTATTTTTGATATAGGTAAATGCCAGAGAAGGTCAAAAATTGTATAAATTTTTTTTTTGTTGAATGAACTTAATGTTTTCTTGCCCACACCTTTAATATTATCTATAGGTGACAATAAATATTCAAAATTACTCATTAAATATATATATATGGTTATAAGTAATGAATTCAAATAAACAAAATTTAATTAATAAAATTATTTATAGATCTCAATATCGTGGTACAAAAGAAATGGACATATTTGTCAGTGGTTTTGTTAAATCCATTATTGATTCATTATCAATAGATGATCTAAAAGATTTAGATACATTGGTCAACATGAGTGACGAAGATATTTCTAAAATTTCAAAAAATGAAATGAGTTTTGAGAATGATAAATTATCAAGATTGTTAATTGATTTTAAATGAATGGCGGAGAGACTGGGATTCGAACCCAGGAAAGAGTTGCCCCTTTGTCGGTTTTCAAGACCGATGCTTTCAACCGCTCAGCCATCTCTCCTTGTGCAAGGTTTTATTATTATTAATATATATTTCAAGAATAAAATGACTTAAGTAGTTACTTTAATTATTCTAATAATAAAAAATGAACAAAAAAAATTTTAATAAAGGAGTTTTGTTGACATCCTTTGGTTCATTTTGGTGGGGTTTTTTTGGTGTTATTTACTTCAAATATATTTCTTTTGCAGGACACTTAGAAGTATTAATTCATAGAAGTGTTTGGACAGCTTTTGTATTAATAATTACTACTTTTTTATTTTCTAAATGGAATATTTTTAAAAAAACTCTTAAGGATAAAAATATATTATTTATCCTCTTTATTTCTGGTTTTTTAATTTTTATTAATTGGGGTGTATGGATTTATGCAGTTAGCGTAGATAAAATAATTGATGCTAGTTTTGGATATTTTATAATGCCAATCATAAGTGTCTTCTTAGGTTATTTTTTTTTTAAAGAGTCGATCACAAAAAAAGGGAAAATTTCAATTTTTTTAGTAATTATTTCAGTTAGCTATTTATTATTATTGGATTTTAGTTCAATTCCATGGGTAGGTTTAATTGTAGCTTTGAGTTGGAGCTTTTATAATCTATTAAGAAAAAAAATTAATGTTGAAACCGATATAGGTCTTTTCATTGAAAGTTTGTATATACTCCCTTTTGCATTAGTTGCATTTTATTTTATAAGTATAAACAATTTTAACGATTTCAGTTTATCAAATCCATCTTTAATGCCATTATTAATGTTAGCAGGACCAATGACTGTGATTCCCCTTTTTTTATATGTGAGGGGAGTAGAATTAGCAGGACTAGGACCAGCAGGAATGATTTTTTATATTACTCCTACTTTGCAATTTTTACTTGGTTTTTTCATTTATAATGAGCAATTTAATATAAACCAGTTAGTTAGTTTTATTTTAATATGGATTGCTGTATTTATATATTTGAAAGATATTTATGAAAAAAATTAAAATTTATATTTTTTTTCTTTGTATTATTATAAATTTTAAAGCTTATGCTACAGATGCTGAATTTGAAGCGTGGAAGAAAAAATTTCAATCAATTGCTTTAGATAGAGGTGTAAGTTTAAACACAATTGAAAATACTGTTGGCAAATCTATTTTTTTAAAAGATGTTATAAAATTTGACAGATACCAGCCAGAATTTTATGAGGATACTAAAACATATGTGTCCAAAAGAGCTAACATTAAAAGAGTAAACACAGGAATAAAAATCTACAACAAAAATAAAAAAATAATTGATAAAATTACTAAAGAATTTTCTGTTGATAAGAACCTGCTTTTGTCTCTTATGGGTATTGAGACAAATTTTGGCAACTATTTAGGAAAAATGGATATTGTTTCATCTCTGGCAACTTTAAGTTATGATCAAAGAAGAAGCGAATTTTTTACCTCAGAGCTCATAACTCTTTTAATACTGTTTGATAATGAAATTATAAATCCAAATAATTATTTAGGATCGTGGGCAGGAGCATTTGGCAATTTCCAATTTATGCCTTCCACAATTAAAAATTATGCCATTGATTATAATAAAGATAAAACTATAAACTTAAAAAATATTGAAGATTCATTTGCATCTGCTGCTAATTACTTAAATAAAATAGGGTGGAATAATAATTTACCATGTTTTTACAAAGTTGAGCTTATAAATGAAACGCCGCATAAATATTTAAATACATCTGCAAAAAAAATTAAACATAAAAATAAAATATCCTATTTAAAAAAGTATATTAAAAATAACGAAATACTTAATGATCTTGATAATTTAAATGCGGCACTAGTAACTCCTGATTATGATATTATTCCAGATGCAAAAAAATTAACCCCAGCTTATGTAGTTTTTGATAATTACGAATTAATTTTAAAATGGAATAGATCCTTAAGATTTGCACTAGCTGTTTGTACATTGAAAAGTAAGTTTAAAAATGCAATTTAAATATATTTTATATCTTATATTTATATCTTTATTTGCTTGTGAACATCATTCTTCAAATATTAATATTAAGAACAAGCCTGAAGAGACAAAATCTATAGTTCAAAAAAAAGAAATTAAAGAAATAAAAAAAATTGAAAAAGAAGAATTAGTTAATATTGTTTATTCTAACAAAGGTTTTGCTTTAATATACAGTGAAGATTCAAGTAATTCATTAGCCTATAAATTAGATGATACATCAATTAATATATTAAGTCCTAATTTACCTAATGGAACCCCGGTTAGAATAACAAATATAATTAATGGAAAGTCTTTATTAACTGTTGTCAAAAACAAAACTATTTTACCTATTTATTATAATTCAGTAATTACAAATAGAATTGCAAGTGAATTATCAATAAATTCGAGCGAACCTTATGTGCACATTGAAACTATCAATTCTAATAAATTATATGTTGCAAATGATGTAAAAACATTTGATGAAGAAAAAGAAGTAGCCAATAAAGCTCCAGTCGACGATATAATGGTTCAGAGTATAAGTTTGGAAACTGAAAAAAAAGAATCTAAAATTGAAAATTTTGTAACAAATTTCAATTACATAATTAAATTTGCAGATTTTTATTTTGAAGACTCTGCTATTATGTTAAAAAATAGGTTATTTGAAGAGTATAAAATTGAAAATATTTTAATCAAAAAGTTGTCACAAAATAATTTTAGAGTTTATAAAGGACCTTATAAAGATTTTGAAAAATTAAAGAAAGGATTTCATAATATTGAAAATCTTGATTTTGATAGTATTGAAATAATTAAATTATGAGAATTAAATATTTATCGTTAATTTTAATAATTTTTGGCTTCCTGGTAAAGCCTGTTTTTGCAAACTTTGATGTAAATGCAAGAACTGCTATTGTCCAAGATTATTTGTCAGGCAAGATATTGTTTGAAAAAGATGCTGATAGACAAATATTTCCCGCTTCGATGACAAAAATTATGACCTCAATTATAGCTTTTGATTTACTTAAAAGTGGTGAATTGTCTTTAGACGATAAATTTTTAGTCTCCGAAAATGCATGGAGATTGTCTCAAGCAGGTTATTCTTCAATGTTTATTATGGTTGGAGATGAAATAACTGTTGAAAATTTATTAAGAGGTATAATTGTTTCATCTGGAAATGATGCTTGTATAGCGCTAGCAGAGGGTATTGCTGGGACAGAGGAAGAATTTGCAATTATGATGACTGAAAAGGCAAGAGAAATCGGTATGGAAAATACTAATTTTTCAAACTCATCAGGAATAAATGCTCCGGACAATTTATCAACAGTTAGAGATATATTAATTATGTCCAATTATTTAATAAAAAATTATCCAAACTACTATGATTATTATAAAGAAACTGAATTTACATGGGAAAGAACTGGTGGAGATCCAATTAAACAAGGTAATCGTAATCCTTTGCTCTATAAAAATATTGGTGTTGACGGAATAAAGACAGGATATCTTGCATATGAAAAATATTCACTTGCCTCAACAATTAAAAGAAATGAAAGAAGAATAATTGCTGTTGGCAGTGGTTTTGAATCAAAAAACTCAAGATCAAAAGAGTCACTTAAATTGTTAACATATGGACTAACTAATTTTGACACGATTAAAATTGCTAAAAAAGACGAAATATTTGATGAGCTTGATGTTTGGCAAGGTACACAAAAAACAGTTAAATCTTATATTAATGAAAACGTTTATCAAACTATTCCAAAAGCAAAAAAAAAATATCTCAAAGTTTCAATTGATTATCAAGGTCCGTTAAAAGCCCCAATATTAAAAAATGACATAATTGGTAAAGTTAAAATTACTTATAAAGATGAACAAATAGGAGAGTATGATTTATTAGCTTTTGAAAATGTAAAAAGACAAAATATTTTTTCTAGATTTATTTCCTCAATAAATTTCTTAATCTGGGGCGATGTCTAATAATCCCATAATAGTGTTCGAAGGTATAGAGACTTCTGGAAAATCTACTAGTCTTAAAAAAGCAATTAAATATTTAAAAAAAAATAAAATTAAACACATTAGTTTTAGAGAACCTGGTGGCACTAATCTTTCTGAAAAATTAAGACAATTAATGTTAAATAAAAAATCAAAATTAAATAATAAAACTGACTTATTTCTACTTATGGCTTCTAGATCAGAAAATTTTGATAAAATTTTAAAAGAAAATTATAAAAAAAAAGTAATATTAATTGATAGATTTATAGACTCGACATTAGCATATCAACATTATGGTATGGGATTAGACAAAAATTTAATTTTAAGAATGAACAATTTTATATTAGGTAATTTTAAACCAAATTTCACTTTCTTAAGTGTAGTAGATAAAAAAAATATGCTAAAGAGACTTAAATCTAGAAAAAACAACAATAAATACGATAATTTTAATTATAACTTTTATAATAAAGTTCAAAAAGGATTTTTAAAAATTGCACTTAAAAATAGATCTAGATACTTAATATTAGATAGCAATAAGGATAGTTTAAAAATTATCGAAAATAAATTAATCAAAAAAATAAAAAAAATTTTAAAATAAATGAGTGAAACAAGTAAACTCTTTGGGCATAAAACTTTTTTTAGTAATTTAATTTATTTAGACCAAATAGAAAAATTTCCTAATAAGATTTTATTAAATGGTCCTAAAGGTATAGGTAAAAAACTCTTTGTAACTCATCTTTTAAATTACCTTTATTCTAAAAATAATGGGAAATTTTATAATTTTAAGAATAATGAATATAATCTAAATAATAAGCTATCTTTACTTATTTCCAATAATTCTCATCCTAATATTTTTAGAATTAAGAAAAAAAATGATAAAAAAATAATTGATATTGATCAAATTAGAGAGATGATCCAGTTCATAAATCAAACTTCTTTTAATAACGAAAGGAAATTTATAATAATTGAGGATATAAACTTATTAGGTATTAATTCTGCAAATGCTTTATTAAAATCTATCGAGGAACCTAATAACAAAACATATTATATTTTAATCAATAATTCTGAATTTAAAATTTTAGAAACAATCAGATCAAGATGTTTAGAATTTAAATTAAGTTTAAAGAATTCAGAAGTAATTGAGATTGTGAATTATTACTTTAATAGTGATAAGTATAATGAAATAAACTTTGATTTTATAAACAATTATAATTCACCATCATTTTTAATATCATTGGTAAATTTTCTAGAAACTAATGATTTATCTATAAAAGAGTGCACTATTGAAGGTTTATTGGTCTATATTATTAAAAATAAACTATATATATCTGATGAATTTATTAAAGAATATTTGGATTTATTTATTGAACTTTTTTTCTACAAAAATATAAATAATTATAAGAATATTTCATTCAAAATTAAAAAATATTTTTATTTAAAACTTTCTATTGTTAAAAAATATAATTTAGATTTTGAGTCATTTTTTCTAGAATTTAATGAAAAATTATTAAGTGAATAAAAATTATTACATAACAACACCAATATATTATCCATCTGCAAAGCCTCATATGGGCCATGCATATTCAAGTATTATTGCTGATTTTTTTGCTAGATTAAAAAGAATACAAGGTTTTAATGTTTATTTTTTAACTGGCACGGATGAACATGGACAGAAAATACAACGTGCAGCTGAAGAAAAAAAAATGGATCCATTATTATTCTGTGATGAAATTAGTAAAACTTTTAGAAACTTATCTGAGACATTAAACTTATCAAACAACGATTTTATAAGAACTACAGAATCTAGACATGCTAAATCTGTTGAAAATCTTTGGAATATTCTTGAAAATAAAGGTGAAATCTACTTATCAAAGTACTCAGGTTGGTATTCTGTCTCAGATGAAGCGTTTTACACAGAAAGTGAAATTGAAGATTTTGATGGTGCCAAAAAAGCAATCGCTTCAGGATCTAATGTAGAGTGGGTGGAGGAAGAGTCTTATTTTTTTAAATTATCTAATTGGCAAGATAAATTGATTGAATTTTATGATAAAAACCCAGATTTTATATTACCTGAAACAAGAAAAAATGAAGTTGTAAGTTTTGTTAAATCAGGATTAAAAGATTTATCTGTGAGTAGAAAATCTTTTAATTGGGGAATAAAAGTTCCTTCAAATAAAGACCATGTAATTTATGTTTGGTTGGATGCTTTGACAAATTATCTAAGTGCTTTAAATTATCCAAATGAAAGTGATGATTTGTATAAATCTTTTTGGCCTGCAGATCTCCATTTAATTGGGAAAGATATATTAAGATTCCATGCAATTTACTGGCCAGCTTTTTTGTTAGCTGCTGATATAAATCCACCAAAAAGAGTATTTGGTCATGGATGGATACTCTCAGGAGATGAAAAAATGTCTAAATCCAAAGGTAATATTTTAGACCCGCTTGAAATTATAGATACTTATGGTTTAGATCCATTAAGATATTATTTAATTAAAGAAGTTTCATTCGGTAACGATGGAAATATTTCACAAGATAAATTAGAGGCTTGTATAAATAGTGATTTGGCTAACAATTATGGAAATTTGTGTCAAAGGGTTTTGACGTTCTGTGATAAAAATTCTAATTTTGAGGTTCCTAACAATGAT
Source organism: uncultured Pelagibacteraceae bacterium (assembly GCA_902599665.1). Taxonomy (GTDB): domain Bacteria; phylum Pseudomonadota; class Alphaproteobacteria; order Pelagibacterales; family Pelagibacteraceae; genus Pelagibacter. The sequence continues at coordinate 25,446 of CACKGK010000009.1, read as the reverse complement.
AACTTTACAGAAGATGATAAATTGATCTTAGATCAATACTCTAAACATTATGAAAATTTAATAAAATATTCTGATAATCAGGATGTAAATTCATATATAAATTTTATTGTTGAACAGTTATTTGCTGCAAATAAGTATTTTAATGATCAGGAACCATGGAAAAAAAAGAGTGATAAATTAAGGATGAATACTATTATTTATGTGGCTTTGGAGCTTATAAGAAAAGTTACAATATTACTATATCCAATAATACCAAGCTCATCTCTCAAAGTGTTAGAGGTATTTGGTATAAAGGAAGATGAAATTTATTTTGAGACAATTAGGAATAATAATTATTTAATAAAAGGTCTTAAATTATGTAAATTAGATATATTATTCAGAAAGATTGAAAAAAATGATTGATTCACATTGTCACTTAGATCACGAACCTTTGGTGCAAAATATTGAGGATATTTTAGCAAAATGCAAAAAGGAGGGTGTTCAAAAGCTATTAACAATATCAACAACATTAAATGGATTTCCTAAAATTTTAGAGATTATAAACAAAGATGAAATGATATATGGAACTTTTGGTATACATCCCCACGAAACTAACAATGATCAAGTAACTAAAGATGAAATAATCAAAAAAATTAATACTAATAGTAAATTAATTGGAGTAGGTGAGACAGGTTTAGATTTTTATTATAATAATAGTGACAAAGATAAACAAATAAGAAGTTTTAAAAATCATATAGATGCAGCATTGGAATTAGATATACCTTTAATTGTACATTCTAGAAATGCTGAAGCCGAGACATATGAAATATTAAAAAATTCTAAAAAGAATTTAAAAATACTCATGCATTGTTTTACAGGATCAATAACTTTTGCATTGAAATTAATGGAGCTTAACTCCTACTTTTCAGCTAGTGGCATTATTACATTTAAGAATAGTACTGATCTTCAAAATACTTTTAAAGAATTACCATTAGAAAGATTGCTTATTGAGACAGACAGTCCTTATTTAGCACCTGTGCCAATGAGAGGTAAGAAAAATGAACCTTCTTTTGTGCGATACACATTAAAAAAATTATCTGAATTTAAAAATGTTGATATCGAAGATCTGGATAAAATAACTACTGGCAATTTTAATAGATTATTTTTTAATAAATGAGTATTAAATTTACTATTTTGGGCTGTGGTAGTTCTTTAGGTATACCTCGAATAGATGGATATTATGGAAGTTGTGATCCCAGGAATAAAAGGAATATAAGATCAAGATGTTCAGCTTTACTAAGTTCTAAAAACTTAAATATTCTAATTGATACATCTCCGGATTTAAAATCTCAATTATTAAAAAATAAAGTTAAAAATATTGATACAGTTTTTTACACTCATTCTCATGCTGATCAAACTCATGGAATTAATGAGTTGAGGGTTTTCTCTTTAAAAAATAAAAAAAAAATACCAATTTATGCAGATGCCAACACAATTAAAGATCTTAAAGATACTTTTGGTTACTGTTTTAAGGATTATAAAAATTATCCATCTATACTTGATGCCAAAATATTAAAGAAAAAGCATTTACTTTATGATTTAAAAACTAAGATTAGTATTAAATCATTAAATGTTCATCACGGATCAATAAAAAGTATTTGTTATATAATTAATGACAAATGTGCTTATGCACCCGATGTTAATAAGATTGATGATAAAGATTTAAAATATCTTAAAAATTTAAAATATCTTATTGTTGATTGTTTAAGATATAATTTTCATCCAACCCACTTTAATTTAGAAGATGTATTGAAATTAATTTATAAAATTAAACCAAAGAATACAATTTTAACAAATTTAAGCAACGAAATTGACTATAATGAAATAAAAAAATTATTACCTAAAAATGTAACGCCTGCTCACGATGGATTGACAGTTTTAGTTTAACAAACTTTCAATTTTTTTTGTAATTTTTTTTGATGTTGGGCTTGTTAAAGATGCATAAGTGTCTTCTATTTTACCTTCTTTATTAATTAATATTTTATAAAAATTCCACTTAGGGACTGCTGATTTTCCATAGTTTGCTTTGGCCCATTTATAAATTTCATGCGCACTATCGCCTTTAACATCAGTTATTTCTGTAAGTGGAAAGTTAATATTAAAGTTAACTTCACAAAATTCTTTAACAGCGCTATTATCAGATTTTTCCTGATTAAACGAATTTGATGGTACTCCAAGAACAATTAAGCCTTTGTCTTTATATTTGTCCCATAGTTCTTGCATATCGTTGTATTGTTTTGTAAATCCACAATAGCTTGCTGTATTTACAACCAAAATAGGTTTTCCTTTAAAATCTTTTAAATCTATTTGATCACCTGTAATACTGTTTATTTTAAAATCATAAAAGATCTTTTCATACTTAGCATGCGATAAACTTTTAAAAAAAATCATAATTATAGTAAGTCCAAATATCAGTAGGTTTTTCATTATTTAAATTATCTATTTGGTGTAAGTAGTATTAAAAAGTATCCAAATAAAGTGGATAATAATGACCCAGTTAAAACCCCAATTTTAACACCATCCATATACTGCAAACTATCTGCAAATGCTAAATTTCCAACAAATAGACTCATTGTAAAACCAATTCCTGTTAAAACTCCAACTCCATAAAAATTATACCAGCTAGTATTACTCGGCATTTGAGCAACTTTTAACTTAATGGAAACGTATGAAAAAACAAAAACTCCTAATTGTTTTCCAACAAATAAACCTAAAACTATACCTAATGGAACCTTATCCAATAATGATGAAAATGATAAACCTTCTAAAGATACACCTGCATTTGCAAAGGCAAATATTGGCATTATTCCAAATGCAACATAAGGACTAATTGCATGCTCTATTTTAATTAATAGTGAGAAATCTTTATCTTTTTTCCTATGCGGTATTGTCATTGCAAGTAATACACCAGCAATAGTTGCATGTATCCCAGAATTATGTGTAAAATCCCATAAGAAAATTCCAACAATTAAATATGGTAAAAATTTTTTTACATTAAATTTATTTATAACTAATAGAACTATAAATGCTAAAAGCATCAAAGATAAATATTTAAAACTTAAATCACCAGAGTAGAACAGAGCTATTATAACTATTGCTCCTAAGTCATCTATGATTGCTAAAGCTGTAAGAAATACTTTTAAAGAGAGTGGTACTCTACTACCCAATAATGATAATACGCCTAGAGAAAAAGCGATATCGGTAGCAGATGGTATTGCCCAACCTTTTAAGGTTTCTCCATCCCCTAAGTTTATAAATACATAAATTAATGCTGGAACTAGCATTCCACCCACTGCAGCAATTATAGGAAGTAGAGCTTGTTTAATATTAGATAATTCTCCCTGTAAAAATTCTCTTTTAATTTCAAGAGTTACAAAAAAGAAAAAGATTGCCATTAATGCATCATTTATCCAATGCAAAACTGAAAGTTTTAGGCCAAAATTATTTATTCCAATAAATAAATATTTTTCTAATGTTGAGAAATATAACGTCGACAATTCAGAATTACTAATAATTAAAGCAATTATAGCTGCAAAAAGAAGAACTATCCCACTAGCAGCTTCAAGTTTAAAAAATGATATAAAACCTTTTGTAATTTTTTGAATCATATTTAGTTAACAAGGTCTTTAAAAAAAAGTTTTAAATCATGCAAAATTTCATAAAGATTATCAAATAAAGGAATTATTCCAGGAAATATATTTGATAAATTAAATTTAAATGTGTCTAATAAAAATATAAGACCAAGCAAAGATATTATAAAAATGACAAAATACGTGAATATCATATTAAGCTTGCTTCCTTTCTCGTAATCCACTCTTTCATTATTTTTTTTGATTTTTGTGTCATCAGCTTTTATTTCTGAAATAACATCTTTATTTATTTCTGAAATGTCCTTATCATTTATTTTTTCCTTAATTTCATTATCTTTTTTAGAAATATTAATATCTAATTCAGAGTTTTTATCTTTAGATATTTTTTGTTCATTAGATTTACTTAGAGTAATTTTATAGTGCCAAACATGGTCACAATTACCACACTTTAGCATTCTACCATTTTCAGGTATTAATTTTCCATCAAGATTGAATTTTTTATTACAATTGGGACATTCTATGATCATATGATCTCTTATAGCATTAAATACCAAATTTATTAGAAATTTGTAACCAATATAACCTTTGAATTTTGTTTTATCTGCTGTATTAGTACTGCAATCGGGGCGTAGCGCAGCCTGGTAGCGCATCTGGTTTGGGACCAGAGGGTCGCAGGTTCAAATCCTGCCGCCCCGACCATTGTTATGAAAAAAGCTAAAATCTATAAACCATCTAAAACAGCCATGCAATCTGGCATGAAGAAGTTCGATAAGTGGATTATAGAATTTATCACACAAGATCCTGGCAAAAATCCTCTTATGGGATGGGAAAGTTCTTCTGATACATACTCTGAAGTGATCTTAGAATTTAAATCTAAAGATTTAGCTATAGAATATGCCAAAAAAAATAATATTAATTTTGAGATAATTGAACCGCAGAAAAGAAAAATAACTAAAAAGTCATACGCAGATAATTTTATTAAATAATGTTTAGATTTTTTACAATTAAGAAATGGTATTTGTGGTCGTGGATTGGATCACTAGTTATTTTATCATCACTTTGGATACAAGTGAAAATTGATGTAAAAATAAATGAATGGTTTGGTGAATTTTATGACATGATTCAAAAAGCGCTTGGCTCACCAAATGCAATTACTATTGATGAATATTGGGAAAGTTTATTCTCCTTTATTACACTTGCCGCTATGTATGTTGGTGTTGCAGTTATTGTTAGTTATTTTACATCACATTATCTGTTCAGATGGAGAACTGCTATGGTTGAATATTATCATAGTGTATATGAAAAAGCTCGAAAAATTGAAGGTGCCTCACAAAGAGTTCAGGAAGATACAATTAAGTTTTCAAGAATAATGGAGTCATTAGGAACAAGTTTAATTGAAGCAATAATGATATTGGTCGAATTTATGCCAATTTTATTTGGTTTGAGCATTGGAATACCGATATTCTTTTTTGGAGACTGGGAATATGGTTTAATAGTAGGAGCGCTTATTTGGTCAATTGGTGGAACAATTTTTTTAATTATTTTGGGTTTAATTCTAAGATTAGTTGGTGTTGAATATGATCTTCAAAAGAAAGAAGCTGCATATAGAAAGATTCTAGTGATTGCAGAAGATGATGGCACAATAAGACCTAAATCCATTGAGGAATTATTTGATGATGTAAGAAACATTCATTTTTTAAGTTATATTAGATATCTGTATTTTAATATTGGCAGAATAGCTTATTTACAAGCCAACGTTTTATCAGCGTATGTATTTCTTGCACCTGCTATAGTCGCAGGAGCTGTAACACTTGGAGTAATGCAACAAATAATTCGAGCATTTGGGAGAGTAGAGGGATCCATGCAATATATTCTAAAGGCATGGCCAACAATAATTGAATTAGCAAGTGTATATAAAAGATTAAGAGAGTTTGAGTATAAATTAGAAAATGAAGATAGTGTTGAAAAAATTAAAATCTAATTTTAAATGAAATTATTAAAAAATTTATTAAATAGTCTTATTCAAATAACATCAAATTCTGCAATTGCCTGCTATCCACATATTGGTAAAAATAATAAAATTTTAGCAGATAAAGCTGCCACAGACACAATGAGAAGAGAACTTAATGCTTTAAATATTGCTGGTGAAGTTGTTATTGGTGAGGGTGAATTAGATGAAGCCCCAATGCTTTATATAGGAGAAAAACTTGGAAACGGTTTAGGCATGGATATTGATATAGCTGTTGATCCAGTTGAAGGTACAAATTTTGTTGCTAAAAATTTACCTGGTGCAATGTCAGTTTTAACTGTATCTCAAAAAGGTAATCTATTAAAAGCCCCAGAAACCTACATGAATAAATTAGCATCAGGAAGTCATGTGCCTAAAGATTGTTTAGATATTGATTTTACAGTTGAAAAAAATTTAAAGAATTATTCTGAAGCATGCAATAAAAAACTTTCTGATATAACAGTCTGTATTCTTGATAGACCTAGACATAAAAAAATTATAGATGAACTAAAAAGATTAAAGGTCTGTATAAAATATATATCTGATGGAGATGTCTCTGGAGCCTTACTAGTTTCAGATAAAAAATATAATGTTGACATATTTATGGGAATTGGAGGAGGTCCTGAAGGTGTAATAGCGGCATCAGCATTAAAAATTTTAAATTGTAATTTCCAAGCAAGACTTTTGTTTGAGAGCGATAATGATATTGTTAGAGCAAAGCAAATGGGTATAGAAGATCTTGATAAAAAATATTTAATTGATGACATTATTAAAGGTGAAAGTATTTTTTGTGCAACCGGCATTACCTCGGGAGATTTGATGAAAGGAATAATAAAAAAGAACAACAAACTTATTACAGAAACAATTTTTACTTATGATAAGTCAATTTTACAATTTGTTAAAAAAGAGGTTTCCATTACTTGATTAATTTTAAAAATTACAATAAAAGACTTTTCACTGGTCCCTTCGTCTATCGGTTAGGACACATGGTTTTCATCCATGAAAGAGGGGTTCGATTCCCCTAGGGACCGCCATCTAATTATCTTCTGCTTGGAGCATTTATTTTATCCCTTAAAGAAGAAAAGATATCATAGAGTGCATTATCTTGACCATATTTTTTAGTCGTTGTTTCTTTTGATATTTTAATATCGTTCATATCTTCAATCTTAAGTAGATCTTTTTTAGATACTATCCCCATATTATTAAACTCTATTATTATGATGTGATTTTGTGAAATTTTTTTTTCACCAAGTTTAAAAATAGACTGATTAGTTTTTTTTCTTTCAATATAAAACCAATTACCAGTAAATTTACTAATTGATGATGGAGGTCCAATTAGCTTTCTCAAGTCATTTTTATTTGATTTATTTAATAATATCTTGTCATATTTTGTGTCAATAAATCTAGAACCGTGTGAATTAGAAACTTTATTTAAAGAGCAATTAAGTATAAACAAAAATAGAAATGATAAAAAAATATATTTCATATGAAAAACGAATATTTAAATATTTACAATAATTTAATAAAATTAACTAGAAATAAAAACCTTTATTCTAGTCTAAAAAATGATGACACTTTTTCTGATAGATTAATTATTCTTTTATTTCATTTTGGTTTTTTTTTAAAGTTTTATAAAAATGAACTGTCTAAAAATGAGGCTCAAAATTTATTTGATTTTTTTGTTAAACAAATAGAACTTTCAATCAGAGAAATTGGATATGGCGATGTATCTGTTAATAAAAAAATGAAAGATTATGTTAACCTATTTTTTTCTATTTTAGAAAATGTAGAAAAATGGACAAGTTTAAATATCGATCAAAAAAAAGATGTAATTACTAATTTAATCAATATTAAGGAGAATAATAATTTAATTGTTAATTATTTTGACAAATTCAGTGTTTTTTTGTCAAATAACTCTTTAAAAATCTTTACAAAAGATATAATAGATCTTAAGTTTTAATTATGGCTGTACCAAAACGCAAAACTACAAAATCCAGAGCAGGAAAAAGACGTTCTCATCTGAGAGTATCTTCAAAGAATATTATTGAAGATAAAAAATCTGGTGAGTATAGACTATCTCATCATTTAGATTTAAAAACAGGATTTTATAAAGGAAGACAAGTTTTAGATCCTAAAGATTAATTGTTATGAACAACCCAATAATTATAGCTGTTGACGCTATGGGTGGTGATAACTCTCCTGATAAGGTAATTGAGGGCATATCACTTCATTTAAAATCATCAAAAAACATAGAATATAAAATTTTTGGAAACAAAGAGTTAATATTACCATTGATTAACAAATATAATATTCCTAATAAACAATATAATTTAGTCCATACGGATAAAATTATTGAAGGCAAAGATACAGCTTTAGCAGCTGCTAAAAGAGGGAAAGATACAAGCTTGTGGTTAGCAGTTGAGTCACTCAAACATGGTCAGGCTGATGCAATTGTATCAGCGGGAAATACAGGAGCACTTTTTCTAATATCTAAACTTAATCTTAAAATGATTGAAAAAATAGATAAGCCAGCATTATCAGCTCTTTGGCCTAGCAAAAAAGGCATGAATGTAGTTTTAGATTTAGGAGCTAATATAGAATGTAGTTCAAAAAATTTGATAGATTTTTCAATTATGGGATCAGCTTTATTAAAAGCTTTATTTAATGACATTCATCCTAAAGTGGCATTACTAAATATAGGTTCTGAAGAATTAAAAGGTAATACTATGATTAAGGACACCTATCAATTGTTAATAGAGAAAAAATATTCTTTATTTGATTTTAATGGTTACATAGAGGGGAACCACATAATGGATGGTGATGTTAATGTAATTGTTGCTGATGGGTTTACAGGAAATATAGCTTTAAAAACTGCTGAAGGTACATCAAATTTTATAATAAGTGAACTTAAAAAAGCTTTGTCATCATCATTAATTGGAAAATTTTCTTCTTTAATAAATTTAAGCAATTTAAAGAAATTTAAAAATAAATTAGATCCTAGACTTTATAACGGTGCAATACTTCTAGGTTTAGATAAGCCAGTCATTAAAAGCCATGGTTCAACCGATTCCATTGGTTTTGCTAATTCATTAAAAGTTTGTGAAAAAATTATCAGAGGAAATTTGATAAATAAAATCAAAGATAATATTAATTAGATGAGAATAAATCTTACAAAAAAAGAAATTGTCAATTCCATCTATATGCAAATTGGTTATTCAAAAAAAATTAGTGAAAATTTGCTAGAAGATATTTTGGAAATTATTTTAAAAAATATTGTTATCCACAAAAAGGTTAAAATCGCCAAGTTTGGTACTTTTTTGCTAAGAAGAAAAAAAGAACGTATAGGAAGAAATCCTAAAACAAAAAAAATTGAAATAATATCAGAACGTAATGTTATTCTTTTTAAAGCGTCAAAAGAATTTAAAAAATTTATTAACAAAAATGTCTAATTCTAAAAAAAATAGTATTTATAAAACTATAGGTGAAGTTGCTAAAATTTTGAAACTTTTTAATAAACGAAATGGATCTTTGTCTACTCATACACTAAGGTTTTGGGAAAAAGAGTTCAAACAAATTAGACCTAAAATATTTTCTGGAAATAGAAGATATTACGATGAAAATTCCATAATAATCTTAAAAAAAATTAAATATTTATTAAAAGATAAGGGAATGACCTTAAATGGTGTAAAAAAGGTTTTAAATTCTGAAAATTCAGATATTGACGAATTATACAATACCTCTATAAACCAAAAAAATATTATTAAATCAAAACTAAAAAAAATAAAAAAGCTAATTACTGATATTAAGAATTAAATGGCAAAAAAAACTCACGTTAAAGTTAGATTAGTTCCTGAAGCAAAACCTGATAGTCCATACTTCTATTATGTAAAAAAACCTGCTGGAGGAGAAAAGGCAAAGGTAAAATTAAAAGCAAAGAAATACAATCCCGCAACTAGGAAACATGAACTTTTCGTAGAAAAAAAACTTCCACCTCACAGTAAGTGAGTTATTTTTTTTTATTAAAATTTCTCCGTTCGAAATCAATATATGCGTAAATCATATTTTTCCATATTTTATTTGTAATTTTAGGATCGATATTATTTTTAATTGATTTTTTTTTAATATTTTTAAGAATTAAATTAATCCTTTTCTTATCAACTATTTGATTTTTTTTTTCTTTAAGAGCTAAAACTCTCTTAACTAAATTAGTTCTTTTCTTAATTATTTTTATTAATGTATTATCTAATTTGTCCAATTCTTTTCTTATTTTACTGAGTTTTTCTTTTTTTAATGGCGACATTTATATAATTGGATAATTTAAAAATTATTATATTTATCCTTCCATGTATAGCAAAAATCTAAAGATCAATAATCAAATATCAATATGGCTTATGTGCATGTTTTGGATAATTTCAGCGATGATTGTTGTTGGGGGTTTAACGAGATTAACTGATTCTGGTTTATCTATTACTCAATGGCAATTATTCTCTGGATTTTTACCACCACTTAATAATTCTGAATGGATTATGTATTTTGATTTGTACAAGGAGATACCCGAGTTTAAATTACAAAATTTTGATATGACAATGCAAGAATTTAAAGTCATCTTTTGGTGGGAATGGGCTCATAGACTTATGGGAAGGCTTATTGGTCTGACTTTTCTAGTTCCACTATTATATTTCACTTTTAAAATTAATTTTAAAAAATTAATAAATTTGTATTTCATATTTTTGTTAATATGCTTTCAAGGATTTATAGGATGGTATATGGTAAGTAGTGGACTTATTGATAGAGTTGATGTTAGTCATTTTAGATTGTCGGTTCATTTATTAGTTGCTTTTATTATTTTATCATTAATTTTTTGGAATTATTTAAAAATAAAAGTTAGAAATAATTATCAAAATACTATCAATATATTATTTCCAGTTAGTTTTCTTATTTTAGTTTTTTTACAAATCTCTATTGGTGCATTTGTTTCAGGTATGGATGCAGGCAAAATATATAATTCTTGGCCACTAATGGGTAACTCAATTTTTCCAAATGATAATGATTTTGGAAATTTGTTTAAAATATCTGCTTTCAGCGATCCTTCCCTCGTACAATTTATTCACAGAAAATTAGCTTACTTAATTGGATTTTTTTATCTATATTTATTTTTAAGTGTATACAAAAATAAAAAGAGTGATTTGTACAGATCAATTAATATTTTAGGATTTTTTATAATTTTACAGATTGTTTTAGGAATACTTACTTTATTACATGGTGCACAGATATTAATTGCATCTATGCACCAAATAAGTTCAATTTTTTTAGTTGCGTCTTGTATCTATTTCTTATTTATAAATACAAAACCTAACTTACAGCTTTCAAACTAGGTTTCCCTGAAGCGCCCAAAGCTTGATCTAGATCAGCTATAATATCGTCTGGATGTTCAATTCCTATAGACAATCTAACATATCCTGGAGTGACACCTGCTGCTAAAAGTTCCTCTTCAGTTAATTGACTGTGTGTAGTTGTTGCTGGATGAATAGCTAAACTTCTTGCATCACCAATATTTGCTACATGGTAAAACATTTTTAATGACTCAATAAATTTTTTACCTGCTTCAACACCACCTTTTACCTCGATACCCACAAGAGCTCCGTTTCCGCCTTTCATATATTTTTTAGATCTTTCACCAATTTCACCTTTGTGCAGAGTAGGGTAGATAACTCTTTCTACATTTTTATGTTTTTGTAAAAATGCAACAGCTTTCTCAGCATTAGAACAATGTTGTTTCATTCTCAATGGAACAGTTTCTAAACCTTGAATTATTCCCCATGCATTATCAGGTGCTAATGGAGCTCCTAAATCTCTTAGAAGACATACTCTAGCTCTTACAGCAAATGAAACATTTGCTCCTGTTAATTGAGGTACCACTTCACCCCATTTCGCTCCACCATAACTAGCATCAGGTTCGTTAAACAATGGTTGTCTTTTTGGATCTTTCGTCCAATCAAAATTACCTCCATCTACAAGAGCTCCACCAATAACAGTTCCATGACCCCCAATAAATTTGGTAAGTGAGTGAACTACTACAGCGGCTCCATGCTCTAAGGGCTTACAAATAACAGGGGCAGCTGTATTATCCATTATTAATGGAATATTATGTTTTCTACCAATGTCAGAAACCTCTTTAATTGGAAATACTCTTAAGTATGGATTAGGTAAAGTTTCTGCATAAAAACATCTAGTATTTTCATCAATCAATTTTTCAAAATTACTTGGATCTGAAGGATCTGCATATCTACATTCAATACCTAATTTTTTTAGTGTGTGTGTAAATAAATTAACTGTTCCACCATATAAATCTGTCGAACTAATAAAGTTATCACCTGACTGGCAAACATTCATTATAGCAAATGTTGAAGCTGCTTGACCTGAACCAACCGTAACAGCTGCCAGTCCACCTTCAAGAGCTGCAACTCTTTTTTCAAGCACGTCATTTGTTGGATTCATAATTCTTGTGTATATGTTTCCAAATTCTTTTAGTGCAAATAAATTTGCAGCATGATCTGTATCATTAAATTGATAAGATGTTGTCCTATATAGTGGTACTGCTACTGCTGTTGTAGCTGGATCACTTCTGTAATCTCCTCCATGCAAGGCTATTGTTTCTGGATTTTTATTTTTGCTCATTTTTCCCCTTCTTTTTAAAATTGTATTAAACTAAAATGAAAAAATACAATCAAGCTTAAATTTAACTTGATAATGGAGGATAATTTGTGGTTATAAATTTTTTAAGTACAGTTAATACTCTATCAGCTTCCTCTAATAACATCATGTGACCACAGTTATCAATTATATCAACTTGACTACCATCTATTAATGAAGCTAATTTTTTTCCCTCTTTAACCGGGCACATTTTATCGTCAGTTGCTAAAATCGATAGAGTAGGACATTTGATTTTTTTAGCTGCTTCAAATCCATTTTTGTAATTATCACAAGCTCTAAAATCTACACCTAATGTATTCTGTATTGTTCTAGATTTTGCAAGCATTGTTCCTGTGTTGATATGATAAAGGCCAGGTACTGGATGACCACCAAAATGACCTGCTGGACCATGAGCCCAATCCATCATTAAATCTACTGCTTTTGGATCATTATTTTCTGCTAATGAAAGTAGTTCTGGATTCATTGGTATTGCACTAGCTCCACCCATTAAACTAAGAGTTTTAATTTTATCTGGATACCTTGATGTGCACTCTACTGTAACTAAACAACCTTGAGAATGACCTACTAAGGAAGCTTCTTTATGACCAACTGCATCAATTACATCATGCACCCAGTCTGCCATTTCCTCAATTGATTTAAGACTTTCTCCGCTTGACAAACCATGTCCTGGAAGATCAATTGCTAGTGCATTATATCCATGGAAAGCAAAGTATCTTGTTTGCAGTACCCAAGTCATATGGGTTAGACCACTACCATGAACAAAAATAATCAATGGTTTTTTTTTATCAAATGGTCTTCCTCCTGTAGAGGCAAAAACCTCGTTATTATTTACTTTGAATTTCATTGATTTGATACAAGTCTTGGTTTTCTTGCTGCTCTAAAACCAATCTCGAAATCATTTTTTATGTCATCTATGTCTTCTATACCAACTGATAACCTTATCATATCATGTGATAATCCAGCAAACTTCAAAGTAGCCTCATCCATTTGTGAATGAGTTCCAGATGCAGGATGAATAACTAAGGTTCTAGTATCACCTACATTTGCTAAATGAGATGCCAATTTAACGTTATTAATAAATGCAACACCAGCATCTTTTCCACCTTTAATACCAAATGCGATCATTGAACCTCTTCCATTAGGTAAAAGTTTTTTTGCTAATTCATGATCAGGATGATCTGGTACACTAGGATGAGATACCCATGCAACACTTTCGTGGTTAGATAAATATTTAACCATTTCTTCAGCATTTGAACAATGTTTCTTCATTCTTACAGATAAAGTTTCTATTCCTTGTAGAACATTCCAAGCATTTTGAGGACTTAAACAAGGACCAAAGTCTCTCATACCTTCAGCTCTAGCCTTCATAGTGAACGCTGTTGGACCAAATTCTTCAGCGAAAGATAGACCATGATATCCTTCATATGGTTTTGTCATAGTTGGAAATTTGTCGTTTTGCATCCAATCAAATTTTCCACCTTCAACTAATATTCCTGCCATTGAAGATCCATGTCCAGCCATCCATTTTGTTAGTGAATGAATTACTATATCAGCGCCATGCTCAAACGGTTTACATAAGTAAGGAGTTTGATAAGTTGCATCAACCATCAATGGAATGCCAGCTTCATGAGCAATTTTCGCAATTTCAGGCATGTTCATTATTTCGTTACCTGGATTTCCAACAAGTTCTCCAAAAATACCTTTGGTGTTCTTTTGAATTGCTTTTTTAAATCCCTCAGTATCTCTTGGTTTAACAAATGTACATTTAATTCCAAATTTAGGTAAGGTTAATCTAAATAAGTTTACAGTACCTCCATAAAGTTGAGATGATACGACTAAATGATCACCTGCTTCACATAATGTCATTACTGTCAAAAATATTGCACTCATTCCTGAAGATGTAGCTAATGCTGCTGTACCACCCTCAAGTGAAGCAACTCTTTCTTCTAATACACCAACAGTTGGATTTGAAATTCTACTATAAATATGTCCACCTCTTTCTAAGTTAAAAAGAGCAGCTGCATGATCGACATCATCAAAAAGGTATGATGTGGTTTGATATATTGGTACTTGTCTTGAGCCAGCATTTTTGTGCGGCTGATAACCAGCATGTAAACTAAGGGTATCAAATTTATAAGTATTTGGTTTCAATTCTTTTTTTTTATCAGTCATTAGGCTCCTATAATTTATAATATTGTGAATTCGTTTTTTATCTATGTTATTATTACTAATAAATGGTCATAATTCAATCAACCATTCAGTCCAACTAAAATATAATAATTTGACAATATATGTAATTATAAGTATTAATCCCGCATTCATGACAAAGTTTATTAAAAAAGACGAGACAAATAGCGAATGGTTTGAGATCGATGCTAAAGGAGCGGTTGTCGGTAGACTAGCAACGGTTGTATCAAAAATTATAAGAGGGAAGAATAAAACAACATATACACCACACATGGATCATGGAGATTTTGTTGTTATTAAAAATGTAGACCAAATTAAATTTACGGGAAATAAATTTCAAAATAAAAAATATTACAGACACACAGGATACCCTGGTGGAATTAAAGAAACAACACCTGAAAAATTGAGTGAAAAAAAACCAGGTGAAGTATTAAAGTTAGCTGTTAAAAGAATGTTGCCCTCAGGTGCACTAGGGAAAAAACAATTAACTAAACTAAAAATTTATTCTGGAGAAGAACACCCTCACACTGCTCAAAATCCAAAAATAATTGAAATCAGTAAGCTTAATCAAAAAAACGTTGTAAGAAATTAACATGGAAACTTCACAAACATCTGCATCAAAAATAAAATTAGACTTTAAAGATAGTAAATACGCAACTGGAAGAAGAAAAAAATCTGTAGCTAAAGTCTGGTTAAAAAAAGGTTCAGGAAAATTTTATGTAAATGGTAAATCTTTAAACGACTATTTTCCAAGAGCTAATCACGTAATGCAAATTTTAAGACCTTTTGAAATAATAAACCAGTCAACAGATTACGATGTTAGATCTAAAGTTGTAGGTGGAGGACAAACTGGTCAAGCTGGTGCTTTAGTACACGGTATTTCAAGAGCCTTATTAAAATTTGATGAAACTTTAAAATCAACCTTACGTAAAGAAAAACTCACAACAAGAGATTCAAGATCTGTTGAGAGAAAAAAACCTGGTAGAGCAAAAGCTAGAAAAAGCTACCAATTTTCTAAAAGATAATTTCTTTTTAAATTTCAACTGTTATATTAAATTATGGGTAAGAAAAATGTTCTTATATGTGGAGCTACTGGATATATAGGATTACAACTAACTAAACTCCTATGTACACATAAAAAAATAAGTATTAAATATTTGTGTGGAAGTACTTCTGTCGGAAAAAAAATAGATTCTTTTGAAAAAGAATTAAAAAAATATAAATTACCAAAAATATCAAAATTTAAAAAAGAATATTTATCAAATGTGGATATTATATTTACAGCATTGCCAAATGGTGAGGCACAATCTATTTCAAAATTTTTAAATAAAAATAATTTATTAATAGATCTAGCGGCTGATTTTAGACTTAATAATAAAAAAGATTATGAAAAATGGTATAAAATTAAACACAAGGCATTAAATGAAATCAAAAAAAGTGTTTACTCTATACCTGAAATTAGTGGTAAATTAATTAAAAAATTTCCAATAGTATCTTGTCCTGGATGTTACCCTACATCTGTATTAATTCCATTAATCCCGTTAATAAAAAAAAACTTAATTAATAATCAAACAATTATCATTGACTCGAAATCTGGTTATTCAGGAGCAGGTAGAGGAGTACATAAAAAATATAAAGATAAAAATTTATATGAGTCTTTGAGTGCTTATGGATTAGCAAATCATAGACATAATTCTGAAATTCAACAAGAGCTTGATCTTAAAACTGGCAAAAAAAATAAATTTCATTTTACACCTCATCTTACACCTATGTTTAGAGGAATTTTAAGTACTATTTATGTTGATTTAAAAAAAGGCATTAACATAAACAAAATAATTAATGTTCTAAATGTGCAATATAGGAATCATAAATTTATAAAAATCTGTAAAATAAATACTTTCTTAAGTACTAATGACGTGATCAACACCAATAATTGCTTTATTTCTGTATGTAAAAGCAAATATAAAGATAAAATAATAATATTGTCTGCCATTGATAATTTGATTAAAGGTGGTGGAGGTCAAGCTGTACAAAATATGAATAATTATTATGGCTTTAATCAGAGCGAAGGACTAAATGTTTAAATATATTTTTATAATTTTATTAATATTTTCATTATCACATTGTTCACTAAATCACCCTGTTTCTATGTGGAATATTGAGGAAGACAGTACTGACAAAGATATTTCAAAATTAAAATTTGAAAATGAAACATCTTTTGAAGAATTTAAAAAAAATGTTATTCAATATGGTAAGATCAGCGACTTTCCTAAATTAGATTAATTGAATGAATAAAAATATAAATATTGCCGTTATTGGTCTTGGTCAAATTGGATCATATGTTCTAAATGAGTTAAATACAAAAAAGAAAGATATTGAAACTAAAACTGGAAAGAAAATTAAAGTTATAGCTATATCAGCTAAAAATAAAAACAAGAAAAGAAAATTTAAAATTAATAAGAAAATTTTTTATTCAAATCCTCTAGATATTTTGAAGATTAAAAACTTAGATATAGTAATCGAAGCCATAGGCTTATCAGACGGTATATCAAAAAAAATTATTGAAACAGCTCTAAAAAACAAAATTCATGTAATAACTCCAAATAAAGCATTAATTTCCAAACATGGCGACAATCTAAGTGAATTAGCTGAGAAAAATAAAGTTAATTTAGAATTTGAGGCATCTGTTGCAGGTGGTATTCCAATAATACGAACTATTAAAGAAGGTTTGGCTACAAATAAAATTACAAAAGTTTATGGTATACTTAACGGTACTTGTAACTACATCATGTCAGAAATGGAAAGAACTAAAGATAGTTTCAAAAATGTTCTGAAGATGGCACAGAAACTAGGTTACGCTGAACCTGGAAATCCAAAATTAGATCTTAACGGTTATGATGCGTTAGCTAAAATAAAAATTTTGACATCATTAGCCTTCAATAGGAAAATTTCAAAATCCAGATGTTTAATGGAAGGTATTGAAAATATAGATTATACAGATATTAAAATTGCTGATCAGTTAGATTTTAGAATAAAATTATTAGGTATTACTGAGATTATAAATAATAGTATTTTTGAAAGAGTTCATCCATGTTTAGTTAAAAAAGATTCATACATAGGAAATGTAGATGGTGTAATGAATGCTGTTATATTAAATGGTTTACCTATTGGAGAGTCTGTATTACAAGGGGAGGGCGCTGGACCAGGGCCAACATCCTCTGCATTGATGTCTGACCTATTATCTATATTAAGAGGAAATATAAAATATCCTTTCGGCATATCTAAAAATAAAAGATTAAAACCTAAAGTATTTAATAAAGACCATTCATCAAATTCTCTATATTTAAGATTAGAAGTTAAGGATAAACCTGGCGTTTTATCTTCTATAACAAAGATTCTGGCGAAGAATAAAATTTCTATTCAAAGATTAATACAAATACCTGATCATAAAAGTAAGACGGCTTCGATTGTCATTATTACTCATGATGCAAGTGAACTAAGTTCTCAAAAATTTATTAAATCTTTTAAATTAAATAGAAACATAATTAAAAATCCAGTATTAATAAGATTATTTTAATGGAACTTTATATCAAACTTTTTGAAGTTCTATTTCCAGTTTTTTTTATAGTAGGTATTGGTTACTTTCTTGGTAAAAAAAATCCAAACTTTGATACATCTTTTATAACAACTTATTCAGCTAATTTTGGTACCCCATCGATAGTAATATTTTCTATATCAGCTAGTGGTGTAACTTTTGCAATGTTCTCTGAGTATTTTTTATACTCTCTTATTCTTTTGACTTCTTTTTTAATCGTTGGATTAATTTTTCTATTATTAATGAAAAAAGATTATCTTAGAGAATTACCAACATTTTTTTTACCTAATACTGGAAATATGGGTATCCCAATTTGTTTGTTTGCATATGGAAAACTCGGTATGGGGATAGCTGCAGCTATATCATCATTGGTTGTTTTACTGCATTTCACTTTGAATATCTTTCTGGCTAAAAGAGAATTTGATTTAAATGTAATAGTTAAAAGTCCATCATTTTATGCAATAATTGCAACAATCCTATTTCTATATTACGAAATACCTTTACCAATGTTTGTTTTGAATACTGTTATGCTTTTAGCTTATGGAATGATTGTAATGATTTTAATGTCTTTAGGTGTTTCTCTAACACAAATGAAAGTTTTTTCATTTAAGGACGCTTTAATTACTTCTACTGGGAGAGTTATTATAGGTCCTTTAATTGGCTTTGCTCTAATATCTTTTTTTAATTTATCTGGCTTTGCAGCAGGTGTTTTATTAATACAATCATCGATGCCTAGTGCTATTCTTTGTTATTTAGTTGCTTCTATGTATTCACCAAAGGAAATTGTAGATAACATATCTAGCACAATAGTTGTTTCAACTTTAATGTCTCTTGTAACAGTGCCAATAACAGTATTCTTTGCTTTAAAATACTTTAATTAACATGTAAGATTTTTATATGAAGGCTGTTATTCTCAATGCATCAGCTTGGATGATTGTTCCATTTATGGATGCTTTGGCAAAATATTTAAGTTCATCTATGGATGTTTTGCAAATTACTTGGGCTAGATATTTTTTTACAGTTGTCTTTGCACTTTCAATAATGTTTTTTTTTGATAGAAAATCCATGGTTTGGAGTAAAAAACCTATGCTTCAATTGTTAAGAGGATTGATTTTTGTATTTTCAACATATTTATTTTTTTTTGCAATATCTGAGATTTCTTTACCCAAGGCCTTAACTCTAGCATTTGTTGCCCCAATTTGTGTAACTGCAATGTCCCCCTTTTTTTTAAACGAAAAAGTAGGCTTAAGAAGGTGGACAGCAGTATCTATGGGCTTTATTGGCACCTTAATTGTTATAAGACCTGGATTTATAGAAATTAATTTAGCTACATTAGCTGCCTTAGGTAATGGTATTTGTTATGGTTTTTATTTAATTATTACAAGGAAATTAAGTACCTCCGATAACTCTCTATTAACTTTATTATTTGCTGGCACAGTAGGGACTATTGTCATGTCTTTATTTATGCCCGGTGTTTGGATAAACCCATCAAATAGTCAGTGGATTATTATGGCTTTAATTGGCTTTATAGCAGCTATCGCCCATCTTTTTATCATTTTGTCTCTAAAGTATGCTGATGCTTCTAAATTAGCTCCCTTAGGCTATACTGAAATTATTACTAATATTTTGCTCAGTTATTATATATTTCATGAATTACCTGATAATTTGACATATTTAGGTCTTTCTATAATAGTCCTTTGCGGTATTTATATATCTAGAAGAGAGTATTATTTATCAAGACTTTATATAGGTAAGTAGCACTTACTAATATATTAATGTAATACTTTATATTTATATTGTATATTATTGTAATTTAATATTTTTTTTAAAATATAAATATAAAGAGTTTTAGAATATTTTCTATTTTTTTATCTTAAAAATTAATATCTTATAAAAAGTCTTATTTAATGAATTAATTTATAATTTTTTCCTAATTTAGAAAGATCTGATGAGAATATAATAGAGTATAAATAACAGTTTATAAATATAATTTAAATTACTAAAACTTAGTGATAAATAAATTAAAAAACAAGTAAATATGCCAATATTTAGATAATTAAATGTTTCAAGGACATATTATTAAAGTTTTTTCAATAGTTATAATTTAATTTTTAGGAGAAAAAAGCTAATTTTGAAATAGCTCTGCAATATTCGAATATACCGTTTAAAAGCCCATAATAGGGTCTATTTCTTGTATTTTTAATTTTACAGTGCAACTTATAGATGATTTAGAAAAATAAATACCAAATGTTGAATATTAATCAAAAAACATTGGTATTAAAGGTTTTTAGAGTAAAACACCCTCTAATTTTAGTAGTTTTCTCTTGGTATTTATTCCACCTTTGCCCGAATAACCACCTAGAGAACCATCTGATCTTATTACCCGGTGACAGGGTATTTTAGGAGCATAAGGATTCTTTCCTATTGCATTTGCTACAGCTCTTACTGCTTTTGGCTTTTTAATTGCTTTTGCTACATCTAAATAAGTTCTGATTTGACCTTTGGGTATAGTTTTTAAGTATTTCCAAACTCTAACTTGAAATTTTGTACCTTTTAGGATCATAATATAGACAAACCCTGTTTCCTTGTACCTTTTCAGGCACAAAGAACAGTAGTTTTGGCACGTCGTTGTATGCGCTACCGCCATGCCTTCCACTCTACTATTTTAGCGCTACTCTGTAGAGCTTTCTGCCCTCTGGGCTTGAACCTCTCGGTTTTTCCCCAGCTGGTCAGTTAAGAGTTGCCTCTTAATTCATTTTAGACATTATCAGATAGAGTAGGTTGTATGTATCACTTTATTGTTGAATTTTGTGTGTTTTTAACAGGGTAGAATAGTGGGGATAACTTAATCTAGAGCTTTAAGTAAACCATCTAAAACCCTCATACATCGCAATTCCATAAATTGAGTGACGGATCAAGAACATAATAGAGGTTTTAACCGGTATATCTGTATTTATTGCAAATATACCTTGTCCAGTAAAAGGCAAAAAAATTAGTAATGGTGCTAAAGTCGTAAGAGCGCCAAAAATAAAGCCTGAAAAATAGGTCATTTTTATGCCTATTTGTATAAAGAAAAAATAATATATCACAGCCCAACAAATTGATACGTAGTAGTGAAAAATCCATCCCAATAAGACCTCATATTTAATAGTTTGCATTTCGGCTATATTTGGATTGTTAAAAGATCCATTTTTAAGCATATAATAGGTCCACCTACCAACAATTCCCCAGGATGGCTCAGGAATACCTAATAATTTAAGTAAATAACCCAGAATATCTAAAATTATGCAAGAAAATACACCAGCTACAAGAATGCTTAAAATATCGATCAATTTACCTCAAAACATTAATAGAAATAATAGAATAAATATGCTTATGAAAAATATGCCAAAAATAACCATTAAAATTCGATTTTTTGTTTGCTCCGTTAGTTTTGGCCAGTAATTCATAATTAGGAACGTTCCAATAACTACAATAAGACCAATAATTACATATTTAGGCATTGAGGATCTTTTACATTAAATGCTTGACATGTAAAATGAGTTATATTATTACTAGTGATAATTAATTGTTATCAATAGTAATTATATGAATGAACTTTCAACAGATCTTAAATCTCTTCATGAGGCAACCTTAAATAACCTCAAAAGTTCTAAAGCAAACAATACATTGAGAGCATATAAATCTGACTACAAAGACTTTGGGGCTTTTTGCGCTAAACATGGTTTGAATTCCTTGCCATCTGAGCCAAAAGTAGTGTCATTATACTTAACACATCTTTCTAAAAATTCAAAAATAAGCACTTTAAAAAGAAGATTAGTATCTATTAGCATGGTGCATAAACTAAAAGGACATTATTTAGATACAAAACATCCAATCATTGTTGAAAATTTAATGGGTATAAAAAGAACTAAAGGAAGCATTCAAAAAGGAAAAAAACCTATATTAATCAATGATTTAAAGTCAATAATTAATGTAATAGATGATATAAAAATTGAAAATATAAAAAAATGTAGAGACAAGTCAATTATACTAGTTGGCTTTGGGGGTGGATTTAGAAGAAATGAACTTATTTCGATTGATTATGAAGATATAGAATTTGTACCCGAAGGTCTTAAAATCACGATCAAAAGATCTAAAACAGATCAGTTCGGAGAAGGAATGATAAAAGGACTACCCTACTTTACTAATGAAAACTATTGTCCTGTAGTCAATCTTAAAAAATGGCTAGAAATTTCTAAAATTAAATCTGGACCTATTTTTAGAAGATTTTCTAAAGGCTCACTTCTAACAGAAAAAAGATTAACAGACCAATCAGTGGTATTATTGATGAAAGAATATTTAAATTTAGCAGGAATTGATAATAAAAATTATGCAGGTCATAGTTTAAGATCTGGTTTTGCAACTGTTGCGGCAGAATCTGGTGCTGATGAACGCAGTATTATGGCAATGACTGGTCACAAAACAACACAAATGGTAAGAAGATATATTAGGGAGGCTAATATATTTAAAAATAACGCATTAAATAAAATCAAATTATGATAAAAAATATTTATGAAAGTTTTTAGTGATAGTGCTGATTACAATATAATTTTAAAATATAGTAAAGATAATCTTGTAAAAGGCTTTACGACTAACCCAAGCTTAATGAGACTAGCGGGAGCAAAAAACTATAAATCTTATTCTCTAAAGTTAATTAAGGGAAGTAATAAGAAACCAATATCTTTAGAGGTATTCTCAGACAATATTAATGAAATGTATAAACAAGGTAAATCTATAAGCAAATGGGGAAAAAATGTTTATGTAAAAATACCTGTGATAAACACAAAAGGTAAATTTACCGGAGCGTGTATTAAAAAACTTAGTAATGAAAAAATTAAATTAAATGTTACAGCTGTGTACACTTTTCAGCAAGTTAAAAAAATTATAAAAAAAATAAATAAAGACTCAAAAGTTATTATTTCTATATTTGCTGGAAGAATGGCTGATCAAGGTAAAAATCCATTACCTATTTTTAAAAAATCTATTCAGTATACAAAAAAATACAAGAATATCGAGATATTATGGGCTAGCACAAGAGAGCCATATAATTATTTAGAAGCAAAAAAAATAAAATGTCACATTATTACGATGCCACCTAAAATAATCGAACAAATTAAAAATTTTAAGAAGTCGTATAACCAACTTACAATAGATACAGTAAAAGGTTTCTATGAAGATGCTAAGAAAAGTGGTTTCAAAATATAAATTTAATTTCATAATTTTAATTATTCTTAAAAATTATTTCAGATCCTACGTCCGTAAATTTAAATTTAATTATTGGTAATTTTTTAAAACCGTTAAGAAATTTTTTTTGTTTATTTTTTTTACAACAAAATAATATAAAGCCACCTCCTCCTGACCCTATAACTTTACCGCCAATAGCACCATTATTTATACCCTCTTTATAAACTTCATTTATAAATGGATTACTAACTTTATTTGACAATTTTTTTTTAATTTCCCAATAATCATTCATCAATGAAGCACAAAGATCAATTGAAAAATTATTTTTTATACTTTTTAAAAAAATATTTGTAATATCTCTTATCTTATCTAGGTTATTTAAATTTTTATCTAAATTTTTAATTTTATCTTTTTCAATGTTATCAGAAAATCTACTGATTCCTGTGTAGATTAAGAACATGTTCTGGTCAAGGTTACTAATCATTTTTTTTGTTTTTTTAATTTTTATTACCTCAAAAGTTCCTTTTTTTTTAAATTTAATAACATTAAAGCCTCCATAAGCTGCCCATATTTGATCTTGAGAACCGCAACTTTCTTTCAGCATATTTTGTTCTATATGAATTGCTTTTAATGCTAAATTTTTTTTATCAATAATTTTATTTTGAAGACTATATAAGGCATTAATTAAACCAACGCAAAATGATGAGCTTGTTCCAAGACCAGAATTTTTTTGTAGATCACCCTGATAATGAATTTCATGACCTTTTTTAATATTCATTAATTTAAAAACAGATCTTACAGTGGGATGAAGTATATCGTTATGATTTTTAACAGTTTCATTCTTTGACCAAACAATTCTATGTTTAAAATCAAATACATTCGGTAAATATCTTGCTGTTACATAACAATACTTGTCTATAGTTCCCCCAATTACACACCCACCTTCTTTCAAATAATAAGAAGGAAAATCTGTGCCGCCACCGAATAAGGACAATCTAAATGGAGTTTTAGAAATAATCATTTAATTTTATTCTCAATCAAATCACAAATAGAGTGAAGAAGAGTCTTGTGAACTTCTTGGATAGTTGCTGTGATATTAGATTCTACAATATAAGACAAATTAGAGTTGTTTTTGAGATTACCTCCCCCTTTCCCTAATAGAGAAATTAAAAAAACTTCTTTTTTTTTGGCTGCTTTAGACAATTTAATTAAGTTGATAGATTGATTTTTTTTTAAATTTCCTCCACTAGTTGATAAAATAATTAATATATCGCCTTTTCCTGCATAACCTTCTAGTTCTCTGGAAATATAATCATTATCTCCATAATCATTTGCCCAGGCGGTAACTGAAGCCATATTAGAGCCTAATAGAAAAAAAGGTAAAGGTTTTCTTTTTCTTTTATATGATGCTGTGAGCTCTCCAACAAAGTGCGAACTGTCAGCATATGAACCGCCATTACCATAAACAAATATTTTTTTACCTTTATTAATAGCAGTAATTAAAATTTTTGAAATTTTTTCAATTTTAGAGGTGTCTTTTTTTGTTAAAACTAAAGCCTTAATTAACTTTTCTATATGATTATTAACAATTTTGTTCATTTTAAAATACTTTTAATCTGCTTATATAAGGATTTATTGTTTTTAAAATAAAATTCTATTTTAGCCTTTTGGGCAGCGATCTTATCTGTCTCTTTGTCACCTATAAAAAAAGATGAAGAAATGTCTATATTCCATTTTTTAATTGCTTTAATAATCATTCCAGGATTTGGTTTTCTATCATATTTATTTTTCCTATACTTGTTTTTTTTTGAATACTTATAGTAAGGAGCAAAGTAAATATCATCTATTTTAGCTTCTTTTTCATATAAACTTTTAATCATTTTGAAATGGATTGAGTTTAATTTAGTTTCGTCTATTATCCCTTTTCCTATAGCTGCTTGGTTAGTAATTATAATTACGATAAATCTTTTTTCATTTAAATATTTTATTGTTTTATGTACATCTTTTAGAAAAATAAAATCTTTAAAATTGGATATATAGCCAACCTCTTTATTGATAACTCCGTCTCTGTCTAAAAAAAAACATTT
>CACKGK010000008.1 GCA_902599665.1 uncultured Pelagibacteraceae bacterium | reverse complement strand
AGTAAACTAAAAAAAAAAATATCATGAATTGGTTAACAAAAGCTATAAATTTTGGAGAAAAAATAAAGAAGGTGCTTCGAAAAAGACCTTCGAAAGAGGATATAGCAAATTCAGATTGGACCAGTTGTTGCAAAGGTCCAATATTAAAGAAGGATTTAGAGAATAATTTATGGGTTTGTAATCTTTGCGGAAAACATCATAGAATAAGTTGTAGACAAAGGTTTGATATAGTATTCGGTAAAAACGCTTATCAAATTTTAGAGTCACCTATACCTTCAGAAGATCCATTAAATTGGGTTGATACAAAATCTTACAAAGACAGGCTTAAGATTGCGAGAAAGAAAACTAATCAAAATTGTGCAGTTATGATTGCAAAAGGAAAAATAAATGGAATTGAAGTAACAGCAGGTGCAATAAACTTTGATTTTATTGGAGGTTCAGTTGGAGCTGCTGAGGGAGAGGCAATAATTTATGGGGTACAACACGCAATAGACAACCAAACACCTTACTTGTTCTTCCCTTGTGGTGGAGGACAAAGGATGTTTGAGTCAACTATCGCTTTAGCAAACATGACTAGAACAACACTTGCTATAAATGAACTTAAAAATAATAATTTACCTTATATTGTATGCTTTACTGATCCTACAGCAGGCGGAATAACTGCATCTTTTGCAATGTTAGGGGATATTCATCTGGCAGAACCTGGGTGCCTAATCGCTTTTGCAGGAAAAAGGGTAATACAGGCAACTGTTAAAGAAGAATTAAGCTCTGACTTCCAAACAGCAGAATTTGTAGAAAAACACGGCTTTGTTGACAGAGTTGTTCATAGAAAAGATATAGAAAAAGAAGTGGGAAACCTTCTATCGATATTACTTAGAAAAAATTCTGATATACATTTAGAAAACTTAAATGAAACTTCAGAAACTAATATCCAAACTAGAGAAGCATCATAAAAAAAAACTAGACTTATCTCTAGGAAGAACTTTTAATCTCTTAAAAAAACTTGGAAATCCTCAAGATAAATTAAAAAATGTTATCACAGTTGTTGGAACTAATGCTAAAGCAAGCATGTGCTATAGTCTTAAGTCAATACTAAACCTAGCTGGACGTAAAACTAATCTTTACACTTCTCCCCACCTTCTCTCTTATACAGAAAGATACGTTTTTGAAGATAAGGAGATCAATGAAGAAGATTTAATAGAATTACTGACTGATGTTGAAAAAACTTTAGGAGATGACAATGCAACATTATTTGAAATTTTAACATGTGCATTTTTAAAATATGCTGAGAATTTCAAAGATAATATAAATATAATAGAAGCAGGATTATTTCATCAATTTGATAGTACAAATGTATTTAAAGAAAATTTAATGACACTCATTGGTGTCATTCATAATGATCACTTTCAATGGCTTGAAAATAAATCAATTGAAGGGGTAATATATGAAAAAACAGCTAAGCTTTTAAACTCAAATATATTTATTAATAAACAAGTAAATAGTGAAATAAGAGATAAAATAGATAAATCTTTAGAAAAAAATACTTCTAATAAATATTTTTTTGGTAAAGATTTTAATATTGCAAAGTCTGAAAATGGATTTATCCAATATCAAGATAGATTAGGAGAATTGGTATTACCTGAACCAAGTATTCTTGGTGATCATCAGCTTTATAATATTAGTACCTCAATTGCTGCATCAAGAAAAATTTTTAATATTAAAGATGAATATATTAGAAATGGTATCAAAAATATTTCATTAAAAGCGAGACTTGAAGAGATAAAGTCTGGAAAATTAAAAGATATTGCTGGAAATAATAAACTTTTAATAGATGGTGGTCACAATATTAGCGCAAGTCTTTCTATTGCTAATTGGATTAAAAATCAAAATAAAGTAACAAATCTTATCGTAGGTATGATGAAAGACAAAGAACATGTAGAATTTATAAAACCTTTTGATAATATAGTAAATTCAATTACTTTAATTGATATTCCTAATCAGGATGGAGCAATATCAAAGGAAGATTTTAAAAAAAAGTTAGATAATTCAAAATTAAATCTAAAACTTTCTAATGGCATTGAAGAAAGTATAAAATCGTTATCAAAAAATGAAAACACTATTATACTGTGTGTTGGTTCGCTATATCTTGCTGGAGAAATTTTAAGCTTAAATTAGATATTTTCTTTTATCCAAGAAACAATTTCACTTTTTGGAACCGCTCCGACCTTAGTTGAAACATGATTTCCATCTTTCATCAAAATCATAGTAGGAATTCCTCGAACACCATATTTTGTTGGCGTATTTGGCTCTTCATCAATGTTATGTTTTGCTATAGATAATTGGTCAGACATTTCGTTTGAAATTTCTTCTAAAATTGGAGCAATTTGTACACATGGGCCGCACCATGAAGCCCAAAAATCTGTAATTAGTATTTTATTTTCTTTAACTAATTTATCAAAACTTTCATCAGTAGATTTAATCGTTGCCATAGGAGTTTTATATAAATTTATTTTATTTATTCAATAGTTAAAAATGCGTAAAATTAATTTTATACATCAAACATTCTCGTATTTTTTTTGAATAGACATTGCGTAAGTATTAAATTCGTCTAAGAGAGCTAATTTTTCATTATCATTTTCATTAGTATATTTTTCTCTTAAAGTATCGATTTCGTTATATAAAGTAGGTATTGTCCACCATTTCTCTTTTCTTTCACTTAGTATTCTCTTAGCGATTTCTCTTCTTATTGATTTATACATTGCTTCTGGCAAAACTTCTGGGGCTTCTTGAAAAATTATTTTTTTACCAAATCCAACCAACCTATCGTCATCAAATTTATCTAATAAATTTAATTTTTCTTTCCATGGTGCTGCATGCCAAGTTGGAAAAAGAGCAGTATCTTTGTTTGAAGTAAATTTTGTATAAATACTTTCTTCTGCATATACATCTTCTTGGGATTTTGATTGTTCTTTTTCCTCTGCAGCTTCTCTTAAAGCTGTCAAAATATTTTGGGAAAATTGTTCATTATTTTGAACAAATTCTGCTCTTTTTTTAATTACGTTTTTATCAAGTTTGTTATAGGGTTCAGCATTCATTCCGTACTTCGCATCAATTATAATAGGTGCTTTATTTGCACGTATAGTTCTTAAAAATTTTGGAGATTTTTTCATCTCAACTTTTAATTCATTTATTGATTTATTTATTAAAGGCTGGATTTCTGTTTTCAAATCTATGGAGTAATACCATCCTTGGTAAATTGGGTGCATACAATGTTTTGGATGTAATGGTATAACAAGATGAAGTCTGGATTTTCCATAATAATATTCGTTTAAAGTTACTATTTCTCCCTTTTTCATTATAGTTTCTGTATCTGATTTGTTTGCAGTTCTTAAAAAAGATTCCCAAGTATGCTCTTGTTTG
This sequence comes from uncultured Pelagibacteraceae bacterium, assembly GCA_902599665.1. GTDB lineage: Bacteria > Pseudomonadota > Alphaproteobacteria > Pelagibacterales > Pelagibacteraceae > Pelagibacter. The sequence goes on along the minus strand of CACKGK010000008.1, from coordinate 54,641 downwards.
TTTTTTACAATCTTTAAAATTTTTGCAGTCAATTCGGCGTCGGCAAGTGCTGAGTGAGCATCACTTGCATCAATGCCTTGCATTTGAGCTAAAGATGCAAGTTTAAATACTGGGTTATTTTTTTCATTAATTTCTGTTTCTAGGATTGTAGGATCAACTGCATAAGCAGCTCTTGCAATGTTTATACCATCATGTCGTTTATTAGGTGCTGCATTAGTAATATAAGGATATCTTATATTTTTAAAAAACTCTTTTCTTATCATCTCTTCATCAAAATTAAGGCTACTCCAACCTAAAAATATTGCAGGACTCCATTTTTTAAATATTTTTTCAACTTCACCCAACATTTGATAGTGACTTAAGTTTGTTTGAGTAAGTTGTTTTATCGATGTCTTGTTGACTATTAAGGCCATAGCCTGAAAAATTTCTCCTTCAGGCAGACTGCACCTTAAATTAAATCGATCTTTCTCTTTGAAGTTTTCATCGACTAAAATTCCACCAATTTCAATTATGCTACCGAAATCAGTACTTGCACTTGATGATTCTATATCCCAGATTGCTAAATTCATATTTTAAAACCTTAAATTAGCTTTGTTTTGATGGGTTTTTGGAAAGTTTTTTATGACTAAACCGTTGCATCTAAACAAGTAGCTTCTAGTTAGTATTATCTCTTCTATGAAATGGTATGTTAAAGTCAAGCTATATTATTCATCTCGTAAAATTTTTTGACCCTTCCTAAGAACAAATTTTGATACATCTCTAATTCTGCGCCTTCTATTTTAAATTCCTGAAACAAAATATCTTTTGTGCATAGTAATATTATGCCAGCTTTCATTTTAGTTCCATGAACAATATCATGTGCCAAGGTATATGCTCCAAGTTGTAAGAAATAATCTTGGATATAATCTATTTTTTTTGGTTTATTACTTTGTTTAAAATCGATTACAACATCATTACCTTGATAAACACCAATTAAGTCAGCTGTGCCTGCATATTGTTCAGGATAATATAAAGTTTCCTCAATTCCATAGATTTCATTTAATTTATTATCTACCCCTTTTTCAATTATTTCTTTAGCCATATTTTTATATTGTTCATTACTTTCAAAAAAACTTTCATTGATACGTCCTCTCAGATAATCCTCTATATATGTATGCATTGATGTTCCTCTTGAAGATGCTTCTGTTTTAATTCTATTAGCTTCTTTATAGCCTACTCTTTCTCTCCAGTTTGCTAAAGCAGCTTTTTCTTCTTCAGATTTAGTTGCACTTAAAATTGTTGTTACACTTGGAAGTTTTTCTTCACCAAAAGAATATTTTCTATAACCATTCTCAATTGATCTTGTGGACTTTGGATAATTAAATTTGTTATTCCATTTCATGCGTTTCTTATATGAGAAATTATATTTAAATTAAATTTATTTTTTGGCTTGTCTAGGAAGGTCTTCAAGTTTTTCTACATTCTCAGTTTTTAGGGCTTTTTCAAACTGCTCTGGATCTTTTATATTTTCTAAAGTTCTCGTAATAGATCTTGCATCCATTCCAAACTTATTAACAACAGCCATCGCCTCTTCTAGTTTCTTATTCAAGACTATAATATTATCAAAATGTCTTGCAAACCGTGTGCTAATTGTTTTTAAATGAGTATATATTTCAGTTGCTCCCTTTTGAACTTTGAGCGATTGAAAACCCATGTGTAAAGACTGTAAGTAAGCAGATAAAGTGTTTGGACCGCAAATTATAACTTTGTGTTTTTTCATTAATTCTTTAGTTAATAATTCTTTTGTGCTTGGATCTTGATATTCAGTCAATTCTTTATACAAGCTTTCCGTTGGCGCATAGACAATAGCAAAATCTGTAGTTTTTGGTGGAACTATATATTTTTCATTTACACTTTTAGCTTTAGCTTTGAAGGCTGATGCTAATTTTGCTCTTGCATCTACAACAGCTCGTTTGTCATCTGAGTCATAACCATCAGTGATTGCTTTAAATTTTTCTACTGGGAAGTGCGAGTCAACCGGAACCATAACATCACCTTGAAGTTTAATTGCAAATTCAACGTTTTCACTGGTATCCTCTTTCATTTTAACATTTGTCATGAATTGAGAGGCTGGCAATAAATCTTTAATTAAGGCATCCAAACTAAATTCAGCAAGTGTTCCATATTTTTTAACACCTGCTAAAATTTTACTTATACCTTCTTGGCTTTGATTCAATAACTGTACCTGTTGATTAAAGTTTCCAACTTTTTCATCAACTTTAGTTAAAGCTTCTGTCATATCTTTAGTAACACCTGTAGAAAGATTATTAAATGAGGTAGACATAGAGCCTAATGAATTATTAATAGTATTATTTAAAGTATCTTTTAAAGAAACGATTTCTGCTTTTAAATTAGCTATTTCCTCAGCTTCTTTATTTTCACTCTCTCCTTTGGGTTTTGGCCTTAAATTTAAATATAAAACCCCTAGAGTTGAAACAAGCAATAAAAGCAAGATTATCAAGAGAATCGTATCCATAGAGTAAATATAATAGTGAGAGTTAAGAGCTAAGCAAGTTTAAAATTTTCTTCAAACCTTTTTTGTTACTTAATTTTTTATTAGACATTAAAATTGCAGTACTTTTAAGAATATTTCCATCTTTTAAAACTCTTAAATTATTTGCACGTAAAGTTTCTCCTGTACTAGTTATATCTGATAAAATTTCTGATGAGCCAGTAAATGGATAAACTTCAGTTGCCCCAAGAGATGGGACTAACTTAAATTGAGTTACGCCTTTTGAAAATAAAAACTCTCTTGTAAGATTTGGATATTTTGTTGCAACTCTCATTCTACTTTTCTTTTTATCTTTAAAATCAAAGGAAATTTCCTCTAAATCAGCAAGTGTCTGAATATCAATCCACTCGTCTGGAACAGCTAATGCTAAAGTTGCATGTCCATATTCTAGCTTTTTAGCAATAGTAATTTTATTTTGTATATTTAATTCAGTTTCTTTTAATAAATCATATCCTGAAAATCCAATATCTAGAGATCCATCGCCCAACCTTTCTATAATTTCTCTCGCATGTAAATAAATAATTTTAATATTTTTATTTCCTTTAACATATCCAAAGAGATCCCTATCACCTCTTTCTGATAGAATTTTGAGCTTTTTAATTTTAAATATATTTAAAGTATCCTTTCTTAATCTACCCTTGCTTGGAATACCAATTTTAATCATTTAAACTTATTGCACCTCCAACTGCTGGGATTTTTTTTGAAGATCCTAAATCAGAAATAAGATTGTCATATCGACCTCCATTAACCTGTATTTTTCTAGAGTTTGAATTTATTATAATCTTAAATACCATCCCTGTGTAATATTCCAGATGTCTTCCAAAAGAAGATGAAAAATTTACATTTAATTTTGAAACCTTATCTTTTGTGATTGGAAAATAATTTTTACCAACAGTAAGATTTATTTTATTTTTTTTGAAAAAAGCATTTAGAGTAGTTGCTGCGTTACTCATTTTGCAATTAATTTTTAAATATTCTCTTATAATCTTTACTACATTTTGACCTTTTACTTTTCTTCTAGGATCTTTTATTTTGTTATCAAATCTGATCAGTATTTCTCTTAAGGAACGCCCTGCTATATTTCTGTTTTGATTTTGTTTACATAATTTAAGGTATCTTTTTTTATCTAATTCAACGATAGTTTCATCAAAATCTGAATTAGTCTCTAAACGTCTTAATAATTCATTAAAATAAGCCTCTCGCCAAAAATGTCTTTGTAATCTAAGTTTCCACCTTTTTGGAATATCTAATTTATTTATCAACAAGTGAAATATTTCTACATTTCCTATTGTTATACTCCCAGACTTATATCTAAATTTATTTAAAACTTTAATACCAGTATTTATTATTTCCTTATCATCTCTTTTTTCATCTTTTGATCCTATTATCTCAAAACCTATTTGATCTCTAATAATTTTTTCATTCTTTTTCTGAACTTTTCTGAATGCTTGACCATTATAAAATACTTTTGAAGATCTCTTTTTTTTTTGATTGAGATATTTGATACAAGAAGCAATAGTTAAATCAGGTCTTAAACAAATTTCCTTTCCATTCTGATCCATAAATGAAAAAATTAAACTTCTAAATGATTCCCCAGATCTCTCGAGAATTAGATTGGTTGGAATTACTGTATCTAAACCTATATAATCAAATCCACTTGATTTTAAAGATTTAAGTATATTTTCAGATAAGTTTTTTGACTTCATTTATTAAATCTTTCTTGGGAATTGTTTTGTTGTTCTCACCCTTTACACCCTTTAAATTTTTAATGGTCACTGTATTATCTTTAAATTCATTTTCTCCACAGATTACTGCAACTGGTAATTGGCGTTTATTTGCATAAGTAAGCTGCTTACCAAGATTTTTTTTGGTATCTAAAAATATTTCTGAATTAATATTGTTTTTTCTTAAAAGATCTAAAATTTCGTAGTAGTTTTTTAAGTATTTTTGATCCATCACACACACTAAAATTGGTTTTTGTTCGTCTAATTGAAACTGATCTAATTGCATTAATGCAAACAAAAGTCTATCTACACCAAAACTTATACCTGTACCTGGAATATCAACTCCTTTAAATCTTGATATAAGTTGTGCATAGGCTCCTCCTGAACAAATGCTCCCAATATCTACCTCTTTACCTTTATTATTTGTAACTTTAAAATTTAAATTAGTTTCAACGATGAAATCAGAATAATATGACAAGCCTCTGACAATTGTGAAGTTGGTTTTGACTTGATTTAAGTTTGATCCATATCTAAGAATTTCAAAAAAGTCTTCTAATTCCTTGATTCCCTCTTGCGATAGTGAGTTTTTTAAATTTTGTTTCAGTTCATTTAAACCTTTAATTTTTAAATAATCTAATATTTTAGAAACCTGCTTATCATTTAAGTCTGCACCTTTAGTAATAGCACCACTAGTATCTTTTCTTTCCTTTCTCAAAAGGTCCTCTACACCTTTTATTCCAAATCCAGGCTTATCAAGTTTATCAATTGCCCTAATAACTTTTAACTGTTTCTCCTCAGTTATTTGTAATTCATCAAGTAAACCTTGAACTATTTTTCTGTTACTTACATTGATCGTAAACTGATCTTTCTTTAATCCACACTCTAAAAGTGTTGCTGAAATTAAATTACAAAGTTCAGCGTTAGCTTGTGTTGAACTAACATTTCCTACAATATCAAAATCTGCCTGCAAAAATTCTCTATATCTTCCATTGCCCGCCTTTTCGTTACGAAATACATTTTGAATAGCATATCTCTTATAAATTGAAGGCAACTCTTGATTATTTTGAGCAACAAATCTTGCTAGAGGGCTAGATAGGTCATATCTAAGGGTAATATTTTTATCTCCATCTTTAAATGAAAATACATCAGACATAGGATTAGCTTCATCTTCTGCAAGAAAAGATCCTATATTTTCACTTACTTCGAACGATGGTGTTTCGAGTGGTTCAGCACCAAACTTAATAAAATTATTCTCAATTACTGATAACAGCTTTTTTTTGAGAAGAAGTTTCTTATCCCAACGATCTTCAAATCCTGAGGGCAACCCAGGTATTAATTTATTTTGTTTATTCATTTTTTGGTACCCTGGCTTGGAATTGAACCAAAAACTAAAGTTCCACAAACTTTCGTGATAACCATTTCACCACCAGGGCCTGTTATTGTTTTATACTAATTAGAGTTAAATTTAAATTTTAAAATAGTTAAATAGCTAGCTGCAAGCCAGCATGAAAATGATGTCTTTTGTGAGATACTAAAATTTTACTATTTTTAATCATGGAGGTTAAATAGCATTTTAGACTTAAAATGCAAGTATGTATTGTATAGGAATATTCATAGGGTTTACCTACTTTTATTCCTATACAAAATTTTAAATGAAATAAATTTTAAGAAGTTTTCTTTAAATTCACTGCGCTTGGACCTTTGTCTCCATCCTGAATTTCAAATTCTACAGCGTCGTTCTCATTCAAAAAACGAAGTCCTGCTTCACGAACTGCGCTTGCATGAACGAAACAATCTTTTTCTCCGTCTTCTCTTTCTATAAACCCGTAGCCCTTCTTACCGTTGAACCACTTTACTTTTCCTTTTAATGTACTCATACTTTTCTTTTACTCTTTCTTTATTATATTAAACTTAGCTAAACTTCAGCTAGCGCGATAGTTATTAGATTTTAAAATTGAATGCAAGCATTTTTGCTGCAAGGTTTTATTTCTAAAATGGTGGCTTCGGCGGGACTCGAACCAGCGACACAAGCCTTTTCAGGGCTCTGCTCTACCAACTGAGCTACGAAGCCATTATTTAAAACCTAAAAATAATTCTTCCTTTTGTCAAATCATAAGGTGTTACTTCGACAGTTACATTATCACCTTGAAGAACTCTAATCCTATTCTTCCTCAACTTTCCAGCTGTGTGAGCTGTAACAATATGATTATTTTCAAGCTTTACTCGGAACATGGCATTAGGTAATAAATCGATTACTTTACCTTTAAATTCCAATAAATCTTGTTTCGACAAATTTTGTTACTCCTTATTTATTCTTGATTTTATACTCAAAGCATGACCATTTAATTTTTCATACTCAGCGAGATGTGTAGCGTATTCTCCTATTTTCTCAACACCTTTTTTTGAAAGAGTTATAAGGCTAATTTTTTTATAAAATTCACTTAAACTTAACCCTGATGAAAATTTAGCTGATGCATTAGTTGGTAATACATGATTTGTCCCAACAGCATAGTCGCTTAATGCCATAGGGGAATATTTTCCTATACAAATACTTCCCGCATTAACAATTTTATCTTTATACTTTTTATAATTGCCAACATTTATTTCTAAGTGTTCAGGAGCTATCTCATTAATTGCATCAATAATTTGTCTATCATTATATACTTTTAAAATTAGTCCATTACTTTTTATACTTTTAGTGGCAATACTTTGCCTTGGTATCTGTTTTAATTTTAATTCTAAATCTCTTTTAAATTTTTTAATCAAATTTAAATCCTTGGTAATTAATATACACTGTGAATTTGAGTCATGTTCTGCCTGGCCAATCATAGATGTGGTAACTTCATTTAAACTAGTTTTGCTATCTGCTAATATTGTTATTTCAGATGGGCCTGCAATCATTCCCTCAATACCTACATCTCCAAAAACTTGCCTTTTAGCACCAGCAACAAAGATATTGCCAGGACCAACAATTTTATTTACTTTTTGAATATAAGCTAAACTACCTATAGCTTGTGCGCCTCCCATTGAATAAATTTCATTAATTCCTAATTTTTTTGCTGCATATAAAACTGCAGGATTTAATTTTCCATTATTTTTTGGATTTGCTAGTACAATTCTTTTTACACCCGCTATTTTTGCCGGAATAGCATTCATTAACAAAGTAGATGGTAAATTTGCTGGAACATATATTCCAACTGATTGTATTGGAACAAACTTATATTCTATTTTGTTATTTAAATTATCTTTATAAAAAATATTTTTAGTTTTTTGTGTTAGGTGGAACTTAAAAATTCTTTTGTATGCAAAATCTATAGCTTTTTTAATCTTGGGATCTAAAGAATTAATTGAATAATCTATTTGAACAATACTCGGTTTAATTTGATTATTTTTACTAAATTTTTTTTCATATTTTAAGAGACTTTTGTATTTATTTTTCTTAATATCATTAAGAATTTTAGATATAATTTTGTTTTCAGTTCTTTTTTCAGATCTTCTAAGATCTAAAAATTTTGATAAAGTATCTAAATAGTTTATTTTATTACAATTAATCTCTTTTATCATTTTTTTACTTTTGATCTTCTAATGTTACTTCAATTACTTCAGCGGAGAGAGTTATAATTCTATTTTTTGAAAATAACATATTTATTTCAAAATTCTCACCTTTCCTGAATATATCAATTGTTATCAGTTCTAATATAAGATTTGGATCTTTTTGGTCTATATTCTTTGATTTTGATGAATTAATAAATTCAAATTTAATAATACTGTTTATTTCCCTTTTTTTATGTTCATCCTCTTTGCTAAATCTTGATATTGAAATCAGGAATATCTTATTTTTTGCTAGATATTTTACGTCACTGATATTTACTTTCCCTTCGGAACAACAAGCAGAAATGATGTGAAGATCTTCAGGCGATTGTGCAATTATTTTTTTTAAATATTGATTTTCCATTAATGTGTCCGTTTAATATTTACTCCAACCTTTTGAAGTTTATTTTCTATATTTTCATATCCTCTATCAAGATGATAGATTCTATTGATTGTGGACGATCCTTTTGCAACAATTGCGGCTAAAACTAATGCAACAGATGCTCTCAAGTCACTGGACATCAATTCAGCAGCTTGAAAATCAGTATTGCCAGAAATAAAAGCCTTGTTTTTTTTAATTGTAATATCAGCACCTAACCTTCTCAATTCAGCTACATGCATAAATCTATTCTCAAAAATACTTTCAGTTATCAAACTTTTTCCGTTTGCCTTACAAAGCAGAACCATAAACTGAGCTTGTAAATCTGTAGGAAAGCTTGGATATTCTTTAGTAACTAAGTTAGTTATATTTTTGATTTTTTTTGGTCCTGAAATAAGAATTTGTTTTTTAGATGTTATAATTTTTGCTCCAACTTTTTTTAACAATGACAATTCTGTTTTAATTAATCTAGGGTCAAAATTTTTAATCTTTAATTTGCCACCTGTTAAGCATGCGGCAACACAAAATGTTCCTGTTTCTATTCTATCTGGCATTACAGAATAGCTAACACTTTCTAAAGACTTAACTCCTTCAATTTTTAAAGTTCGCTTACCAATAAATTTTATCCTTGCGCCACCTAACTTTAAAAAATTTATTAAATCGATAATTTCTGGTTCAATTGCACAATTTCTAAGGATTGTAATACCATTAGCTAAGCATGCAGCTATGATTGTATTTTCAGTCGCTCCAACACTAATTTTAGAAAATCTTATTTTTGTACCTTTTAATTTTCCTTTCGTATTTGCATGAATATAACCTTTTTTAATTTCATATTTCATTCCAAGTTTTTTAAGTGCATTTAAATGGTAATTAACAGGTCTTGCACCAATAAGGCACCCACCAGGTAAAGAAGTAACAGATTTTTGATGCTTAGCAACAAGCGCTCCGAGAACCAATATACCAGCCCTCATAGTTCTCACTAATGAATATGATGCAAAATAATTTTGTTTTGTTTTTTTTGTTATTTTAACAATTTTTTTATTTTTACTGAATTTTATTACTGAACCAAGAGATTTTAAAAGATTAAGCATTGTATCAATATCTTTAACACGTGGTAAATTTTTTATAGTAACCTCTTTTTCGAATAAAATAGTTGATGCTAAAATTGGCAAAGCCGCATTTTTGGAGCCTGAAATTGAAATTTCACCCTTTATTTTACAAGGGCCTTTAACAATAAATTTGTGCATTATTATATTTTCGGAAGTGTGACTCCTTTTTGACCCTGATACTTTCCATTTCTATCAGCATATGAAACTAGTGGGTCTTCATTTCCTTTAATAAAAATAAATTGTGCAACGCCTTCATTGGCGTAAATTTTTGCAGGTAATGGAGTTGTATTTGAAAATTCTAGAGTTACATGTCCTTCCCAGCCTGGCTCAAGAGGGGTAACATTAACTATTATTCCACATCTTGCATATGTAGATTTTCCCAAACATATAACCAAAACATTTTTTGGAATTTTGAAATATTCTACAGTCCTTGCCAATACGAACGAATTAGGTGGTATTATACATTCAGATGAGTTTTTAGTAATAAAATTTGAGGATTTGAAATTTTTTGGATCTACAATCTCAGAATTTACATTAGTAAAAATTTTAAATTCATCAGACACACGAGCATCATAACCATATGACGATACACCAAATGATATTTTATTTCCCCTAACTTGTTTGTCCTCAAAAGGTGAGATCATATTTTTATCTCTAGCCATTTCTATAATCCACTTATCAGATTGAACTGACATTACTTATTTTTTTTCTTTGTTTTTTTTTGGAATTCTTTTCTTTTCTTCAAATTTTTTCTCAATGCAAGCTCGAGTTTACTTAAATTATTCTTTTTTGGACTCATTATTTATTTTTTGTCAGGATTTGTGAGATGATCAAGCGTTATCACTTGATCAAGAGGAATTGCATTATTTTCGTCAGTTTTAATTGGACCACTTTTCACCTGTTTTTTTGCTCTTTTATCAGCAAGCTTTTTCTCTCTTTTTGCTTTTTTTTCCATGAGCTTTGCATTTTTGTTAGCACCGTATGTGTAATGAATTCCCATAACATTTTCCTCAACAAGATATAGCTTATTTTTGAAAAAAATTAAGGCAATAATTTGAATAAATTTAATTTATACACTAATTTGAGTTATTTATTGCCCCTATAGTTAAATGGTATAACACATCCATGGTAAGGATGAGTTTCCAGTTCAATTCTGGATGGGGGCACCACTATTATTTTGTATAAAAATTTTTTTTTAGCAAAAACCCAATTATAACTAAAATAATAATTCCCAGAATTGGTAAATAAATATCAGGAGAAAAAATTAATTCTAAAATACTTGGTGCTTCAGAGTTTTCCTCCAATATCTTACTCAAACCAGCACCAAGAGATGCTCCAACAAATAATTGTGGGGTCATGCCAATTATTGATCCTAGAAAGAAATTTCTAACCTTAACATTAAATATTGTAGGTAAAATATTTGAAATGAAAAAAGGAATGCCACCTACAAATCTATAGATGAGAAAAAAAACAAACTCATTCTTTTTAAACTTCTCAGTAAAATTGCTAAAACGAGATGAAAATTTTTTCTCAACTAAATCTTTTAAAAAATAGTTTGCAAAAATATAAAGAAATGTTGCACCAATAGATAATCCAAAAACCACTAGTAAAGTTCCTAACCACTTACCAAAAATAAAACCGCCGACTAGAAATACTGGTGATCCAAAGCCCAATAGGAGGACCCAGACTATGGTACCTATTAAAAAAATAATACTTGATAAAAAAATATTACTATTTTTAATATTCTCTAAAACTTCTCTATTTTCTCTTATTAATTCATAACTTGAGAAATCCTGAAAGGAAAAGTTGTTAAAAAAAATCAATAAAAAAACACATACTATCAAAATGTAGGCAGAGCCTAAAAATAGTTTAATTTTTTTTTCTCTATTCATTGATTTTTAACTTATTAAAAATCACTGTACTTATATATATATATTTGTATAACTACCGAAATTTAACATTTATTTAACAACAATGAAACGTACATATCAACCAAGTAATAGAAAAAGAAAAAAGGCTGTTGGCTTTAGAGCTAAAAAAAAGACAAAGGGTGGAAGAAAAGTATTAAAAAGAAGAAGAGCTAAAGGAAGAAAAAAATTAACAAACGCTTAATGAAAAACAAGATTGTTAGCCTTTCTAAAAATGAGGATTTTAAGTCTATTCTGAGTGGAAAAAAAATTTCTAATAAATACTTAACAATTTTCTTTAAAAAACTTTCTGATAAAAATAATAATAGATTAAATATTAGTTTTGTAGCCAAAAAGAAAATTGGAAATGCAGTAACAAGAAACAGAATTAAAAGAAGACTAAGAAATATTATGAACGAAGCTGTAAAATCAATTAACATTAATCTAAATTACTGTTACTTATTGATTGCAAGAATATCTGTTAGCAAAGATCCTTATGAAACAATAAAAAATGCAACACTAGAAGACTTTAAAAAAATTAAATGACCAATTTTATTAAATTTTTAATGATTAAGATTATAAGGTTTTATCAAATACTTATATCTCCGTATCTAGGTAATAATTGCAGATATCTTCCAACATGTTCTGATTATTTTATTGAAAACATAAAAGAGAATGGAATTTTAAAAGGTAGTATTAATGGATTTAAAAGAATACTTAGTTGTCATCCGATAAAAATTTTGGGTGGTGGAGAAGGATTTGATCCAGTTAAAAAGAAAAAGTAATTTATGGATACAAAAAATGTAATTGCCGCAATATCTCTGAGTGCAGCCGTAATTATACTCTATAGTCTATTTTTCGCTCCAGCAGTAGTAGACCAAAAAGATATTTCTAATGACAAAAAAATTACCAGTGAAAATTCTTCAACGGATGCACCATCATTAGTTCAGGAAGAGGAAACAATTAAAATATCTAGAAATGATGCTTTAAAAAAAAATGAAAGAGTTCTTTTTGAAAATGATAAAATTAGAGGCTCAATTTCATTAATAGGGTCTTCAATAGACGACTTAACTTTTAAAAATTATACAAATACTTTAAATGGAGATGATAATGTAATCTTATTAAATCCTAAACAGTCTGATAATGGATATTATGTAGAGACTGGATGGGCAACTACCAACAAAAATATTGATTTACCAAACTCAAAATCTCTTTGGAGCGTTGAAGGAAGTAACAAACTCACGCCTAGTTCACCAGTAATATTAAGTTGGACTAACAGTCAAAATATTAAATTCTTAAAAGAAATAAGTATAGATAAACAATATCTTTTTAACATCAAACAAACGATAATTAATAGTTCGGATAAAACTTATAACTTTTATCCATATGGACAAATTATTAGGAATGTGGCCCCTGATGTAACTAATTTTTATATTTTGCATGAAGGTTTAATTGGAGTTTTTGATGATCAATTAGTTGAGGAGGATTATGACGATATTGAGGAAAAAAAATATTCCAAGAATGCACAATCTGGATGGCTAGGTATAACTGATAAGTATTGGCTTACTAGTCTTATACCCGAAAAAGATAAAAGTTTTAGATCTGACTTTGATTACAAAAATAAGTTCAGAGCGAATTTTATTGAGACTAATGCAACAGAAGTTGGCGCAAACGAGACAAAAAGTAATTCAATTAGGGTAATAATTGCAGCAAAAGAAGTAAACGTTATTGATGGATATGCTGAGAGTGAAAATATCAATAAGTTTGATTTAGCAATTGATTGGGGATGGTTTTACTTCATTGTCAAACCTTTATTCTTTGCAATTCAATATTTCTTTAATCTAGCTGGCAATTTTGGAATAGCAATTATAATGATAACCGCTTGTATAAGATTAGCTTTTTTTCCACTTGCAAATTACTCATTTAGGTCAATGGCTAAAATGAAAGTTCTGCAGCCAGAAATGACAAGACTAAAAGAGTTGCATAAAGAGGATAAAATGAAACTCCAACAAGAAATGATGGCATTATATAAAAGAGAAAAAGTCAATCCAATAAGTGGATGTCTTCCAATTTTTATACAGATACCTTTTTTCTTTGCAATTTATAAAGTTTTGTTTGTAACAATTGAGATGAGACATCAGCCATTTTTTGGTTGGATAAAAGATTTAAGTGAAAGAGATCCTACATCCATATTTAATTTATTTGGACTAATTCCATGGGATCCTCCTTCTTTTTTACTAATAGGTGTATGGCCATGCTTAATGGGTGTTTCAATGTGGATGCAACAAAAACTAAATCCAACACCTCCCGATCCTGTTCAAGCAAAAATATTTATGTTCTTTCCATTATTTTTGACTGTAATACTAGCTCCTTTCCCAGCAGGACTAGTTATTTACTGGACTATAAATAATATATTAACAATGGCACAACAGTACATAATAATCAAAAGAACGACTGTCAAAACTGTATAATAGAAATGGAAATAGAAAAAATAGTACCAAAAGATGGTCCTTCCATCGAAGAGGTTAATAAATATATAGATAAATATAAAAATGAATTAATAGTTATTAAATATGGAGGAAACGTTTTTATTGATAGAAATATTTTTAACAATTTTATTTCAGATATAAGTATTCTAAATAAGTTAGGATTATCAATAATAATAGTCCACGGAGGTGGCCCTAGAATTAAAAGAGAGTTAGAAAAATCAAATATTCAATCAAAATTTATTAGAGGTTTAAGGGTTACAGATGAAAAAATTATAAATATAGTTGAAGATGTACTTATTGATTTTAACGAGGACATTGTTAATTCTTTAATTGAAAAAGGATCAAATGCAGTCTCGATAAACACAAAAAAAAATAATGTTATTGAAGTTATTCCAGAAACAGAGGAACTTGGATTCGTTGGAAAGCCAAGTAAAATCAATACAAATATAATAAAAGATATAATAAAATTAAGTTCAGTTCCAATAATATCACCTTTAGGGTTAGGTAAAGATAATCAAACATTTAATATTAACGGAGATACAGCTGCTGGGGCTATAGCTAAATCTTTGAAATGTAGAAGATTATTATTAATGACCAATGTTGAAGGTGTACTAGATAAAGAAAAAAAACTCATTGGGGAAATTACATCATCTGAAATTTTAGAGATGATAAATAATGAAATTATAACAGAGGGCATGATTCCTAAAATCAACACTTGCTTAGATGCAGTAATGAATGGAGTTACAGGTGTCGGAATTATTGATGGAAGAAAAAAACATTCAATTCTTTTTGAATTATTCTCAGATAAAGGTGCTGGCACATTAATAAGAAAATGAAAAATATAAAAAATATTTTATTTGATTGTGATGGTGTTCTTTATCAGGATTTAGAATCTGTATTTGGTCAAGTTAGTAAAAGAATGACACAATACATTTCTGAAAAATTAAAAATTAACTTAGTCGAAGCTAAAAAATTACAAACTAACTACTTTCATAAATATAATACAAGTCTAAATGGATTAATGATACATCACGATATTCCTCCTAAAGAGTTTTTAAATTTTGTTCATGACATTGACCTATCTTTTATGGAAAAAGACATTGTTTTGAGAGGTGAAATAGAGAAGTTGGATTTAAGAAAATTCGTTTTTACCAATGGTTCTAGTGAGCATGTTAATAATATAACTACACATTTGGGTATTGATGATCTATTTGAGGATGTATTTGATATAGTTGATGCGGAATATAGCCCAAAACCTGCAGCGAAAGCATTCGATCTGATGGTAAAAAAATTTGATATTGACCCAAAAGAAACAATTTATATTGAAGATATTGCAAAAAACTTGTCAATTGGTAAAGAAAGAGGAGCTACGACAGTCTGGCTAATCAATAATGAATATTGGGGTAAAAAAGAATCTGATAAAGACTATATTGACTATAAAATTGAAAATCTCTCTTTATTTTTAAAAGAAATAAGGTTATTAAAAAACTCATAAATTATGAGTATAGAAAATGAAATAAATGAAGCTTGGGAAAAAAGGGACCAAATAAATCCTGCTTCAGATCAGTCTTTAAAAGATGCCATAAATCAAGTTATTGATGATTTAGATAGTGGAAAGTCACGAGTTGCTGAAAAAATAAATGGTGAATGGATAACTCATCAACATTTGAAAAAAGCAATCATGTTAAGTTTTAGATTATATCCAATGGAGAATTTGAATGGTCCATATAGTAGTTGGTATGATAAAGCTCATTTACTAAAGGGTAAGACTGCAGGATGGACAAAAGAAGATCATGAGAAAGCGGGTTTTAGAATGGTACCTAACTCACCAGTAAGAAAAGGAAGTTTTGTTGGCAAGAATGCAGTTTTAATGCCATGCTACGTTAATATCGGGGCATACATAGACGAAGGAACAATGATTGATACATTTGCAAGAGCAGGTAGCTGTAGCCAAATTGGAAAAAATTGTCATATCTCAGCAGGTTCAGGTGTAGGTGGAGTATTAGAACCTGCGCAAGCTCTGCCAACTATTATCGAGGATAATGTTTTTTTAGGCGCGATGTCTGAAGTTGTAGAAGGTGTAATTGTAGGAAAAGGATCCGTACTGAGTATGGGCATGTACATAGGACAATCTACAAAAATTGTTAATAGAAAAACTGGAGAAATTACTTATGGAAAAATTCCTCCTTATTCAGTTGTGGTTCCAGGTTCACTTCCTGATAAAAATAACCCAACTGCACCTTCACTATATTGTGCTGTAATAATTAAGCAAGTAGATGAAAAAACAAGATCTAAAACTTCTATTAACGATCTCTTGAGAGAATAGTTTCGATGAAAATTATAAATGAACTTCAGTTAGCTAAAGAGCTAATTAGATTTCCAACTGTAACTCCTATAGATGCTGGAATAATGAAATTTTTGGAAAAAAAATTAAAAAAACTTGGATTTAAAACTAAAATTCTAGAGTTCAAAGAAAAAGGAAATGCTCCAGTTAAAAATCTTTATGCAAGATTAGGGAGCAAGAGTCCTAATTTTTGTTATGCTGGACATCTTGATGTTGTTCCTGCTGGAA
The DNA here is from genome assembly GCA_902599665.1 of uncultured Pelagibacteraceae bacterium. Classification (GTDB taxonomy): domain Bacteria; phylum Pseudomonadota; class Alphaproteobacteria; order Pelagibacterales; family Pelagibacteraceae; genus Pelagibacter. The sequence goes on along the minus strand of CACKGK010000008.1, from coordinate 38,319 downwards.
ATTTAAGAGATTGGACAATAAATCCATTTAAACCATCAATTAAAAATGGACATTTAATTGGAAGAGGTGCAAATGATATGAAAAGCTCAATAGCTGCATTTGTTTCTGCAATAAGCGTTTTTGTTGAGAAAAATAGAGGATTTAATGGATCGATAAGTCTTTTAATCACTGGAGATGAGGAAGGTGTTGCCATTAATGGAACCAAGAAAGTTGTAGACTATTTAAAAAAGAAACGAGAAAAAATAGATTTTTGCTTGGTTGGAGAACCAACTAATCCTAATAAATTAGGTGAAATGATTAAAATTGGTCGGAGAGGAAGTATGAACGGTCGATTAACAATTACAGGAGTTCAAGGGCATGTAGCATATCCTCATAGAGCAAATAACCCTTCGACTGCTCTAGTTAGCATACTTAAAGAACTAAAAGATATACGATTTGACAAAGGTACGAAGGATTTTCAACCAACAAATCTTGAAATTACAAAAATTAATATAAATAATACCGCAGACAATGTAATTCCAGGTCTTGCATATGCTTCATTTAATATAAGATTTAATAATATGCATACTTCAAATTCCATTAAAAAAAAAATTAATAAAATTTTAAAAAAAGTATGCAATAAAACTAAATCTAAATATAAAATTGATTACAATGTTTCAGGTGAAGCTTTTCTTACAAAGCCTAATAGTACAACATTTATGATACAAAATATCATTAAAAAAGTTACTAAAATAAAACCTAAACTTTCAACTACTGGAGGCACATCAGATGCAAGGTTCATTAGGAAAATAGCTCCTTGTTTAGAATTTGGCTTAGTAGGAAAAACTATGCATAAAGTTGATGAGGCTGTCTCACTTACTGATTTAAAAAAATTGAGTTTAATATATTCAAAAATTTTAAAAAATTATTTTAAGTGAAGACTGGTCTAATTACTTCAGATACTTATAAAAACCATAATACTGGGAATGGCCATCCAGAAAAAATTGATAGGGTTTCCGCAATAATTGATAACTTTAAAAAAGTAGATAACAAAAATCTTATATGGAAAAAACCAAATAAATTTGACGAATTTTTTTTAAATAAAACCCATTCAGTAGAATATATTAATCATGTTAAACAGTCTTTTCCAAAAAAAGGTTTAGTATTTTTAGATGGTGACACAATTGTTTCCCCTGGGAGTAAAGATGCTACTAAAGATGCAGTAGGTTCAATTATTACAGCAATAGATGGTGTACAAAACAAAGAATTTAAGAATGCTTTTTGTGCTGTAAGACCTCCAGGTCATCATGCTGAAAAAGGTAAAGCTATGGGTTTTTGTATCTATAATAATGTAGCCGTTGGTGCTAATTATTTAATTGAAAAGTATAAATACAAAAAAATTGCAATAATTGATTTTGATGTTCATCATGGTAATGGAACTCAAGATATTTTTTATGATAATGAAAAGGTATTATATGTTTCTACTCACCAATACCCTTATTACCCTGGTTCAGGTTCAAATAAGGAAAATGGGAAATTTAATAATGTATTAAATATTCCTCTAGAAGCTGGAACAAAATCTGAAATATATTTAAATGCTTATGAAAATGTTTTAACTAAAATAAAACAGTTCAAACCTGAATTTTTGTTATTTTCGGCGGGTTTTGATGCACATATTGATGATCCGTTAGCACAAATGAGATTATGCACTGAGGATTTTTATAAAATTACTAAAAGGACTTTAGAATATTCTAAATCTTTTTGTAATGGTAGGGTCGTTTCAATTCTTGAAGGTGGTTATGATCTTAGAGCCTTACAAAATAGTACTCAAAGGCATGTTGATGCGTTGTTAGAATTTAATTGATAATATTTTTTTAAGCACTAAACACAAACATATGAAACCATATAAGATTAAAAAGTCTGATATTGATAAAAAAGGTAAAGGACTTTACGCTACAAGAGATATAAAAGAAGGTGAAAAAATAATCGATTACATTGGTAAATTGATTACCAAAAAACAAACTGAGAATTCTGACAAATACGATAACAGTAAGCCAATATATTTATTTACAGTAAATAAAAAATATGATCTCGATGGGGATTTCCCATGGAATACAGCTGGTCTAATAAATCACTCATGTGAAAATAATTGTGACTACGATGGTAAGGGACTTAAAATTTGGGTTAAGGCTATCAAAAATATTAAAAAAGGTGAGGAATTAACTTGTGACTATGGATTTGGTTATGACAAGGATTACAAACAATTTCCTTGTAAATGTAAGTCAAAAAATTGTTGTGGCTATATTGTTAGAGCAGAGTCAAGATGGAGAATTAATAAAAAATTCTCAATCGGTAATAGGAAAAATTAGTATAAAACTTTTTTCAAAAATAATCCTTCTGCTGGTGCTGGCGGTGCGCATAAATTTCTATTTTTTGATTTAATTACACTTCTAAATTTTTTTAATGTCCATTTTTTTTCACCTATATATTTTAAACAACCAACCATTGATCTAACTTGTTGTTTTAAAAATGATTGAGATCTAAACTCTAATTCAATTTTGTTTTTTGTCTTTTTAATTTTAACTGATTTAATTGATCTTATTGGGCTCTTTGCGTTACATCCAGACGCTCTAAAAGTTGAAAAATCATGAGTTCCAATTAACTTTTTTGCTGCTTTTTTCATTATCTCTATTTCAAGATTTTTAATGACAAACCATCCTCGTTTATTTTGAAGGATCGGTTTACTTAATTGATTGAAAATAATATATTTATAAATTCTCTCTTTCGCAGAAAAACGTGAATGAAATTTCATATTTTTTCTTTTTATTTTTATAATGGCTATTTCGTGTTTATTTAAAAAATAATTAATTGATTTTAAAAATTTATTTAAATTTTGGATTTTTTCAGTGACATCAAAATGTGCAGATTGCTCAATTGCATGAACACCGGTATCTGTTCTTCCCGAACCAATAAGTGTAATTTTTTCATTTAAAAGATATGAAATTTTTTTTTGGATAAATCCTTGTATAGTTTTGCCTTTTGTTTGTACCTGCCAACCTATGAAAGAAGATCCAACATATTCGATTAGAATCTGATATCTGAACATGTTTAATTCAAATCAGTGCCTTTAGTAATTTGGCTACCACGCAGAAATTCCTTAGTTTTTTGAACTGTTTTACCTTGCCTTTGGATCTCAATAATCTTTATTGAATTTTCACCACAACCAATTTCAAAATTATCTGACAAGACATATCCTGATTTTCCAATTAAAATTGATTTTTCTGCTTTTAGTATCTTGTATCTTTCACCTTTAAATTCAAACCATCCGCCTGGGTTAGGATATAAACCATTAATTTTTCCTATGATCTTTAAATTACTGTCCTCCCAGTTTATTTTTCCTTCCTCTTTTTTAATTTTTTTTGCATATGTAGATTTACTATGATCTTGCTCTTTAAAAGATGCTTTGTTATCCAATATATCATCAATATTTTGTAAAATTTTTTCAGATGCTAAATTGGTTAATCTTTGAGATAGATCCTCAGTATTTTCATTTTCTAAAATATTTATAGAATATTGATTACAGACGGGACCGGAGTCTAAACCTTCATCAATTTTCATTATAGAAATACCTGTTGCTTTTTCATTGTTCATAATTGCCCTTTGAATGGGAGCAGCACCTCGAAATTTTGGTAAAAGTGAATAATGAATATTTATCCATCCTTTTTTTGGAATTTCTAAAATATCTTTTTTAAGAATTTGCCCATAAGCAACAACAATACCCAAACTTATATTTTGTTTTTCAAGGAAATTTTTTTCTTCGGTATTATCTAATATAATTGGAGTTCTAACAGGAATATTTAATATTTCAGCCATAACATGAACTGGCGACTTATTTAATCTGTGTCCTCTATTTGATACTACAGGCGGTTGAGTATAAACAACCTCAATATCAAAACCATTTTGATACAATGATTTGAGTATTTGCCCAGAAATGGTGGGAGTGCCCATGAAAGCAATTTTTTTGCTCATTAAACAATAATTCTATCAGGAGGATTTTTTCTTTTTGATAATTTTTTAACAATCATTGTTTTTTTCAATTTTGATAAGTAGTCTATAAATAGGATTCCCTCAAGATGATCCATTTCATGTTGTATACAAGTTGCAAGGAGCCCATCAGCTTCTAAAATTTTATTTTCTCCATTATAATCTAAATATTCAACCTCACAATATTTAGGTCTGTCAACTTCTGCGAAATAATCAGGGACAGATAAACATCCCTCTTCATATGTTGTTTTTTCTTTATCTTTGTTTTTAATTTTTGGATTTACAAAATACATGGGATTTCTCTTTCCATCTTTTGAAATATCCATCACTATTATCCGTTTAGGAATACCAATTTGAATTGCTGCTAATCCTATACCATTAGCCGCATACATTGTTTCCAACATATCATCCATTAACTTTCTTTCCTCATTACCCACTGTTTGTACTGGTTTTGAGACTTGTCTTAAGATCTCGTTAGGTTCAGTTATAATGGTTTTTATTGTCATGATTGATTGAAGTATTTTAAACTTTTAATGGAAGAATTTCCAACAATAGTTCGTTTCTCAAGCTAATTAATTTTGTTCTATTCATAATTTCAATTACAAAATTTAGTGATTCACTGTTTAATTCATTCAATTCTTTTTCACCAATAATCTCAACTAATTTTAATAGTATCATTCCCGACTCCTTATTCTCAATCATTTTGTCAATTTCTGAATTTAATTCAGATTTGTATTGAGAAAGTTCATCAATTTGATCTATTTGAATTCCATCAGATCTCAATGATTGTAGTAATACAACATCTTTAAAGTTGAAAGAGTAATTTTTATCTTTTTTCATCTTTGATAACAAATTGTCAGTTAATTTTTGTGTTTTAGGTAAGCTTTGCTTATTCAAAAAATAATTTAATACTTTTGATTGATGAAAAACTTCATTATTAAACTTAATTTTATTTTTTCTTTTTTCTTCAGTAATTAAATTAGTTTGGTAAAAGTCAGAAAACTTTAAAGGAATTTCTTTTTTATCCATTTTTTTTAACAACCTAGATAATTCATCGTCAAATGATTTTTTGAAATTTGAGCTTTCAAAGGAATTATTCAATTTTGATAACAATGAAAGTTTATTTTCAAGATTATCTGTTAGTAAAAACCTCTGATACATCAGAGCTCTTCCTTCATAATCTGGTAAGTTTTTTAAAGCGTCTTCATAATTAATAAGGTCATCAATCTCAAATTGGAATTTTTTGTACAAATTCAATAGATCTTTTTCATCAAAAATACCTTGACTGGTTGCTTTCTCTAGAAACTTAACCTGATCAATATCACTGAGATTAAAATCATTTAAATTTTTAAGCAAATTTGAGTTAGACAAATATTTCCAAATAAATTCATCAGACTCTACGGATGGATAATATAAAAAATTCTTATCTGTCTTGTGAGATAGGTGAAAATAAAGAACATTTTCATCAGACAATATAAAGTTATTATCCTCATATCCCATCAATACTTCAAACTTTTTAACAAAAAAGTCATCTAAAGACTCTAACTCAGAGTTAAGATCAAACAACAACTGAGCCTCATCTTTTTTATTCTGAGTTATTAAACAATAAATTTTGAAATATGTTAAGTATTCATCAGTTATTAAACTTAAACTATCAATAGCAGAACATGAATTTTCTATTTTGTTTAAAGACAAGTAATAATCAGCTACGTGTTTGATGAGTCTTTCTTTATCTTTTATTGATGAATTTTTTTGAATAAATTCTTCAACTAAATCAAAATCTTTTTTTTTAATTAGATGGTCAAGTGTGAAATTTTCAAATTCGTGTAATGAAAGGTTTTGATTTGGAATATACGAGTTTGTTAATAATGCTACATCCATTAATCTTTCAGAAAAACTTGATAAATTTTTAGACTGTATTTTTTCCAGCAACTTTTTAATTTTTATTCCATCTGTTTTTGACCACATATCAAGGTTTAGATCGTTATCATCAGGGTCAAATAATCCAGCTAACAAAATATTAGAATTATCTAAATTTTGATCTACTACAATATTCTCATCTGAAAGTTTTACTTTAACACCTTCAAGTTGGCTTGAGTTAATAGATATGTCTGCATTGTTTGTTGATTGAGTATTGGTAATCTCTTTTTTTTCTATTTCTGACCAAATCTCTCTAACTTCCTGAGCCTGTGCAGATAGAACAAACAAAAAAAAAGGAGCGGAAATTAAAATCTTACTTAATTGTTTTAAAATTTTCATTTGGTAAAATTTTTTCAATTTGTTTATCTGGAGCGGGCAAATTAATCTGATTCATCACAATAATACCAAATATAATTATGAAAATGGCTATTATAATTTTTAAAATTGTCCCTGAGCTAAAAATTTTGTCTTTTCTTGTATTTTTTGTAAATTGCATATAATTTAATAATTTCAAAATAAGACATATTTGTGTTTTTTCAATATAGAAACTCATGAAATCAAATAAAAATATTGTATTAATTGGGATGATGGGATCTGGAAAATCATCAATTGGTAAAATTTTGTCAAAAAAATTAAACTTAACATTTATTGATATTGATCAAAAAATTGAAGAAACTGAGCATACTAAAATTTCTGAAATTTTTTCAAAATATGGAGAAAATTATTTTCGTAAGATCGAGGAAAAAATATCTTTAAAATTTCTTAGTTCAGAAAATTCTGTAATTTCTTTAGGTGGAGGAGGTTTTATAAATTCGTCGATCAGAAAAATGTGTAAGAAAAATTCTTTATCTTTTTGGTTAAATTGGAAAAATGAAACAATAATAAAAAGGATATATAAGAGCAAGAAAAGACCTTTGGTTATAAATCTTTCTAAGGGTCAAATTAACAATTTAATAAAAGAAAGATCAAAATTTTATAGCTTGTCGAATCATAAAATTAATTGTGATAAATTAGACAAAGTAAAAATTATTAATAAAATATTAGATATTTATGAACATAAATAAAATTACTATTAAAACAAAAACTAAGAACTATTCAATTGTAATTGGAAGAAATTTAATAGGTAAAATTGATAAAATTTTAAAAGCTAATTATCTAAAATTTGATAAATGTTTGATAGTTACAGACAAAAATATACCTCACAAGCTCAAAAGACTTTTATACAAAAAATTAAAAACGAAAAAACTTTTAAAAATAGAAATAACTGCATCAGAAAAAAATAAAAATTACCGAACAATTGAAAAGATTCATACAATTTTATTTGAAAACAGGTTTAATCGGGAAGATTGTGTTATTTCTTTTGGTGGAGGAGTTATTGGAGATATAGTTGGATTCGCATCTAGCACATTTAAAAGAGGTATGAAATTTATAAATATTCCTTCAACTTTACTGTCTCAAGTGGATTCATCCATAGGAGGTAAGACAGGTGTAAATAACAAATTTGGAAAAAACCTGATTGGAAGTTTTTATCAACCTGATTTAGTTGTTTCTGATATGAATATTTTAGCTTCTTTACCTAAAAGAGAAATTATTTGTGGATATGCTGAAATATTAAAAAGTAGTATTATTGATAATTTTAATAATTTTCTCTATCTAGATAAAAATTTAAAAAAAATCTTAAAATTAAAATCACCTTTCATTGAAAGATCTATAATTCAAAGCTGTAAACTAAAAAAAAGAGTTGTAGAAAAAGACGAGAAAGAGAAAAACTACAGAAAGGTGTTAAATCTAGGTCATACATTTGCTCATGCTTATGAGTCTACTTTAGGTTTTTCAAAAAAATTAAATCATGGCGAGGCTGTAATTTTTGGTCTTAAAAATGCAGTTGAATTCAGTTTTAAAAGAAAAATTTTGTCAAAACAAAAATTTAATATTATCCTAAATCATATTAATAGTATCAGGATGAAACCAAAAATTGAAAAATTATTAAAAAAAAAACATGTATCTAAAATTATGAATTATATGAGAAGCGATAAAAAAAATAATTCAAATTATATTAATTTAATTTTAATAAAAGATTTTGGGAAGATAATAATTGACTTTCAGATTAATCCTTCAAGTTTAAAAAAATATATATCTAGTAGTTTAAAGTAATTTAATCTGCAATGAATGAATATATTTTTTTAATTCGTTATCTAAAATTTTGTAAATAAATCTTGTTGAATATAATTTACTTTTATTCTTTAACTCATCAGACTCAATCGAAAGAACAATGTGAAATTTTCCATTTTCATTAGATTTATGATTTTTGTGCAGAAATGACTTGTCCTCTATATAAACTTTTGAAATACAATCCTGCGACAAAATTTTTTTTTCTACAGTTTCAATTAGTTGATTAATATTCATTTTATAAAGTATTATATATCATGAAAAATATTTGCGATTGGAATAATTGTTCAGAAGAAGGTCTTTTTAAAGCACCTAAAGAGAGAGATAATAGCAAAGATTATAGATTACTATGTTTAAACCATGTTAAAGAATTTAATAAAAGTTGGAATTATTTTACAGGTATGAGTGATCAACAAATAATTGAATTTTTAAGGTCTGACATGACTTGGCATAAACCAACACAAAGTTTTAGTTCATCTGATAATTTCTTTAAAGTTCTTTGGAGTAATGCTTTAAAAGATGAGATGGATAAATTTAAATTTAATAATGATTTTAACAATATGAATAGATTTAAATTTAATCACAATGATTTAAAAGCCTTTAATATATTAGGTATTAGTGTTGGATTAAAATGGGAAAAAGTCCAAGAAAAATTTAAAAAGCTTGTCAAAAAATTTCACCCTGATATGAATTCTGGAAATAAAAAATTTGAAGACAAGCTTAAAGTAATAACTTTAGCTTATACTCAGTTAAAAAATACATATAAGGATAAAATTGACACCAAATATTAACCATACACCTGACATTAAGTTATCTATTAAACAAACTTTTGGTATTGAAAGTGACATGGAAGTTGATGCATTTTCAAAAACAAGCGAGTACGTCCCAGAAATTGATAAGACTTATAAGTTCGATAAAGACACAACGTTAGCTATTTTATCCGGATTTTCCTTTAACAAAAGAGTTTTAATTCAAGGGTACCATGGAACTGGAAAATCAACGCATATCGAACAAATTGCTGCTAGATTAAATTGGCCTTGTATTAGGATTAATCTTGATAGCCATGTTAGTAGGATTGACTTAATAGGTAAAGACTCAATAGTAATCAAAGATGGTAAACAAATCACTGAATTTAAAGAAGGAATACTTCCTTGGTCAATTCAAAATCCTGTAGCCTTAGTTTTTGATGAATATGACGCTGGGAGACCAGATGTAATGTTTGTTATCCAGCGAGTACTCGAGTCAGAGGGTAGTTTTACTTTGTTAGATAAAAATAAAGTTATTAAACAAAATAAATTTTTTAGGCTTTTTGCAACAACAAATACTGTAGGACTAGGTGATACGACTGGATTGTATCACGGGACGCAACAAATTAACCAGGGACAAATGGATAGATGGAATATTGTATCTACATTAAACTATCTTAGTTTAGATAAAGAAATGGAAATTATATTAGGTAAGAACAAAAATTTAAATAATCCTAAAGGTAAAGAACAAGTTTCAAACATGATAAAAGTTGCTTCACTTACTAGAAAAGGTTTTATGGCAGGTGATATATCTACAGTAATGAGTCCTAGAACAGTTTTACATTGGGCAGAAAATTCCGAAATTTTTAAAGATATAGGATATGCATTTAGAGTAACGTTTTTAAACAAATGTGACGATGCTGAGAAAAATACTATTGCCGAATATTATCAAAGATGTTTTGGGGAAGAGCTACCAGAGTCAATGATTAATATTCAAATTTGATGAACAAAGAAGATAGTATTAAAGAGAAATTCAAACAAGCCCTTCAATCAACCTATAAAGTAATTTCAGATGACTATAAAGTTATCAAAAATAAAAAAAACGTAGATAAAGTCTATGATATTGGAGATATTGACAATATTAATGATAAAAATCAATTTAAAAAACTAAGAGCTGAAACAGATTCTGAGGCTTTAAAAAAAAGATTTTCAAACAGAAAATTATTAAATAAAAATAATCCACAAAATCCCTCATGTAGAACACTCTACCAACTTGCAGAAAAGGTAAGATATGAATTACTTGGTTCAGATATGCTAAAAGGAATTTCTAAAAATTTTAAAGAAAATTATAAAAATAGACTTCGACATCTTAAACAAGAAAAAATAACAAAAAAAGAAGATACAAATATTGTTGATGCTTTTGAAATTTATATGACAAACAAATTTTTTAATGTTGAATTATATGCAGAGAATAAAGAAATTTTAAAGTTTTGGGAGAAAGATTTTGATAAGTCAATAAACAAACATTTTGAATTTTTAAAAAAAAATTTAGAAAATCAAGAAGTGTATAATGCTAAATTTTCTGAAATTTTAGAAAGTATGGATATATTTGAAAATGATGACACAACTGAAAAAGAAAATGAAGAAAATGATGATACGCAAGATCAAAATAATTCTAATAACAATGAAGATAAAGATAATAATGACTCTAGCAAAACAAGCGAAGATGAAAATATAAGTCAAGGAATGGATAGCAATGATGAAGTAAATGAGTTTAGACTTGAAGATCAGCTTGGTAGTGAAAATAATGAGGATGCCGAGTCAGAAAATGTTATACAAAAAAAAAATTTAAGTTTAAGCGACAAAGAATATAAAATATTTACTACTGAATTCGATGAAGTTGCTAAAGCAGAAAGTCTAGATACAGCAGAGGAAATTCAAAAACTGAGAAAAAATTTAGACCAGCAGCTTACAAGTTTTCAAGATTTAATTACTAAATTAGCAAATAAATTGCAAAGGCAATTAATGGCAAAACAAAACCGATCATGGGAATTTGATCTAGAAGAAGGATTGTTAGATAGTTCAAAATTACCTAGAATTATCATTGATCCATATAACTCCTTATCATTTAAAAAAGAAAAAGATTTAGACTTTAAAGATACAATTGTGACTCTTTTAATTGACAACTCTGGGTCAATGAGAGGTAGACCAATAACAATAGCTGCAATATGCGCTGATATTTTATCTAGAACCTTAGAAAGATGCTCGGTTAAAGTTGAAATACTCGGTTTTACAACGAAGAATTGGAAAGGTGGTAAAAGTCGTCAGGAATGGAACAGATTGGGAAAAACGAAAAATCCTGGAAGACTTAATGATTTGAGACACATAATTTACAAAGGTGCAGATTCTCATTGGAGACAATCAAAAAAGAATTTAGGATTGATGTTAAAAGAGGGTTTATTAAAAGAGAATATAGATGGCGAAGCGATTACTTGGGCATTTAATAGATTAAAAAAAAGAAAAGAAGAAAGAAAAATCCTTATGGTTATCTCAGATGGAGCACCAGTTGATGACTCAACATTATCTGTTAATTCAGGAGACTTTTTAGAGAAAAATTTGAAGAAAATTGTTAAATTTATTGAGAATAAAAGTGAAGTAGAAATATTAGCTATTGGAATAGGTCATGATGTTTCCCGATATTATGAAAAAGCTATCAAAATTTCTGATGTACAAGAACTAGGGGATGTTATGATAGATCAATTAAGTGGACTATTTGAAAATAAAAAGCTTCACTAGAGGCTAATTAAATCTTTGTTAAACCACTCTATTTTAATTTCGGCACCACCTCTGGTCTCTGAATTCCTAATTAAAAGTTTTGCCTTATTTTTTTCTAATAATGTTTTACCTATAAATATTCCTAAGCCCAACCCTGCTCTTGATTTATTTTCAGATTGTAATGATTTTATATATGGATCTCCAATTTTAGCTAATACATCTTTTGGAAATCCCAATCCATCGTCTTCTATTGATATCGAAGAGTACTCACTGTCACTTGTTATTGAAATATAAATATTTTTTTTTGCAAACTTATTTGCATTTCCAATAAAATTTCTTATACCATAAATAATTTCAATTAATTTTGAAATTTCAAAAGAATTATAATTCTGCTCATTATTAATTATAAATTTTTTATCTGATATTTCCTTAAAGGAATTCACAATTTCTTTCACATAGTTGTATAGGGTAATATCTTTATCTATAAAATCATCTTCAATCACAGGATTTAAAGATAATTTTTTTAATATTACATTGCATCTATCTACTTGACTTAAAAGTAATTCAACATCTTTTTTTAGTTCTTTATTGTTTTTGAAATTGTCATACAAATCTTGAGAAATTATTTTAATTGTAGAAAGTGGTGTACCTAAAGAATGAGCAGCTGCTGCAGCTTGTCCACCTAATGAAACTAATTCATTCTCTTTAGAAATAACCTCCTGAATTTTATCTAATGCATCCTTTCTAACCTTTGACTCATTTCCAAATGTTAAAGCAAAAAAACTTAGGAAAATAAGTGCAATAATTAAAGCTAAAGGTACTGAATAATAATAGTAATAATTAAAAATATATTCATTTAATGGTGAAGGTAATTCTTGATGATAGAAAGTAAGAAGAATAATAGAAGATATTGTCAAAATTATTAATAAAATATTTGTTCTTATACTTAAACTATTTGATGCAAATATACTTGGTATTATTAGGAATATTGAGAATGGATTTATGGTACCACCTGTTAAATAAAGCAAAAAACTTAATTGTATAATATCAAGGGTAAGAAAGGTTAAAGATATTTTTTCTTGAAGCTGATTTTTTTTAAAAAAATAAGATAGGAAAATGTTACTTAAAGCACCTGCTAAAACTATAATATTTGCTAGTAAAAAATTGAATTCAAATTTAAATAAGAATGCAACAGCATTTATTGTAATAAATTGACCTAATACACCTATCCATCTTAAATTAACATATGTAATTTTGTTTAAGTAAGATGATTTGGAATTGCTACTTAACTCCATTAATTAAATATCTAAGTTAACAACATTTATAGCGTTATCTACAATAAAATCTTTTCTTGAAGTAACATCGTTACCCATTAATGTTTGTATAAGGTTTTGATCTTTTTGAAAATTTTTTGAGTATTGAACTTGAAGTAAATTTCTAGTCTCTGGATTTAAAGTAGTATTCCATAATTCTTCAGGATTCATTTCTCCAAGACCTTTAAATCGTTGTATATTTAGTTTAGACTTCTCTAATTGAATAATTTTGTCAAATTCTTTAGAATTTTTCTTTACTTTTTTTATATCCTTAGAATTATTGATTATATAATTTTCAAGATCTTTTTCATCTTTTATATAAATACCCTTTGAGCCTTTATTAATTTTAAAAAGAGGTGGTTGAGCCAAATATATATGGCCTTTTTCGATTAATTTATTAAAAGGAATATTATTAAAAAATGTTAAAAGTAATGCTCTAATATGCGAACCATCAACGTCTGCATCAGTCATAATTATAATTTTTCCATATCTCAAATCTTCTAAATCTATTTCTTCAGTTTTAGGGTCTAACCCAAGAGCATTTATTAATGTAATTATTTCATTTGAAGATATCATCTTTGATAATGATTTTGTTCTTAGGTCGCTTTGACTGCCATTTTTTTTTGACCCATTTAACTCAGTAAATGTATTTAAAATTTTCCCTCTTAAAGGCAAAACGGCTTGATACTCTCTATTTCTTCCTTGTTTAGCTGATCCTCCTGCTGAATCTCCCTCAACTATAAATAATTCTGTTCCTTCTTGCTTCGAATTTTGACAATCTGCTAGTTTTCCAGGCAATCCGGTAAGCTCCAAGGCTCCTTTTCTTCTAACATTTTCTCTTGCTCTTTTAGCAACATCTCTTGCTACTGCAGCCTGAATGATTTTTGTTAAAATTATTTTGGAAATTGAAGGGTTTTGATCAAACCAAATTGACAATTTTTCATTTACAATACCTTCAACAATATTTCTTACTTCAGAAGAAACTAGCTTGTCTTTTGTTTGTGAAGAAAATTTAGGATCTGGGATTTTTACGGATAGAACACAAGTTAAACCCTCTTTTACATCATCTCCGGATAAAATGACCTTACTTTTTTTCAATAAATTTTGCTCTGATGCATATTTGTTTACAACTCTAGTTAATGCACTTCTAAAACCCAAAAGATGTGTTCCTCCATCTTTTTGATAAATATTATTAGTATAAGGATATACATCCTCATTATATCCAGCATTCCATTTCAATGAACACTGAATATCTATATTGCTTTTTATACCTTCAATATAAATTGGTTTTCTAAATAAATCGTTATTATTCTTATTTTTTAATTTTTCTCTTTTTTCATCTAAAAATTCAACAAATTCATTTATTCCACCATCAAATTTAAATTCATGAGTTTTTATTTTTTTTTGTGTTAAATCATTAAGTATAATTTTTATACCTTTATTTAGAAAAGCCAATTCACGCATCCTGTTTTGAATAATTGAAAAACTAAACTTAGTTGTAGAGAAAATGTCTTTAGAGGGCAAAAAATTAATTCTTGTACCTGTATTTTTTGACTTACCTATTACTTTTAATGGAGTTTTAGTTTCACCATTTATAAACTCAACAAAATGTTTTTTTCCGTCTCGTTCAACATATAATTCTAATTTTTGTGAAAGAGCATTTACTACTGAAACTCCAACACCATGTAAGCCCCCCGAAACTTTATATGAGTCATGATCGAATTTACCACCAGCATGAAGCTGGGTCATTATTACTTCTGCTGCCGACTTTTTTTCTTCTTTGTGAAAATCAACTGGTATTCCTCTACCATCATCTTCAACTGTTATTGATCCATCAGAATTTATACTTACCTCAATTTTTTTACAATGGCCCGCTAACGCTTCATCAATAGAATTATCTACAACTTCGTAAACCATGTGATGCAAACCAGTTCCATCATCTGTATCACCAATATACATACCAGGTCGTTTTCTGACTGCTTCAAGACCCTTTAAAACTTTAATCGAGTCTGCTTGATATGTGTTTATTTTATTTTTAATCATTAACTTTTTATTAGGATGATATCTTTTATACCACTTTTAAAATTTTTAATAAAATCTCTTATAAGTTTAAGCTTAAATTAGTAAGTATTATTGAGGTTTATTTAAGAAATTTTTAAAAAAATTTTTAATTTTTAGACTATTTTGGATAAAGACTGTTTTTGATTGAAAATTAATGGCGGAGAGAATGGGATTCGAACCCATGATAGAGTTTCCCCTATACACGCTTTCCAAGCGTGCGCCTTCAACCACTCGGCCACCTCTCCATTTTGGTGATTAAAAATTTATAATTTTCAAGTAATATAAATATAATAAATAGATTAAAGATAAAATATGAAAATATATGATTGTTTCACATATTGTGGGGAAGATTTATTACTAAAAATAAGGTTAGAAAGTCTATTTAACAAAGTTGATAAATTTATAATAATAGAAGGAAATAAATATTTTAATGGTGAAACAAAATCTAAATTTTTTGATATAAACAAATTTGAAAAATATCAAAAAAAAATTAATTATTATTTTATTGAAGATTATCCAAAACATGTTGGAAATAACTGGGAGTATGAATTTTATCAAAGAAATCAAATTAAAAGAGGGTTAACTGGTTTAATAGACGAAGATATAATTTTAATTTCTGATGTTGATGAAATACCCAAATTAGATAATGAAAATTATTTAAAATATAACAGTGCAGTTTTCATGCAAAATATGTACTATTATAAATTTAACATTCATTATTATAGTGGTCTGAAGTGGAATAATAAATGGCCTGGTACCAAAAGTTGTAAATTTAAATTTTTTAAAAGCGCACAAAAAATAAGAGAGTTTAGAAATAAAAATATACCTAAGTGGAGAATTGACCAAAGAATTAATCGATATATAGAGTGGGATGGTGGATGGCACTTTGCATATTTAATGAATGAAAATGACATAAGCAATAAATTAAAAAGATTTGATCATGAAATTAATCATTTACTTAAAAATAAAGAATTTAATAAGGACAAGCTGACAAGTTTAAAAGATATTAATACAAGAATAAAATTATTAAAAGATCCATATGAAAGAGAGGATGTAAAACTTAAAAAAGTGAATATTGATCATAGTTTTCCTAAATATATTCTAGAAAACATGACTGACTTAAATGAATTTATAATATAAATATTCTTAATATATTTTAAAAATCTAATCTAAAAATTTTTCTTGAAAAAGCTTCATTACAGATTCTGGTTTGAATTTTTTTGAGTAGCAATTATAAAAATTTTTATCTTTTGAAAGTTTATTTTTATCTAAATTAATTAGGAAATCATACAAACCTTTTTTTGAAGAATACTGAAAACATTTATTATTTAAAATATCTATATGTGCTCTTTCAGGAGACTCTGAATATGTAATTATTGGTTTATTTCTTGAAGAAAATTCTGCTATTGCAAGACCAAAAGTTTCACCTCTGGATCTTGCATGGATCATATAATCAGAGGAATTTATAAATTGAGATTTGTATATTTGATCGGTTGATCTTGGTAAAAAATGTATTCTTGGATGTTTATGAAAAGGTTCAATATTTAAAAACATAAAAACTAAGTCTTTTCTTACTTCTAATATTTCTTTTATGGCATCTTTTACAAATTTAATATCAAATACTCTTTTTCCTCCATAAGAGGAAATAACAGTATCATTTTTACAAATATTGAAATCTTTTCTTAAATTCTTACTAAAATCTGTATAAGAATTGTGAACTATGTAAGGCACATGTAAATTTGGGTCTCCAGTCATAGTTTTTGCAAGCCAAGAGGAAATATATAAATATTTATCACCATGAGCTTCATTTGACATAAAAACTACATGCATAAGATTTTTACCATAATTTGACATTATTTGATCTCTATTTCCATATTTTTGAGCATAGAAGTAATCAACATTATTATCTTTGCAGATTAAATCAATTTCACTAGGATTATCGTAAAAAAAAACTTTAAAGTTTTTTGTAAATTTTGCGTATGTTGATCTTTGTCTCTTTGAAAAAATTTTGATATTCCCTTCCTGAACCAAATTTAATTTTACCAAAAATCTTATAAAAAACTTTTCTGCAGAATTGAAAATTTTTTTTCTATTTGCAATTATGATTGATTTATTCCCAAGTAACAATTGATTGTATTTGGCGTAATCGAAAGTACTTATTTCAGTACCTCTTTCTGACATTTGATTAAGATGAAATGCTATTGTCTTATTCAATTTAAATACATTAATTAAATTTATTTTAAGTCTTTATTAATTTTTAAAACACCTATAAAGGCTTCTTGTGGTATTTCAACTTTCCCAAATTGTTTTGCTCTTGCTTTACCCTTTTTTTGCTTTTCAAGTAACTTTCTTTTTCTGTCAGTTGCTCCTCCTCCATGAATTTTAGTTAAAACATCTTTTTTAAAACCTTTAATTGTTTCTCTTGCTATAATCTTCCCACCTATTGCTGCTTGGACCGGAATCATAAAATTATGTCTTGGAATTAAATCTTTTAATTTCTCGCATACCTCTCTTCCAGTCTTTTGAGCAAAGTCTTTGTGTATCATCATAGCTAGAGCGTCTACTGGCTCAGTATTTACTAAAATACCCATTTTAACAAGATCTCCCTCTCTATGGTCTATTATTTCATAATCGAAACTAGCATATCCACTTGTCATAGATTTTAATCGATCATTAAAATCAAATACTATTTCATTTAATGGTAATTCATAATTTACAACTGCTCTACTTCCAGAGTAACTTAAGTTAGTTTGAATTCCTCTTTTATCTTGGCATATTTTCATTATAGGGCCAAGATACTGATCAGGAGTAATAATAGTTGCTTTGATCCAAGGTTCTTCAATAAATTTTATCAAACTTGGATCTGGTAAACTTGATGGATTTTGTAAATCTTTTATATCACCATTGTTCATATGGATCTTATAAACAACTCCAGGAGTTGTAGTTAATAGATTTATATCAAATTCTCTTTCAAGCCTTTCTGTAACTATTTCCAAGTGTAACAAACCTAAAAAACCACACCTGAAACCTAATCCTAAAGCTGAAGAAGACTCGGGCTCAAAAGAAAAGCTAGAATCATTTAATTTTAATTTAGCTAATCCGTCTTTTAATTTTTGGTACTCTGAGCTATCGACTGGGAATAGTCCACAAAACACTACTGGTTTACTTGGCTTAAAACCAGGTAATGACTCTGATAATGGTTTAGATGCATCACAGATTGTATCTCCAACTTTTGTTTCTGATAAAATTTTTATTCCTGTTGTTATAAACCCAATCTCTCCAGAATTAAGTTCATCAACATCTTTTGGTTTAGGTGTAAAAACTCCTACTTTTTCAACAAAATATTCCTGATTTGTAGACATCATTTTAATTTTCATATTGTTTTTAATTTTTCCATCAATTACTCTTACTAAAATGACTACGCCTAGATAAGTGTCATACCAACTGTCTACTAATAAACACTTTAGTTTTTGATCTTTTTCACCTTTTGGACCTGGCAGAGTATGGATAATTTGTTCTAAAATTTCATCAATTCCTTCACCAGTCTTTCCAGAACATGGGACAGCATTGGATGTATCAATACCTATTACATCTTCAATTTGTTTATTTGTTCTATCAATGTCTGAAGCTGGTAAATCAATTTTATTTAAAACTGGTATTATTTCATGATTTATATCTAGAGCTTGATAAACATTTGCTAATGTTTGAGCTTCAACTCCTTGAGTACTGTCAACAATTAATATTGAACCTTCACAAGCATACAAAGATCTGCTTACTTCATAACTAAAATCAACATGACCTGGAGTATCTATAATATTAAGAATATAAGTTTTTCCATCTTTAGATTTGTAATTTAATTTTACTGTTTGAGCTTTAATAGTTATACCTCTCTCTCTTTCAATATCCATCGAGTCAAGCACTTGAGATTTCATTTCTCTGTCTGACAAACCACCACATTTATGTATAATTCTATCTGCTATAGTTGACTTGCCATGGTCAATATGGGCAATGATTGCAAAATTTCTAATATTATCAATTTCAGTAGACATTTAGGATCTAATTTTTGCGCCAGATTTGGTTTCTACAGTTGAAATAATTAACTTATTAATTTTTTCAAGATCACTCTCTTCTAAAGTCTTTTCAGATGATTGAATTGTTACATTTAGAGCTATCGACTTTTTGTCTTGAGGAATATTTTCACCCTCATAAATATCAAAAATTTTAATAGATCTTATTAAATTTTTATCGATTGATGATATTATTTCTATTAAATCTTGTGCCTTAAAATTTTTATCTACCACAAATGCAAAGTCTCTTTCCGATTTTTGATAATCTGAGTATTCAAAATTTGTTTTTAGGTCTTTAAGCTTAATTTTATTCTCCTTTAGATAATCCATATGAATTTCAAAACCAACCAGACCTTCAGTTTTAATATCAAGTTTTTTTAAAATATTTGGATGGATTTCACCAAAAAAAGCAACAGGCTCTATTTCATCCTTATCAAGATAAATAGAACCAGATTTCCCTGGATGATAATATGAAGGAGATTCATCTTTTACAAAAAAATTTTGCCTGTCGTATCCAGCTTCGACTAGTGTCTGAATTACATCCTTCTTCGCGTCAAAAACATCAACTACCCTGTCTTTTTCGTTCCAGTTTAATCTTGATATTTTTCCTGATTTAATTGCACCAATTACTGTCAATTGTTCACCAGGCTTACTGTCCTTAAAAATTGGTCCAATTTCAAATAGCGAAATATCTTTAAATCCTCTATCTAAATTTTTTTTTAAATAAAAAGTCAAATTTGTGAATATCGAATTTCGCAAAACATCTAAGTCTGAACTTATTGGATTTACTATTTTTATTTCTTTTAAATTTTCCTTAAAAAGTTTGTTTATTTTTGAATCTGTGAATGACCATGTTACAGTCTCAAAATAACCTTTGGATGCCACAGAACGTTGAAGAAAGTGAAAGAGTTTTTGTTGTGCGTTTAAAGTATCTTTTATTTTAGTTTTTTCAGGTTGTAAGGTTTCTATGTTCTCATACCCTTTAATTCTTACTATTTCTTCGACTATATCAATTGATTGAGTTATGTCAGGTCTCCAAGTGGGTATTTTTAAATCTAATTCAAATTTATCCTTAGAAACTTCAAATCCTAGATCAGTTAAAATTTTAATTATTTCATTATCATTTACTTTAAAACCAGTTATTTTTTCAAATAAGGAGACGTTAAATTTAATTTTATTCTTTTCATGCTTATCTGTTTTTTGAATATCAAAATTACTAATTTTACCACCACAAATCTCAGATATCAGTTCAGCAGCTTTTGACAAACCTAATTCGATTGATTGAGTATCAATTCCTCTTTCAAATCTGAATTTTGCATCAGTATCAATATTTAATAATTTTGAAGTTTTTCTAATTGATCTAGGAATAAAATAAGCAGATTCTAATAAAATATTTTTAGTATTAATTTCGGTTCCAGAACGTATTCCTCCAATGATTCCTCCCAAGCCTAAAACTCCAGATTTATCAGAAATAACACACATATCATCACCTAATTTGTACTCTTTGTTATCAAGAGCTTCGAAAGTTTCACCATTTTTTGAATTTCTTACTATAATTTCATTGTCAATTTTATCTGCATCATATGCATGAAGTGGTCTATTTAAGTCTAACATTACATAATTTGTAATATCAACAATTGCTGAAATTGGTTTTTGACCAAGTGAAATAATTTTTTCTTTAAGCCATTTAGGACTTTCTTTATTAGTAACACCCTCAATTAAGCAACTACCAAATACCGTACAACCTTGATTTTTATCTTTTGTGATTGAAACTTTAATTTTTTGTGACCCATTATTTTTAATATTTTTAAGTGAAATTTTTTTTAATTTACCAACTCCAGCAGCAGCAAGATCTCTAGCTATACCTCTTACCCCCAAGCAATCAGGACGATTAGGTGTAATTGATAAATCTACAACTTTTTCAGTATTACTATTAAAAAAGTTTCTACCAATTTTACCAGAGTATTTGCCAGTTGGTAGTTCTATTATTCCTTCACTTTCATTTGATAAATTTAGTTCAGATTCTGAACACAGCATTCCATAAGAAGTAACCCCTCTAATCTTGCTAACTGAAAGCTTCATGTTATTTTTTGGAATTATTGATCCAGGACCTGCATAAATAGTTAAAAGATCTTTTTTTGCATTTGGTGCTCCACATACTACCTTAACAGTATTATCCAACCCAATATCAACATCACATATTCTAAGTCGATCTGCATTCGGATGCTGTTCAGCATTAATAATCTTTGCTACTTTAAAACTGTCTAAACTAGAACTTAGATTTTCAAAACTCTCAACTTCCAGACCAATATTTGTTAGTTTTTCAATTAACTCATTATCTTTTTTTTGGGTGTCGAGGTGCTCCTTTAACCAACCTATAGTAAATTTCATCTGCTAAGACCTCTATAATTTGATGGAACATCCAATGGATCAAAGCCAAAATGATTAAGCCATCTATAGTCAGTCTCAAAAAAAGCTCTTAAATCATTAATTCCATATTTAAGCATTCCAAGTCTATCTATACCAATCCCAAAAGCATAACCTTGGTACTTATCTGGGTTAACTTTAACATTCTTAAGTACATTGGGATGCACCATCCCACAACCTAGAATTTCTAACCATTTATCTCCTTCACCAATTACTATCTTGCCATCTTTTATCTCGTAACCGATATCTACTTCTGCAGATGGTTCAGTGAAAGGAAAATGACTAGGTCTGAATCTCATTTTTATTTTATCTACTTCAAAAAATGATTTTATGAAATAATTCAAGCATCCTTTTAGATGGCCCATGTTTATGTCTTTATCTATATGAAGACCTTCGACTTGGTGAAACATCGGAGAATGAGTTTGATCACTATCAGATCTATATGTTCTGCCTGGAGCTATAATTTTAAATGGAGGTTTTCCATTTAGCATTGTTCTTACTTGCACTGGAGAAGTATGGGTTCTTAATAATAATTCTTTATTATTGTCTAGATAAAAAGTGTCATGCATATCTCTCGCTGGATGATTGTCAGGCGTATTTAATGCAGTAAAATTATAATGCTCATTCTCTATGTCTGGCCCTTCTTCAACGCTAAACCCAATTTCTGAAAATATTGACGATATCTCGTCAATTACTTGTGAAACAGGATGTATTTTTCCTCGACTAAATTCTCTCTCAGGTAATGTTACATCTACTTTTTCATTTTCAAGTTTAGAGTTAATCTCTTTAGTTTCAATTTCTTGAAGCTTAGAATTTATTTTATCTTGTAGTTCGTCTTTTATTGAATTTAAGTCTGATGCAAATTTTTTTCTTTCATCAGTCGGCAAAGATCCTAATGATTTAAAAGAATTAGAAATCTGCCCATTTTTACCAAATAATTCTGTTTTAATCTGATTTACACTTTCAATATTCAAATCACTATCTAATTTATTTAAATATTCATCTTTAATTTTTTTTAAATCAGACATATTTATAGAATATTTGTTAACCCTAGAAAAACAACAATGAAAATTAATTTAATGCTGCTTGAGCTTTTTTAACTATAGTTTTAAATGCTTCAGGATTATCGTAAGCTATTTCAGCGAGTATTTTTCTATCTATTTTAATACCTTTTTTACTTAGGCCATTTATAAATTTAGAATATGTTAAACCCTCTGATCTAACGCCAGCGTTAATTCTTTGTATCCAAAGTGATTTGAAGTCTCTTTTTTTATTTCTTCTATCTCTATAAGCGTACTGCATAGCTTTTTCCATTGCCTGTCTAGCTACTCTTATAGTGTTCTTTCTTCTTCCCCACTGACCCTTAACAGCTTTTAATACCTTTTTATGCTTAGCTCTGCTTGTTACACCTCTTTTTACTCTAGCCATATTATCCTCTTAGGTTATACGGCATATAAGATTTTACAATCTTACCATCTTGTTTTGACATTACCGTAGTACCTCTTTGTTTTCTTATCTGTGAATTAGTTCTTTTAATCATTCCATGCCTTTTACCAGCTTGAGCAGTAATTACTTTACCTCTAGCTGATATTTTAAATCTTTTTTTTGCTGAACTTTTTGTTTTTAATTTAGGCATAATTTTGAGGGGGTTATACAAATATTAATATTAATTTACAACCAGAAATATAGCTTATAAAGGCTGGATTACCATAATCATTTGTTTACCATCAAACTTAGGCTGAAGCTCAACTTTTCCGACGCTCTCCATATCTTGCTTGATCTTATCCATTAACTCATTACCTAAGCTTGAGTGCTGCAATTCTCTTCCTTTAAATCTTATTGTAAATTTTACTTTGTCTCCTTTAGCAATAAATTTTTGAGCATTTTTTATTTTGAAAGTATAATCGTGTACTTCTGTAACTGGTCTTAATTTAATTTCTTTTAACTCAATCTTTTTTTGTTTTTTCTTTGCTTTATTTGCTTTTTTTTGCGCATCATATTTATATTTTCCCATATCCATAATTTTACACACAGGAGGTTTTGCATTTGGAGCTATTTCAATTAAATCTAAACCTTGTTCCTTTGCTCTACTAATAGCATCTTGTAAATTAAGAATTCCTAAGTTATCACCATCGCTTGCAATAACTTGAACATCTTGTGAAGTTATTCTTTGATTTGTTCTAGGACCTCTAGATTTTGTTCTTCTCTGAAAATAGTTTTGTTTTAAATCTGCCACTAAATTGAAGGTGCTTTATTGAGAGCAGAATATTTTTGTAAGAATTCTTTTAAATGCATAGTTTCTTGTTTTTTAGAATCCAATTTTCTAATAGTTACTGTGTTGCTGTCAACTTCTTTTTTTCCACATATTAGCAACATTGGTACTTTGGTTAATGAATGTTCTCTAATTTTGTAATTTAAATTGTGATTTTTTAAATCTACGTCTGAAGAAAGCCCAACTTTTTTTAACTGACTGTTTACTTCTTTTGCATAATCATCAAAATCACTAGAGATAGGGATTACTATTGTTTGAACTGGGCATAACCAAAAAGGTAATTTTCCTGAATAATTTTCAATTAAAATTCCAATAAATCTCTCTAAAGATCCAAATAATGCTCTGTGTAACATAACAGGAACTTTCTTATTTCCATCGCTGTCAACAAATGAGGCCCCTAATCTGCCTGGTAAGTTTAAATCTACTTGCAATGTTCCACATTGCCAATCTCTACCAATCGCATCTCTTAAAACAAATTCTATTTTCGGACCATAAAATGCTCCTTCACCCTTATTAATAGAATATTCTAATTTTGTTGCTTTAATCGCTTCTAGTAAGGCGGCTTCTGATTTATCCCAAACTTGGTCATCACCAACCCTTAATTCCGGTCGATCAGAATATTTTAAAATTACATCTTCAAATCCCAAATCTTTATAAATTTCTAAAATTAAATCAGTTACAGTTAAACACTCTTCGGTAATTTGTTGTTCCGTGCAAAAAATATGTGCATCATCTTGTGTAAAAGCTCTAACTCTCAATAATCCATGAAGTGCTCCGGATGGTTCATACCTATGAACTTTTCCGAATTCTGACATTTTTAGTGGTAAATCACGATAACTTTTTAAGCCTTGATTAAAAACCTGAACGCAACCTGGACAATTCATTGGCTTTATAGCAAAAACTTTTTCATCAGGTGTAGTAGAGGTATACATATTGGCACCAAATTTTTCCCAGTGACCTGATTTCTCCCACAGGGAGCGATCTAATATTTCTGGAGTATTTATTTCCTGATATCCTGCAATTTCTTGCTTCGTTCTCATATATGAAATGAGTTTTTGAAATAAACTCCATCCTTTTTGATGCCAGAATACAGATCCAGGACTCTCTTCTCGGAAATGAAATAAATCCATTTCTTTACCAATTTTTCTGTGATCTCTTTTTTCAGCCTCTTCTATTCTATTTAAATAATCATCCAATTCTTTTTGAGTAGACCAACTTGTTCCATAAACTCTTTGCAACATTTCATTATTAGAATCACCTCTCCAGTAAGCACCTGAGACTTTAGTTAATTTAAAAAATTTTCCAATTTTACCAGTCGAGGCTAGGTGAGGACCTCTACATAAATCATGCCAATCTCCATGAAAATATAAAGACACATCTTCTCCATCAGGTATACTCTCTATTATTTCAGCTTTATATATTTCTCCCTTTTTTTTAAAATGTTCAATTGCATCGTTTCTTTTCCAAACCTCTCTGTAAGTTTTTTCATCTCGATCTACTATTTCTTTCATTTTGTTCTCAATTTTATTTAGATCTTCTGTTGTAAAAGGTTCTTTTCTTGCAAAATCATAATAAAAGCCATCTTCAATAACTGGCCCTATTGTAACTTGTGTCCCTGGAAATAATTCTTGAACTGCCATAGCGAGTATGTGAGCAGTATCATGTCTTATAGTCTCCAAACCTTCTTTATCTTTTGATGTAAATATCTTAATTGAAGAATCTTTAGAAATAGTATGATTTAAATCTTTTAATTCTCCGTCGACACTTATTAATAAAGCCTGTTTTGAAAGAGATTTACTAATTTTTTCTGCAACTTCAAATCCCGAAATACTTTTTTCAAAATTAATTTTTTTTCCGTCTGGTAATGTAATATTTGGCATTAATTAAATAGTTTTTTGTATTCTGAATAAGTAGAAAAACACATTTTTTCAACATTAAATTTTTTAACTGCATTTTCTCTTCCATTATTACCCATTTTGCTGATTTCATCACGGTCCATATTCATTACTTTAATTAATTTTTCAGATAATTCATCAGAGTTACCTGCTTCAAATAAAATACCAGTTTTTCCATCTATTATGGTTTCATTAGATCCACCTAAATTACTTGCAACAATCATTTTTTGCATGGCTTGTGCTTCAACGGATACTCTACCAAACGCTTCTGGTTCTATTGATGCAGAAACAACTATATCTGAAATTTTGTAGGCCAATGGCATATTTTTGCAGTGGTCGATAAATCTAATTTGTTTTGTAAGTCTATATTGCTCGACAAGTCTGATGAGTTTTTTTTTATAAAGATCACGCCCCTGATCATTGCCAAGAATAACTGCTATGAAAGCTTCATTCCCTAATTGAATATTTACTTTATTTAAAGCTTCTAAAAACATTTCTTGTCCTTTCCAAGCAGTGAGTCTTCCAGGTAATAAAATTATTTTTTTACCAACAGTTAAATTCCAGGATTTGAATAAGTTATCTTCATCTTTTTCAAGAGTTGTGGAAGCATCATAATAGTCTGTATTAATACCACGAAAAATTGAAAGTAATTTTTTTTTATCTGATAAGTATTTTGAATAGTTTTCTTTTATATGTGAAAATATAAAATTCGATCCTGCAATAATTAAATCTGATCTAACCATAACAGAGTTATAAAATTTTTTTATGTTACTTTTGAAATTATATGTTCCATGGAAAGTAGTAACAAATTTTCTTCTAGTAATCTTTGTTGCTATTAAACATGACCAGGCTGGAGCTCTACTTCTTGCATGAACGATGTTTATACCATTTATTAAAATAATAACTGAAATAATTATAGAGTTTATAAGAATAAGTATTGGATTTTTAGATTGAACTGGGAGTCTTATTACTTTAACTTTTTTTTTATCAATAAATTTTAATAGTTCACCGCCACTTGTTATTAAATACGAACCAACATTATTTTCTGGCAAATAATGAGCAATATCATAGCATCCAGTTTCAGCACCACCGTAACCTAGTTTAGGAATTACTTGAAGGACTTTTAATTTAGACTGCATGTGGTAATAATATTATAAACTTGGTCAACTTTATTACTTTATATGAAAAAATATAAATTTCTAAGAATTTCTAAATATAAAAAACTAAGATATATAGCAAATAATTATAAAAAAAAACTTTACGTAGTTTTTTTACCTGGTTTTGCATCCGATATTGACGGTGATAAACCAAAGAAATTTTTAAAGTTTTCTATTCAAAATAAACTTGGATTTTTAGCTCTGGAATACTTTGGTCATGGAAGATCATCAGGAGAATTCACAAGAGGTAACATCACTAAATGGTCAAATGACGCGAGAATTACAATAAATAAAATAGTTAAAAAGAATAACTTTATACTAATTGGATCTAGCATGGGTGGCTGGATTTCTTTGTTAATGCATAGATATTATAGTTCGCAAATTAAAGGTTTTTTAGGAATTGGATCTGCTCCTGAATTTCTTACAAGAATTATGTGGAAAAAATTTCCAAAAAAAACGAAAAGTGAAATTTTGAAAAAAGGTATTTCGAAAATTAAAAATGGTGATTATGAGTATTTAATAACAAAACAGCTAATTTTAGATGGTAAAAAAGCCAGCAATAAAGTTCTTAACAGAAAATTATATAATATAAATCCTGTAACTATGGTTCATGGGCAGAAGGATGAGGTGGTTCCAGTAATGTATTCGAGAAAAGTTTTGAAAATTTTTCCTAAAGCAGAAAAAAAACTACTAGTGATAAAAAATGGAGATCATAGCCTTTCTTCAAAAAAAAATTTAAATATTATTTGCAAAGAATTAAAATCTATAATCAAAAAAGTTAACTAGCTTTTCCAACTAAGCTTTTATTTGTAATAGGGTTTTCTAATTTATTTAACATTTCTTTAGGACAAACTTGTAAGAAATTTTTAAGTTCATCGTCAAAATTTTCAATAATCTGTGCTGATAAATTAGAATTAGTTTCCTCATTGTGTTTTAGAACTAAATCTTTTAGATAGTTTTTCCAGTATTCTGTCTCGGGAGTTTGCCAAACTATTGTTTCAGGATTAGCTTTTTTTGAAAACTGGCTTTTTGGATCATATATAAATGCCATACCACCAGTCATACCAGCGCCAAAATTATCGCCTACCTCTCCCAATATTACTATTGACCCACCTGTCATGTACTCACAACCATTTGAATCACATCCTTCTATAACTGCAGTAGCGCCCGAGTTTCTAACAGCAAATCTTTCACCTGCCTGTCCAGCTGCAAAAAGATATCCTGATGTTGCTCCATATAAGACTGTATTTCCTATAATAGTATTTTCATTTGAAATTAAATTACTTTCATCTCGAAGTTTAATCACGATAGATGCTCCCGAAAGACCTTTTGCAACGTAGTCATTTGCATCTCCCTTTAATATTAGTTTAAGTCCTTTAACACCGAAGGCACCAAAAGATTGACCAGCAGAACCTTTAAAGTTAATAGCAAAAGTATCTATCCCTAATTTATTATTTCCAAATTTTTTATAGAGATTATATGAAATTCTTGTTCCAACAGCTCTATCTGTATTTTCAATTGAATAAACATTTTCTAAAGGCAATTTTCTGTTAATTAAACTTTCTATCTCAGGCCAAATTTTTTGGTCTAAAGTATCTGGTACTTTATTTATAATAGGAGTTTCACAATATCTTTTGTTTATGCCTGGATCAGCTTGAACAAATAAAGGATTTAAATCTAGGTCATCTAAATTCGGTGATCCTTTACTAACTTGTCTTAGTAAATCTGTCCTTCCGATTACTTCATTTAAATTTTTAAATCCTAAACTTGATAAAATTTCTCTAACTTCTTGAGCTATAAAAGAAAATAGATTTACTATTTTATCTGGGGTACCAGTAAATTTTTTTCTTAATTCATCATCTTGAGTACAAACTCCAACTGGACATGTATTAGAATGACATTGTCTCACCATAATACAACCCATTGCAACTAGCGCTGTTGTTGCTACGCCAAATTCTTCGGCTCCCATCATTGCAGCTATTACGACGTCTCTTCCTGTTTTAATTCCTCCATCTGTTCTTAATGTAACTAGGTGTCTTAATTTATTTAAAGTTAATACTTGATTTGCCTCTGTTAGTCCCATTTCCCATGGAATACCAACATATTTAACGCTTGTTTGTGGAGTGGCACCTGTCCCACCATTATGACCTGAAATTAAAATTATATCTGCTTTTGCTTTAGCTACACCTGCAGCAATTGTTCCTATACCTGAAGAGGCAACTAATTTTACGCCAACTCTTGCCTTTGGATTAATCTGCTTTAAATCGTAAATAAGTTGAGCTAAGTCTTCAATTGAGTAAATATCGTGATGTGGTGGTGGCGATATTAAGGTTACTCCAGGCGTAGAATGTCTTAGTCTTGCAATTTCCTCTGTTACTTTAAATCCTGGTAATTGACCGCCTTCTCCAGGTTTTGCTCCTTGAGCAATTTTGATTTCAATCTCATTACAATTATTTAAATAGTTAATTGTTACTCCAAATCTTGCAGAAGCAATTTGTTTTACTCTAGAATTTGCGCTATCTCCATTATCTAATACTTTAAATCTCTCTTCATCTTCTCCACCTTCTCCACTACATGAAGCTCCTTTAATTCTGTTCATCCCCATGGCAAGTGTTTCGTGCGCTTCTTTTGATAAGGCTCCATGAGACATGCTTCCACTTCCAAATCTTTTCATGATTTCAGTTATTGGCTCAACTTGATCAATATTAATTGCCTGTTGATTTTTAAAATCAATTAAATCTCTTAGACTAATTGGTTTTAAACCATAAATACCCTTAGTATATTTTTTATAAGTTTCGTATGAATTTGAGCCTACGGCTGCTTGTAAAAGATGAATTAATTTTCCTTGATATTGATGAGTTTCACCATTTTTTCTATATCTGTAAATTCCACCAATTGGTAAAATATTAGAGTGAATATCAAATGCATCTTTATGTATGGATCTTATTTTTTTTTCAATACCAGTTAAACCTATTCCAGAAATTTTAGATAATACTCCTGGAAAATAATCTTTTACAATTGTTCTGCTCAATCCAACAGTTTCAAAATTACATCCACCTCTATATGAACTTAAAACTGATATACCCATCTTTGACATTATTTTTAATAGTCCAAGATTTACTGATTTTATATATCTACCCACGCACTCATCAAATGAGAAATTCCCAAAAAGCTTTTTTGAATATCTTTGATGTAAACTATCAAATGCTAAGTAAGGATTGACCGTTGTTGCTCCAACACCTATTAATGTTGCAAATGAATGGGTATCTAGAGCATCTCCTGTTTGTACATTAATTGATGCATAGCCTCTTAAGCCTAATTTTATTAAATGAGTATTTATTGCACCAATACATAAAAGCATTGGCATTGGTAATTTTGTTTCAGATATATTTTTATCAGACAAAATAAGTTGAGTATTGCCTTCTCTAACCGCTTTTTCAGAGTTATTTTTTAATAATTCAATAGCCTCTTCTAAAGTTTGATCAGTATTAAATGTGCAATCTAAAATTTTATAATTATCTCCAAAATACTTTATAAATTTTTCAAACTGAGTGTTTGATAAAATTGGACTATCTAAAACATAAATATTTTCCTCTGTAAGATTAGAAAAATCTAGTATGTTTCCTAAATTTCCAAACCTAGTTTTCAAGCTCATCACTTTATTCTCTCTAAGTGAATCGATAGGGGGATTGGTTACCTGACTAAAATTCTGTCTAAAATAATGATAAAGAGGCCTATATTTATCAGATAAAACTGCAAGTGGAGTGTCATCTCCCATAGACCCAGTTGCTTCTTTAGCATCCTCAGCCATAGGATGTAAAATTAACTCCAGGTCCTCAAGACTATAACCGAAACAATGTTGAATCTTTTTTAAATCAGATCCTGAAAACTCACTTTTTTCATTTTCTATAGTTAAGAATTTATCTAATTCAATTATTTGATTATTGAAGTGTTTGTATTCTTTAGACAAATAATTCTTTATTTGATTGTTTGTATAAACTTTACCTTTTTCAATTCTTACTCCTAATATTTCACCCGGTCCCAATCTCCCTTTTGAAACAATTTTCTTCTCATTTAGGTCAATCATTCCTGTCTCGGATCCTGCGTATAGAAGTTTATCTCTTGTAATTGTATATCTAAGAGGTCTAAGTCCATTTCTGTCACTACCTACTATAACCCACTCATTGTCAGTTGCAGCTATAGCAGCAGGTCCATCCCAAGGTTCCATTGTACTATTTAAAAAGTTAAAAAGTTGTTGATGATCTTTTGGAAGAACTTTGCTTTTTTTTGACCAAGCATCTGGTATTAACATAAGTTTTGCTAAAGGTGCCGAATGTCCAGAAATATTTAATAATTCAAACACATTATCTAATGATGCAGAATCAGAATTACCAGCGGGGATAACTGGTTTTAAATTTTCCATATCATCAAATAAAGGACTAAACATTTCTTCTTCGTGAATTCTCATCCAATTAATATTTCCTTTTAAAGTGTTTATCTCCCCATTATGAGCAATTGATCTAAAAGGTTGGGCTAAATCCCAACTTGGAGCGGTATTAGTAGAAAATCTTTGATGGAAAATTGCATAACGTGAAATGAAACGCTCATCTTTTAAATCTGGATAAAAATCAGATAAAGACTCTGCTAAAAACATTCCTTTATAAATTATTGATTTCGAGCTGAATGAACAAATATAAAAATTGTTTAATTGATTTCTTAAAGCTTCTTTTTCAATTTTTCTTCGAGTTTCATAAAGAGCTCTTTCTAAATCTTTCCCATGAATTGACTTATCATTATGAGTAAAAAGAACTTGTGTAATCTCAGGTCTAGTTTGTTCTGCCTTTTCTCCTAAAACAGAAGGATCCACAGGTACTTGTCTCCATCCGTAAATATTAAAGTTCTTTTTTGTTAATTCACTTTCTACAATTGATCTGCATTGCTCTTGTCCCCCAAAGTCATTTCTTGGCAAGAAAATCATTCCCACACATAAATCTGAGTTATCGTGCTTGTGACCTGTTATTTCAATTTTTTCTGCAAAGAAATCATTTGGTATTTCAATATGAATACCTGCTCCGTCTCCAGTTTTACCGTCTGCATCAATTGCACCCCTATGCCATACGGCTTTAAGAGCCTCGATACCGTATTCGACCACTTTTCTTGATTTTAGGCCCTCAGTTGATGCAACAAGACCTACTCCGCATGCATCATGTTCCATAGTTTCATCATAAACATGATTTTTTTTTAGAAGTTTACGATTTTTGTTTTGAATATCCATTATGCAACTTTCATTTTTTGTTTTGATTGAAGATAGCTTTCGATTGAAGTCGCAGCATCTCTACCGTCTTTAATAGCCCATACTACTAATGAGGCACCTCTTACTATATCTCCAGCCGCAAATACACCTGGTATACTAGTTTCCAAGGTATCAAAGTCAGCTTTTATTGTTCCCCACTGTGAAACTTGTAATCTAGGTTCCTGAAATAGAACTGGTAAATCTTCTGGATCAAAACCTAAGGATTTAATTACCAAATCAGCATTAATTTCAAATTCTGAGTTTTCTTCAGCAACAGGTCTTCTTCTACCACTTTCATCTGGATCTGTTAATTTCATTTTATCTACAATAATACTATTTACTTTATTAGTTCCTCTAAACTCTTTTGGATTACTTAACCAAATAAATTCTACACCTTCCTCCTCAGCATTACCGACTTCTCTTGCAGAACCAGGCATATTTTCTCTATCTCTTCTGTAAAGGCATTTTACAGATTTGGCTTTTTGTCTTACTGATGTTCTTACACAGTCCATTGCCGTGTCTCCACCACCAATTACTACTACATCTTTACCTTCAGCATTTAATGTTCCATTATCAAACATTTCGACTTTATCACCTAAGCCTTTTTTGTTTGAGGCTGTTAAGAATTCCATTGCAGGAAAAATATTACTTAGATCATTTCCAGGTAAGTTAACCTCTCTTGCTTTGTAAACACCTGTTGAAATTAATAAGGCATCATGTTTTGATTGTAATTCTTTTAATGTAGAGTCTTTACCAACCTCAAAATTATGAACAAATTTTATTCCACCTTCTTTTAAAAGTTTAATTCTTCTCTCAACTACATGTTTTTCTAATTTAAAATTTGGTATTCCATATATTAACAATCCACCTGCTCTGTCATACCGATCATATATTGTGATTTGATATCCCTTTTTACGTAATTCTTCACCACAAGCTAATCCTGCGGGTCCTGCTCCAATAATTCCAACACTTTGTTCATTTTCAATTTTTACATTTATTGGTTTTACCCAACCATTTTCCCACGCTTTATCTGTTAAATATTTTTCAACTGAACCAATTGTTACTGTTCCATGTCCCGATTGCTCAATTACACAGTTTCCTTCACATAACCTATCTTGTGGGCATATTCTTCCACAAACTTCCGGCATGTTATTGGTACTTTGGGATAGATGGTAAGCTTCTTCATACCTTCCCTCTGCAGTTAACTTTAACCAATCAGGTATATTGTTACTTAATGGACAGTGAACCTGACAAAAAGGAACACCACACTGTGAGCACCTGCTCGATTGTTCTTTAGCTTTTTCATGAATAAACTCTTGATAAATCTCTCCAAAATCATCTTTTCTCTGGGATTTATCTCTTTTAGGTGGATTTTGTTGACCTATATCCACAAACTTAAGCATTTTATTTGTCATTTGAATCGGCTTATACAACAGAAGCATAAATCCTTAAAGTATTACTAGGTAATATATACTGACATATATTTTCGAAAATTATTGATTTTGCTGTATTTTATATTTTTTGCATAGTTGATATGCATTTAAATGATTGCCTTATTTAGGGAATCTTTTAACTATCTATTGAGAGTCCTTAATGATTTCAAAATATATAGAAGCATCAATTTTAGCGTTTGTACAAGGTTTTTCGGAATTTATACCAGTCAGTTCCTCTGCCCACCTTATAATAATATCAAAAATATCGAACTTTAGTATTAGTTCGCTTCAACTTGATATCAGTCTTCATTTAGGTTCCCTTTTAGCAATTATTTTTTATTTTAGAAAAGATTTAGTAAATATTTTAAGAAATAAGTCTTTACTATTACTTGTAATTTTAGGTTCTTTTCCATTAGTTGTTGTTGGTTATTTTATTTATACCTCAGGACTGATTGAAAATTTAAGAAGTTTAAAAGTTATAGCATGGACGACTTTAATATTTGGTCTTTTATTATTTATTGCAGATCGATCTAGTATTAAAAATAAAATTGATACCAGTTTAAGTTTAAAAAATATTTTAATCATTGGTATTTTTCAAATTTTAGCTGTTATACCTGGTGTAAGCAGATCAGGTATATTAATTACAGCTTCAAGGTTTTTAAATTTCGATAGAGTAGATTCCTCAAAAATATCTTTTTATTTATCAATACCTGCATTAGCGGGAGCAAGTATACTTAGTTTGAAAGATGTGATGAATGCAAATATAGATTTGAACATA
The DNA here is from genome assembly GCA_902599665.1 of uncultured Pelagibacteraceae bacterium. GTDB lineage: Bacteria > Pseudomonadota > Alphaproteobacteria > Pelagibacterales > Pelagibacteraceae > Pelagibacter. The sequence continues at coordinate 3,990 of CACKGK010000008.1, read as the reverse complement.
TTATTTTTATATTCAATAATATTTTCATTTATCGTTTCTTATTTAACAATCAAATATTTTTTAATTTATGTAAAAAATTTTAATTTAAATATTTTTGTTTATTACAGAACTTTTCTTGCTTTAATTCTTTTTGTAATTGCTTATAGCTAATTTTTAGAACTAGGTGAAATTTGAGAAGAAATTACTGCAATCAAAATTAATAAACATCCAATGATGTTATTGGTACTTAAAAATTGATTGAGAATAATCCATCCTGCTACTGCTGCAAATACTCCCTCGAGAGAATAAATAATTGCTGCTGGTGCCTCTTCTATGTTTTTTTGAGCATACATTTGTAATGTAAAGGCTATACCGCCTGATAATACTCCTGCGTAAAGAATAGAACTACTTTCCATTAATATTTTTGAAATATTTATTTCTTCAAAAATAAAAGAAAAGATTAATGAAAGTGTTGCAACAAATAATGCTTGAAGTGCAGCATAAAACATTGGAATATCAAATTCTTCCATAAACTTACCTGCAAAAATTATATGCAAAGCCCAAAATACTGAACACAATATAACTAGACCATCACCTAACATAATTTCTGAGTTAGAAAAATCACTTAGAAGGTATACACCAAGGATACAAAGACCAATTGCTGGCCATATACTCCAATGAACTTTTTTGGAGTAGATGAAAAATAACAAAATCGGAACTATCGGTACGTAAAATACTGTAAAAAAAGCTGCATTTGCAATATTTGTATATTGGAGAGCAGTTTGTTGTAAAAAAGTTCCCAAAAACAGGGATACTCCCATGAAAACTAAATATTTTATAAAAAGTTTTGATTTTGAAAGTATTTCTAGTTTAATTTTCTTCCTCTCAAATAATAAAGCAAGTGGTAATATTGTAAAAAAGCCAACAATAAATCTTGCTGAATTAAAAGTTAATGGACCGATATTATCCATACCAGTGTCTTGAGCGATGAAAGCTGTTCCCCAAATAAAAGTTGTGACTAGTGCGCAGACCATTGAAAGGGATTTTGTCATTATATCTAATAAGATAATTTTATTAATTAATTTATTCCGTTTAACTTACAAGAGCTGTCAAAATCCTCTTTGTTAATATAACATCCAGACATTTTTCTAACTCCATTAAACGATCCTCTGCCATGAAGTATTCGCCAATTATTAAATATTAGAAGTTCTCCAGGTTTAAGGATATGTCGCCACTGATAATCTTTATTATTAGCAATAAGATCAAATTTTTTTATCGCTTCATAAAACTTTAATGTTAAATCTTTTTCAAATCTAAATGGTGCTCGATCATAATTATTAAAACTAACTTGAACTATTTCATTATTTTCATTTAACTTAAATATTGGTCTTTCAGCCTCAAGATAAACACCATCACCGATATAATTTCCCTTAACATTTATTTTTGTCATTAATTCATACATCGGCTGGTTTTCTTTTTTTATTGTTTCTGCTATTTTTAATCCATCAACCATAATCGATTCACCACCTCTAGCATTATATTTACAACATAGTAATAATTGTAATCCTGGAGCGTCATTACTATACGTTGAATCTGTATGAGGTCTTAGTTCTTCTTGAGTGTATGCGCTATCTGCTTTATTTTCATCTGACTCAAAACTCCATAGCCCTCCAAATATAGAGTTTCTTACATAACCAATTCTATTTGCGATTGTTTCAACAGACTTTAAATTGGTTTCACAATTTTTAATTACTGAAAATCCATAGTCATGAATATTTTTCAAAAAATTTTTAAATCCTTCATTTGATAAAATTGAATTATAATCTAAAAAAATTTCTTCTTTTATTTCATTAGCTTTCCAGATTTTTAAATTAGATTTTACTTCTTTTTTCTTTTTTATTTTATTATTAGTTAGAAATTCAGATGAATATTTAACTGGTTTTTCTAAATCAGGCCATGAGACACACAAATATTTTCCATTTTCAATTATTTCTGCCTTTTTAACTTTTAAATTTATATCTAAAGCTGCCGTAAATGTTTTCCTTTGGCTAGACCTTTTATCCCAATTTTGCTCATCTTTTGCATGATCTCTTAGCCAAATATTAGGAAAAATTTCAGAATTTTCTCCATTGAAGTGGACGTGCACATCATCTGCTAGTATTTCAATTTTAGTAATCATTTACTCAAGTTATATGCAAAATTAGACCCAAGATTATCTTTTAATTCGTTATTAAACTTCGCAGCCTCAGCACCATCTATAATTCTGTGATCATATGAGAGAGATAGTGGAAGCATGGTTCTTGGAACAAATTTACCATTAATAAATACCTGTTTTTTATAACTTCTACCAACACCAAGTATAGCGACTTCTGGAAAATTAATTATTGGTGTAAAAAACGAACCACCTATGCCACCTAAGCTTGTGATAGTCATTGATCCTCCAAAGAACTCTTTTTTATCAATTTTTAAATTTCTACAATCATCGCTTACTTTTTTTAATTCCTCACTTAACTGATTGATATCTTTTTGATTAGCATCTCTAATTTTAGGAACCATAAGTCCATGTTGAGTATCAACTGCGATACCAACATGAAAATATTTTTTAAAAGTAATCTTTCCATTTTCAATATCATCAATTGATGAATTAAATGATGGAAATTTTTTTAGTGAAAGCACCAATGCTTTTATAATAAATGCAAGAGGAGTAATTTTTATTTTTTCTCCTGTGTAATTATCTTTTATTGAGCTTCTAAATTCTTCCATTTCTGTAATATCAGCCTCATCATGGTTAGTTACATGTGGAATGTTTGTCCACGAATTTACAAGATGTGGAGCTGCTATTTTTTTTACTCTAGGAATATCTTTAATTTCAACTTCCCCAAAATCTGAATGTTGATATTCGCTTTTATTAATTTTGTCTTTTTGTCTTTCACTATTATTCTGAGGATGATTGATTCTTGATGAGACAAAGTCTTTTAAATCTTTTTCAACAACCCTACCTGATCTCTCTGTTCCCTTAACATTATTTATATCTACTCCAAGTTCTCTTGCAAATTTTCTAACTTTTGGACTTGCGGATATTTTATTTGATTGATCAGACATTTACATTTTTGTTGGCATAGGTTTGTTTTTATCAATTTTATACTTTTTGAATGCATCTTCAGCATACTTTGATGCAACAAGCTGTTCATTGGCTAAAACGCTAAGGCTATAAGCAACTATGTGTTCTTTATCTACTTCAAAAAAATTTCTTAAGTTTTTTCTTGTATCACTTCTTCCATATCCATCCGTACCTAATGAATAAAAGCTCTTTTTTGTAAAAGGTCTTATTTGATCGGCATTTATTCTCATATAGTCAGTGGCTGTAAGGATAGGACCTTGTTGTTTTCCTAAACATTCCTCTACATATGATTTTTTATTAGTTTCTGCAGGATTTAGAAGGTTAAATCTTTCAACTTCCATTCCATTTTTTCTTAACTCATTAAAACTAGTAACACTCCAAACTTCACTATCGACCTGATATTCTTTTTTAAGAATTCCTGATGCTGCCATCATTTCTCTTAGTATTGTTCCAGAGCCTAATAATTGAATTTTTGCTTCTTTAGAACCTGATGTTTCTTTAATTTTATACATTCCCTTGAGAATTCCATCCTCACAATCATCTGGCATTGCAGGGTGGGAGTAATTTTCGTTCATTGTTGTAATATAATAAAAAATATTTTCATTTTTTTCATGCATCCTTCTTAAACCTTCTCTAAAAATCACAGCTAATTCATAATGGAATGTTGGATCATAAGAAATACAGTTTGGAATTGTTGATGCTAACAAATGACTATGACCATCTTGGTGTTGAAGACCTTCTCCTGCAAGTGTTGTTCTTCCTGCAGTCGCACCAATTAAAAAGCCTCTCGCTTGACTATCTCCTGCAGCCCAAGCAAAATCTCCAATTCTTTGAAAGCCAAACATTGAATAGAAAAGATAAATTGGTATCATTTCAATATCATGATTTGT
>CACKGK010000007.1 GCA_902599665.1 uncultured Pelagibacteraceae bacterium | reverse complement strand
TGAAGAAATTAAATATTTTGAGAATAAAGGGAGTGGGCTTTACTATCCAATTCTTTTAACAATTCTAAATATACCCTCAATAATATTTGAAATTCTACCTTTTGTTTTTTTATTAGGAGTAATGTTTTTTTTCATAAATCTTTATGAATATGAAGAAATAGAGTTGCTCAGAAGTAATGGAATAAATAATTTAAAAATAACTATTTTAATATCATTTGTTTCCCTTGTTGCTGGAATTATTCTTATAATTATTTATTACTCATTTTCAGCTAATTTGAAAAGTCTTTATTTAAATATAAAATATAAATATTCTAATGAGGGAGATCATTTGGCTGTTGTAAATGAAGGCGGTTTATGGATAAAAGAAAAAGGTCCAGATGAAAAATCAATATATATTATAAACGCTAAAACTTATAAAATTAACAATTTAGAAAATTTAGAAATCATAAAATTAGATAATAATTACAATTTATTAAATACAATTATTTCTGAGAACGCCAATATAGTAGAAAAAAAATGGATCTTGAGTGAAGTTAAAATTTATTCAAATAAAAAAGAAACTGATTATATTAAAAACTATGAATACCTATCCTCTTTTGATAGTGAAATTATTTCTAATTTATATTCAAACTTAAATTCATTGAATATAATTCAGCTAATTGAACTTAAAAATAACTATGAGTCTATTGGATATTCGGCTACCGATGTTAAAATACATCTAAATAAGATATATAGTATTCCTATATACTTAACCCTTACTGCTATAATCGGAGCTTTACTCATGTTAAAACTTACCTTTATTAAATCAAAATTTTTTATGATAGTTATCGGAGTTTTTGTTTCTGTTATTTTTTATTATATTAATTATTTCTCTATTTTGTTTGGAAAAAATGAAACATTGCCTGTACAAGCCGCTGTATGGTTGCCTCAAATTTTAATTTTTTTAACATGTTCGATTGGATTAACTAAAATTAATGAAAATTAAAATTTTAATAAACTTAATATTTTTTATTTCAATATTTGTTAGTTCAAATTTAAATGCGCAGACTATATTTTTTGACTCTAAAAATATTAAAATAGAAGAAAATGGAAATATGATTTATGCTACTAAGGGAAAAGCAAGAATACCATCTAGTGACTTAATAATTGAGGGTGATAAATTTATATATGATAAAAAAATTTCAGAACTAATTGTTATAGATAATGTAAGATATTTCGATAATGTAAATAATATTTATATAGAAAGTCAAAAAATAATATATAATGAGAATACCAATACAGTATTTTCGAAAAGTGAAACATATATAAATAATGAAGATATTTACAAAATTAATTCATTTGATGTTTTTTATAATAGAAATTTAAACAAAATATCAAGCAAAGAATTTACAAAAATTGAAGATCAAAATAAAAATAAATTTTTATTAAATAAAGGATTAATATTTGAATTAGTTCCTGAGATAATTTTTTCTAATGAGCTTAACGTTATTGATGCTAACCTTAATAAGTATTTCTTTGAAAATTCAAAAATCAATTTAAACACTAATGAAATCATTGGAAAGGAGGTATATGTAGACTTTGAAGACTCCTTTTTCGGTAACAAAAAAAATGACCCAGTATTAAAAGGAAAAAGTATCACATCGAATAATGCAGAAACAAAGATTTATAAGACTGTTTTTAGCACCTGTAATGTACAAAATAAAAATTGCAGGGGATGGGAAGTTGAAAGTCAGATATTTACTCATGACAAAATAAATAAGTTATTTGAATACGAAAAATCTTGGTTTAAAGTTTTTAATCAGAAAATATTTTATCTGCCATATTTTAATCACCCCGACCCATCAGTAAAAAGAAAGTCAGGTTTCTTGACTCCTTCATATATAAGTTCTGATAATTTAGGACGATCAATCAATATTCCATATTTTTTCAATTTATCTGAGGCAAAAGACATTACTTTTAAACCAAGAATTTATCTAGATAATGAATATATCCTGCACGCTGAATATAGAGAGGTATTCAAAAATTCAAATCTGAAAACAGATTTTAGTTTTAATAGAAATGAAAATAAAACAAATTTACATTTGTTTGCTAGTTATAAAGGTGAATTAGATAATAATACTAATTACGATTTGAAAGTTGAGAATGTAAATAATAATAATTATTTAAAAATACATGATATAAAAAGTTATACTCCATTCATTAAGAACGATAGTGTATTAACTTCTTATTTAAATGTCGAAAAAAATATTGACACTAATACCAGTTTGAACAGTACATTAAGACTTTATGAAGATTTATCTAAGAAAAGTAGTGACAAATATCAATATATTTTTCCAGATTTTAATTTTGCAAAAAATATTGAAGTTGAGGAAAGCTATAATGGTCAGTTTAAGTTTAATTCATCTGGTTTTCAAAAAGTTTATGATACAAATATTTATGAAACTTTAATCAGTAATGATTTTAATTTTGAATCGTATGATTTTATCTCATCTAGTGGTTTGGTTTCTGACTATAGTATTCTATTGAAAAATTTTAATACTTATTCGGAAAATTCAAATGTATACGAAAATAAAAATGACCACGAAATTTTTGGAACATTTTTACTTAAAACCGAATTACCACTCAAAAAAAAACAAGATGATGGGAATAATTTTTTAAAGCCTGTTGCTCAATTTAGGTTCAGTCCAACAAATGGAAAGAATATATCAACTTCGGGATCAAGACTAGGATATAGTGGTATATTTTCCTCCAATAGAATAGGAAGAACAGATATGGTTGAAAAAGGTGAGTCATTAACGTTAGGATTAGAGTTTGAAAAACAAAATCTACAGAACGAAAAAACTTTTGGTTTTAATGTTGGAAATATATTTAAACTAGAAAAAAATTCAACACTCCCAAAAAAATCTAAACTTGATCAAACAAGATCTGATATCATAGGAGATGTATTTTACAAATTAGATGAACATTTTGAAGTTAATTATAATTTTTCTTATGATAGAGACCTTGACTTCTCAAATTATGATGCATTAGCTCTGCAAATTGGAACAAATAAAATAGTTACAAAATTTGATTATATTACTGAAAATCATGAGTTAGGTAACTCAGAATTAATATCAAATAGCACAAATATAAATTTTTCAGATGAACATTCGCTAAAATTTGATACTACAAAGGATTTAAAAGATGACTTTACACAGTTTTACTCATTAGCATATAAATATGAAACCGATTGTTTATCAGCATCATTTGAGTATGAAAAAAAATTTTTTAGCGATGGTAATTTGAAACCTGACGAAAGTCTGTTTTTTTTAATAAGGTTTATTCCATTTGCAGAATTACGAGGGTCTGCAAATACTATTTTCGAGCAATAATTAGTATGATTAGAGTGTTTCTTATTATTTTTTATCTTTTTAGTATTAATACAAATGTTTATGGAAATTTAGTTGAAATTAAAGCTAAAGTAAAAGATGAGATTATCACGAACTTTGATATTAAAAATGAAAAAAATTATTTATTTTTTTTAAATCCAAAGTTACGTGAACTTAATGATAAGAGAGTAAATAATATTGCAAAAGAGTCCTTGATTACAGAAATAATAAAGAAAAAAGAGTTAGAAAAATTTTTTGATACTAATATTAACGAAAATTTAATAAATACCGTAGAAAAAAATTTTTTAAAATCAAAAAATATCAAAAATAAAGACGAATTTTTAAATATACTTAAAAATAAAAATTTAGATTATGGTACCATTAGAGAGAAACTTTACATTGAAGCTTTATGGAATCAGTTAATTTTTCAAAAATATTCAAACAATATTGTTATAAATAAAACAGAACTAAAAAAAAATATTTTAGATAAAATTAAAAGAGAAAAAAAGAAATTTTCTTATAACTTGTCTGAAATTTTTTTTACAGAAAGTACAGGAGAAACCTTTGATCAAAAAATTTTAAAAATAAATAAAAGTATTGAAAAAGTAGGTTTTGAAAATACTGCAAACATTTATAGTATTTCTAATACTTCCAACAAAGGTGGGCTGATAGGTTGGATTAACGAATTACAAATATCAAAAAAAATAAGCGAAGAAATTAAAAAATTAAATATTGATGAAATAAGTAAGCCTATTAAACTACAAAATGGTTTCATTTTAATCAAATTAAACGACAAAAAAGAATTTAAAAAAAAAATTAATGTAAACGACCAGCTCAAAAGATTAATTAACAACGAAACTAATAGGCAATTAAATAATTTTTCAATAATTTATTACAAAAGACTGAAAAAAAACTTAGATATTAATGAATACTGATATAATTATAGTAATTCTGGGTGAGCCTAATTCAACATTTTCTGAAATTTTATTTAAATATTTTAAGTCTAATATTTTTAAAAATGGAAAAAAAAAGATTGTTTTAATAGGAAGTTATGAATTGCTTTTAAAACAAATGAATAAACTTAACTATAATTTTCAATTGACGAAAATTTCTAAAATAACCAAACCTATAAAAAAATTAAACATTATTGACGTAAAGTATAGATTTAAAAATGCATTTTCAGAAATTTCAGAACATTCAAATAAATATATTGATAATTGCTTTAATTTAGGTCTAAGGTTAATGAAAATGAATAAAGCTTTAGCTTTAATAAATGGACCAATATCAAAAAAACATTTCCTGAAAAAAAAATTTCCTGGTATTACCGAATATGTTGCTAAAAAAACTAATTCTAAAGAACCTGTAATGTTAATTTATAATCAAAATTTATCTGTAAACCCTTTGACTACTCATATTCCAATCAAAAATGTTTCGAAATTTATTAAAAAAAAAAAAATTATAAATAATGTAAATAAAATTAATAATTTTTATAAAATTAAATTAGGCAAGAAACCAAATATAGCTGTTCTTGGACTGAACCCACACTGTGAAACAATTGATCCTGTGAGTGAGGAAAAAAAAGAGATTATTCCAGCTATTAAATATTTATTAAAAAAGAAAATTAATGTTAAAGGCCCTTATGCTGCAGATACCTTTTTTTTGGAAAAAAATATTAAAAAATTTGATGTAGTAATTGGTATGTATCATGACCAAGTTCTCACACCTGTTAAAACTCTTTTTAAGTTTGACGCAATAAATATTACAATAGGACTGCCTTTTGTTAAAATTACACCTGATCATGGACCAAATTTTGATATGATTGGTAAAAATAAATCTGATCCTTCATCCGTCTTTTATGCATTTGATTTTTTAAATAAAATGAGATGAAATTTTCTACAAAAAAAACCTTAGGACAAAACTTTTTAATTGACAAAAAAATTATTAGTTTAATTGTAGAATTAGGAAATATTAATAATGAAGATATAGTTTTAGAGGTTGGGCCTGGCACTGGAAATCTAACTGAAAAAATTTTAGAAAAAAAACCAAAAGATTTTATATTAGTTGAAAAAGATAAAAGGTTAGTTAATCATTTACATAAAAAGTATGGAAACAAAATTAAAGTATTTAATGAAGATATGATGAAATTTTCATACAAAGATTATTATGATAAAAAATTAATTTTATTTGGTAATCTTCCGTATAACATTTCTACTCAAATATTAGCTAGATGGATAAAAATTAAAAATGTCGATAAATTTTGTAAAAAATTTTTGTTGATGTTTCAAAAAGAGGTTGCAGATAGAATAATTGCAAAAACAAACACAAAAAATTATGGAAGATTGTCTATACTTGCCAATTGGAAAATGAATATTGAAAAAGTCATTGATATAGAACCCGAAAGTTTTAAACCTGCTCCAAAAGTAAGAAGCACATTATTAATTTTTACACCGAAGAAAGACTTTTATAAATTAAATGACCCAAAAAATTTAGAACATGTTACCAATATTTTTTTCAGTCAAAAACGAAAAATGATAAAAAAACCTCTTAAATTTTTGTTTAAAAATTTTCATGACTTAGAAAATAAGTTAAATTTAGATTTAAATTTAAGACCACAAAACTTAGATGATATTACGTATTACAAAATCAGCAAAATATATGAGTCATCAATTAATTAATTTATCAATATGATTTTTTATGATTTTTTTATCATAAAATATTTTTTTTCTACTATTCTTTTGTTTTTTTATAAAATTTAATATTTGTTTGTAGCATAATTCAATTTTATCGTTAATAACTGCAAAATCGTAATCTTTCCAATGTAATACATCTGCTTTAAATTGTTTCATTCTTTGACTTGCAATTTTTTTGTCTTTTTGATCTCTCTTAAGCAATCTATTAAATAACTCATTTTTTGATGGTGGAAGAATAAATATAGTTATTATTTTATATTTTAATTTTTTATTTTTTATTTGTTGAGTGCCTTGCCAGTCAATATCAAAAATTACATTATCTCCCTCTGTGATTCTATTAATTACAGTTTCTTTTAAAGATCCATAATAATTGCTAAATACTTTTGCATATTCTAAGAATTTCTTTTTCTTTATTAAACTTTTGAATTCTTTATTATTAATAAAAAAATAATCTTTTTGATTTTTCTCGTTTGCTCTTGGCTTTCTTGTTGTATGAGAAATTGAAATTTTAAAATTATTTCTTAATGATAGTTTCTTAACTAATGTTGTTTTACCCGCACCCGATGGGGAAGATAAAATTACTATCATCCCTGGTTTTTTGGCGGCCATTTAAGATTAAAAATTAGTTAGCTTTATTCTCAATAAATTTTACTGCATCTCCAACAGTTAAAATTTTCTCCGCATCACTATCAGATATTTCAGATCCAAATTCTTCCTCGAAAGCCATAACTAGCTCTACAGTATCTAAACTATCCGCACCTAGATCATCTATAAAACTTGAGTCATCGTTTACTTTAGCCTCATCAATTCCTAGGTGATCTGCTACTATTTTTTTTACTTTATTTGAAATTTCGTCTGACATTTTGTTCCTTTGTAATTAATTCTTAATAAATATTTTATTCGCTTTGTCAACTAAAATACATACCGCCGTTAACATGTATAGTCTCTCCTGTTATGTAGTCTGAGAGATTCGAACTCAAAAATACGATCGAATTTGCAACATCTTCAGGATTTCCAAACTTGTTAAGAGGTATTCTTGATTTCATTAAATCTGTGTGTTCATCACTTATTTTGGCAGTCATATCTGAAATTATGAAACCAGGAGATACTGAATTTATGGTTATATTTTTTTTTCCATATTCTATAGCAAGGCTTTTTGTCATTGCAATTATACCCGCTTTAGAAGCTGCGTAGTTTGCTTGGCCAATATTTCCAGAATGTCCAACAACAGATGTAACATTTATTATTTTACCTTTTTTTGATTTTAGCATTTTCTTAATCACATTTTTGGTAATTAAGAATGTTGAGGTTAGGTTTATATCGATTACTTTTTTCCACTCGTCCTCTTTCATTCTTATTGATAAATTATCTTGGGTAATACCAGCATTATTTATCAAGATATCAATTTTATTTGATAAAATTTTATTACAATCCTCTACAAATTGATCAATATCTTTATGATTAGAGATATCAAACTTTAAAACGTTTACATTTTTAAAGTTGCTTTTAATTTGTTGTAATTTTGCATCATTTGTTCCAGTCGCTAAAACATTTGAGCCTGCCGAAGTTAATTTTTCTAAAATTGCGTTACCAATAATACCTGTTGCTCCAGTCAAAATTACATTTAGATTTTTTAAATTTATCATAAATTTTTTAAATTATTTAAATCTTTAATATTATTTACTTGAATTAATTCTACATTTCTATCAATTCTTTTTACCAGTCCTGATAACACTCTACCAGGTCCAATCTCAATAAATTTTTTATTTCCTAATTTTATCATATTAATTATACTTTCTCTCCAGCGCACGGGATTTTCGATTTGTTGTATTAAAAGATTTTTAATTTTTTCAGTGTCCTGAGAAGGATAAGCAGTAACGTTTGATACTATCATATTTTTTGGAGTTGAAAACTTTGTATCCGTTATCTCTTTACTCATAATTTTAGTTGCAGGGTTCATCAAAATGCAATGGAAAGGTGCTGAAACTGGCAATTTTATTGATTTGATATTTAATTTTTTTAATTCAATTACAAAATTATCAAGATCTTCAATTTTTCCACTTATGACGACTTGACCAACAGAATTATCATTAGCCATATAGCAACTAAATTTATTTTTATTGATATCAAGAATTTCCTCAATTTTTTTTATATCTTCGCCTAATACTGCAACCATCCCTCCTTCATTTTTAGGAACTGAATTCTGCATTGCTTTTCCTCTAATTTTTAAGAGTTTGATTGTTTCTTTAAAATTTATAACTTCTGAGCAGGCCAATGCTGAATATTCTCCTAATGAATGTCCTGCAAAACAATTTGCTTTAGAAATATCAAATGAAGTTTCTCTTCTTATTGTTTCATAAATTGCATAGCTTACTAAAAATATTGCTGGCTGAGTATTTTCGGTTTCATTTAATAATTCTTTAGGCCCTTCAAAAATAATTTTAGTTAAAGATAAGTTGAGTGCCTCGTCAGCTTCATTAAAAAGATGTTTTATATAATCAAAATCATCATATAAATCTTTAGCCATTCCAACTGATTGTGAACCTTGACCTGGAAATAAAACAGAAAACATAGAAAATATAAGCAAAAACCTTATTTTTATATTGTAATTAAAAAATTATAATAGTATATCCTCTCTTTTTTAAAAGAATTATTATGAACTTATATGAGCATACTATTATAGCAAGGCAAGATGTAAGTCCTTCACAACTTAAACAAATTAAGGAGAAATATACTAAGATTGTTGAAAAGTTTGATGGCGATATTGTAAAATTAGAAAACTGGGGTCTTATGAACTTGTCTTATTTGATCAAAAAAAATAAGAAAGGTAATTATATTCATTTTAAAATTAAAGCAGATGGAAAAATTATTTCTGAACTAGAAAAAAATGAAAAATTAGACAAAAACTTACTAAGGTATTTGACTGTGAAAGTAAAAAAATTTGATTTAGAAGCTGATTATTTTAAAAGTAACGAAGACAAAGAAATTCCAAGTAAATAAATATTATTATGAAAAAAAGAAATAATAAAAAAAAAAATAAACAAAGTAATTTTTCTAAATTAAGCATTTTTCAGAATCAAAAATATAAATTTAAAAAAAAATGTCCTCTTTCAGGTAAAGGAGCACCTTCAGTAGATTATAAAAATATAAAACTACTAAAAAGATATATTTCAGAAAATGGAAAAATTCTACCTTCAAGAATAACTTCAGTGAGCCAAAAAAAACAAAGAGAATTATCATTGTCTATTAAAAGAGCAAGAAACTTAGCATTGTTATAAAATGAAAGTAATATTATTAGAAAATGTAAGAAAAGTTGGATCAATTGGAGAAATAATTGATGTAAAAAGAGGATTTGCTAGAAACTTTCTTATATCGAAAAAGAAAGCACTATTTGCATCAAAGGAAAACATAAAAGAAGTTGAAAAAATCAAACAAGAATTGAGCAAAAAAGACCAGGATAAAAAAAAAGAGGCTAAATTAATTCATGAAAAAATTAAAAATAAACAATATGAGATAAAAAAATTAAGCACAGAAAACAACGAACTTTATGGATCAGTAAAACCAACAGAAATATCAAAATTGTTGGAAGAGAAGGATCAAATTAAAATAAACCCTTCCATAATACAACCTTCAAAAGAAATCAAATCACTTGGTGATTTTGATGTTTTGCTTAATTTACACCCAGAAGTACAAACACAAATTGTAATAAGAACAGTTTCTCAAGAAGACGTAAAATAATTATACATAATTTTCCCCAATAGTAATAAAGATTTGTTTTTTTTTTGTTTATTCTATAAGTTTTTATAGTGTCTCAATCTTTAAATATAATTAAGAACAAATTAGATGAACTTCCTAATAATATAGAGGCCGAACAATCAGTTATTGGCTCTATACTACTATCTAATGAGATATTTGATGAAATTAGCTTGTTAATATCAAGTAAAAATTTCTATGACCCAATGCATCAAAAAATTTTTGTGGCAATAGAAAGCTTAATATATAAAGGAATGTTAGCAAATCCTATAACTCTTAAAAATTATTTTGAGAATGAAAAAGATGAACTCAATATTCCTGAATATCTTGTTAAAATTACAAAGTTTTCAACTTCCTCTAGGCAAAGTATTGAATACTCAAAATTGATTTATGATTTGTACGTGAAAAGAGAACTTATAAAAATTTCTGACAATATAATTGATACTGCAAAACTTAATGATTTAAATAATGATGGGCAACAAATTATTCAAAATTTTGAAAAATCTCTATTTGATCTAGCTGAAAAAGGTTCATTCAGTTCATCAATTTTAAAGTTTGATGAGGCTATGAGGCAAACTATAGAAATGGCCTCTAATGCGTACAAAAATGAAGAAGGAATTGTTGGTGTACCATCAGGATTAAAAGACTTGGATGATAGATTGGGTGGAATGCATAAATCAGATTTAATAATTATTGCAGGAAGACCTTCAATGGGTAAAACAGCATTAGCAACTAATATCGCATTTCATGCAGCAAAGAATATTCAAGAAAAGGGAGAAAAGTCATGTATAGCTTTTTTCTCTTTAGAAATGTCATCTGAACAACTATCAACAAGAATACTTGCTGAACAATCAAGAATTAAATCTAATGATATTCGAAGAGGAAAAATATCTGAAGAACAATTTGATAAATTTATTGAAACTTCAAAAAATATTTCTGACTTACCATTATATATTGACGAGACACCAGCCATATCTATTGCAGCACTAAGTAATAGAGCAAGAAGGATAAAGAGAATACATGGATTGGATATGATCGTTATCGACTATATTCAATTAATGAAAGGAACAAATTTAAAAGATGGGCGTGTCCAGGAAATTTCTGAAATTACACAAGGTCTAAAGGCCCTTGCAAAAGAATTGTCAGTTCCAGTATTGGCACTTTCTCAATTATCTAGAGCAGTTGAGCAAAGAGATGACAAAAAACCTTTGCTTTCAGATTTAAGAGAATCTGGATCCATAGAGCAAGATGCTGATGTTGTAATGTTTGTTTTCCGAGAGTCATACTATCTAAAAAATAAAGAACCAAGACCTGCAACTGTTGAGCATGCTGAATGGCAGGCAAAAATGAATGAAATCTCTCATTTAGCTGAGTTACTAATACTTAAACAAAGACATGGGCCAACTGGTACTATATTGCTTGAATTTGAGGAAATGTTTACCAAATTTAAAGATATTCAAAATAATTAATATAAATTATAAAAGCTAATATCCAATGTTAGCTAATTTTTACGAAAAAATTATTATAGAAAAGCCTAAGCAGGTTTTTTCGGTACTTATAACAATATTAATTGTCGCTTTCTACTTTTCTAAAGATTTTCGTTTAGATGCGAGTTCAGAAACATTATTATTGGAAAATGATCCAGATCTAAAATATCTAAATGAAATAAATAAAAGATATGGCGCTAAGGAATTTCTAGTGCTCACCTACTCTCCGAAAAGTAAAATGAATTCAGAGGATTCAATTAAAATTCTTTCTGAATTAAAAAAAGAGTTAAAATCATTAAAATGGGTTCATAATGTTGTTACACTTTTAGACATTCCCTTATTAGAAACAACAGAGGATAATTTAATTGAACGTATTCAAAATTTTAAAACCTTAACAAGTAAGAATATTGATAAAGACCGTGGGTTTAATGAAATCTTAAATAGTCCAGTATTCAGAAACTTTGTAATTAGTGAGGACGGAAAAACAAGTGGGATCATTGTTTATATGAAACCAAATCAAATAAATAATGAAATTAAGACCCATAGAGAATTAGAAATTTATAAAGATAAAATTAAAAAAGAGCGACATCAAAATATTTTGGAAATTAGGGAAGTTATAAAAAATCATAATCAAAATACACAGATTTATCTTGGAGGTATTCCAATGATAGCTGACGATATGATGACTTTTATAAAAAATGATATTGTAACTTTTGGTATTGGTGTATTACTATTTATAATCTTAACACTTTGGTATGTGTTCAGAAAAGTAATTTGGATAGCAATTCCAATTTGTAGCTGTTTCTTTTCGGTTGTATATATGACAGGTTTTCTGGGTTTAGTTGGTTGGAAAGTTACAGTAATTTCGTCAAACTTTATTGCATTAATGTTAATTCTTACAATGGCAATGAATATTCACATGAGTACTAGGTTTTTACAATTAAACAAACAGTTTCCAGGAAAGAAAAAATTTCAAATTTTAATTTTGACAGCAAGAAAAATGATTTGGCCAATTTTTTATACTGTCTTGACAACGATATTTGCTTTTATGTCATTAATTTTTAGTGAAATAAAACCAATTATCGATTTTGGATGGATGATGACTTTTGGATTAATAACTTCACTAATAATTACATTCACACTTCTACCTACATTGCTAAGTTTTGTAAAAAACTCGAATATTACATTAAGTGAGAAAAAAGACTCTAAGATAACAAGCTATCTAGGAATATTAGCAGTTAAAAATAAAAATTACATATTTGGTTTAACTGGGATAATTATATTTTTAAGCATATTCGGTATCTCAAAATTAGAAGTTGAAAATAGTTTTATTAATTACTTTGATAAAAATACTGAGATTTATAAAGGAATGAAGTTAATAGATGAAAAGCTGGGTGGAACAACTCCGCTAGAAGTAATTTTAAAATTTCCTAAAGATAAGGATAAAGAAACTGATAGTGAGAATGATTGGGGTGATGAAGATGAAAATGACAATAAATATTGGTTTACAAAAGATAAAATTAATAAAATAACTCAAGTTCACAATTATTTAGATGATATTGATGCAGTTGGTAAAGTTTTATCCTTTTCATCAATAATTGAAGTTGCAACAAAATTAAATAATAATAAACCACTTGGAACTTTAGAAATGGGAGTTCTATATACTAAAATTCCAGATAATATTAAAAAAGAAATAGTAGACCCATATATATCTATAAAAAATTCTGAAGCTCGAATAAGTTTAAGAATAAAAGATTCTTTAGATGGATTGAGAAGAAATGATCTTATTAATCAAATTAATTTTGATTTAGAAAATAAATTAAATATCAGTAAAGATGAATTTAAACTTGGAGGTGTGCTTATATTGTTTAATAATTTACTTCAAAGTTTATTTAAATCACAAATCTTAACTCTTGGTTTTGTGATGGTTGGAATATTTGTTATGTTTTTAATCCTTTTTAGAAATATTAAAATTTCACTAATTGGTGTAATACCAAATTTTATTGCAGCTTTTTTTATTCTAGGAATAATTGGTTTGGCAGGCATCCCTTTGGATATGATGACAATCACAATTGCTGCTATCACAATTGGAATTGCTGTAGATAATAGTATTCATTATATTTATAGATTTAGAGAAGAACTAACTAAAATAAAAGATTACAATAAAACACTTAAATATTGCCATTCGACAGTAGGAATTGCGATATTAAATACATCTATAACAATTGTATTTGGATTTTCTATTTTGGTTTTATCTAATTTTATTCCAACAATATATTTTGGGGTCTTTACTGGAATAGCAATGCTATTGGCTATGATATCAGTTTTAACATTATTGCCTTCTTTGCTTTTGGTGCTCAAACCTTTTAAGATTAAATAATTTATGGAAGTTGTAAAAGATTTTTTAACCTATCTATATACCTTTGATTTTATTTATTTAGTTTTCACAGCACTATCTTTGATAACGTGCACAAAAAAAGGTTTTTTATTGAGCATTTTGTCAGCCTCTAAATGGCTTTTAGCATATGTTGTTACTCTATTTCTATTTCCTAAGGTAAAGCCATATTTTGAGGATATAATTGATAGTGAATATGTCCAGGATATAGCGGTTGGTATTGGATTATTCATAATAATTATATTTTCAATTTTATTAATCAATAAAGGAATTAATAAAGCAGTCACCTACTCTGGATTAGGAAATCTGGATAGAATCTTTGGCTTCTTTTTTGGATTTATCAGAGCTTATGTTATAGTTGTATGTATTTATACAACTATAAATATCATCTATAACCACAAAAAATGGCCAATTAATTTAGATGATGCTTTTACATATGCATGGGTTGAAAAAGGCAGTAACTATCTTATAAAAGAATTTCCCGATAAAAAAAAATATGAAGAAAATAAAGAAAAAGTTCAAGATATATGATCCTAAAATTAAGGAAGAGTGCGCTGTTTTTGGAATAAGTAATTCTACTGATGCTTCTACTCTTGCAGCTTTAGGCCTGCATGCTCTTCAACATAGAGGGCAAGAAGGCTGTGGTATTGTTTCATACGATGGAGAAAAATATCATTCGGAAAAAAGATTTGGGTTAGTTGGTGATAATTTTAACGATGAAAAAGTTTTAAAAAAACTTCCTGGAAAATACGCAATTGGTCATAATCGCTACTCAACGACAGGTGGAACTGCTTTAAGGAATGTACAACCTTTTTTTGCTGATACAAATGCAGGTGGTATTGGTGTTGCACATAATGGTAATCTTACAAATGCTATAACTTTAAGGAATAAATTAGTTCAGGATGGTGCTATCTTTTATACAACATCTGATACTGAAACAATTGTTCAATTAATTGCTAAATCAAAAAGAGGAAAAACTATAGATAAAATCATTGATGCTATTTTTCAAATTCAAGGTGGTTATGCACTTGTAATGATGACACAAAATACTCTAATTGGTGTAAGAGATCCCTACGGAATTAGACCGTTAGTAATTGGTAAATTGAAAAACTCATATGTATTTGCCTCTGAAACATGTGCGTTTGATATTATTGGAGCAAAATTTATAAGAGAAGTTGAAAATGGAGAGATTGTTTATATTGAAAATGATGAGTTAAAAAGTATTAAACCATTTCCACCAAAAAAGATAAGACCTTGCGTGTTTGAATATATTTATTTCTCTAGGCCAGATAGTATTTTAAATGGCAAAACTGCGTATGAATATAGAAAAAACTTTGGATTACAGTTAGCGAGAGAGGATAAAATAGAGGCAGATCTAGTTGTTCCTGTCCCAGACTCAGGTAACGCAGCTGCATTAGGATATGCTGAAGAAAAAGGTCTTAAATTTGATTTAGGTTTAATTAGAAACCATTATGTTGGAAGGACTTTTATTGAACCATCTCAACAAATAAGAAGTTTAGGAGTTAAGTTAAAATTAAATCCGAATATTTCTGTGATTAAAGATAAAAGAATAATTCTAGTTGATGACTCACTTGTTAGAGGCACAACATCTTCAAAAATAGTTAAGATGTTATACGATTCTGGGGCAAAAGAAGTTCACGTGAGAATAGCAAGCCCAGAAATAAAATTTCCTGATTTTTATGGTGTTGATACACCAACTAAAAAAGAACTTTTGGCTGCAAACAAATCAACAGCTGAAATTTGTGAATTCATAAAAGCAAAGTCACTAAAATTCCTAAGTTTGAATGGTTTATATTTAGGAATGGGATTTGAGAAAAGAAATGAGAATTATCCACAATTAACAGATCATCACTTTACTGGGGAATACCCAGTAAAAATCATTGATGAACTAGGTGAAGATAAAGTAACCCAACTTTCCTTATTAAGCACAGCATCAAATAATTAATATGAAAAAAGTAAGTTTTACAGAAATGAAGAACGGTACTAAAGATGACTATCAACTTTTGGAAAAATTAGAAAGCCAATATGAAAGAAAAACTGCAGATAGAATTTTAGATTATTTAGCCTCACAAACTACTACACTTGAAGGCTATCAGATAACAAGATTAGAACATTCATTACAAGCAGCAACAAGAGCATATAAAAATGGTGAAAACGAAGAAATGGTCGTAGCTACATTATTACACGATCTTGGAGATGAATTAGCTCCAATGAATCATTCACAGTACGCTGCTTCAGTGATTAAACCTTATGTTTCAGAAAAAACTTATTGGATTATTTTACATCATGGTCTATTTCAAACTTATTATTCTGCAGAACATTTAGGTGGAGATAAAAATGCAAGAGAAAAATATAAGGATGCAGAACATTATCAAGCAACAATAGATTTTTGCGAAAAGTATGATCAATCTTCATTTGATCCAAATTATAAATCAATGACTTTAAAAGAATTTGAACCAATGGTTAGAAATATTTTTGCAAGAAAACCATTCTATCATCACTAAATTGTCTAATATTTTAAAAAACGAGAAAAGCCCTTACCTTCAACAACATAAAGATAATCCTGTTGATTGGTTTCCATGGAATAAAGAAACATTAGATAAAGCAAAAAAAGAAAAGAAACCAATATTTTTAAGCGTTGGATATGCTAGCTGTCATTGGTGTCATGTTATGGCGCATGAAAGCTTTGAAAATGAGGAAACTGCCAAACTTATGAATGAAAAATTTATAAATATTAAAGTTGATAGAGAAGAAAGACCAGATTTAGATTATGTTTTTCAAAAAAGTTTATCAATATTAACAGGTGCACAAGGAGGGTGGCCACTATCAATGTTTTTAGATGAAAATGGTGTACCTTTTACAGGTGGAACATATTTTCCACCAAAGGAAATACAAGGAAGACCAGACTTTAAAAAAGTCTTAAATAATGTTCACAATGTTTACAATGAAAACAGAGAAAAAATTCTAGCTCAAGCTCCTCAAGTAAAAGATATATTTTCAAAAATTAACCAAAAATCGGCGGTTTTAAGTCAACCTCTAGAACCATTTGTTGAAAAAATTATCAATTATTTAGATCAAAATAATGGTAGCTTTAAAGGATCACCAAAATTTCCACAATTTTATTTATTTGATGCAATGTTTTATTTTTATTTAAAAACTAAAAATAAAAATTATTTTAAACCTGTTCAAATTTTACTTAATAATCTTTGTTCGAAAGGTATTTATGATCAACTTGAAGGAGGAATTTCAAGATACGCTGTTGATGAAAAATGGATAATTCCTCACTTTGAAAAAATGCTTTATGATAATATCCAATTTATCGATCTCTTAACTAAATTTTATCAAAATACGAAAAATGATTATTTTAAAAATAAACTTTTACAAACAATTCAATATTTTAATAATGAATTTAAAAACAAAGAAAAATTATATGGCTCAGCATATGATGCTGATAGCGAAGGTGTTGAAGGAAAATATTATGTTTGGTCATATGAAGAATTAAAAAAACTTTTAAAAGAAGACATTAAATTACTAGAAAATAAGTACGAAATTTCAGAGAACGGTAATTTTGAAGGTAATAACATTTTGGTGGAAAAAAATTTAATACCTGAAGAAGACAAAAATAACCTAGACCAAATAAAAAATAAATTACTTAGTATTAGAAGGAAAAGAATAAAACCATTTTTTGATGATAAATCTCAAACTGATTTAAATGCATATATGCTCCAAGTTCTCCTCAAAACTTCAGTATATTTAGACGATGAAGATTTAAAAAGTAACACGATAGAAACAATTGAAATATTAAATAAAAAATTGCATCAAAAAATTATTCATTGTTACGAAAATAAAGAAATAGAAACTTTTCTTGAGGACTATGTATATTATGCTTTACTCATGATAACGCTTTATGAAGTTAATGCTGACAAAAAAGCTTTAGGAAAATCAATAAAAATAATGAATGATACTTGGGAATTATTCTTTAATAAAGAAACACGGCTGTTCCAGAAAAATATTATTAAAGATAATGATTTGTTTGCAAGTCCATTAGACTTGAATGATAGCAATATACCAAATGGTAATAGTGTTTATCTACTAATTTCAAATAAATTATATTCAATTACAAATGATAAAATATGGTCTGAAAGAAATGAGGTTCTTAAAAAATCATTTCATCAGGTTTTAAACTCTTATTATTCACAAATGTTTAGCTTTATTAAAACCCTAGATATTTGTGATAATAGCTTATCATTCACATTCAGTGGAACATCCCAGTCTATTAAGGAAATACAGCTTTATTTACAAAAAGAATATCTAGGAGTTGCAACATTTGTTTACCAATTAAATAATGATACAAAACCTAGTGTTATTGTATGTAAAAACCAAACTTGTTCTAACAAATTAACTAACATAAACGAAGCTGTTGAATATCTAAGTAAGAGTGATTAGATCATTAATATGAATAAAGATAATATAATAGATCATTTTAAATCTGGAATTAAGGAGCCTATAAATTCCAAAATAGGCGTTGAGCACGAAAAATTCCTTTTCTATAAAAAGAATAATAAAAGAATTAATTATTCTACAATTAAAGATATTTTCAAAATTTTATATGAATTTGGTTGGAAACCATCCTATGAAGGTGAGAATGTTATAGCGTTAAATAAAGATAATAAGAGTATTACTTTAGAACCAGGTAATCAAATTGAGCTTGCAGGTGCTCAATTAAATAATATTCATGAAGTTTGCTCTGAAGCTAATAATTATTTGTTTGAACTTAAACAAGTTGTTGAAAAATTAGATTTAAAAATAGTAAGTGCTGGATTTGATCCAATATCTAAGTTGTCTGAAATTCCAAATAATCCTAAAAAAAGATATGAAGTAATGACAAAGGATATGCCTAAAGGTGGTCCTCTCAGTTTAGATATGATGTATAGAACATCTGGGACACAGCTAAATCTAGACTACACGTCTGAAAATGATTTCATAAAAAAGTTTAAATTAGCAAATAGTTTAGTTCCGTTAAGTATCGCACTTTTTGCAAACTCATCAATAGTTGAAAAAAAAGATAGTAAATACTTATCATACCGATCAAAAGTATGGCAAGAAACATCAAGGGGTGGGCTTCCAGAAATTTTTTTAGAAAATGTTGATTTTGAAAAATATGCTGATTTTGTAATGGATTATCCAATACTATTTATAAAAAAAAATGATAAATATTTATCTGGTAAAAATTATAAATTTTCTGATTATATGAATGGTAATATTCAAGAAATAAATAAATCTTTACCAAGTATTGACGATCTTGGATTGCATTTAAGTACTATATTTACAGAGAATAGATTAAAACAATATATCGAATTAAGATCTATGGATACTTGTGGTTGGGACTGTATCTGTGCTGGCCCTGCCTTTTTTACTGGTCTTTTATACGGTAATTTAGACGAAGCATTAGAATTTATTTCAAAATGGGAAAAGAAAGATTTATTGAATGCGTATAAAGATGCACCAATGAAAGGACTTGATACAAATTTAATGGGTAAAGATATGATTTATTGGATCTCTAACTTGTTAAAAATTGCTGAAAAAGGCTTAGAAAAGAGAGATTTTATTGGAAAAAGCGGTAAAAACGAAACTAAATACTTGGAACATTTAAATAAGATTATCAATAATAAAGAAACAGTGGCCAGTCATGTTATAAATAAATTCTCTAAATTTCAAAATTTAGAAGATTTATATGACAAATAAAATAATAGGCATACAAGGCGATAAATTAGATAAAATTAATATATCTTCAGATACATCAATATTTTTAGCTCATGAAGCTCAGAAACTAGGATATAAAATATTTTATTATACTCCTTCAAACTTATCCATCATCAAAAATAAAACATATGCAAATGGAGTATTTGTAAAATTTAATTATGAAGGAAAAAAATTTTATAAAATTTATAAAAAAAAAAAAATTGACGTTGAAAATCTTAAATTTATTTTAATTAGGCAGGATCCTCCATTTAATTCAGAATATTTAATTACTACTCTCATTTTGGATGATTTAAAAAAAACAAGAGTAATAAATAACCCAGTGGCCATTAGAAACGTATCTGAAAAATTATATTCGAAAAAATTTACAAAATATATGCCAGACACAATATTTTCAAATAATATTGTAGAAGTTAAGAAGTTTTATAAACAAAATAAAAGTATGATTATGAAACCTATTAACGGATATGGAGGTAATGAAATCTATCTAATTAAAAATAAGTTTAATAAAAAACTTATTACAAATTTTTTAAATAAAAATGGCCATTCAATGTTTCAAAAATTTTTAAAGAATATTTCTAAGGGAGATAAAAGAGTTTTTATTATTAATGGTAAAGTATGTGGTGCAATTTCACGAGTTCCCAAGAAAGGTTCATATTTAAGCAACATGAGCAAAGGTGCTGTACCAAAACTTACTAGCCTTACCAGAAAAGAAATTAGGATTTCAAAAATTATTGGTAAAAGATTAAAGAAAGATAATATTTATTTTGCTGGGATAGACTTTATAGATCAACAATTAAATGGAGATATAAATGTTACCTCCCCTACTGGATTAAAAACATACTACGACCTATCTAAAATAAATCTTGCAAAGACATTTTGGAAAGGTTTAAAAGCTTGAATAAATTATCTGATCAAAAAAAAGGATCATTACTAGCTTTCGTGGCTGTAATGTTCATAACACCTGACTCACTTTTAATTAGACTTTCTAATATTGAAACTTGGGGAATGCTTTTTTATAGAGGTATAATCCCTTTTTTTATAGTTTTTATTGGATTGTTATTATTTTATAGAAAAAATTTCATAAAAGCATTTTTCAAGGTCGGCACTGTTGGTATATTTTATGCTATCAGCTTTTCAATATGTAATATTACTTTCATAATATCTATTCAAAATACAAATGTAGCTAATACCTTGATCATGATTGCCCTAGCACCAATGCTATCTGCAATTTTAGGTGCTATTTTTTTAAAAGAGATACCTGGTAAGGGAACTTGGATAGCTATTTTTATTACATTTTTTGCTGTTTTGTTCATATTCTATGACTCAGTTAAAATAGGAAATCTCTTTGGAAATATCATGGGATTTGCTACCGCTGCAGGCTTAGCAGTCAATGCTGTACTGATAAGACATGCTAAAGACAGAGATCTTTTGCCATCTGCTGTCATGGGAAAATTAGGAGTTGCAGTTTTTGCCTTCTTTTTTGTAGAAAACTTCAACTTAGTCGGATCTGATCAGATTTATATACCTTTGATGTGCATAGTTTGTGTAGCCCTTCCATTTGTTTTAGTAACAATTGCACCTAGGTTTATTCCAGCTGAGGAAGTGAATTTGTTTTTCTTGCTTGAAACTATAATTGGACCAATTTGGGTTTGGTTGGTTATTAAAGAGCAACCAACTTTAGAGACCATTATTGGGGGGATTATAATTATAACAACTATAGGCATCCACTCATTTTTAAAATTAAGAGAACCTCAAAAAATTAATAATTAATTTCTTGATTTAATATTAAATCATTCGTAGATAGCGAAATTATGGAGAAGATATTAAAAAACTCATGGGCCCTTTTTACTGGTATGGGACTAATTATGTTAGCTCATGGTTTCCAAGTATCATTGCTAGGAGTAAGAGCCGTACATGAGAGTTTTAGTATAACAGCCACAGGTTTTATGTTAACGGGATATTTTGTTGGGTACTTTATTGGTGCACGATCAGTACCTATCCTTGTTTCAAGGGTAGGTCACATAAGGGTATTTGCGGCTTTTGCTTCAATTGCATCAATAGTCGTATTAGTTCACTCAATTGTAATAAATCCTTTTACTTGGTTTGTACTTAGAGTTTTTTCAGGATTTTCTATGGTTTGTCTTTATACCATTGCAGAAAGTTGGTTAAACGATAGGGCAAGTAATAAAAATAGAGGAAGTGTTTTATCAATTTATATGATTGTACTCTTTAGCTCAATGGCAATAGGAATGTTTTTTTTAAATTTTAGTAGACCTGAAAACTTTCAACCTTTTATCTTAGTTTCATTATTTATGTCTCTATCACTTGTCCCAATTCTACTTACAAAAAAGAAAGCTCCAAAATTTAAAAAAATTATTGGAATGAAAATTAAAGAACTTTATGAAGCCTCACCATTTGGTATGGTAAGTGCTGTTTTGTGTGGCATTTGTCATTCAGCAATGTTTGCATTAATTGCAGTTTATGCTGCAGCAATGAATTTTAGCATATTTGAAATATCTTTTGTAACTTTTCTAGTTGCAATTTCTGGTGCTATCTCACAATGGCCAATTGGAAAACTATCTGATATTTATGACAGAAGGACAGTAACTGTTTATTCCACTTTTGCTGCAGCTTTTTTTGCGCTATGTGCAATTTTTTCTGTAGGGACAATGCATTTGCCCGATGGATTGGCAAGTTCAAAGTTTTGGTTTTATGTGTTTACAGGCTTATATGCATTCTTTAGTCTTCCAATGTTTGCTTTAATATTTGCGCATACAAATGATTTTGTAGCTAAAGAAAAGTTTGTTTCTGCAGGTGCTGGTTTACAATTTGCTTTTGGTATGGGAGCTATGAGTGGTCCATTTTTGTGCTCCTTGTTTATGGATTTTGTTGGCGAAAATGGCTATTTTATTTTTTTGATCATATTTCATATTTTGATAGGTATGTATGGTGTTTATAGAATGAGGGTAAGAGAAGTTATTGAAAATCCTGAGTCTCAGTTTACACCTTTGCCAACAACAATTACGCCAATCGGTTTAGAATTAAATCCAGCGGCTGAACCTATTGAAGAACCATCAAAATCAGATTTAAATAATGTAAATGGGACTAAGGAAGTCACAAATACTTTAGGGTAATTCTCAATAAAATTAATAATTAACAAAACAATTAATATCCTAGATCAGGGTCAACTTGATTAGATAGTTTTTTTTTATCAATAAATAGTTTTAAATTATCAAAAAATTTTTCTAAAACCATTTCTATATATTTTCCTTTACTATCTGACGATATGTGAGGTGTAATTACCAAATTTGGAGTATCCCAGAATTCAGAATTTCTATTTATAGGCTCTTCTGAAAAAACATCTAAAATTGCTCCAGAAATTTCATTTTTTGTTAATTTTTTTTGTAGATGCTCATAATCCATTACAGACTGACGTCCAATGTTAACTATTCCACAGGAAGGTTTTAAAACATCTAATCTTTTTTTGTTAATTAATCCTTTTGTTTCGTCTGTTTCTGGAACTGCTAAATAAAGAAAATCAGTATCAGGTAAAACTTCATCAATTCTGTCAAATGTAATAATTTTTGAACATCCTTCTACTTTCCTCCCCCTTCTATTTACACCAATTATATTTGCTCCTAACGAACTGATATGTTTAATCATTGACCCTCCTAATGATCCAGTACCTACAGCCACAACTGTTTTATTCTCAATTGGGTTACTTAATAGAGTTACAAACTCTTTTTTTCTCTGATTGGTAACTATTTTTGTCATATGGTTTTGAAGCATCAAAATACTCATCAAACCAAATTCTCCTGCTTTTTTTGCATGTATCCCGCTACTATTTGTTAAAACCAAATCTTTTTTAATCCAGTCAAATGGATAAAGATGGTTAACACCAGCTGAAACAATGTGAATCCATTTTAAATTTGGTGCAATTTTGCTAAAATCATTTGTTGGAAAATCCCAAGCAAGTAAAATATCCGCATCTTTCATCGAAGAAATCCAATTGTCATCATCCCAATCAACCAAATATGAGACTTTATTCTTTATCTCAGGAAATTTATTAAGCTTGCTTTCAAACAAATCTTTTGGAACGCTACTATTTTTTTCACCTTCCAAATCACAAGGCAAAGAACCTTTTTTCCAGTGATTATTTCTTATGTGAATTTTAATTTTACCTTTGGACATTTAAAATTAAAATATACTAAAATTTTAAAAACTTTAACATTGATTAAAGAAGGTTGTTCTCATAAAAAAATGTAATATTGTATAGAATATTATAATTATGCCTTCATTTGATGTAATAAGTAAAATAAACTATCAAGAATTTGACAATGCTCTTGCAAATTGTTTAAGAGAAATTGCTAACCGATATGATTTTAAGGGACTTAATATTTCAATTGAGAGAAAAGATAAAATAATAACTACAATAGCACCAGATGAATTAAAATTAAAACAAGTAAATGAATTGCTACAAGTTCATCTTATAAGAAGAAAAGTAGATCCAAGAGTAATTATCGTTAAAAATTCTGAAGGTGCAGCAGGTGGAACTATCAGACAAGTCAGTGATTTAGTAGAAGGTATCAGCCAAGAAAATGCAAAGAAGATTATTGCTAATGTAAAAAAACTAAAACTTAAAATACAAATTAAAATTCAAGGAGAAGAATTAAGAGCTCAAGGAAAAAAAAGAGATGATCTTCAAGAAGCAATATCTGCAATAGAAGCTATTGATGTTGGACTGCCAATTGAATTTATAAATTTTAGGGATTAATCAAAGCTTATGTATGCACAAAAGAAATAAATATAAAACATGAATATTTATATTCACAAATTTCTACCTTTAATCATCAGTCCATTATTTTTTGTATTTTTTTTATTAGTTTGTGGATTAATTTTAAAATCAAGAAAAATAAGTATTATTGGAATAATCTTTTTAATTTTTTTTTCATTGCCTATTATTTCTTATAAATTAAACATGTATTTACAAAAAGATTATACCCCACAAGATGTGTCTAATATAAATAATTCAGATGCAATTGTTGTATTAAGTGGAATGGTTTCTACAATTGAATTCAAGGATAAAATTAAATATGAGTTTGAAGGTGCTGTAGATCGAATTTTATCAGGTATTGATTTGTTAAAGTACAATAAAGCACCTTTATTGATCTTAACTAGAAGTAAACTGCCATGGCAAAATGGTATACCTGAAGGTGAATATTTAAAAGACTTTTCTATTAAACTTGGAATACCTGAAGAAAGTATTTTGTTAACCGATAATGTTCAGAATACTGATGATGAGGCTAAATCTGTGAAGAAACTTTTAAATAAAAAAAATGCCGAGATCATACTTGTAACATCTGCATTTCATATGCCTAGAGCACAAAAAGTTTTTGAAGCTCAGCAAATTAAAGTAATACCTTTTGCTGTGGATTTTAAAAATTCAAAAAAAATTACTTTTCTTGACTTTATACCTTCAGCATCTGCATTAAGCCAAAGTAGTAAATTTGTAAAAGAAATGATAGGTAGAATTTACTATGAGTTTAAATATTAAATCGTATCTAACTTTTATAAAGATATTGGTAATAAAAAAATTTAAGTAAATTCTGTAAAATTCTAATGATATGAAAAAAATGTCTAAAAAACCTTTTGATATTATTAGAATTTCGTTCTCAGAAGATCAAAAAATAAATTTTGGAAGTTTTTTTTCTAATGTAATGTGAAATTTTTGTAGGATTTTTTAGTATAAAACGTACTCCTTAAAAGATTTCTAGTTGATTAAAGGACGTACATAAAATAAGTACTAATTTGACTCAGCACTTTTGTTTAACCATACTTCACACATTTCATAAAACCAATAATCTTGTACATACCATTTTTTAAGATTTGCAACTGCAAGATCTGAGAGAGGAGGTGTTTTGGAATAGTCGTAAGAATGTGAATTTACTTTGTCTTTTGTAGTCAGTGTTTTTATATCTAAGTCCAGTCCTAATAAATCCAAAAGCCTCTGCATATCTTTCTCAAAATATTCCTGTCTTATTATTGTTATTGGTGATTGTTTATCAAGAAAAGCACAATCTTGAAACCAATCAAATTGCTGTCTAGCAGTGTGGCTTATGGACTTAATTGCTTGTCTCGCGAAGCGACCCTTAGTATCTTCAGAGAATAAATTTTCTGCCAGATCATTGGCATGCTCAAAAGCATCAAAAGCAAGACTTTCATGTAAATTCCACTCGTTATAAAGTCGTGGCTGCCCTTTTCTTTTTCTAGAATAAAAACCAGAGGCAAATCTTGTTTCGGGCTTTCTTATAGAAAAAAAATACTTAGTATTCAATGGTAAGTTAGAAAGTTTAATATTGTGTCCATATTTTTTTATATGTACTCCATATTTAGTTAATTTATTTGCTATATACATTATCTGTGTTCCTGCATTTTTTCCAATATGAATAAAAACTATCTGGCCTTTATCAAATTTAAAATGTTGCAATCTTTTTAGCTCAAAACCCATCCACTTAAGAATCTTCTTTGCCATAATTTTCATATTTTTTACACCTCCTGTAATATAGTGTAAGTTTTTATAATATACTTGTTTAATAGATGGATATCACATTTTTATATAAATTTTTCTAATTATTATGAGCAAAATATGATTAAAAAATTATCAAGTTAATATAAGCTATTCCTTTTGACACTTATTATGAGATATAAATCAAAAGGTATAACCTATAGGTTTTTGATAACATTATATTATGAAAAAACTTTTTGGTAACATAAATAGCTACTCACATGATTGAAACTATTTTAGTTATATTAGTTATTGTTGTTGTGAGTTATTATTTATTTAGACCAACATCAAAGCAAGAAGAGAAAGATTTTAAATCTAAAAATAATTGGCGAGGTGGATTTTAAATATCTACAGTATTTCTTTGAATAATTATTACATAATATGGCTAATTTATATAAATCAAAGTTGGAATAGTATGAACAAAGAAAACGCAAGTAAACTCTGGAAAATTATTCAGGAAGCTGGCGATTATTTACGGGAATAGAGGGACAACATAATCCACATTAAGCCACATTAAACTACAGTACTTATGCGGATATTAAAAAGTTAGCTTTAAATAAATCGCTTAAAGACTCATCAATTTTATTAAAAAACTCGATCACCAACTCGACACAAAAAAGATAAATCAAACTAGAATTACCTAATTTATAAATGTAATAATAGTTATCAGTTATGGATGAGAAAGAAACGAGACGAAAATTAATTGATGCTCAGTTGAATAAAGCCGGTTGGAAGGCTGATACAGAAAATATAAATTATACTAAAGGCTATAGACCAAAACATGGTGAGAATGTTGCAATAGCAGAATACCCTACAAGCAGTGGACCAGCAGATTATATTTTGTTTACTGGTTTAGACGCTATTGGGGCTGTAGAAGCTAAGAAAGATTCTACAGATATACCAGGAGACATTGGTCAAGCACAGAGGTATAGTAAAGATTTTCAAGCTTTACATAATGAAAATATTATTAATAAATCGAGTGAATATAAGATACCCTTTGCATTCTCATCAAATGGAAGAGATTTTTCAGAAGCACTACCCACAAAAAGTGGTATCTGGTTTGCAGACCTTATAAGATCTACACCACGAAGACCTTTAAGAAATTGGTATACACCACAAGGTTTAAAAAATTTATTAAATTCAAACATTAATTTTTCCCAAGAGAGGCTCAAGAAAATTAATTTTGGATCTTTAAGAGATTATCAAATTAATTCAATCAAATGTACTGAAGAAGCAATAATAAAAGGTAAACGTGAATGCTTGTTATCTTTGGCTACTGGAACAGGTAAAACAATAATTTCTCTATTTTTAATGCATAGATTATTAAGTAGTAAATTATGTAATAGAATTCTGTTTGTCGTAGATAGAAAAAGTTTAGCAACGCAAGCTATGGATAAATTCTCAACTATAGAAATAGAATACGGAAATACTTTAAATAAAATTTATAATATTGCTGAACCAAGTATAAAAAAACCAGATCTGGACACACAAATTCACATTGTTACAATACAAGGCTTAATTAAAAGAGTATTATATGGCAATAGTGAAGATAACTTAAAAATCGATGATTATGACTGCATAATAGTTGATGAATGTCACCGGGGTTACTTTTTAGATAAGGAAATGGACCAAGATGAAATTCATTTTGATAGCCATGAAAATTACTTCTCATCATACAAAAAGTGTATTAACTATTTTGATGCAATAAAAATTGGAATTACCGCAACCCCTGCCGTTCATACAGTAGATATTTTTGGTAAGCCTATTTTTAATTATTCTTATAGAGAAGGGGTAATTGATGGTTGGCTAATAGATCACGAGCCGCCATATAGATTATATACGAAACTTTCAAAATACGGGATTAGATGGAAAGAAGGTGAAAAAGTAAAATTTGTAAGTTCAAAAGACTCGTCAATCAAAGACCAGATTTTAGAAGATGAATTAAATTTTGGCCCAAATGAATTTAACAAACTCGTTATAACAAGAAATTTCAATAAAGCGATTGCGGAAACAATGAGTGATGAAATAGATCCAAGTTTAGATGAAAAAAGTTTATTTTTTGCCGTTAATGATAATCATGCAGATATTCTGGTTGATGAATTAAAAAAAGCTTTTGTTAAAAAATACGGATCAATTAAAGACAATTCAATAGAAAAAATCACAGGTAGCATTGATAGGCCTGAAAATATGATTAAAAAATTTCAGTTTGATAAATTTCCAAACATAGCAGTAACGGTTGATCTACTTACAACAGGGATAGATATTCATCCACTTTGTAATCTTATATTCGTTAGAAACGTAAATAGCAGAATTTTATTTGAACAAATGTTAGGGAGAGCAACTAGACCTTGTCCTGAAATCAAAAAAGAAAGTTTTAGAGTATTTGATACCATAGGAGTATTTAATTCATTGGGTGAAATCACAGATATGAAGCCAGTTGTTAAAGAAAAAAATAAAAAAATTGATCAAATATTAACCCAAATAAACCAAAGTAAGACTGAGCATGAGTTTAACTTTTTTAAAGATGAGCTTCTAGTTAAACTTAATGCAAAAAAAAGATTTTTAACTGACATCACAAAAAATAAAATCAAAGATGTTTTTGATCAAAATATAAGTGAAATAATAAATGAAATAAAAGAAGAAAGTAAAAATAGTTTTAATTTAAGTAAATTGGAAAAATTAAATAAAATTTTCGATGAAAACGAAATTGAAAGATATATCCCAGTTTCAGAACATGTTGATAAAACTATTGAAGTTTCCAGTATAATTAAAGATCCATCTGACTATATAAAAAATTTTAATGATTTTATTAATCAAAATAAAAATAAAGTTGAGGCATTAAAAATATTAAGTACAAGTCCAAAATCTTTTAAAAAATCACACTTAAAAGAAATTTCAATAATTTTATCTGAAAAAGGTTTTAAAGAAAAAGAAATACAGTACTCATATAAAATTACAAAAAATATAGATGTTACAGCTAGAATAATAGGTTTTATTAGACAAGCATCAATTGGAGATCCTTTGCTTCCGTACGAAAAAAGAGTGAAAAATGCCATTGAAAATATTCTTAATAAGAAAGATTGGACTAAACCTCAAATAACTTGGCTAAAAAGAATTGCTAATCAAATTATAAAAGAGACTATTGTTGATAATGAAACCTTTGATGATGGAGCTTTTAAAGATCTTGGAGGTTTTAATTATTTAAATAAAGTTTTTGATAATAATTTCTCAAATTTGATGAAAGAAATTAATGAAGAAATTTGGAAAGCATCATGACAAAGCAGATTGATATTGTAAAAAAACTTTGGAGTTTTGCAAAAATTCTTAAAGACGATGGAGTTACGTATTTACAATACACTACGGAACTTACTTATTTACTTTTTCTCAAAATGAATTTTGAATTAGAAAAAGAAGATGGATTACCAAATGGTTATAGATGGCAGGATTTAGTTTCCAAAGTTGGGTCAGAACAATTTAATTTTTACAGAAAAATGCTGTTAGAGCTTGGAATGAGTGATGACTTTTATATTCAAAGTATATTCTTAAATGCATCAACTTCAATTAGAGAACCAAGAAATTTAAACACTCTAGTAACAAATATAAATAATTTAGACTGGTATTCAGTTAAAAGTAAAGAAGGTGGGCTAGCTGATCTTTATGAAGGACTTGTTGAAAAAACAGGGAATGAAGGCAAGAAAGGTGCAGGTCAGTATTATACACCTAGAGCTGTTATTAATCTTTCTGTTAATCTAGTCAAACCTAAAATCAAAGAAGTTATATGTGATCCTGCTGCTGGAACTGGTGGCTTTTTAATAACAGCAGATAGATATATAAAAAAAAATAACGATCAATTATTTGATCTATCCCTTAGAGAACAAAATTTTCAAAAAAATGATGCGTTTAAAGGAATAGAGTTAATCACGGATAGCCATAGGATATGCATGATGAATTTATATTTGCATGATATAAATGCAAAAATAAACCGAGGTAATACCCTTTCGTCAATTGGAAAAGACTTAATTAAGAGTGATGTTATTTTAACTAATCCTCCTTTTGGTACATCTTCAAGGGACAATTTAAGCTCAAGAGATGATTTTATTTATGAAACCTCAAATAAACAACTTGGTTTTCTTCAACATATATACAAAAATTTAAAACCAGGCGGACGTGCTGCTGTTATATTTCCAGACTCAATTTTAAGTATTGATGGTGTAGGCGTTGATATAAGGAAGGAGTTTTTAGATAATTGTATTTTACATACTATTTTGCGACTTCCACAAGGAATTTTTTATACACCCTCTGTAAGAACCAACTTAATGTTTTTCTATAAGAAAAAAAACTCAGATGAAAAAAACCAAAATTTATGGATTTACGATTACAGAACCTCAATTCCAAAATTTGGTAAATCTAAACCCATTAAAGATGATGATTTGTTAGATTTTTATAAAAAATTTGGAAAAGATGAATATGGAAAATCAAAAAGAATTGATGATGGTGAAGAAGGAAGATTCAGAAAGTTTTCATATAAATTAATTGAAGATAATAATTATAACCTTGATATACGATGGCTGAAAGCTGATGAAATAAAAGCATTAGAAAACCTTCCAAAAAGAGAAATGATTATTGATGATATAAAAAAAAATCTCAACTTATCACTAAAGTATTTAAATAAAATTAAGTAATGAGTAAAAAAAAAAATATATTAGAATTTAATAGCGAATGGAAAAAAACCACTTTAGGTGAGCTAACCGAATATGTTCAAAGAGGGAAAAGTCCAAAATATTCGGATAAGATAAATGATTTTCCAATTTTAAATCAAAAATGTATTCACTGGCAAAATATATATTATGAACACATAAAATTTCTTACAAAAGATTTTTGGGAAAGTATTGATGAAGATAGATTTTTAAAATCTGGTGATATTTTGTTAAATTCTACAGGTACTGGAACTATTGGAAGAGCGTCAATATATTATCCAAATAAATTCAAAAAAATAACAGTTGATAGTCATATAACTATCATTAGAGCAAAAAAAGGAATTAATCCTTACTTTATCTTTTATTATTTGGCATCACCTTATGTACAAACTGATATTGAAATAATATTTTCTGGTTCAACAGATCAAGTTGAATTAAATCTTCCATCAATTTTAGAAATTACTATTCCAGACTTAGATTTAAAAATACAAGAAAATATAGTTAAAAAAGTAAACGATTTTTATAAAAATTATTACATAGCAAAAGATCATTTATCTTTAATTAATGAGAAAGAAATCAAGGGACAATTTTTAAAATTAGAAAAAAAATTTCTTTTAGATGTTTTCGCTTAATAGGATTATATAGGATAACTCGACACAAACTCGACACAGAAGAGATAAAACAGAAAATGGGACAGTGTGAATAAAGAAAACGCAAGTAAACTGTGGAAAATTATTCAGGAAGCTGGCGATTATTTGGAAGGACAACTTCCAGATCATCCTAATCATCCTAAAGGTAGAAATCCTTACGCTCATATTGCAATTTGTGTAAAGAATAAATTTAAATCTAGCTACAAGGATATTGAAGATGAAAAATTTGATGAAGTGGTAAATTATATAAATTTTCTTAAAGAAAATCCTAGTTAAATTAAGATTTAATTATATTTAAAAATGAGTCAATATCAGATGGGTTGGTATTCCAAGCAGCAACTAGTCTAACAGCTTTGTCCTCCCACTCATCATCATTTATTTTGTAGCCATGTGAATTTAGTTGATCAATTAAATATTTTGGTATTTTAACAAATACTTCATTTGCTTCTGTAGGATAAGCTAATTCAATACTTTTATGTAATTGTAAACCTTGGCTCAATTTTTTTCCCATTGCATTTGCATGTTTTGCATTTTTCAGCCAAACATCATTAGTAATATAGGCATCTAATTGGGCTGATACGAAACGCATCTTTGATAGTAAATGCCCTGCTCTTTTCATTAAAAAAGGCATATTCCCTACTAATTCAGATTTAAAAAAAATAATAGCCTCTGCTGCTAAGCAACCATTTTTAGTTGCTCCAAAAGATAGTACATCAATGCCAGATTTCCATGTCATTTCTGCTGGACTACAGTTCAATGAAACTAAAGCATTAGCAAATCTTGCACCATCCATGTGGATACTTAAATTATGTTTATGGGCTACGTCAGATATATTTTTAATTTCATCTAATTTATAAGTTACACCAGTCTCACATAATTGACTGATGCTCACTGATGAAGGCTGTGTATGATGAACAATGCCTTTGCCGCTAATACTATTATCTAATTCAGCTGCCATGATTTTTCCATTAATTCCATTGAGGTTTATTAACTTTGCTCCTCCAGTATAAAATTCAGGCGCTCCACATTCATCCACATTGATATGTGATAGTCTATGGCAGTAAATATTTCCAAAAGATGGGGTTATTGTTGATAAAGCCAATGCATTAGCAGCCGTACCAGAAGCTGCTGGAAAAACTATAACTTCTTTTTCAAAAATTTCTGAAAATTTATCTTTTAAATTTATTGATAGTTTATCATTACCATAAGGAGTTTTATCATCATCATTAGATTTTAGAATTGCATCTAGAACTTCTGGACATGCACCAGTTACATTATCTGATGCAAATTTTATTCTTTCGCGTTTTGTTTTTATCTGAACCACAGTTATTGTTTTGGAAAATAATCTTTACATTCACCTTCACGATATACATCTGCTGTGCAACAGTGTAATCCACCACCAAATGCATAAGCATCTCTAAGTGCAACTGGAACAACTTCCATACCAAGTCTATCCAATTGTTCTGCTTGATATACCTCACTTTGTTCGACACATACTGTTTTAGAATCTAAAACTAAAACATTCATTGATAACCAGGTCGATGAATAACATAAGGGTGGTGGTTCATTGTGTGCAGGTTGAGCACTATCTAAAATTTCCCATCCATTATCTTCAAATAGTTTTCTTTGATCTTTAGGAAGCCTTCTTTGCGG
Organism: uncultured Pelagibacteraceae bacterium; assembly: GCA_902599665.1. Classification (GTDB taxonomy): domain Bacteria; phylum Pseudomonadota; class Alphaproteobacteria; order Pelagibacterales; family Pelagibacteraceae; genus Pelagibacter. The sequence goes on along the minus strand of CACKGK010000007.1, from coordinate 36,577 downwards.
ATTATTAATTATTAAACCCTCTTTTATTGGCGTAAATGTTGCGTCTATGTGAATTGGATATGGGTCACCTGGAAAATTTACTGCATGAACTCTATGATCTTTATAATGCCTTTTTAGCCAATCAATTCCTTTTAAATTTGTTGTAAAACCATGTTGAACAACTAGGTCCTTACCAAATCTTAACACATCAGCAGCATCAAATAGCGGTTCCTCCTCAGTAGTAACAAAATATTTTTTTTCTGTCCATTCTAGTCTTTTTTGAATACCAATTTTATCTGAAAGATAATCTTTTCGATAATCTGCATCTGTTAATCTTGGTTTTGGAGCAGACTCATGTCTCATATTAGGATCATAGTTATAATATTTCTTAAGTAAGGGTCTGTAGCATAAATATTCAAACCATCTGCACCTATAACTCATCGTTGCTTCAAGAATTTCATTACCTACAGTTAATAAAACGTCTCTGGGAGGCATACACCCGAACATAGTTTCAGTTTCCCAATCAGGTGTTGAAGTTTTTTGATTAAAATTAATTGGATCTGGTCTATCAACTTTTATCCCTCTTTTTTTCAAAGTATTTGAAAAATCATCTAACAATTGATTTGCTTTATCAACTGTATCTTTAGTTCTCGGACCAAATTTTCCTCTCATATCGCTGTCCTCTGGAACCTTTGCGTCTAATGCAGGTTCAGGAGCAGGTATACAAGTGCCGTCTGCTTTGCCGACTATTACATGCTTTAATGGATCCCATTCGTTCCAACTATTTACAGTTATTTTTTCATCAATCATATTAGTTTAAGCCTATAAATCTCCTATTGGATTGCATTATGAGACTGTAGTAAAAAATTGACATAAAAATAAAAAAACCTCCAATTACAGTGTTGGTTGATGGAATTTCATTAATTCCTAACCATGGTAACCATACCCAAAAAATTCCCCCTATTACTTCTGTGAGTGAAAGCAAAGTTAGATCAGCTGCTGGAATATTTTTAGACCCTATGGAGTATAAAATCAAACCCATACAAACCAAGGTTCCATGTGTTGCAAATAAAGCCTCATTTTTTCCAGAAGATAAAAAACTTGCTCCAATACTTGTAAGCATTATAGCAGAAAATAAGAAGCAGAATAATCCAGCTAATGCTACAGTAGTAAATTTAGGTGTTTCTTTTCTCCATCTAAGAGATACAGAAAATATTGAAAAACCAAATGCAGAGATCAAACCAAAAACAAGTCCTGTTAATGTATTTCTCTCTGAATTATCTAAAGCCATAATACATATACCGGCTGTTGCAACTATAATTGCTATCCAAACAGTTAGTGAAATATTTTCTTTTAAAAATAAAAAACCAAGTAGCGCTGTTATAAAAGGCATTGCTGCTAGACAAAGTAAGGTTATAGCTGCTGTAGTATTCGTTATTGACCAAATAAAAGTAATCATTGCGGTTCCTAGACCAATACCACCAATAAGACCAGAAATTCCAACTTTAAAATAGTTTTTATAAAAATCTTTTCCTTCTTCTAGAAATAAATACATATTTAACAATAGAAAAATAACTATTCCCCTTGTAAATAAGTATTGCCATGGAACAGTTTCTGGTTGATCAATATGCCTTACAACATAAGGACCAAATGACCAAAATAAACCTGCTATTAATACAATTGGAATGGCTACTTTTGGATTTGTTAATTTCAGCATGTGCTATTTTTTTATTTAAGAAGTATAAAAATATAAATATAAATTTGTATAATAACAATCAAATAAAAACTTAAATAAATGGATATTAATATTTTAAAAATAGCTTCAGATACTAAAAACCATAAATATATTGATAACTATACTCATTCGATAAAATATAAAAGCCAGATATGTGGGGATGAAATTGAAATTTTTTTGATTATAAAAGATGATGTTATTAAAGATTTTTCTTATCAGTCACAATCTTGCGTATATTGTAATGCATCAGCTAATTTGACAACTAAAAATTTTAAAAAAAAAAGTAAAGATAAAATAAAAAAATTTTTAAAATTATTGGAAAAGTTTAATGATAAAGAAAATATTTTATTTCCAAACGAGTGGAAGGATTTTAAAAAAATTTTTGATAAAAAAAATTATTCAAGGAAAGAATGTTTAATACTTCCAATAAAAGCTTTAAAAAAAGTAATACAATAAATGAACAAAGATAGAATTATTAAATCTCTCTTAGCTTTAATTTTTTCAACCATCACAATTGGTATACTTACCTTATTGACATATAAAACTAATTTCGGACTTTTTCTAATTGCGTCATTTGGATCCTCTATGGTTCTTTTATATGGTTATCCAGAAAGTCCATTTGCGAAACCTAAAAATATATTATTTGGTCACCTAGTTACTTCTGCTATTGGAATTTTATTTTATAATTATATTCCCTTACCTATTTATATCATGATACCTTTGGCTGTAGGTTTTGGTGTTGGATTAATGATATTTTTAGACGTAACTCATCCACCTGCAGGGGGAAACCCCATTATAGTCATATTGGGGTCAGTGTCGTTTGAATATCTTTTGTCCCCAATACTAACTGGATGTCTGATAATAATAGTATTTGGAATTCTTCTAAATAAATTTGTTGCTCAAAAGAAATATCCTTAGTCTCTTACTATTCATTTGATTGATGTTCCAATTATGCTAAACTTTGTCTAAAAATATCTATAGAGAGATTTTAAACTTAAATATTAGGAGATAAAATGAAAGTACTTTGTGTATTATATGATGATCCTAAAGGTGGTATGCCTAAGTCTTATGCCTTGTCAGATCTTCCAAAACTAGAAAAATACCCTGATGGAATGACTTTACCAAGTCCAAAAGGTAGAGATTTTACACCAGGAGAATTATTAGGCTGTGTGTCTGGAGAGTTGGGATTAAGAAAATTTTTAGAGAGTAACGGTCACGAGCTAATTGTAACAAATAGTAAAGATGGTGAAGGATGTGAGGCTGATAAACATATAGTAGATGCAGATATAGTAATTTCTCAACCTTTCTTTCCCTATTATTTAACTAAAGAAAGAATTGCAAAAGCAAAAAATTTAAAAATGGCAGTCACTGCAGGAATTGGATCAGACCATGTAGATCTGCAAGCGGCGATGGATAATAAAATTGATGTTGTAGAGGTTACATTTTGTAACTCAAGATCAGTTGCTGAACATATTGTGATGATGATTGTATCTTTAGTAAGAGATTACCATAACCAACATAGAATAGTTAATGAGGGTGGTTGGAACATTGCGGATGCTGTTCAAAGATCATATGACGTCGAGGGAATGCATATTGGAACTGTTGCAGCTGGAAGAATTGGACTAGATGCTTTAAGAAAAATGAAACCTTTCGATGTTCATCTTCATTACTTTGATAGACATAGATTACCTGAGACAGTGGAAAAAGAATTAAATTTAACTTTTCATGAAACAGTAGAGTCAATGGTTAAAGTTTGTGATGTGGTAACTATAAACTGCCCACTACACCCAGAAACAGAAAATTTATTTGATGATGCAATGATTAGTAAGATGAAAAAAGGTGCATACATTGTAAATACTGCTAGAGGTAAAATTTGCAACAGAGACGCTATTGCTAAAGCATTAAAAAGTGGTCAATTGAGTGGATACGCTGGTGATGTATGGTTTCCACAACCAGCACCAAATGATCATGTTTGGAGAACGATGCCAAATCATGGAATGACACCTCACACTTCTGGAACTTCTCTTTCAGCACAAGCTAGATATGCTGATGGTGTTAGAGAGATTTTAGAATGTTTCTTTGAAGGTCGTGAAATACGTAACCAATACCTAATTGTTAAGGATGGACAATTAGCAGGTATGGGTGCACATTCTTACAGTAAAGGAAGTGCTACTGGCGGTTCTGAAGAAGCGGCAAAATATCAAAAAAAATAGAGTTTTAAATACAAATCATTAAAGGTAAGCTATGAATAAACTAGGTAGCTACCTTTAATGAAAAAATTTTTATCAATAATTTTCTTATTACTTTCATCGACTAGCTTTGCAAATTCACCAAATTTTGAAAGAGCATATTTTGCCGGTGGGTGTTTTTGGTGCATGGAAGAGTCATTTGAAAATATTCTAGGTGTTTCAAAAGTTATTTCTGGGTATTCAGGTGGCACTACAGAGAGTCCAACTTATAAAGAGGTCACATATGGAAATACGGGCCATTTTGAAGTTATTGAAGTAATATATATTCCAGAAGTAGTCAGCTATGAAAAACTTTTAGAAGAATTCTGGGTAAATATCGATCCATTTGATGCTGCAGGACAGTTTTGTGACAAAGGATATAGTTATAGATCAGTTGCATTTTATCAAAATGAGAAACAAAAAGATTTAATAGAAAATAGTATTAAGGATATAGAACAAAAATTTAAAAAAAAAGTCGTAACCTACGTTAGAGAATTTGAAAAATTTTACAAGGCAGAAGCTTTCCATCAAGATTATTACCAAATAAATTTTGTAAATTATTTAAGATATAAAAAGGCTTGTAGGCGTGAGGCAACATTAAAAAATATTTGGGGGTCTTAAAGTGACTATAATCAGCAAGTATGTAGCTTTAAAAAATTATATTCCAACTGGGTTACCAAAAGAAACTGATTTTGAAATAAAATCAAAAGAAATATCAATTAATAATGAAAAAAATATATTAGTCTCAAATTCATGGATATCAGTTGATCCGTATATGAGAGCAAGAATGACCGAAAGAAAAAATTATAAACCACCATTTAAAATTGGTGAGGAAATGGAAGGATATGCAATTGGCAAAGTAGAGATTTCAAATGATAAAAGTTTTAATGTTGGAGATTTAGTATTTAGCAGCCAGGGTATGAGAGACAATTTTGTTTGCAGTGCTGATAAACTAAAAAAGCTTAAAGCTATTGACATACCCATACAATCTTATTTAGGTCCTCTTGGTATGACAGGACATACTGCATATATCGGATTATTAAAACATGGAGAATTAAAAGCTGGTCAGACAGTTTTAGTATCTTCAGCTGGAGGGAGTGTTGGTTCGACAGTTTGTCAAATTGCGAAAAATCTTGGTTGTAAAGTTATTGCTAGCACAGGTTCCGATGAAAAAGTTAATTGGTTAAAAAACGAATTAAAAGTTGATTATGCTTTCAATTATAAAAAGGTAGAAAACCTTGTGTTACATTTTAAAGAAGTTTGTCCTGATGGATTTGATCTTTATTTTGATAATGTTGGAGGCGATTTTTTGGAATCCGCAATTTTCCAAATGAAAAATTTTGGTCGTATAGTTGTTTGTGGAAGAATTTCTCAGATGAATGTAACAACACCAGGATCTGGAATAAAAAATATGGCACATGTGCTTGTTAAAAGACTTACCATTAAAGGATTTTTAATATTTGATCATGAAAATGAAAGAGAGCCATTTGAAACTGATATGTTGAAATGGTTATCTAAAGGTGAAATAAAATTTAAAGAAACTATTTATACAGGAATTGAGAGTGCCCCAAAATCATTTATAGATTTATTAAAGGGAAAAAATACTGGTAAAATGCTTGTCAAAATTTAATTAAAAAATTTATGACAATATGAATCCTTTATAATGATAAAAACCTTTCCTTTGCTATTTATACTATTGTGGTCATCTGCATTCATATCAGGTGACATTATAGTTCAGAACGCATCTCCATTTGCAGCACTTGCTTTTAGATTTGGAATTGTAACTATAGGGTTTTTTTTATTTGCACTATTTAAAAAAGAGATAATTTTTACAAAAAGAAGATATGTCCTAGAGAGTATTACTACAGGTGTATTGTTTCATGGATTGTATCTTGGTGGTTGTTGGTACGCCTTTCATGTAGGAGTTCCTGCAAGTGTTGTAGCATTAATTGTTACTCTTCAACCGATATTAACTAATTTATTATCAGGACCAATCTATAAAGAGGTAATAGGATGGAGGCAGTGGGTTGGTATTGCGTTTGGTTTTGTAGGCTCTTTGCTAGTACTTGGAGTAGATTTTGGAGAAGAGTTTCCTAAAGATGGATTAGTAACTTGTTTTATTGCCCTTGCTGCAATCACTACAGGAACCTTGTGGCAAAAAAAACTAAGTGGTAATGTCCCATTATCAGTTAATAATGGATTTCAAGCTTTTGGGGGCTGTTCTTTTAATTTAATTTTAATATCAATATTTGAAACTCCTTATATAAATTTTACAACAGGATTTTTATTAGGGATGACACATCAGATTATTCTAGTGTCGTTTGGAGCCTTTACAATTTTAATGTTTTTAATAAAAGCAGGTTCGGTAAGTAAAACTTCAACATTATTTTTTCTTGTCCCACCTACAACAGCTGTGATGGCCTATTTATTTTTAGGAGAAAAATTATCTAATATTGATATAGCAGGATTTATACTTGCAACAATTGGCGTTTATATTGCAACTAGAAAGTAAGTGAAAATTTTAAATTTTATAAAAAAATTTTATCGACCTTTTGTGTTAACTTATCTTTTTTTTTCAATTGGGATAAGTTTTTATCCATCTTTTGAATTTTACTCGTTTAAAGGACAATTATTGATTTTAGCTGTATCTATATTTAACGGAATACTAGGAGTTTATATTAAAAAATTATAAAACGTAAGGCTCCGGTCTAGCATTACTTTTTAAAACTCTTTCTACATCAAAAACACTTATATCTATTGATTGGTAGCTACCTGTTGTGATCAATTCAGTCAGAGCCCTTCCAATACCTGGTGCCTGCATTAAACCTCTTCCAGTGAAACCAGAGGCTAAATAAACATTGTCATATTTTGGATGTTTGCCTACAACTGCGTTGTTATCAAGTTTATTACAATCATAAAATCCTGCCCAACCACCGGTTAATTTTAGTTCTTCAAAGGCTGGAACTCTTTTTGCCAGAGCAGGCCAAACTAATTCTTCAAAATCATTCCATGCTGGTTCTAAATCTTTCGCATCAAATACAGATATAGGTGAACCTGCTAAGAACTCTTTACCCTCTGGTCTCCAATATACACCTGTTGTTAAATCTCCAGTTAGTGGCATATCAGGAAAATGTTTTGGACATTTAACTCGAAATACAGTGTGCTTTTGTGGTTCAACTGGAATATCTGATAACAATTCTTTAGTCCAACATCCTGCTGCTGAAATGATAGTTTTTGCATTTATCTCAGACAAATTTTTAACCTCACCTTTAAGAAACTCTGCGCCTAACTCAATTGCTTTACTTTTTAAAGCACTATGAAACATAAAAGGATCAATCCAACCTTCACTTTTATTATCAGTATATGTAGCTGTTTCTATACCTTCGTTATTTATATATGGAAAAATTTTATTTAATTCTGAACCTTTAATATTTTTTGTACCAGCATCGCATTCTCTATGATTTTCCAAAGCTTTATATTGTTCCTCTGCATGTTCTGGTCCAAACATTAAAAGGTATCCATTAGGAACCATGCTTGCCGTTGGGTTTGGATTTTTTTTTGTTTTTAACAATTCTGGTATTTTAAAAATGAATTCTCTAGCAAACTTACCTAAAAGTATATTTTCTTTTTGAAAAAATTGTCTTCTAAATCCACCTAAAGACAAAGGAAATGAGGCAGTCTTATATGTAGGGTCTCTCTCAATTACCTTAACTTTTCTACCTTCCATTGATAAAAAGTATGCAGTAGCAGCGCCTATTATACCTCCACCAACTATGACGACATCATCCATAAATTTTAATATATACTATTTTCTTTGCATTAACCATAAAGCATCTTGAGATAAAAAATAAATTTTTCCGTTAGAGGGATGCACTTGAATGTCTCTAATTCTTCCAATTTTATTTTTAAAAATAACCTCTTCTTTTACATTTGATAAGTCTTCAAATATCAGTTTTCTTAAGGATTTATCTTTTAAAGAAGTGATTAAAGCATGACTATTCCACTCATTAAACTCGTCACCTTTATAAATAGTTATTGCGCTAGTTGCTATTGAGGGTACCCAATATTGAATAGCTTTTGTAAATCCAGGTTTCCATTTTGGGCCAATTGGAATTCCAGAATAATTGGTTCCTCCCCATCCTAAAATTTTCCATCCATAATTTTCACCTTTTTTAACTTCTCCGAACCAATCTCCACCTTTTGCCCCATGATTACTCATGTAAACTTTTCCATCAAATTCAGAAAGTGCCATCCCTTGAGGATTTCTAATTCCAATTTGATAAATCTCTGGCAACCAATCTACCATACCCTCAAACTTTGGATTATCTTTTGGTATACTTCCATCTAAATGAATTCTTATAATACTACCTGGATGCTTTGAGGCGTCTTGTGCAATCATACCTTGTCCTCTCTCACCCGCAGAAGCAAATATAAAATTATCTTTGATAACTAATCTTGATCCAAAATGATAACCAGAGTCTATTGGGGGATTTGCTTGAAAAATATTTTTAAAGTTTAATTGTTTCCTATTAAATTCTGCTTTTGCAATAGAAGTGCTAGTTTTATATCCACCTCTATCTTCAGTATATGAAATCCAAATATTATTGTCTTTATGAATAATATCTAATAAGCCTCCTTGACCATGGACAACAAAGTTAAGTTGATGACTAATTTCTTGAACTTCTCTAGATAAAATATTTACAATTTTTATTTTGCCGCTTTTTTCTGTAATTATTATTTCATTACTATTAATAAAAGAGGATCCCCAAGGTGAATCTAGGTTAACTAATTTTTCTAATTTAAAGTTTTGTGAATACGATTTTGAGGCAAATACGAAAAAAAGAATTAAAACGTATATTATTTTTTTCACTTTATGAAAGTTTTGATCTTCCACCATCAACTGCAATTATTTGACCCGTTACCCAGGAACTTTCCTCGGTAAGTAAAAATTTTGCCAAAGCTGCTCCATCTTTACCCTCACCTAGTCTTTTAAGTGGGTGGGCTTTAGCTATTCCTTGAGCAATTGCTGTATTTTTTAACATTGGTTGAGCTATCTTAGAATTAGTTAAACTTAGAGCAACACTATTAACTCTTATGTTTGGAGCAAATTCAGCTGCTAATGATACAGTTAGTCCCTCAATAGCCGCTTTGGTTGATGCTATTATTGAATGATTTGTAAAACCTCTTTGAGCTGCAACTGTTGAAAATAAAACAATTGAACCATTATTTTGTTTTAGGTTATCTTGATATCCTTTGATTAAGTCTACCGCAGAATAAAAATTAAGTTTCATACATTTATTGAAATCATTCTCAGTTGCCATCTTTAAAGGCTTCAAATCTATAGACCCAACACAATATGCTACACCTTTGATTTCTGATATGTCTGATTTAATTGTATCCACGAACCCCTCGTGTAATACATCTGCCACAGTATAAGAAGAGTTCAATTTCTCAGCTAAATTTTTAAGTTGACTTTCATCTCTTCCAACTAAATGAATTTCTTTACCAGAAGAATACATTTGCTCTGCTAAATTGGATCCGATAGAACCTGTCGCACCGACAATTAGATATTTTTCTGACATATAATAATTAATGAAATTATTTTTTATACTTGGAAATCAGTTATTTCCATTAAAAAACCTCGACCGCTTCAAAAAAGACCACCTATTTTTTATGTCAGAAGACTACCAATTATGTACATATGAAAGACATCATAAATTAAAAATTCTACTATTTTTATCTTCAATGAGATCTTATGCGGATAAATTGAAGGAAAATAAATTTAAGCTTAATTACTCAAAAATTGATTCTACTGATTTTAAAAAGGACTATACGAAGAAATTAGAAAAATTGTTAAAGATGAATAAGATAAAAGAAGTAACTAGTTTTGAAATAGAGGATAAATTTTTTGAAACAAAAATAAATAATTTTTTAAAAAAACAAAATATTCAGTGGAATATAATTCGATCGCCAATGTTTTTAGATAGTCGTGAAGATTTTAAAAAATATTTATCAAAAACAAAAAAACCCTTTATGGCAAAGTTTTATAAAGAAAAGCGAGAGAGATTAAACATTTTGTTAAACAAAGATGGTACACCAGAGGGAGGAAAATGGAGTTTTGATGAGGATAATAGAAAAAAACTGCCAAAAAATATCTTAATACCAAAATTTCCAGAAATTAAAGAAACTAAACATACAAAAAGTTTAAAACCAATTATTGAAAAATTATTTAGTAAACATCCAGGTGATACCAAAAAATTTTGGTTTGCAACTGAATATAAAGATATTTCAAAATTATTAGATTTTTTTATTAAAGATAAGTTAAAACTATTTGGTGATTACGAAGATGCTGTTGATCAAAAAAATAATATTTTATTTCACAGTGCTCTTAGTCCGTATTTAAATCTAGGTTTAATAACGCCAGACATTATCATTCAAAAAATAATGACTTATCACCATAGTAAGAGTGTCAGACTAAATTCTTTAGAAGGTTATATAAGACAAATAATTGGTTGGAGAGAGTTTATGAGAGGAATATATCAAAATTATAGTAAAGAAATGGAAAGTGGAAATTTCTTTAAACATAATAGAAAAATGAAAGATACATTCTATGATGGCAGCACTGGTTTGGATCCTTTAGATCATGCAATTAAAAATGCTAGCAAATTTGGTTGGTCGCACCACATTGAAAGATTAATGATATTGTCAAATATTATGAATTTATGCGAAGTTGAACCAAAATCAGTTTATAAATGGTTCATGGAAATGTTTGTGGACTCATCTGATTGGGTTATGGTTCCAAATGTTTATGGAATGGGTTTGTTTAGTGATGGTGGAATTTTCGCAACTAAGCCTTATATCTGTGGATCAAGTTATTTTATGAAAATGATGGATTTTAAAAGGGGCAACTGGTGTAATGTTATGGATGGTCTTTATTGGCGTTTCATAGATAGAAATAGAAAATTTTTTTTGAAAAATCCAAGGTTGTCTATGATGGTAAGAATTTTTGATAAAATGAAAGAAAATAGAAAAAAATTAATATTATCAGAAGCAAACAAATTCATTAAAGATAATACTTATGGGAATTAAAGTTTATTTTAACGATTCTTGCAATATTTGTAGAATGGAAATAAATCATTATAAAAAAATTGCAAATAGTGATTTGGAGTGGATAGATATTACAAATAATGATGAGGCTATAAAAATAACATCTAAGTCGCAAAAAGAGTTGCTCAGAAGGTTGCATGTAATAAATGATGGTGAAGTTATTGGAGGTGCTAAAGCATTTATTATAATTTGGTCAAAAATACCAAAATATAAAATCCTATCTAAAATTTTTTCAATAAAACCCTTATTTATTATTTTTCATTATATATATGAAATTGCTGCATTTTTCTTATTTTTAAAAAACAGAAAACAATTAAATGAAAAAACAAAACCTACCAACTAAGGTATGCAAAGTTTGTAACAAGCCTTTTTCTTGGAGAAAAAAATGGAAACTTAATTGGGAAAAAGTTAAGTATTGCTCTAAGAGATGCGCCTCTAGTAATTAATTATTGTGTATTGCTTTTTCTAGGATCTTTAAGTGATTTTAAAATTTTTGATAGCCCCGTAATTTTTAAACTATAATAAATCACATAAATTAAAGTTAGTCCTAAAGCCATGGTAGATAGAAACACAAAGATGGCTGTCAAAATTTTTTCTTGGAACCAGTTCTCTACTCCAGAGTTAGAATAATAAAGAATATTCCAAAACGCGACGAAAATTAACTCATATATGATTATAATTTTGAACATATGGTTGATATAGTTCTCAATATAATTAATACTATTCAATTCTTGTCGCATGTCGATAAAAATTTATGAGATAAAACAAAGAAAATAGATGAAAAAAGTAATTTGGATAACTGGCGGTAGCAGTGGAATAGGAAAAGCAGTTGCATTAAAGTTTGCAAATAAAGGATGGCAGGTAATTATATCATCAAGACGTGAGGAAGTCTTAAAAGATATTTCAGATAAAAATGAAAATATTGATTATTTGAAATTAGATATTGTTGATTATGAAGCATGTCATTCAGTTTTTAAAACTATTGTTGAGAAATACAACAAGGTTGATATTTGTTTTTTTTCTACTGCAATTTATGAGCCTGAAAAAGAGAAGGATTTTGATCTTCAGAATATAATTGATGTTACAAATGTGAATTATATTGGAACCATAAACTGTATTAAAGCTGTTGAAAAATATTACAAAGAAAAAAGGCAAGGAGTTATATCTATTGTATCTTCTACTGCAGGATACAGAGGATTGCCAAATTCAACTGCCTATGGGCCTGCAAAAGCAGCTCTTATTAATTTAGCAGAAAGTTTATATCTTGATTTTCAAAGATATGATGTTCGCGTATGTCTAGTCAGCCCTGGATTTATCAAAACAAGACTTACGGATAAAAACACATTTAAAATGCCATTTTTAAAAACCACACAATATGCGGCTGAACAGATTTATGATGGTTTAATAAATAAAAATTCATTTGAAATAGCTTTTCCTAGAAGTTTATTTTTAATATTAAAATTTTTTAAGATTTTGCCAAATGGGATCTACTTATATTTGATAAGAAAAATGACGAAGCTTCAAAAAAAATAAATTTAATCTTTTACAAACATCACAGTTAATTCTGCAACTTTAATACCAAACTTTGTCATTTTTGCTCTATTAATTGCTACTCTTTCATCTTGCATAAAGATCCAATCATCAAAAGTTATTTTCATTTCTCTTCCTTTTACAGGAACTAACAGTACATATTCAAACTTAAATGCAGGACCATAAGAAAAACCTTTTGCAGTTCCAACTACATCTCCAGCAGTGCCTTCATAGTTATGTTCATCAATTTTATTGATTGTCCATTGCCTATTTTGAATTTCTCCATCGTTCCAAACAAATTTTTCGTCAAGTATTAATTGTTTTCCATCCCACTTTCCATTCAAATCTGCAGAAAACTGTCGAGTAACTTTACCTGACCTATTTTGTAAAATACCCCATGCTTTTACATTTCCAGATAAATACTCTTCAATTATAAGTCTTGGTTTTTGGTTTTTAAAATCTTCTGGTTTCATTCCTTGATTAGATGAGCAATTTGTAATCAATACTGGGATTATTATCAATAAAAAATATTTTAATTTCATAAAGTTACTTTTGAAGAGCAAATTGTATTAAATCGATATTTTTGGATTTAAATCCAGCCTCGCAATAAGACAAGTAAAAATTCCACATTCTTTTGAAAGTGTTATCAAAACCTTGATATGATATTTGATCCCACTTATTGAAAAATTCATCTCTCCAAATGCTAAGTGTATTTGAATAATGATCTCCGTAAGAACTACATTGTTCAAATTTGAGTCCTGCTTGATTTGATAGAGAAATTAACTCATTCTTGCTTGGTAAAAAACCACCAGGAAAAATGTATTTTTGAATGAAATCAGTCTTATTTTTATACCTTTCGTAAATACTATCATCTATAGTGATTGCTTGTATTGCAGCTGTTCCACTATCTACTAGATTTTGCTTTATAGTATTAAAATAATTTTTTAAATAGTTATGGCCAACAGCCTCGATCATTTCTATTGATGCAATTGAATTATATTTATTTTTAATATCTCTAAAGTCTAACATTTGTATATTTATCTTCTCATTTAAACCGATATTATGAATTCTTTCCTTGGAAAATTCATATTGTTTTTTAGAAATAGTAATACAATCTAATTTTACATCATAATTTTTTCCAATATATTCCGCAAAGCCTCCCCAACCACATCCTATCTCTAGCATTTTGTCACCAGACTTAGGCTTTACCAAATTTGAAAGTTTCTTATATTTGTTGATTTGTGCTTTTTCTAAGTCATTTCCCTCTTCAAAGATTGCACTCGAATATGTTAATGTTTTATCAAGCCATAAGGAGAAGAACTCATTTCCTAAATCGTAATGTTTTCTTATATTTTCTTTACTTCTAGATTTATTATTTTTAATAAAAAAATTTTTGATTTTGTTAAATATTGCAATATCAAAGGATCCAGAAAATTTATGTATTATTTTTATATTTTTGGCAGCTAATTCTATTAGGTTGGTTAAATTTTTCGTTTCAAAACTGTTATCCATATACGCTTCTGCTAAACCGATGCTGCCATTTTTGATTATTTTTAGAGTAATCCCTGGTTTATTTATCTTTAAATGAGCATGTAATCTTTCATTGCTATTTCCAAAATTATATTCTTTTCCATCATGATTGATTATATTTAACGAACCATGTTTTATATATTTGAGTGAGCTAAAAACAATCTTGTCTGATAATTTATTCAAATTCATTTTTTTCTTCTGAAATATTATTTTTAATACTTAGCTTTTTCTTTATAAACTTTATTCCTTTTAACCATAATTTAAATGCTTCATAATGGATTGCGACAATAACTTTGAATGTCATTAATGGGTGAAAAATATAAGAAAAGAACAAATTTTTGTTACTTAAATCTTTTGCAATTCCGTCTTGTGATGCAAATAATAATTTACCCTCTTTATCAGATTGGTCAATTATAACCGATATTTTATCAGAAGGTTTGTTTACTCTAAATTTATAAATACATTCCATTTCTATGAAAGGCGATACATGAAATTTTTTTGTACAGCTATTTTTTATAGTCTCTGTATCTTGCGTTTTAAAAATATAAGTATGCTGTTCACCAAAAGTATTTTTAACTTCATAGAAAATTGAAATTATTTTGTTATCTTTATTATAAATAAAAAAAACACTTAAAGGATTAAATACATACCCAAAAATTCTTGGATAACACAATACTTTAACTTTTACTTCTGTTTCATCAATACCAATATTTTTTAAATTATATTTAACCCAATTTTTTAAAGATGTTCCATCTCGATTACCGTGATCTTTGTCAAAAAAACTTATAATATTAAATTTATTATAAGAAAATATCGAAATATTCTTATTTATTTCCTCTAAATCATCAAGGTCAATCAACAATGAAAAAACGCTATATTTAAAATAGTGATTTTTAGGTTTAAATCTTCTATGAATTACTTTCCCAGTATAAATTTTTGAGTTTTTAAACATTAATATAATTCATCATATCTAATGATGATTTTATACCATCTTCATGAAAACCATAACCAAAATAACTTCCACAAAATAAAATATTTTTTTTATTTTGAATTAAATTTAGATCCTTTTGACTATTAATTGCTTTCTGATCAAAATATGGATGTGTAAATTGCACCCGTCTAATTATTTTTTCTTCAGGTATTTTCGAATAAGGGTTCAATGTCAAAAATATATTTTTAGAAATATTCAGATTCTGTAATAAATTTAACCAGTAAGTAATAGAATTTTGCTCGCTGTTTTCAGACTCTATTGATGAATTCCAAGAACACCAAGCTTTATTATTTTTTGGCATATAATTAATATCTTCATGAATAACTGCCTCATTTGTTTTATATTTAAAATTACTCAAAATCTTTTTTTCAATTTCATACGGATCTTCAATTATTGAAAGAGCTTGATCAGCATGTGTAGCTATTACAACTTTGTCATAAGTAAAATACTCATTTTTATCACCATAATAAACCTGGACTCCAGATTGAATTCTTTTAATTTTATTTATGTTGTAATTTTTATAGTATTCGCCACTTATTTTACTCAGTATTTTATCTACATATGTTCTGCTTCTGTTTGAAACTGTAAACCATTGAGGTCTATTTTTTAATTTAAAAAGACCATGATTTTGGAAAAATTTTAAAAAAAAACTTAAAGGCATTTGCTTTGCTTCATAAGGAGGCATTGACCATATTGCTGAAACCATTGGAATAATATGAAATTTTATGAAATAGTCTGAAACATTTATTTTTTCTAAATATTTTCCTAAAGTAATGTTTTCATTGATAAAATTTTTGTTTTCACTCTTTTTGTAAAAATCAATTATTGTAAAAAACATTTTTAAAAATTTTATATTTAATAGATTTAATTTATTACTAAAAATTCCTGATATTCCTTTTCCACAATATTCAATTTCTGAGTCTCTAACAGATACTGAAAATGACATATTACTTTTTTCTATGGCTATATTATTTTCTTGAAAAAAATTTATTAAATTTGGATATGTTTTTTTATTAAATACAATGAAACCTATATCTACAGGTATTACATTATCTTGAATTTTGATGTCTATTGTATGGGAATGTCCACCGAAGTGGTCATCTTTTTCAAAAAGATCAACTTTATGTTTTTTCGAAAGATAATATGCTGAACTTAGACCTGAAATACCAGATCCTATAATTGCTAATTTCATTATTGAGGATTATATTTATTTTCACCTTTAAATGATGAGACAAATTGTAGAAAAACTGCAAATATTATTATCCCACCACCAATTAATACGTGAAATGACGGATTTTCATTTACAAAAAGCCATGCCCACATAGGACCTAAAATTGCCTCTGTAAGCATAATTATGCCAACCATTGCAGATAATGTTTTTTTAGCTCCAATTGTTATAAATATAAAACCAAGCCCTATTTGAAATGTACCTGATAAAAATGCTAAAAATATATCGTATAAAGATATAGAAATTTTAGTTGACGCTAAGAAACCAATAATCATCGCAACTATACCTGCTACTAGTTGAAGAGGTACCATATCCACAGTCGGATACTTTCTTACAATTAAAATTAAAATTGCAAATGTAATAGGCATTACAAAAGCAACAATGTTTCCTGACATTTGACCACTTGAAAGGGTATTTCCAAGCATAAGTATTAAACCTGATATTGCTAAAATAATTGACGCTAGTGTTATTTTTGAAATTTTTTCTTTTAAAAAAAAATAACCAAAAATTGCTAAAAAAATTGTCTGCGTCTGGATAATAAAATTAGTATTAGCAACAGTAGTGTTATACATAGCAAAAACATAACTACTGAAACCAATACCAAGAATAATTCCCCCAATTAATCCTGGAATTCCTGATAAATAAATTTTGCTAAATACATTCTTTTTATAGTTAAAGAATAAAAATATAGTTACAGTTATTATAAAAAAAACTTGTCTCCAGAATAGTATTTGCCATAAAGTTGATCCTTCAAACGATTTTACTATTAAACCTCCAAAACTAAGACAAAATGCACCAAGAAAAATTAATAATGGTCCTGGTAGTTTTGAAATTAAATTCATTTAGTTTTAGATATTAAATTTTGGGTTTCCATTTCATAAAGTTTGTAAATAGTCTCAGCATCTTTTAAATTGATTTCTTTAAATTTTATTTTACTTCCAGGTGGTATTTGAACTAGCTTATCGTAATCAGCACTTATAACAACACCAATTTTAGGATAACCACCAATAGTTCCATGATCCGAAAGCATAACAATTGGGTCGCCATCAGCTGTTATTTGAATAGTTCCTTTAACTAATCCCTCAGATTTGATGTTTGTATATTTTATGTTTTCAATTTTTGGTCCATCTAATCTAATTCCCATTCTATCTGTCAATTTTGTTATTCTAAATTTTTCTTTAAAAAATAATTCTTTTGCAGTTTTAGAAAAATAATCGAAGTGTGGTCCTTTTATTACTCTAATATTTTCAATTTTTGAATTTATGTAATCTAATTTATTCAAAGAATATTTTTTTGTAATATTTTCCATTTTAATTATTTGATTTTTTTGTAAGATTTTCCCATTGTTAGCACCAATTTCTGCTTTCGTATTTACTGAGTAACTATCAAGGTAAAAATCTATTTTAAATGATGCATTTATAGATAAATAACCATAAACAGATCTATTAGTGGATATTAGATCTAAACAATCATTATTTTCTAAAACAAGATTTTGATAACAAACCCCTTCTTCTATTTTATTTTTTCTTAATATTTGAAAGTTTACATCGCCAGTGACATTAAAATAAACTTTATCACCTTTGTATCTCAATTTTGGCCCTTGGAGTGCAAATTCTATAACAGGACTATTTTTTTTATTATTTGATATAGCATTAGCTATAACAAAATTTCTATTATCCATCGCACCACTAAAAGGTATTCCTATATGATAGTAGTTTTTTCTACCATTATCTTGGAAAGTTGTATTTATGCCAGGTCTTAAAACCTCAAAATAATTTTCAGCCATATTTTTTCTCGAATTCTGATTTTGATATTTGAAAAAATGATATCGTATCACCTGGGTTAATTAAATTTGGTGAAGTGTTATTTTTATTGTCGAATATATCTAAAGGGGTTTTTCCAATTATGTTCCATCCACCAGGACTTTCAAATGTATAAATATTACAAAATTGTTCTGTTAATCCTATAGAGTTTTTTGGTACTTTAACCCTTGGTGTGTCTAAACGTCTAGCATATAATGAATCACTCAAATCTCCCAAAAATGGCATACCAGCAATAAATCCTGTCATATAACAATAATATTTTTTAGAAAAAAATTTTTTATAAATTTCCTCTTTTTCAAGATTTAACAATTTTTCTAATCTCTTTATATCAAGAGCAAAATCGTTGTCACAGCAGACAGGTATTTTAATGAGATTACCTTCATTCACTATTTCATTTTTGAAATTTAATTGTTCAACTTCTGTTTTAATTTTATCAAAGTTAGTTATGTTTAGGTCAAAACTAATTATTAATTTATTATAACTTGGTGTAATATTTGTAATACCAGGGATATTACTTTTCTTTATATTTTTAAAAAATTGGATTACATTTAAATTTATTTCCCTGTTTACATCATTTCCAAAGTCACAGTATAAAGCTGCGTCACCAAGATTTGATATATTTTTTATCATGCCATGTTATACTTTAAGCTATTAAGTATGGAAATTAATTTAAATTGCGATTTAGGTGAAAAATCAAAGCATCATTCAAATGAAAATGATCCTGAACTACTCAAAATTGTAAATTCTGCTAATGTGGCATGTGGATATCATGCAGGTGATGAACAGACAATGCATGAGGTGGTGAAAATTTCTAAAGAAAATCATGTTAGTATTGGAGCACACCCATCATTCAATGATCCTGAAAATTTTGGACGTAAAAGAATGAACCTTTCGGCTAGTGAAGTAAATAAACTCATTATTGATCAATATGAGATATTACAAAATATAGCTAATCTACAAGGAGAAAAGGTTTCACATATTAAACCGCATGGTGCGTTGAATAATATGGCATGTGAGGACTTAGACCTAGCTACAACTTTAGCTAAATCAATATACCAAATTGATAAAGATATAATTTATTTAGTACCTACTGGTTCTAAAATGGAAATAGCAGCAAAAAAACTTAATATGAAAATTGCCTGTGAAATATTTGCCGACAGAAATTATGAAGATGATGGAACGCTAGTTTCTAGAACAAAAGACCATGCTTTAATAACAGATCCCACCCAAGCTAAAAATCATGTATTGAATATGGTTAAAAACCAAACCCTTAATTGTCACAGTGGTAAACAAATACCTTGTGAAATTGACTCAGTCTGCATACATGGAGATAATAAAAGTTCACTAGAAACTGCAATGTTTGTAAAACAAAATTTATTAGAAAATAATTTAAATCTAAAACCTTTAAATAAAATGAGTAAATTTTTATGAAGATTATTAAAATATATTTAACCTTTTTTTTACTTTTAACCTTTGCTACTCAGTCTTTTGCAGCTGGAACAAGCTCATCAGATAAAAAACCAAGTTATAAAAATGCAGTAAAATTGATTGAGGCTGCAAAAAAATATGAGTCAAAAGATAAAATGGATAAGGCTTTAAAAAGATATAAAAAAGCTCAAAAAATTTTATTAGAATTAGATAAAAAAAAACCATTACAAGCCGATACTTTGAATTATTTAGGTTTTACAACTAGAAAACTTGGAGATTTTGAAGCTGGAGAGAAATATTACTTACTAGGTTTACAAGTTGAACCAAATCATGTTGGAATAAATGAATACTTAGGTGAATTATATGTCGTTACAAACAGAATAGATTTGGCAAAAGAAAGACTAGAAGTTTTAAAAAGTTGTAATTGTGAAGAGTATCAAGAATTAAAAGAAATTATAGACGGATCAAAAAAATCAAAATATTAGTTTATATTTTGAATCATTTGCTCAGGCATCCATAAGGCTATTTGAGGAAACAAAACAATTAAGATTACCGCAAATATCATCAACAAGAATAACGGAAATGCACTTTTGGCGATGTAGCCCATATCTTTGTTAGCCATACCTTGCAAAACAAATAAATTAAAACCAACTGGAGGAGTAATTTGAGCCATTTCAACAACTATAACTAAAAATATACCAAACCAAATCATATCAAAACCAGCCTGCCTAATCATAGGTTCGATAATAGCCATTGTAAGTACAACTGCTGATATTCCATCAAGAAACATCCCTAAAATTATATAAAAAATCATTAATACAAAAATTAAAACATATGGTGATAATTCCATATTTTGTATCCAAATTGCTAGATTTCTAGGAAGGCCAGTAAATCCCATAGCGAGTGATAAAAATGTTGCTCCAGCTAGTATGAATGCAATCATGCACGAGGTTTTTGTTGCACCAAGTAAAGATTCTTTAAAAGTTTTTAAGTTTAAACTTTTTTGAAAATAAGAAAGTATTAAAGCTCCCACAACACCCAGAGATGCTGCTTCAGTTGCTGTTGCAATTCCAGTATAAATAGAGCCAATTACACCAAGGATTAATAAAATTACAGGTATTAACTGTTTTGATTTACTTAATTTATTTAAAAATGAGTAATTTTCTTCAGTTAACGGCATTTTATTTTTATTTAACAAAGACCAAATGATTACATAGCCCATAAAAATCAGAGCAATCATTATTCCAGGAATTATTCCAGCTATAAATAGTTTAGCAATAGACTCTTGAACAGTTACTCCATAAATAATTAGAATAATTGAAGGAGGGATTAGTAATCCTAAAGTTCCAGAGCCCGCAAGACTTCCAAGTAAAATTTTTTCGGGATATTTTCTTTTTCTTAACTCTGGAATTGACATTTTTCCAACCGTAGCGACTGTTGCAGCTGAGGATCCAGATATAGCAGCAAACAATGCACATCCAACAACATTGACATGTATTAAACCTCCAGGAAGTTTCTGTAACCAAGGAGCCAGTCCCTCAAATAAATTTTCAGATAATTTAGTCCTAAATAAAATTTCTCCCATCCATACAAAAAGAGGCAAAGCAGTCAGAGTCCATGATGATGATGCACCCCAAATTGTTGTGGCCATCGCATCTCCAACTGGTCGAGAAGTAAATAAAATCATTCCAATAGAAGAAACACCAATCATGCTTATTGCTACCCATATTCCAGAGCTTAAAAAAAGTAGTAAAACTGTAATAAAAAAAATAGCTAATAAAATTTCAATCATTATTATTAATTTTTAAGATTAATAGATGAAAGGCACATATAAAAAAAAGTGTTGCTCCAATAGCGACGCTACATTGAGGTATCCATATTAAAATTTCATCAGCACCTTCACTTCTTTCCTCAAACTCGTATGAGATTTTTAACATTTTGATAAAATAATATGACATATAACCTGCAAATATTGTTGTGACGACTAAGCTCCAAACTTCTAAAAATTTTTTCTTAAAACCCGTAGACTTTTCTAAAAATAATGTAATTCTTATATGACCCCCATTTACGAATGTATATGAAAGAGCAAAAAAAGATGAGGCAGCCATACAATACCCAGAGTATTCAGCTAACCCCCTTATGTAAAAACCGAAAATTCTAGATGCAATTCCGGTTAATATAAAAACTGCAATAAGAATTAAAAAAACTGCAGCTATATATCCTGAATAATTATAAATATTATTTAATGATTTATTTAATTTCTGTAACATAAAAAAGGCTGTTTTTTTAAACAGCCTTTTTTATTATATTTTTTTTATTTGTATGCGGCAAGTACACTAGCACCTGTTTTGCCAGCTTTTTTCTTCCATTCTTTTGCCATTTTTTTTCCAACTTTTTGGAAATGTTTTTCTAAATCAGCATTTACTTTGCCAACTACCATTCCTGCAGCAGCTAAAGCTTTTTTATCTTCTATATTTCCAACTCTAGAAAGCATCCAACCTTTTTCTTCTGCAGCAGCAGCTTCTCTTTTAATTAGCATTTGAGTATCAGCATCTAGTTTATTCCAAGATCCTCTGTGCGCAACAACCATATTTTTTGGGAACCAAGCAGCGATATCATAGAAATATTTAACACCGTTCTCCCATATTTTACTATTTTTACCAGTTGTCGGCGATGTAATCATACTTTCAACTGCTCCCGTTGAAAATGCTTGACTGATTTCAGCCGCCTCAATTTTAGTTGGGGCCATACCTGTAAGCTCTGCAATTCTTATTGTCGCAGAATTATAAGCTCTGAACTTTAAGCCTTCTAAATCTGAAACACTATTAATTTCATTTTTGCTGTATAGTCCTTGTGCAGGCCATGGCACAGCATATAAAAATACTAATCCTTTTTGATTTAAACTTTCAATTATTGCTGGTTTTGATGCTTGGTAAAGTTTCATAGCATCGTCATATGAAGTTGCTAAAAAAGGTTGTGAGTCAATTTCAAGAATAGGGTCAACTTTTCCTAATGCTGACATAAATCTCTCACCCATTTGTGCTTGACCAGTTCTTACTGCTCTAAAGATTTCTCCACCTTTAAATAATGATCCACCAGGATGTGTAACTATTGTTAGTTTTCCTCCACTTTTCTCTGAAACGTTTTTAGCAAATTCTGCTGCATTTGCTGAGTGAAAGTTACTCGCACCGTAAGCCAGAGCCATATCCCACTTTTCAGAAGCATTTACATTTGCTATTAACAAGACAGAAAATAAAATAGAAAACAAAGTTTTTAAAATTTTCATTAATCCTCCTTAATTTTTAAAAAATACATCTCATTATGTATTATTTATTAAATCAATAAAAATTTTATCAAGATTTATTGAAAAATTAGTAATTGTTACTATTATATAGTTATCTTGATTGAAGAAGCCCTTATTTTACTGCAAATTATCTTTATAGATATAATATTGGCAGCTGATAACGCCATAATAATTGGTCTAATTGCAGCTAATTTTGTACCAAAAAATAGAAAAAAAATCATATTTTGGGGAGTGGTTGGAGCTTTAATTTTTAAAATTTTATTTGCAGTATTTGCAACATATTTGTTCAAATTTTACTTTATAAAAATTCTAGGAGGTTTACTTTTAATTTGGATAGTAAATGATTTAAGAAAAGATCTATTACAAGCTCAAAAGCAAATAAAATCACCCACAAAAAAATCTTTAGAACCATCATTTGCAAAGGGCATGTACAAAGTTCTTTTTGCAGACATCACAATTAGTTTTGATAATGTTATAGGTGTTGTTGGGGCTTCTAAAGGTAACTTTGGTTTTATGATTTTTGGTTTAATTTTATCTGTAGTTCTTACTGGAGCAATGGCTACTTATTTAGCTAATTATATTCAGAAGCATTTATGGGTTGTTTATGTAGGAATTGCATTTATTGTTTTACTTGCAATACAACTTATTATTGGTGGACTTGTAGATTTAGAAATCTTAAGAATTAATGAACAGTTTAAAAAATACTTTTAATATGAGTATTTTATTGATGGGTAAGAACCATTCTTAACATCTGTTTGAAATTTTTTTACTGCGTTTCTTATATTTTTTTTTAAGTTAGTATATTTTTTTACAAATTTCATTTTTGAGTTTGTCAAACCTAAAATATCATCTGTAACTAAAATCTGACCATCGCAATATTTTGAAGATCCAATTCCTATTGTAGGTATTTTGATAGTTTTAGTAATTTCTTGAGACAACTTTCTTTCAATACATTCTAAAACTATTGCAAATACACCCGCTTCCTCTAATGATTTAGAATCTTTGAGTAATTTTTTTTTTTCAAAAGCTGTTCTCCCTTTATATCTATATTTTCCTCTTGTTGTTTGTGGAGTTATGCCTATGTGCCCCATGACTGGAATTTTATTATTAATCAAATACTTAATTATGTTATTTAGCTCTCTACCACCTTCTAGTTTTATACCATCACACTTTGTTTCTTTTAAGACTTTTTTACAATTTTTTAGAGCTTGAGATTTGTTTTTATAAGTATCGAAAGGCATATCAACTATCATTAAGCTTTTCTTGACACCTTTTCTTACACTCTTCGAATGTTCTATCATCATTTTAAGATTAACTTTTCTTGTTGTATCATAATTATATAAAACTGAACCTAGAGAGTCTCCTACAAGTATTAAGTCTGCTTGTTGGTCAATTTCTTCAGCTATGTTTTTTGAATATGCAGTTAAACAAACAATTTTTGATTTATTTTTTTTTTTTAAAGTAAGCCTACGTATTTTTGTAAGCATAATTATGTACTACCAAGTACCTGTATTTTCCATGGATTTCCATGGTTCCAGAGGCTCTAAATAACCATCCTGAAGTATTTCAACTGAAATTTTATCTGGGGATCTTACAAAGGCCATGTGACCGTCTCTAGGGGGTCTATTAATTGTATATCCCATGTCTTTTAATCTTTGACATGTCTCATATATATTCTCAACTCTATATGCTAAATGTCCAAAATTTCTTGATCCTTCACCTAGACTATCGCCATCCCAATTATAAGTTAATTCTATTTCCGCTCCATTATCATTAGGAGCTGCTAAAAATACTAAGGTATACCTACCTTTTTCACTTTCCTTCCTTCTTGTCTCTTTTAATCCCAAACCTTCACAAAAAAATCTTAAAGAATTCTCGATATTAGAAATTCTAATCATAGTATGTAAATATTTCATAGAAATCTTTATATACGCTTATTATTCCAATTCAATAGTACTTGGTGGCTTAGAAGTAACATCGTAAACAACCCTGTTAATACCTTTTATATTGTTCACAATTTTATTAGAAATTGATTGAATATAAGACTTATTGAATTGATAAAAATCAGCTGTCATTCCATCTTCAGATGTTATTGCTCTTAGAAAGCATAAGTATTCATAAGTTCTATTGTCACCCATTACACCAACTGTTTTTACAGGTAATAAAGCTGCATATGCTTGCCATATTTTATCATACAAATTATTATTTTTTAAAGACTGAATAAAATAATTATCAGCTTCCTTTAAAATTTTTATTTTTTCTTTGGTTATTTTGCCAGGCATCCTAATGGCAAGTCCAGGTCCAGGAAAAGGGTGCCTTGAAATTATTTCTCTGTTTAGTCCAAGTTCTAATCCTAATTTTCTTACTTCATCTTTAAATAGATATTTTAGAGGTTCAACTAATTTAAGTTTCATTTTTTTTGGTAGACCGCCTACATTATGGTGAGATTTAATTTTTGAAGTTTGGCTTCCTGTAACAGATTTGCTCTCTATTAAATCAGGATATAACGTGCCTTGTGCTAAAAATTTTACATTTTTGATTTTTTTGGCATATTTTTCAAAAATTTTAATAAAAAGTTTGCCAATTATTTTCCTTTTTTTCTCAGGGTCTGTTACATTTTTTAATTTATTCAAAAATATATTTTCTGCGTTTACATATATTAAATTAATTTTAAATCTTTTTTTAAATGTATTTACTACCTGGATTTCTTCATTTTTTCTTAAAAGGCCTGTATTAACAAATATACAAGTCAATTTTTTTCCAATAGCATTTGACAATAATTTTGCAACAACACTGCTATCTACTCCTCCTGATAACGCACATATTACTTTAGAGTCTCCAACTAGATTTCTAACTTCGTTTATAAGTTTTTTCTTTTGGTCGATTGAAGACCAGTTTCTTTTGATTTTACAAATAGAAAATACAAAATTTTTCAGTATTTGTTTTCCTTTGTTGGTATGACTAACCTCTGGGTGAAATTGAATACCGAAAAATTTTTTTTCTAAATTTTCAATTATACATAATTTTGAGTTTTTACTTTTTGCAAGTACATAAAAATTTTTTGGTAACTTGGTTACTTGATCTGCATGACTCATCCATACATTGTTTTTACCTTTAAAAAAGAAATTTTTTGTAAGTATACTTTTTTTAACCTCTTCTACTTCAGCTAAACCAAACTCTCTAAATTTTGAATTTTTAACTCTTCCACCTAATTCTTTAGAGATAATTTGATGTCCAAAGCAAATACCTAAAACGGGGATACCCAATTTTAGGATCTTGCTATTAAATTTTACTTTATTATTTTCATAAACATTTAATGGACCTCCAGACAACACAATGCCCTTAATATTTTTATGAAAATTTATATAATTTTTGATTGTTTTGTGGTTTGTTATTTCACAATAAATTCCTAATTCTCTTATCTTTCGAGCAATTAATTGTGTAAATTGAGATCCAAAATCTACAATTAATATTTTATTAAGATTGTCTTCAAGACGCATCTTTTTTTTCAAAATCTTTTAATCGACTTTCAATTAAATCAATTTTTTTACACATTATTGCACATATTTTCTTAAAATCTTTGCTTAACTCTTCTGCTTTTGAGAAGTTTGATCTTTCTAATTCTATATCTATTAGAAGATACATTGCTTCCTCGTTCTTTGGATCTAGAAGAAGAGTAGTATTTATATTTTTTTCCTCTTGTCTTTTATCTTCCTCAATTTTAAATATTTTTGCTAAGTATAAGTATGATGCTGAATCCTTTGGATTATAAACTATATTTCTTTGAAATAAAAACTTCGAGTCTTCATATTTTTTTTTATCAAATAAATCTTTTGCTTCATTAAAAAAATTATTTTCATTAGTCTTTGCAATAGTATTAAATAAAAAAAAACATATTATTAAAAAAAAGTATTTCATATTATTTTTTTACTAGATCTATATTATGTACCATACTTTCATAAAAACCTGCCTTGGTAATTTTTACAAATTTTGGATTTTTTCTTAGTTCGGTAACTTTTTTTGCACCCAAATATCCCATAGATGACTTTAAACCTCCTATTAAGTTGTAAATAATTTTATCAACACTACCTCTATATTTAATATATCCCTCTACTCCCTCTGCTACGTATTTTGAGGTATCTTTTTGTTTAGATTGAAAATATCTATCTGCTGAACCTTTATTCATGGCTCCAATCGATCCCATGCCTCTAAAATATTTGTATAATTTGCCTTTTTTTTTAATTTTTTTTCCTGGGGCTTGATCTGTTCCTGCAAATAAAGATCCTATCATAACTGCATCAGCTCCAGCCGCTAAAGCTTTTGCAATATCACCAGAAAATTTTATACCTCCATCAGCAATTAGTGTCGCTTTACTTTTACCTATTCCTTTTTTTACATTTAAGATAGCACTTAACTGAGGAACTCCTATCCCTGCAACAAGTCTTGTAGTACAAATTGATCCTGGACCAATACCAACCTTAATAATATCTACTCCTAATTTTACTAAAAATTTTGCTGCCTCAGTTGTAGCAATATTTCCAGCACATATTGCTGTATTTTTTGGACGTAATTTTTTAATTATTTTTATTATATCTGCTACTTTTTTTGTATGACCATGGGCCGTATCAATTACAATAATATCCAGGTTTTCTTTTAAAAGCTTTATTGCTCTGGTTAATTCTTTTTCATTAGCGCCTACTGCTGCTCCTACTAGAAGTTTTTTTGATTTTACTTTTCTTATTTCTTTAATTTGTTCGTCTATAGTTAGATTTCTATGAATAATTCCTATACCTCCAGCTTTTGCCATAGCAATTCCCATCGGTGACTCAGTTACAGTATCCATTGCGGATGATAAAAGAGGAATATTTATATTAAGTTTTGGTGTTAAATTTATAGATGTATTTACTTGGCTAGGCAGTATTTCTGAGTAATTTGGAGCTAATGTGACATCATCAAATGTTAATGCTTCTTTAATACTATCCATGTCCTTATATAAATGATTCTTGTAAAAATAAAAGAGTTACTATCTGAGATTTCTACAAATTATAAAATTTTCTTTAGAATCTTTTCTACTTGAGGGTGGCTTAAAAATTTTTACTTCGTTAAATGATTTCTTTCCAAGTGCGACAATCTCGTTAAATGTTGATCCCATAAAAATTTTAGAAACAAAGCCTCCTTTTTTATTAAGGAATTCACAAGCAAAATTCATTGCTTCTATACATAGTTCACCTGTGACTAATGAATCTACACTTTTATTTCCAGTTGTGTTTACCGCCATATCAGAAATTATGAGATCTACTTTTTTTTCAAAATACTTTTGTATTTTTAGTTTTTGATGTTCTTCTGTGAAATCTCCTTTTATATGTATTGAATTCTTGATTGGTTCAATTTCTTTTAAATCAATTGAAATTATTTTTGAATTATTGAAATTTCTAGAAATATATTGAGACCAACTTCCAGGTGCAGCTCCTAAATCTACAACCAAAGAATTATTTTTGATTAATTTAAATTTATCGTTAATTTCTATTAATTTATATACTGCTCTGGATCTATAACCCTCCAGTTTTGATTTTTTTACGTAAATATCTCTATTTTGTTTGATAATCCAATTTTTTGAAAATTTATTTTTTTTCAATTATTCTCAAATCTTAATGATTTTTCAATTATATCACCATCTAATGTTTTAATCTTAGAAATATAATTTTTATCATTTCTTATATTGTCATTATTTTTTCCTGCTAAATGGATAATACCAATCTCATGATTTGGTAAATATGGTTCAACAAAAGTTCCATTTTGTTTATCAAATTTAATCTCATCAATATGTGTCCAATTACAATAAGCTGGTAAAATTTCTACTTCTAAATTATCAGAATAAATTGTGATATTCATTGCAATTTGCTCTGAACCCCAAATCTTTCCTGAAGATAATGCTTTTCTTAAGTTTTTTTGCCAAACCTCCCAATGTGGAGCATCGGCTTCTAAACTAAATAAACCAATATTCAAATGAGGTTTTAGGGCTACCTCTCTTGAAATTTTTTCAGAAAATCCAGAAGACTTGGCATGTTTATAGTTTTGAGATTTTATTTTTGCCAGACTCCCAAATATCCAGTCAGCTCTTAAAACTCTTCCATATGATCTATCGGCTGATGTTGCTATTGCTAACTTTTTATTTTCACATCCTTTAAAATATAAATCAATAGACTCCCATGAATTGACCCAGGCATCTGCATCTATCCATAAATACTTTTTATATCCAGGGAAATATTTTGGGATAAAAGCTCTTGATACTTGGCTTTTTAACCATTCTTTCCCTTTAACTTTAGAGTCTGGTACATCTATATCCCAATTAGCTTTTTTAATAGTTAATACTTTTTTTTCTAATATTTTTATTTGATCATCTTTTAACCCAGCATCCATTATGCATATGTCTAATTTTTTACTTTGCTCAAATCTGTTAATTGAATCAACTAACTCATTTAATAATTCAAAGTAATTTGCGTCTGCAAGGGAGATAATTGAGTTTTCCTTCATTTATAATACATCTTCATGATGATCAGTATAGTCCGTCATATTTTTTTCACTTTTTTTAATCATCATAAAATGGATAGAACTTATAGGTATCATCAACAAGTAGACCGCTCCTGAAATAATTATTGCATTAAACGTATAAACAAGAATTAAACCAAAATATAAAATAATACCAAATAACAAAAATATTGATGCACTTCTAGGCACGGCTATTCTTTTAAAAGAATAAGTAGGTATTTTACTTATTAGTAATATTGAAACAATTATAAACATAATAGGAACAATAATTTGATAATTTAAATTTAAAAATTGAAATTCACTAATACTTAAAATCAGAGGCATTAAAACCAAAACTCCACCAGCTGGTGAAGGTATTCCCTCAAAAAAATTATCCATCCATGAACTGTCTTCATTTGATGAAACATTAAATCTTGCAAGTCTTAACGCAACACAAACAACATAAATTAAAGAAATTAACCAACCAATTCTGCCTGTTTCAGACAATGCCCAAAAATACATTATAAAAGCTGGAGCAACACCAAAACTAATTACATCGGTAAGCGAGTCTAACTCTTTACCTACTTTAGAAGTTCCTTTAATTAATCTTGCAATTCTACCATCCAGTCCATCAATAATTGCAGCAATTATTACTGCAATAATTGATAATTCAAATTTTCCGTCGAATGCAAATTTGATTGATGTTAATCCAATGCAAACTCCAAAAAGTGTCAAAATATTTGGTAGAATAACTCTAGTCTTTTTATTTGAAACCAATTTAATATCTTTATTCTGAGACTGCATAAAATTATTTTTTTGCGATTAAAGTTTCACCCGCTATTGTTTTTTGGTCAACTTTTACCAAAGGTGTGTAGTCTTCAAAATACATATCCGCCCTACTTCCAAATCTGATCATTCCAATTCTTGAACCTTGATCTACCAGCTCATCTTTGGAGACCTCAGTCACAATTCTTCTTGCAACAAGTCCTGCTATTTGCACAACAATTATATCTTTTCCATCGGAGTTTCTTATTCTGTAATAGTTTCTTTCATTATCCTCACTTGCTTTATCTAGTGATGCATTAAAAAATTTTCCAGGTTTGTAAAGTATTTCAGAGATTGCTCCAGAACATGGTGATCTATTAACATGGCAATCAAATACATCCATAAAAATACTTACTTTTTTCATTTGTTTATTTTCTAAACCAAGTTCCTTTGGGCCATTGGTATCTTTTACTTGCAGGACAACACCATCAGCTGGACTAGTTAGATAGTTATCATCTCCAATCGATGTTCTTTCAGGATCACGAAAAAAATAGTAACACCAAATTGTTAGTAACAAACCGATAAAGCCAAGAAAACCATTTATGAAATAAAGAATTATAGTTGCGATTGCAAAAATAATAATAAATTTGTATCCTTCATTGTGTAATTTTGGAAAAATTTTATTCATGACAATCCTATAATTGATAATTTTGAATTAATATGTATACAAAAAAGATAAATTCAACTATTAAGATACATCAAATAAATGAGTAAAATAAAGGTTAAAAATCCCATTGTTGAGCTTGATGGTGATGAAATGACTAGAGTCATATGGGACTTTATAAAAAATAAGTTAATCCTTACTTACCTTGATCTAAAAATTGAATACTACGATTTAGGGATGGAAAGTAGAGATAAGACTGAAGATAAAATCACGATAGAATGTGCTAATGCAATCAAAAAAAATGGTGTTGGCATCAAATGCGCAACCATTACCCCAGATGAAGCCAGAGTAAAAGAATTTAATCTAAAAAAAATGTGGAGATCACCAAATGGAACAATTAGAAACATTATTGGAGGAACTGTTTTTAGAGAACCTATCATTTGTAAAAATATACCAAAACTTGTGCCGTCTTGGACTGATCCGTTAATTATTGGAAGACATGCTTTTGGTGATCAGTACAGAGCAACAGATTTCACAGTCCCAGGTAAAGGTAAATTAGAAATCAAATGGACTGCAGAAGATGGAACAGATGAAAGAAAGTATGAGGTATTCAATTTTCCTGGTCCAGGAATTGCTTTATCTATGTATAATTTAGACAAATCAATAGAGGATTTTGCAAGATCTTGCTTCAACTATGGATTAATTAAAAAATGGCCTGTGTATCTATCTACAAAAAATACGATTTTAAAAAGATATGATGGAAGATTTAAAGATATTTTTCAAGAAGTTTTTGAAAAAGAATTTAGAGAAAAGTTTGAAAAAAGTAAAATTATTTATGAACATAGATTAATTGATGACATGGTCGCATGTGCAATGAAATGGCATGGTAAATATATTTGGGCTTGTAAAAATTATGATGGAGATGTTCAATCAGATACTGTTGCACAAGGGTATGGATCTTTGGGCTTAATGACAAGTGTACTCCTTGCTCCAGATGGAAAAACAATGGAAGCAGAGGCTGCTCATGGAACAGTAACTAGACACTTTAGAATGCATCAACAAGGAAAAGAAACATCTACAAACCCTATTGCATCAATTTTTGCATGGACAAGAGGCTTGGCTCATAGAGGGAAGCTTGATGGAAATGAGGAATTAATTAAATTTGCTGAAACACTTGAAAAGGTATGTGTTGATTGTGTTGAAGAAGGGTCAATGACCAAGGATTTAGCTATATTAATAGGACCTTCAACTAAGTATCTTACAACTAATCAATTTTTATATACAATTGACGGTAAGTTAAG
This sequence comes from uncultured Pelagibacteraceae bacterium, assembly GCA_902599665.1. Classification (GTDB taxonomy): domain Bacteria; phylum Pseudomonadota; class Alphaproteobacteria; order Pelagibacterales; family Pelagibacteraceae; genus Pelagibacter. The sequence continues at coordinate 4,436 of CACKGK010000007.1, read as the reverse complement.
ACAGAAATTAAATTAAAGACTTAATTTTTTCAAAAGCTTCATCAATTTTCTCTTTAAATTGACCACCAGCTTGAGCAAAATCTTTTCTTCCACCTCCACCTTTTCCACCAATGATCTCAGAACCTGATTTTGCAAATACAACTGCATCATATTTATCAATTAGCTCTTCAGTAACCCCAACTGCAATACCTACTTTATCCTCAAAACTTGCAAAGACTATAATTATACCACTTTGTATGTCTTTTTTCCCTGCATCAACTAATTTCCTAAGTTCTTTAGGTGGAAGATCTTCAACTTTTTGAAATCTTACATTTACATTATTAATTTTATCATCGTGTATTTTATTTTTTGAATTATCTTTTAGAATTGATGTAAATTTTAAAAGTTCTAGTTGTTTAGATAAATTTTTAATCAAACTATTATTTTCATCATTTTCTAAATTTGGTTTGCCTCCAAATCTAATTATTTGTTTTGACAAATCATTAATCATTTCCTCATCTTTTTGTGCTGATAAATCAGATAATTTTTCTTTATTCTTTAAAAACTCATTTAATTGATTTTCTCTTAAAGCCTCTACTCTTCTTACACCTGCCGCGATTGAAGATTGGCTTATTATTTTAAATCGTCCGATATCGCCAGTATTCCTCACGTGTGTTCCTCCACAAAGTTCTGTAGAGAAATATTTTTCTTTCTCGTCTCCCATTGATAAGACTCTTACCTCTTCACCATATTTCTCTCCAAAAAGTGCAAGCGCTCCATTGTCGACTGCTTCTTTAGGGGTCATTATCCTTGTTTTTACGTCAGATTTTTTTTCAACCATGGAATTTACGTGACTTTCGATTTTTTTTAATTCTTGCTCTGAAATTGGCTTCATGTGGCTAAAATCAAAACGCAGTCTATCAGGAGCTACTAAAGATCCTTTTTGAGTGACATGATTACCTAAAACTCTTCTCAAAGACTCATGCAAAAGGTGGGTTGCTGAGTGATATGCTCTTATATTATTCCGTCTTTCAACATCAATTTTCATTTCAACCTGGTCTTTAACCTTAATGTTACCTGATTTAACTTTTCCATAATGCACAAATAAATCTCCCAACTTCTTTTGTACATCTGATATTTCAAACTTGAAGTTTCCAGCAATTATTTGTCCAGTATCTCCAACTTGTCCACCTGACTCACCATAAAAAGGAGTTTGGTTTACAATAATCATCCCTTCATCATTTTCATTAAGTTCATCAACCTCTTTGTTGTCCTTTAACAATGCAAGAATAATACCTTCTGCTCGATCAGTCTCATATCCTAAAAATTCTGAGGCACCTAATTTATCCTTGATTGAAAACCAAATATCATCAACAGCACTATCTCCTGAGCCCTTCCAGTTTTTCTTTGCAAGTTCTTTACTTTCCTTCATTAAAATTTGAAATTTCTCGCTATCAATTTTTAATGATTTACTTTTTAGAATGTCTTGTGTTAAATCTAGTGGAAAACCATAAGTATCATAAAGCTTAAAAGCTACTTCTCCTGACAAAACTTTATCTATTTTTGTTATTTCATCATTTAGTATTTTTATACCCCTATCTAATAAAACTAAAAATTTTTCCTCTTCCATTCTTAGTGTCTCTTTAATTAATGATTCTGCTCTCTCTATTTCTGAGTAATTACCTTTCATTTCATCTTTAAGAGTTTTAAATACATTAAAAAAAATTGGCTCTTTAGAACCAAGTAAGTGGGAGTGTCTCATTCCTCTTCTCATTATTCTTCTTAATACATAGCCTCTACCTTCATTTGATGGTAAAACTCCCTCAGCAATTAAAAATGAGCTAGCGCGTAAATGATCTGCTATAACTCTAAAACTTGCTAAATTTTCTTTATTTGGATTAACTTTTAAAATTTCTGCTGTAGAATTTATTATTTTTTTAAAATGATCTGTTTCATAATTGTCATGGGTGCCTTGAAGTAATGCAGCAATTCTCTCAAGGCCCATACCTGTATCAACTGACGGCTTTGGTAGATTTATTCTTTTATCTTTTGAAATTTGTTCAAATTGCATAAAAACTAAATTCCAAATTTCTATGTATCTATTCCCATCCTCATTTTTTGTTCCAGGCAACCCACCATCAAGATGATCTCCGTGATCATAGAATATTTCAGAACAAGGGCCACAAGGTCCAGTTTCACCCATAGACCAAAAATTATCTGATGTTGCTATCCTGATAATTTTATTTTCACTTAAACCAGCGATTTTTTTCCAATAATTAAAGGCTTCGTCATCATCATGATAGACAGTTACATAAAGTCTATCTTTGTTTAATCCAAATTCTTTTGTTATTAAATTCCAAGCAAGTTCAATAGCTCTTTCTTTAAAGTAATCTCCAAAAGAAAAGTTCCCTAGCATTTCAAAAAATGTATGGTGTCTTGGTGTATAGCCAACATTTTCTAAATCATTATGCTTTCCGCCAGCTCTTACACATTTTTGAGATGTAGTGGCTCTTTGATAATCTCTTTTTTCTAGACCAGTAAACACATTTTTAAATTGTACCATCCCAGAGTTGGCAAACATTAATGTTGGATCGTTATTTGGAACTAGATTGCTAGACTCAACTATTTTATGATCATTTTTTTCAAAATACTCTAAGAATGTGGATCTTATTTCATTTAATGTTTTAGCCATATTCAAACAAAATACAGCATTTTATTATGATGTCTACATTTCTGAAGGGAAAAAAGGCGCCCAATTGAGCGCCTTTTTTTAATAACTAAAAGTTATCTGCTAATTTTTTTTAGTAGGAACTTCTTCCTCTTTTTTCTGAGCTTCAACCTTTTCCTCACTTAAAGGATTTCCCTCTATCTTTTTTGAGATAACACCAGCTTTTTCTCTGATAGCCATTTCAATCTCAGCTGCAGCTTTTGGATTTTGCTCAAGGTAAAGTTTAGCATTCTCTCTACCTTGACCAATTTTTTCACCTTTATATGCGTACCAAGCACCTGACTTTTCAACAATCTCTGCTTTGGCACCAAGGTCGATTAGTTCCCCTACTTTACTAATTCCTTTTCCATACATTAAATCGAATTCAACAACTTTAAATGGTGGAGCAACTTTATTTTTTACAACTTTAACTCTCGTTGTATTTCCAATAATTTGTTCTTTATCTTTGATTGCACCAATTCTTCTAATATCCATTCTAACTGAAGAATAGAATTTCAGAGAGTTTCCACCAGATGTTGTTTCTGGACTTCCAAACATAACGCCAATTTTCATTCTAATTTGGTTAATGAAAATAACCATTGTGTTAGTTCTAGAAATTGAACCTGTCAATTTTCTTAGTGCTTGTGACATTAGTCTTGCTTGGAGACCAACATGATGATCTCCCATATCACCCTCTATCTCTGCTCTTGGAGTTAAAGCAGCTACAGAGTCTACAACAAGCACTGACATCGAGCCAGATTTAATTAAAGTATCTGTTATTTCTAAAGCCTGTTCTCCTGTGTCTGGTTGAGAAATAAGTAATTCTTCAGTATTAACACCTAATTTCTTTGCGTAAACTGGATCTAATGCATGCTCTGCATCAACAAATCCACAAATTCCACCGGCCTTTTGTGCTTCAGCGACTACTTGTAAAGCCAGAGTGGTTTTTCCAGATGACTCTGGTCCATAGATTTCAATAATTCTTCCTTTTGGCAGTCCACCTATTCCAAGTGCTAGATCGAGACTTAAAGATCCAGTTGAAATAGACTCAACATCCATAGCTTTCTGTTCTCCAAGCTTCATTACAGAACCTTTTCCAAAGCTATCTGTGATTTGGCTAATTGCTGCGTCTAATGCTTTATTTTTCTCTTTATTTTCCAATTCTTTATCTTTAGCGGTTTTAACCACTTTTAAGTTATTTTTAGTCATTTTTTGCCTCTTTTTTTACGTTTTTAAACATTCGAATCATGAAAATAAATGTACACATTTTGTTCTCATTAGCAATATTTTTTTAATCTTGTGTTTAAAAGTGTTTATTTATCTAAGTTTTAAATAGTCGCTGTTTAATAAACCAGCTGATTTTAATAATCTGTATTGAGCTAATAAGTAATTTCTTTCAGCTTCTGCAAGATTTATTTTTGCATTAATCAAATTTGATCTAGATTGAAGTACATCAAAGGTTGATCTATTCAAACCACTCTCATACTCAAAACTGATTCCTTCATTTGCAATTTCAGCAGCTTTAACTTGTGATTGAACAGCTCTTAACAGGCTTTTAGATGACTCTAAAGTAGACCAGGCGGCAGTAACACCTTGTGTGTTATTTCTAAAAGCGTTTTCAAGAAGTAATTTTTTCATCCCTTTAACTTGAAGATTTTTATTTATATTAGACTTGTTCTTTCCCCCAAATTGAAAAGGCCAGCTTACTGTTGCTTGCAAAACATCTTTTTCTCTTTCATCATAAGTTGCG
>CACKGK010000006.1 GCA_902599665.1 uncultured Pelagibacteraceae bacterium | reverse complement strand
TGTATACACTTGCAAGGCCAGTTGTGCTTGCAGCATGCAAAGTTGAGATTGAAAAGAACATTATGATTTTTACGAAAATTAATATTCTAAAAGTCATTTTCATTAATCAGCTCTCGATATTGTTGATTTACCATTAAATTCTACAAAAATTTTATTATTACGTTTTACTTTTGTTAACAATTGACCAGACATATCTTTTTGATCTCTCCATGTATTTGCACTTATGAAACCATCTTGTAAAGAATTTTTATTTCTTGGAGGATGAACAAACATTATTTTTGCATACCACTCATCTTCTAATCCCTTTTTGTCTTTATCATCATACGCAATTTCTAGATTTAATGTTGGACTTAATAATAATTCTGATCCAATTTTTGTACCTTTTACATCGTCTCTAGAAACACCTTCCCATTCATAAGTATTAATAAATACATCTGCCCAATGTAGATAAGGAATTTGTGATGCCAAACCTAATTCGTATCCATCTAAAACTTTTTCATCTGACGCATCATCTAGTCCAAAATAATAATTGTACATAAATTCTAAAACTGCACTTCTTGCTTCTAAACCAAAACTAGATCTTAAGTTTCCAGCATCATCATAATCGAGAAAAACATTGAAACCAGTCATTAGCGAATTGTCTTGGCTTAATGATCTTTTACCTAAGCCAATATTAGCTACAATTCTTTCATCATTATCTTTTTCTGTATTAAATAAAGATAACTGAGAAAAAAAATTTCCATTTTCAGTTTTTTCAATCTCTCTTACTGTAAGAATACTATAATCGGGTTTATTATTTTCTCTTAAATCAATACTAACCTCTGTATCACCCTCACCAGGGATTAAATTAGATATATATCGTGAAATATTATTGGATACATCTGCGCTCAAATTACTTGTAAATAAAACGAGAAATGAGACCAAAAGTATTTTTTTCATATCATGTATTTATAAAAACCTATATTGGACAAGAAAATTTAACAAGATAATTTTAAGTTTGTATTATTTATTTGGTTTAAAAACCAAGCAAACACCGTTATTGCAGTATCTTTTGCCCGTGGGTTGTGGACCGTCGTCAAATATATGACCATGATGACCTCCACAATTCTTGCAATGATATTCGGTTCTAGCATAACCAATGTGATAATCGGTTGTGGTTTCAAATGCATCAGGCAAAGATTCATAGAATGAAGGCCAGCCAGATCCACTTTCATATTTAGTATTTGAGTCAAACAACTTTACTCCACAATTAGCACAATGATAGGCACCCTCTCTTTTTTCATGATTTAATTCGCTTGAGCCTGGTGGCTCTGTTGCTTCTTCAAATAAAACTTTTTTTTGTTGATCTGATAAATTTGGGTTATTTTTTGTCATTTAAATATTTTGCACAATTTTTATGTAAACTTGCATGTAATTCAACAAGTTTTTCAAAATCTTTATTATAACCACCGCCTAAAACTCCACAAATAGGAATTCTTTTTTCAAAAAAGTTTCTAATAACCATGTCATCTCTCTTATTTATTCCTATGTCAGTAATTTTTAACTTGCCTAATCTATCACCTAAATGAATATCAACTCCTGCAATATAAAATACAAAATCAAAATTGAAATCGTTTAAAAAAATTAAATTTTTTTTTAAAATATCTAAGTATTGAACATCTTCCATGTCTTGCTCGAGCTCAACATCTAAATCACTTTTTGACTTTATAGGAGGGTAATTTACTTTTGAGTGCATGCTAAAAGTAAAAACATTATTTTCATCTTTAAATATTTCTGCGTTTCCATTTCCTTGGTGTACATCTAGATCAAGAATGAGAATTTTATTAGCCAATCCTCTATTTAAAAGATATTTTGCAGCAACAGCTACATCGTTAAAAACACAAAATCCTGCTCCCTCGTCATAAATTGCATGGTGACTTCCACCAGCGGTATTACAAGCTATTCCATAATTAATGGCCAATTTAGAAGCTAACACGGTTCCACCTGTTGCAACTAAAGACCTTCTCACAACACTATCAACTAAAGGAAAGCCTATTTTTTTAACTAATGTTTCCTCTAATGTTTTTTTTTTAATTTTTAAAATATACTCCTCCGAGTGAACCTCTTTAAGTGTATCAATTGAACATGGCTCAGGTTTATAAAATTTTTTAACTACTTTTTCATTTTTAAGAAAATTTGCTAATTCGCCAAACTTTTTAATTGGAAATTTGTTATCATCACCAATCTTTGCTTCATAATCTGGATGATTTACAACTGGCAATTCCACTTTACTTTATTTCTCTTATAGGCTTACCGGCAACACAAGCTTCTAAATTTTCAATCATTTGTGTATAAAAAATAGAATAATTTTCAGCTGTTACATAACCTACGTGTGGAAGTAAAAGTGCATTAGGTACAAATCTTAATTTGTGACCAGCAGGCAAAGGCTCTTTATCATAAACATCAATTCCAGCACCAGCGATTAGATTAGTTGAAAGTGCTATAATCAAATCATCTTCATTTACAATTGGACCTCTTGAGGTGTTAATCAAAAAGGCTGTTTTTTTCATTTTATCAAACTCAGCAAGTTTAAAACAACCTTTATATCTTTCTCCTCCCTGTACATGAATTGATATGAAATCAGAATTTTGGATTATGTCTTCTTTGCTTGAAGGCAAAACATCAAGCTCTTTACATTTATCTAAGCTAAGATTTTCACTCCATGCCATTACTTGCATACCAAACGCTTTTCCAATTTTGGCAACTTGAGATCCAACTTTTCCTAAGCCAATAAGACCAAGAATTTTTCCTTTTAATTCAACTCCCACTGTTGTCTGCCAATAGCCTTGATACATGTTATCAACTTCCACTTTTATATTTCTAGCTAGCCCTAAAATTAATGCCCATGTTAGTTCACACGTAGGGTTTGAGTTTATTTCTGTTCCAGTAACAAGGATTTTAGCTTTTTTTGTTGCTCCAAGATCTATGGCTTTATTTCTCATTCCGCTTGTAGAAATATATTTTAGTTTTTTCAAACTTTTAATAAGATTTGCAGTAATTAATGTTCTTTCTCTCATAATAAGCAGAGCTTCAAATTCTTTTAATTTTTCTATGGCATCGTCCTCATTTTCAAAAGGTTCGCTAAAAATCTCAATATCAAACTTTGATGAAAGATTTTTCAAATCTATAAATTCTTGAGCTACGTTTTGATAGTCGTCTAAAATGGCTACTTTAAGCATTTTGAGTTTTTTTATTTGAGATTGTAATACCAGCAATTATAAAAATTGCACCCAAGAAATGATAAAATAAAATTTTTTCATTGAAAATTATCATAGCCATTATTGCACCTAGAATTGGCATCAAATGAAGAAAAACTCCAGATCTATTTGCACCGATAAGCTTAACACCTTTTATCCAAAATAAAAATGAGATTAGACCAGGAAAAAAAACGACATAGAATAAAACTAAATAAAAAGAGGATTGTAATTTAATTATACTACCCAAACTATAATCAATAAAATACATGGGTATAAGAAAAATTACTCCAAAAGAAATAACGACCTGTAATAGAGAAATTGGAGATAGATTGAATTCTTTTTTTTTCAAAAGAGCCGAATAAAGTGACCACGCAAACATTGCAATTAATGCAAAAATATCTCCTTTATTAAATGATAAATTTAATAAATTATTTAAGTTTGCTTTAGTTATTATAAACAAAACACCTGTAAGTGAGAGAAATACTCCTATTATTTGAAATAAATTTGTTTTCTCAATTCTAAGCAAAGATGAAAATAATATAATCATAACTGGTACGGTTGAAATCATAAGTACCCCAGTAATAACTTGTGTATGTCTCAGAGAGTAAAAAAGAGCTGAATTAAAAACTGTTACGGCTAAAATTCCTAAGAGTGAAAACAAAAAAATATTATCAAATATAATTTTTCTGTTATTTAACAACTCTTTATAGGTGAATGGGAGCAAAACTAACCAAGCCAAAAACCATCTATAAAAATTTAAAGATATCGGAGGAATGTCAATAATACTTGCTGCTTTTCCTACTATAAAATTACCTGCCCAAAATAAACAAGCTAGAACCAAATAAAAAGAGGCTAAATAAAGTGGCCTAAGTGTTTTCATGAAAAGAATTTAGTAAATTTGTTCTATAGTTTATAGCTTCTTTTATATTCTTTTCCTTAACATGTCCAAATCCTCTTATTTGATCAGGTATTGATGCTATTTTAACAGCTGTATCATAGTTTGATTTATTTATTTTTGATCCAATATCAACAATGGTTTGCTTATAATCTCTTATTAACTCTCTCTCTTTTTTTCTTTCATCTAAATAACCAAATGGATCAAATTTTGTACCCCTTAAAAATTTAAATTTTGAAAGCAATTTAAACACATTAAATAACCAACCACCAAATTTTATTTTTATTAATTTACCATCCACTTTGCTTTTTTTACTGAAAATTGGTGGGGCTAAATAAAAATTATAATCAAAGTTTCCTTCAAAGTTTTTATTTATATCATCTACAAATTTTTTACTTGTCATTAATCTAGATACTTCATACTCGTCCTTGTAAGCCATTAGCTTAAAATAATTTTTTAAGACTGCTGTTGAGAATTGACTTCCATTTCCAACATTTTTATCTATCTTTTTCGCATAACTTACCAAATCGTTATATTTTTGAGCATATTTTGTATTTTGATAGTCTTCTAAAAATTCTAATCTATTCTGATATTTGGCATCAAAACCCTCTAAGATCTCAGGTTCGTCTTTAATTATGCTATTTACTTCTTCTTTTAAATTTTTGTAGTGTCTGCCAAATCTGAAGGCATCTATATTATCTTTTACGCTTGCACCATTTAATTCAATTGCTTTTTCAATTGATGAAGCTGAAATTGGTATTAGGCCTGATTGATATGCAACCCCAACATTAAACATATTTGATAATATTGAATTTCCTAAGATCTTAGATGTAATTTTATTTGATGATATAAATTTAATATTCTCTAGTCCTACTATATTAATTAAATTATTTCGCATTTCCTCAAATGGCAAATAAAAATCTTTATCCCGTGTAAAATCTCCTGGCATTACTTCATCTGTATTGATTATAAGTTTTGAAATTTGTTTATCCAAAGTTTTTATTATTTCTAAATCATTTGAAACAAGTAAATCAAATCCCAAGAGTAAGTTTGTATCCCCGTACGATAATCTGATTGCTCCAACATCTTCTGGTTTTTCAAAAATTCTTAAGAAACTTTTTACAGCTCCACCTTTTTGTGCTAGCCCAGTCATGTCAAGAACGCCAGATCCTCTGCCATCTATTTGAGCAGCTGTTGCAAGTACTGCTCCAATTGTAACAACACCAGTTCCTCCAATACCAGCAACCATTATTCCATAGGATTTATTTATTTCGGGTAGTATTGGATCCTCAATTTTTGAATTTATTTTATTTATAAGGGTTTCGTCGTAATTTTTTTTAAGTGATATATCACCCTCAAGACTTACAAAGCTAGGGCAAAACCCATCAACGCATGTATAATCTTTGTTGCAAGATGATTGGTCGATTTGTCTTTTTCTTCCATACTCAGTCTCAACTGGTGCGATTGAAACACAATTAGATTGTATTCCACAATCTCCACACCCTTCACATAAATCTTTATTAATGAAAATTTTTTTCTTTGGTTCCTCTAATATACCTTTTTTTCGTCTTCTTCTTTTCTCTGCTGCACAAGTTTGGTCATAAATTATTACAGTTGTTCCATTAACTTTACTCAATTCAATTTGAACATCTATAATGTTTTTTCTATCATAAACTTTTGAATTCTTGGCAAAGCCTCCCGTGTCACCATACTTTTGTATTTCATCTGTAATTATTGCTATTTCTTCAACTCCTTCTGCCTCAAGCTGTTTGGACATTCGAGCAACTGTTGGCAAACCATCTAATGCTTGTCCTCCAGTTAATGCAACGGCATCATTATATAAAATCTTAAATGTCATTTTAGTTTTTGCTGCAACTGCGTGTCTAATCGAAAGTATTCCTGAATGTATATAAGTCCCATCTCCCATATTTTGAAAAACATGGTCAGTGTTACTAAAAACTGACTCTCCTACCCATGTAGCTCCTTCAGATCCCATCTGAGAAAAGCCCTCATTATCTCTTTCCATATGTTCAACAAGATAAGCACAACTAATCCCAGTTATCGCTCTACTGCCTTCTGGAATTCTAGTTGAAGTGTTGTGAGGACAACCTGAGCAAAAATGTGGGACTCTTTTTAAGGAAATATTTGAATTTGTTGACTCAGTTAAAGATTTCAATTCTTTTAAACAATTATTCACGTCATCTGGTAATTGTAGATATTTTATTATTTCGTAGACTTTCAACCCAATCTCTCCTGGATCTAGAGCTCCAGACGAAAAAAACAGATCGTTACTATTCTCATCTTTTTTTCCAATTACTTTTACTTTTAGGTTTTTATTAAATAAGATTTCTTTTACTTGTGTTTCAATAATTGATCTTTTTTCTTCAACTACTATGATTTTGTCCAAATTTTCCGCAAAATTTTCAATTACTGTTTCCTCTAATGGCCAAGGCATAGCAATTTTAAGAAATTTAATTCCTATCTTATTTGCGATTTCTTTATTTATTCCAATTTTTTCAAGTCCAAGCTTAGTATCTAAGAAAGATTTTCCTGTACTAATTATTCCAATTCTAGGTTTTTCCGAGTCAAAAATTAATCTGTTTAGATTGTTTACTTTACAATAATCTTTTACGTATTTTAATTTATGATGATGTAAGCGATATTCTTTTTCTTGAGCTGTATCTTTCAATCTTATATTTAATCCATCGGATGGATAATTTTCTTCAGAGATATCTTTAAGAACAACTCTGTTTTCATCTAAATCAACTGTTGCGCCTGAACTGACATTGTCATGAACACACTTAATACCAACCCAACAACCACTTTTTCTAGATAATTCAATTCCAATTATCCCATAATCTAATATTTCTTGAACACCACTTGGATTAAAAAAAGGGATCATTGCATCGATCATCGCAAATTCACTTTGGTGGGAAGTTGTAGAAGATTCGCAGATGTGATCATCTCCCATAAGAGCTATAACGCCACCAAACTTTGAGGTACCTGCTAAGTTTACATGCTTTAATGCATCCCCCGCTCTATCGACGCCTGGTCCTTTGCCATACCAAATGCCAAATACACCGTCATATTTATCTTTTTTTCTGAGATTAACCTGCTGTGTACCCCATAAGGAGGTTGCAGCTAGTTCTTCATTAATTCCAGGTTGAAAGAAAATATTATTTTCATTCAAGTATTTTTTATTTTTTATTATTTGTTGATCATAACCGCCAAGTGGTGAGCCCCTGTAACCAGAAATATAGCATGCGGTGTTTAGATTTTTTTTTTTATCTCTTCTAGCCTGAACGATAGGAACTCTAACCAATGCTTGGGCACCAGTTAAGAATCTAGTACCTTCAATTAATTTATATTTATCCTCAAGTTTAATATCCACACTATATAACTTTACTATGCAAATCTGACTGAACTATATGGTTTTAAATCCATATTAGTATTTTCATTTGCAATCATCCCTGAAACTATTTTTCCAGATATTGCACCTAAAGTCCATCCTAAATGGTGATGACCAAATGAATAGTATACATTTTCATAATTTTTTGATGGTCCAATCACTGGTAAAAAGTCTGGTAAAGTTGGCCTAAAACCTAGCCATTCATCTTTATGTTCAGGTAAACCATCAAGCATTTCTTTAGCATTTAAAATTAAATTTTTTATTCTATTTTTAGATAGCGCATTTTCTAAACCACCAAATTCAACAGTTCCCACCACTCTTAAACCTTGATCCATTGGAGACATTCCAAAGCCTCTGTTTGAGTTCACGACTGGTCTTGAAATTAAATGATCTAAGTCTTTGAAATGAACATGATACCCTCTTTCTGTATCTAAAGGAATTTTTTCATGTAATTTGTCAGTAAGTCTTTTGGAGAAAGCCCCACAGGCTATTACTAATTTATCAAATACAAACCTTTGTGTTTCAGATCTTAATACTGGTTTACCTTCATCAAAATTAACATCTTGAATATTTAGTTTAAGAAATTTTCCACCTTTTTTTACAAAATTTTCAAATAATTTTACTAGAATTTTTTTTGGATTTCTTGCATGCCTTGCATAATCATAGAATACTCCACCAGAGTAAATAGGTTTTAGGTTTGGTTCTAGATCATGTATTTCCTTCTTATTTACAACTTTTTGTTTAACACCTAATTCATCTCTAATTTTAATTTCTAGCTCTCTGCTTTTTAAATTTTTTTCATTCCAAATATAAAGTATCCCATTACTCTCTACCAAACCCTCTAAATCTATTTCGTCAAATAATTCATCGTATGCAATTAATGATTGGTCTAGAATTTGATGCATATATTTTGCAGTATGCATCATTTTATCTTTTGTGCAGTTAACCATGAATCTCGAAAACCATGGAATGATTTTTGGTACATAATTCCATTTTAAAGCAAGGGGTCCTCGCGAACTCATCAACATTGCCGGCACATCAGATAAAATGTCTGGTCTGTTTAATGGGACTGATGCATAAGGTGAGAAATGTCCTGCATTCCCATAAGATGCAGCATTACCAGGCTCATCCCTGTCAAAAAGTATTACCTGATATCCTTTTTTTTGAAGAAAAAGAGCATTACATACTCCTTGAATGCCTGCACCAACAATACCAATTTTAAATTTTTTATCAGACATTAATTAAATATAGATGGAGTTGATCGAAATTATATATGATATTTGATCGCGGCTGATATCAAGATAGGCAATAAGTTCAATTTGATATTATTTCCTGGCTATAAATTTTACAGCTCATCACAATACTTAAGCCGATCATAATAGAAAGCATTGATGAGCCTCCATAAGACATAATTGGTAATGGAGCTCCTACAATTGGCAATAATCCTACAACCATAGCTATATTCACAAATACATATAAGAAAAGAGCTGTTGAAAAACCAAAGCAATATAGTTTTGCAAAAAAACTCCTGCAAGAAAATCCTATTTTGATAATCCTATAAATCAACAATGCATATAAAAATATCAGTAATATTGAACCTATAAATCCAAATTCCTCTGAGAAGAGAGTAAATATAAAATCTGTATGTTTTTCTGGCAAAAACTCCAGATAACTCTGAGTACCTTGTAAGAAACCCTTTCCATGCATACCGCCAGAACCAATAGCTATTTTAGACTGAATAATTTGATAACCTGCACCTAAAGGATCTCTTTCAGGATTAAAAAAAGTTAAAATTCTTGATTTTTGGTATGGTTTTAAAATTGAAATAATAAATGGTAAAGATACAAGAAGCAAGAGACCAGAATAAATAAAATATTTTATGTTTAAACCCGCTAACCAAATTATAGCTATTCCACTACCTGCTATTAAAATAGCAGTTCCTAAATCTGGTTGAGTGATTACTAAATAACAAGGTATCAATAAAAGTATTATTGGTTGCAGCAGATATTTATAACTTTCGATATCTGTACTTTGTATCCTATGATAATATCTAGCAAAGCAAACAATAACTGCAATTTTCATAAGTTCAGATGGTTGAAGATTGAATACAAATAAGTTGATCCAACGCTTAGAACCAGAGGCTGAAATTCCAAAAAAAATAACTAATAACAAAAGTAAAAGACCAAATAAATAAAATATATAGGCATGTCTATACCAAGTTGAAACTCTTACAAATGACAAGGCCAAGAATAACGAGAAAAATGCAATTAATCTTATTAAATGATTTTTTGTATAAAACGAAAAATCTCCACTTTCTGTTGAATGAATTGAAAAAACGCTAATAGCTCCAATTAATAAAACTAAAAAAATTAAAAAATAATCTACAGATTTTAATTTATCAACAAAAGAATAATTTGAATTTAAAGTTGAGTAGATCATTATATAATTTTTAGTTCTTTCCTTTTTATTTCTCTATCTTTATCTCTATCTATAATTTTTTTAATCAATTTATTTGCTAGAGGTGCTGCTGCTTTACTACCAGACCCACCATGTTCAACCAAAACACTTATGGCGTATTTTGGCTTGTCATAAGGAGCAAATGCTACAAACAATGCATGGTCTCTATTTTTATATTCAATTTCAGATGTATCTAAATCTAGTTCTCTGTCCTCATCAGTGATTCTTCTTACTTGCGAGGTACCTGTCTTTCCAGCATACCTATATTTTTTATCTACATGTCTTGATCTATATGATGTACCAAATTGTTCATTTGTTGATCCATACATTGCATCAAGAACAATTTTGATATTTTTTGGATTTTTATATAATTTTTCGTAAAGATTTATATTTTTATCTTTTAATATATTTGCTTTTGAGGGTTTATTTTTCTCAGACTCGATTTTTGATAAAATTTCTTCATAATTAAAATTGCTATTATAAATTATATTTGGTTTAATTTTAAATCCACCATTTGCTAGCTGAGCAGTCATCAAGCAAAGTTGTAGAGGAGTTGTTTGTATATATCCTTGTCCAATTCCTGTGATAACAGTCTCACCAAGATACCAAGATTGCTCTAAAACTTGTTTTTTCCATTTAGTAGATGGAACGAGACCCTTTTTTTCTTCAGAAAAGATATTTTCTAGTACTTTTGAGCCTAAACCGTATCTTTTGGCGATAATCGATAACCTATCTACTCCAAGTAATCTTGCTACTTCATAAAAATAAATGTCACACGATTGCTTTATAGCATTTCTTAAGCTCATTATGCCGTGACCATTTTTTTTCCAGCAATGATATTTCTGACCATATAATTCATAGGGATGATCATGACCTTTGCATTTGATTTTGAGGTTAGGATTTATAATTCCGTATTCTAAAGCAGCAAGAGCTACTAGTGGTTTTATAGTAGAACCTGGCGAGTATAAACCTGCTATTGACTTGTTAACTAGTGGTCTTAATTTATTATTTTTAATCTCATTCCAATCTTTTTTATTTATACCGTATGTAAATTTATTTGGATCATAGGTAGGCGAAGATGCCATTGCTATTATTTCGCCACTATAAATATCCATAGCACAAATGGATCCAGCTTTATTTTCAAGAAGTTTTTGTGCGAGTTTTTGTGCCTCTAAATCAATTGTTGTTCTAAGATTTTCTCCTTGAGTTTCTTTTTTATAACTGATTTCTCTAATTTTTTTTCCTGACGAGTTTACCTCATATCTTTTGATACCATAATTTCCAATTAATATTTGATCTGTTGAATTTTCTATTCCTATTTTTCCAACTTTCAAACCTGGAACAAAATTTTTCTCAATCTTTTCATTCTTTATTATGTCATCTGGGCTAGCATCACCCACATATCCAACAATGTGAACTAAATCATTTGAATAAGGATAATACCTGGAAGTGGATAAAACTGGTTTCGCCCCCTCTATTTCATGTAAATAAAGATTTAATTTTGAGAATTTTTCCCAAGATAAATTTTCAGAGACTACGATAGTATCCCAAGGCTTAATTTTCTGTTTTTTTTCGTAAATTTTACTTAATTCATCATCACTTAAATTAATTATATTTTTTAATTTAAATATAGAGTTATTAAAATCTTTTGTTTCATCTAAAGAAAGATGAACCTGATAAACTCTTTTGTTGTCAGCAATTACATTATTGTAAAAGTCTGTAATTACACCTCTTTTAGGTGGCGTTTTCCACTCTCTAAATCTATTTTTATCAGATAATAACTCATATTTTTTTTTTTCAGATATTTGAAGGTTATATAATCTTGAGGTTATTAATCCTAACAAACCAGCTTTTGCTGTTCCTAAAATGAAAAGTCTTCGATTAATAGTCTTATTTTTATCTAAATTATTATTTCTTTTTATCATTGCCACTCAATTGAACAATATTATCAATCCAACTTAATATTTTGGCAAGTAAAGGATATAAAAGAAATGTAGCAAATAATCCTAATAACAAGCTGTTATATATGATTGGAACATTAAATATATAAACTAGTATAATATAATTAATTGATCCTGCAATTAAAATTGAAATTAAAAAAAATACCCAATCATAAAATAAATTTTGTAATATTATTCTAGATCTTGCAAAACCAGTAATTATACAAAGAGACAAATACTCAATTGAAGAAATACCTAAAGGATTATCTTGAATTACATCATTTAATATACCCGCTAAAAAAATGAAACCTAAGCCTAAATAATTTGGTTTTTTTAAACTCCAATAAAAAATCAAAAGGTAACTAATATTAAAACTTAGATTATGGCCACTATATGTAAAATTATATTTTGAGCTCAATAAAATAGAAACAATTAAAATAAGAAGAGGAAATATTGAGAGTATACTTGAATAAAATTTATTTGGTATGCTCACTTTTTGTAATAAACCTTCACAAATTCAATTTGTGTAAAATCTGAAAAGTATTTCACTTTTGCATGGTCATTATCAATAACTATTTTTCCAACAGGTATGCCTGAAGAAATTATTCCGTCTGCTCCAGACGTATAAACCACATTTCCATCTTTTATATTATTATTTTCCGGTAAATATTCAATTTTTCCTAACTTATTATCACCAGTTCCAGATAAAATTGCGCTGACAGCCCCGGGTTCAATAATAACAGGAATTTTACTATTCAAATCACTTATAAGTAATATTCTTGAAGTAAGATAGTTGCTATCTACAACCTTACCAATAAAATATGAATTACTTCTAACCGCAGCACCCAATTTAATTCCATGCTTAAATCCTTTATTGATTAGCATGGATCTTAGATAAGGACTTTTTTGATCTAATAAAACTTTAGTGATATGGAAATCTTCTTTGTAAAGATTTTTTTCATCTATTAATTTTTTTAATCTTTGATTTTCTTCTTTAAAAAAATTGCTTTCAAGAATTAAACTTTTATTTTTTTTCTGCTCGATTTTGAGTTTTTCATATTCATCGTACATATTAAGATGATCTATAAAAGAGTAATAAGTCTTCGTAATTGATTTAAAAGGAATTGAAGCAACATACGATGACTTTATAATTATGTCTTTTGTAATTAATCTTGCTTGATTTATTGGGCCAGATTTAAAGTACTCTAAAGAAAGTATTATTATAGAGGTAATAATTAAAGTTAACAGTGAGAATTTTTGTCTATTTCTCTTTTTTAAAAAAACAGAACGAGCAGATATAACAAAATCATCTCTGCCCATTTCTCTAGACATTTTAATTAATACTCAGTCAATACAGATGAAAAAGTTTCCGCTTGATCTAATGCTTTTCCTGTTCCAATTGCAACACAAGATAAAGGATCATCGGCAACATTTACTGGAAGACCTGTTTCTTTGGAAAATCTTTTATCTATATTATTTAAAAGAGAACCACCGCCTGTAAGGGTTAAGCCCATATCAACTAAATCAGCAGATAACTCTGGTGGAGTATTCTCTAAAGCTTTTTTTATTGCAGATACTATATCTTTTAGAATTGGATTTAATGCTTCTGCGGTATCTTCTTCTGAAATATTTACTTCTTTGGGAGTTCCTGATCTCAAATCTCTACCTTTAACTGCATATGTATTATTGTTTGTTGGGATAGCTGTACCGATATCTTTTTTTATTTTTTCTGCAGTACTATCACCAATCATTAAATTATACTCTTCTCTCATATATTCTTTTAAAGCATTATCCATTGCATCACCTGCTACTCTTAACGACTCAGAATATACAACACCACCTAATGATAAAACTGCAATTTCAGTTGTTCCCCCACCTATATCAACAACCATTGATCCTGTTGCCTCTGATATCGGTAATCCAGCCCCAACTGCTGCAGCTATTGGCTCTTCAATTAAATTAACTTTACGAGCTCCCGCTGCAAGGGCGCTATCTTGAATTGCTTTTCTTTCAACTGGTGTTGAGCCAGTTGGTACACAAATTAAAATTCTTGGATTAGCTAATGTTTTTTTGTGAACTTTTTTAATAAAGTGTTTAATCATCTCTTCAGTAACAACGAAATCTGCAATAACACCGTCTCTCAAAGGTCTTATTGCTTGAATGTTTCCTGGTGTTCTTCCAAGCATAGTCTTTGCTTCATCTCCAACAGCTAAAACTGATTTTTTTCCTCTATTTTCAACAACCGCAACTACTGATGGTTCATTAAGAACTACACCTTTGCCCTTTAACACTACAAGTGTATTTGCTGTACCAAGATCTATTGCCATATCTTGACTCCACAATTTCTTTAAGTTGCTGAACATTGCCATTTTATATACCTTTCATCTTTTGATTTTCAAAATTTTGATTTTCTATATTTGCCCCTGGTGCTGTTTTATCTCTTTTTATAATCAATTTATTAAGTGAATTTATATAGGCATTTGCAGATGCAACTAAAGTGTCGGTATCTGCAGCTTGTCCTACAGTTGTTTTTCCATTTTCTTCAATTTTAACACTTACTGTGGCTTGAGCATCTGTTCCCTCTGTAACCGCATGCACTTGGTAAAGTTGTAAATTTACCTCATGCGGATAAAGTTTTTTTATACATTTAAAAATTGAATCAACTGGTCCATCGCCTGTTTCTGATGCTTTTTTAACTTCACCAAAAACATCTAATGTCATTTCTGCTCTTTGAGGTTCTCCTGTGCCAGCAAATACTTTTAAAGATTTCAAATTGATAGCGCTTACTTTGTTGTCTGTTATTAAACTATCGTCTATTAAAGCGATTATATCTTCATCATAAACATGTTTCTTTTTATCTGCTAAGATTTTAAATTTTGCAAATGCATTATCAACAACATCATCAGTGAGATCTGGGTATCCTAAGCTAGTTAATTTATCTTTAAATGCATGTCTACCTGAGTGTTTACCCATTACAAGAGATGTTTGTTTTACACCCACACTCTCTGGTGTCATAATTTCGTATGTTTGCCTATTTTTTAACATCCCATCTTGATGAATGCCTGCTTCATGAGCAAAAGCATTTTTTCCAACAATAGCTTTATTATATTGGACAGGAAAACCTGTGGCGTTTGATACTATCTTGGATGCTTTGCTTAGAAGAGTAGTTTCAATTCTAGTTTCATATGGCATTAAATCAGGTCTTGTTTTCATAGCCATTACAACTTCTTCAAGAGCTGCATTTCCTGCTCTTTCTCCTAGGCCATTTATAGTACATTCAATTTGTCTAGCTCCTGCTTGAACACCAGCCAAAGAATTAGCAACTGCCAAACCTAAATCATTATGACAATGAGTTGAAAGAATTGCTTTATCTATGTTTGGAACTTTATTTAACAGAGTCTCAATAATTTTTGTAAATTCAGAGGGTATAGTATATCCAACAGTATCTGGGATATTAATCGTTTTAGCACCACATTTAATCGCTAGTTCCACTGTCTTACACATATAATCCATATCTGTTCTGGTACCATCTTCGCAAGACCATTCCACATCATCAGTAAAATTTCTTGCATAAGTTACATTTTCTTTTATCGCTTCATAAACTTCTTCTGGCGATTTATTAAGCTTATGCTTCATATGTAAAGGACTTGTGGAAATAAAAGTATGAATTCTAAATCTTGGAGCATGTTTTAGGGCCTCATTGCATCTATCAATGTCTTTTTTTGAATGTCTCGCTAGACCTGCAGGTATTGATTTTTTTAATATTTTGCTGACTTCGGTTACAGCTTCAAAATCTCCTGGAGATGCAATTGGAAATCCAGCTTCAATAATATCTATTCCTAGTTCATCAAATACTCTGGCTATTTGAATTTTTTCTTCCAAACTCATAGATGCGCCGGGAGACTGCTCTCCATCACGCATTGTTGTATCAAAGATGTATACTCTGTTATTGTCAGTCATTTAATTAATTTAAGCAAATGTATCATACATGCTCACGCTCAGATTGCAAAATAAAATGGCTATTTCAGAATAAATAATATAATAATTTATCTACTTCTTATCGCTATCAACAAGTTTCTTTTTTGAAATCCAAGGCATCATAGCCCGAAGTTCGGCGCCCACTTTTTCAACCGAGTGTTCTGCTAATTTAGCTCTAGTTGCAAGAAAGTTTTTTTGACCATTTTTGCATTCTTCCATCCATTCTTTTGTAAATTGACCTGATTGAATTTCTGCTAAAACTTCTTTCATTCTTTGCTTAGTTTCATCTTTTTTAATTATTCTTGGACCTGACTGATACTCACCGTATTCTGCTGTATTTGAAATTGAATAATTCATATTAGCAATTCCACCTTCATATATTAAATCCACAATCAGTTTCACTTCATGAACAGTTTCAAAATAAGCCATTTCTGGTTCATATCCAGCTTCAACTAAAGTTTCGTATCCATTTTTAATTAATTCAACAAGCCCACCACATAATACTGTTTGTTCTCCAAATAGATCAGTTTCTACTTCATCTTTAAATGTAGTTTCAATTATTCCAGATCTACCTCCTCCAACAGCTGATGCATATGACATTGCCAAATCTCTTGCTTTACCAGAACCATCTTGGTGAACAGCAAATAAACAAGGTACACCACCACCTTTTTCGTATTCACTCCTTACTAAATGTCCAGGTCCCTTTGGTGCAACCATAAATACATCTAAATCTTTTCTAGCTTTAATTAGATCATAGTGAACATTTAAACCATGAGCAAACGCAATTGATGTTCCCTCTTTAACACGTTGCTCTATATGATTTTTGTATATTGTTGCCTGTAATTCATCTGGAGTTAAGATCATTACAACATCTGCCCATTCTGCAGCATCAGATAAATTCATTACTTTTAAACCTTTGGACTCTGCTTTTTCAATACTTGAGGATCCTTCTCTTAAAGCTACAACAACTTCTTTAACTCCACTATCTCTTAAATTAAGGGCGTGAGCATGTCCTTGACTTCCATATCCAAAAATTGCAATTTTTTTTTCTTTAATTAAGTTCACATCAGTATCTTTCTCATAAAACATCTTCATAATTTGTCTCCTTTAATTTTTAATTTATTTAAATATTTCTGATCCTCTTGTCATAGCGACTGCACCTGTTCTTGAAACACTCACTAAACCAAATTTTTTTAAATTTTTTGACATACTATCTATTTCTCTTCTTAAAGCTGTAATTTGTATAACTTTTGATTTATTTGTTTTATCTAATATTACAGGGTTAAAATTTTTACAAGCTTCAAAAGCTTTATTTAATTTACCATTGTTTGCGACAAACTTAAACAATGCCATTTCTTTAAAAATAACATTTTTATCTTCTCTCTTAAAATCTGCTACTTTATGGACTGGAACTAATTTTTTTAATTGAAGTTTAATCTGGTCTACTACTTGTGGTGTACCCGTAGTCACAATTGTTATTCTTGATATATTTTGCTTCTGATCAACCTCAGCTACTGCAAGAGATTCTATGTTGTAGCCTCTTCCAGAAAATAAACCAACTACTCGAGCTAAAACTCCAGCTTCATTATCTACCCACACAACTATAATATGAGTATCAGGCTTCTGTTTTTTTCCTGCAAAACTATATGCTGATTTTGAGTTAGCCATTAAAGGAGTATTCTACCCTTTCCAGTGATCTTTTTTTCTTTTTGGTCTTTAGGACCAAGTAACATTTGATTATGAGGCTTTCCAGAAGGTATCATTGGAAAACAGTTTTCTTGTTTATCTACAAGGCAATCAAATATAACTGGTCGATCTGTGTTTAACATTTCAATGATCTTATCATCTAATTCTTCGGGTGTTTTAGCTCTTATGCCGACACAACCATAAGCTTCAGCCATTTTAACAAAATCTGGCAATGCAGCAGTGTAACTTTCAGAATAATTTTTATCATGAAGCAATTCCTGCCACTGCCTTACCATTCCCATATATTCATTATTTAAAATAAATATTTTTATGGGTAAATTGTATTGCACTGCTGTAGACATTTCTTGCATAGTCATTAAAACAGAAGCTTCTCCAGCAATATCAATAACTAATTTTTTAGGATGTGCAATCTGAACTCCAACAGCTGCGGGTAAACCATACCCCATTGTACCAAGACCTCCAGAAGTCATCCATCTATTTGGTTTATTGAACTTATAGTGTTGAGCAGCCCACATTTGATGTTGACCTACTTCAGTTGTAATATATGTGTCTTTATCTTTAGTTAGCTCGTACAACCTTTCGATTGCATACTGTGGTTTTATTGTCTCTTCACTTCCAATATAATCTAATGATCTTATAGATCTCCACTTTTGAATTTGTTTCCACCAATTAGATATTTGATATTTATTTGATTTAAAAAAATTTTTTTTTGATTTTTTAAAAGTTTTTAGTGTTGTAGTTAAAACCGATTTAATGTCTCCAACAATTGCAAGATCTACTTTTACATTTTTATTTATAGATGATGGATCTATATCAATATGAACTTTTTTTGATTTTGGAGAGAACTCGTCAATTTTACCAGTAATTCTATCGTCAAACCTTGCACCAACGTTTATCATTAAGTCACAACTATACATAGCGTTGTTTGCTTCATAGGTGCCATGCATACCTAACATTCCTAAAAATTGATTATCATCAGCAGGGAAACAACCCAGACCTTGTAAAGTAGAGGTTATTGGAAAGCCTGTTGCATATACAAGTTCTCTTAATAGCTCACTTGCTTTTGTTCCTGAATTTATTACTCCACCTCCAGTATAAAAAATTGGTCTTTTCGATTTACTTATTAATTCAATTAGGTCATCAATATTTTTCTGTGAAAAATTATCATGGGATTTGCCATTTAATTTTTTAGCTTTTGTATAAGTTTTATATTTTGCTTTTTGAAATTGAATATCTTTAGGTATATCAACTAAAACTGGTCCTGGTCTACCTGTTGTTGCTACTTCAAAAGCTTTATGCATTATTTCAGCTAAATCATTAACATCTTTTACTAACCAGTTATGTTTAGTACAAGGTCTAGTAATCCCTGTTGTATCACATTCTTGAAATGCATCTGTACCAATTAAGTGTGTTGGAACTTGTCCAGTTATACAAACTAATGGGACTGAGTCCATATATGCATCCGTTAAGGCAGTAACAGCATTTGTTGCACCAGGACCTGAGGTAACTAATAATACACCTGGTTTTCCAGTTGATCTTGCATAACCTTCAGCAGCGTGCCCTGCACCTTGTTCATGCCTTACTAAAATATGTTTTACAGAATTAAAATTTTTTAATTCATCATAAATTGGAAGAACTGCTCCACCAGGATAACCAAAAATGTGACTAACATTTTGATCCTTTAAACATTTAAATACTATCTCAGCTCCTGAATATAATTTTGGCATCCAGACAATCTAGCTGAAGTTGTACTCATTGGTCAAGTTATTGTGAGGATAAATTATAATTTATTTATAAATTTTGATAGAGTTTGGGCATCAAATTTTTGCCAATCATTCATCTGGCCTCTAGACCAAGTCCTCTGTCTTTTGGCGTATTGTCTAGTTTTTATAACAATATTTTGTTTTAAATCATTTATAGAAGTTTTCTTATCAATAAAA
The DNA here is from genome assembly GCA_902599665.1 of uncultured Pelagibacteraceae bacterium. Lineage (GTDB taxonomy): Bacteria > Pseudomonadota > Alphaproteobacteria > Pelagibacterales > Pelagibacteraceae > Pelagibacter. Next base: position 62,436 of record CACKGK010000006.1, on the reverse strand, counting down.
TCTTTTATCTCTCTTATCCCTATAACCTTAAAGATATTGCTATCACTCTTCAAATTAAGCTTATAAAAATCCTTAACCTCCTCAATAGCTCCATTTTTAATCATTTGATCTACTCTTTTGGAAATTTTATTAATTAGCTCATCTTTGGGATAGTCAACATAAATTTTTACAAATTGATCTTTTTTAAAGGATGATTTTGTTTTCTTATACCATTCAAAGATTGATTTTTTTGTAAAAGAAATAACTTCAAAAGCTCTTATTGACCTTTGAACATCGGTTGGATCAATTCTATTTTTTACTGACGGATCATATTTCAAAAGGTCTAAATAGAACTTTTTTTGACCTAATCTATTTTGCATTAGTCTTACTTGATTACGAATAGGAGTTGGTATTTTTGGAATTTTAACTAATCCATTGGTCAATGCTTTGAAATAAAGACCGGTACCACCAACTAAAACTGGTATTTTATTTTTATCTCTAATTTTTTTTATATTTTTTTTTGCTAATTTTAACCATTCACCAGATGAAAATTCTTTTTTAACAGTTCTAAAACCATATAAATGATGTTCTATTTTTTTTAAATCAATTTTAGAAGGTCTTGCAGTTAATATATTTAATTCTTTATAAACCTGCATACTATCTGCATTGATAATTTCTCCATTTAATTTTTTAGCTATTTTTAATGCAAGTTTAGATTTACCTGATGCTGTGGGACCTGAAATTAATATTATTTTGGACTTTAGGTCCATTTGGTTATTTTAATTTAACCCCAACATATGTTCTTTGATTTTGGTTATTATATATTGCAATTAGTAGGTTATTTTCATCACCTCTTAATTTTAATTTTACCACATTATCAAGATCACCTATCGTATTAATTTTTTTTCTATTTGCCTCAACAATAACATTATTTACTTGCAAATAATTAATTGGACTATCTTTATCTATTTTTGTAATTACCACTCCACTTGTATTCTTTGGAAGGTTTCTAGCCTCAATATCATCTTTACTTAGTATTCGAACATCGATTTTAAGACCCTCTATTCTTTTCACCTTTGGTTTTTCAACCGCAGGTTTTTTTGCTTTAAAGTCCTCGGATGTTTCCAACCTTCCAAGAATTATTTCTTTTGTAATTTCTCTTTTATTTCTCCAAACTTTTACTATAACTTTTTTTCCAACATCAGTTTCAGCAACAATTTTAGGTAGTTCTTTCATTTCATTAATTGGTTTTCCATCAAACTCTAAAATTATATCACCAGGTTTAATTCCTCCTTTATCTGATGGACTATTATCAGCAACACTAGCAACAAGAGCACCTCTAGGTTTGTCTAGCTTCTCTGCATCCGCTATTCCTTGATCTACTACTTGAATTCTAACACCAAGCCATCCTCTTTTTGTTTCTCCAAATTCAATTAATTGATCAATAACTTTTTGTGCACTATTAGATGGGATAGCAAATCCTATTCCAATTGATCCAGACTGTCCAAGTATAGCTGTATTTATTCCAATCACATCTCCATTCATATTAAATAATGGTCCTCCTGAATTTCCTTGGTTTATTGAAGCATCAGTTTGAATATAATCTTCATATCTTGATAACCCAATACTTCTATTTCTAGCTGAAATTATTCCCGCTGTTACTGTGCCTCCAAGACCAAATGGATTACCTATTGCAATAACCCAATCCCCAATTCTGGCTTTATCTGAGTTACCAAATTTTACTGGCTCAAATTTTTCGTCAGACTCTATTTTTAACACTGCGACATCCATACCTGCGTCAGCACCAAGAACTTCAGCTTTAAAATCTTGATCTCCGTTTACTCTAACAAATACATCTGAAGCTCCTTGAATAACATGATTATTTGTTATTACAATTCCATCTTCACTGATTATAAATCCTGATCCTAGTGCGCTTGTTTGTCTTTGTTGAGGAGAACCAAACATATCTTCGAATGGTGAACCTGGTGGAAATTCAAATGGTAAAGGGTTTGATCTAGTTGTAACAGTTGTAGTTGTTGAAATATTTACAACTGATGGCATTAATCTTTCTGCTAAATCTGCAAATGATGATGGAATTTCCTGAGCTTTAGAAATTGTAAAATGATTTATTGAAAATATCAATATTGATAAAATTTTTAAAAAATTTTTCATTTCTTTGAATACCAAATAATTATAAATCCTATAATTGCAAATACTAATCCACCTACCCTTAATTGTTTATCAGCAATTGCATCGAGTTTTTTTAACATATTTTTCATTTTTGATGGAAATAAGGCATATAATATTCCTTCAATAAATAAGAAAAGACCAAATGCTATGATCAATTCTTTCATATCAACTAAAATTGTTATTTGTCTTTGTTCCCAAAAAACTTAAAAAATTCACTGTCAGGAGATAATATCATTGATGTTTCTCCACCGATTAAAGCGTTTTGATAAGCTTGCATTGCTCTATAAAAACCGAAAAATTCAGGGTCCTGTCCAAATGCATCCGCAAAGATTTTATTTTTAAGACCATCACCCTCCCCTTTCATAATTTCAGATTTTTTTTGTGCGTCAGCTAAAATAACTGTAACTTCTTTATCCGCAGTTGATGTTATAGTCACTGCCATTTCAGCACCTTTTGCTCTAAACTCTTTAGCTTCTCTCTCCCTCTCAGTTTGCATCCTTCTAAAAATTGCATCACTATTTGCTTGAGGTAAATCAGCTCTTTTTATTCTTACGTCAACTATCTTAATCCCAAAATTCTCGGCTTCATTATTAACACCTTGTTGGATTAAAGCCATTTGCTTTGATCTATCTTCTGATAATAATGTTTGAAGTTTTTGTTGACCTAACACATTTCTTATTCTTGAATTAATAATCGTTGCTAATCTTGATCTAGCAACTCTTTCATTGCCCACTGAAATATAAAATTTTAATGGATCAACAATTTGAAATCTTGCAAATGCATCGACAATTAAACGTTTTTGATCTGAAGCAATTACTTCCTCTGGAGGCGTATCTAAATTTAAAACCCTCTTATCTAAAAAAACCACATTTTGGATAAATGGAATTTTAAAATTAAGACCAGGTTTCAATATTATTCTTTTTGGATCTCCAAACTGAAGAACGATAGCTTGATTGACTTCTTTAACTATAAATATTGAAAAAAATAGTGTTGCGGCAATCAAAATAACTATTGGTAATATAAATTTTCCAGCTTTCATTAATTTGCCCCCGACTTTAATTCTTGTAATGGAAGATAAGGAACTACGCCAGATCCAGAGTCTTTGTCGATAATAATCTTGTTAATATCTGCAAGGACTTGCTCCATTGTTTCTAAATACATTCTCTCTTGAGTTACATCTTTTGCTTTTGCATACTCTGCATAAATAGACAAAAATCTGCTAGCTTCACCCTCTGCTTTTGCGACAACTTCTTTTTTGTAAGCCTCTGCAGCTTGTAAAATTTTTGCAGCTTCTCCTCGTGCTCTTGGTATTACATCATTAGCATAAGCTTCTGCTTCGTTTTTAGATCTCTCCATATCAGCTCTAGCAGCCTGGACATCTCTAAATGCATCAATTACCTGATCAGGTGGGTCAGCTTTCTGAGTTTGAACTTGGGTAATTTGCACTCCACTTTCATATTCATCAAGTATACCTTGTATAATATCTTGTGTATCTCTTTCAATAACTGCTCTACCTTCTGTAAGAATTGGTTGAATATCTGATCTTGCTATTACTTCTCTCATCGCTGTTTCGGCTGCAGCTTTGACTGTTCCCTCTGGGTCCTGAATTTTAAATAAAAAGTTACCCGCATCTTTAATCACCCAAAATACTGAAAAATCAATATTAACAATATTTTCATCTCCAGTTAACATTAGACTTTCCTCTGGTACATCTGCAACTCCACCACCCTGTCCAAATCCACTGTCTCTTTCTGATCTAAAACCAATATCCATTCTGTTTACTTTTGTTACTTTAGGCGTTAGCACACTTTCAATCGGAAATGGCAAATGATAATTTAATCCTGGTTGAGTAGTGTTAACAAATTTTCCAAATCTTAAAACCACACCTTGCTCATCAGGTAAAACTCTGTACAAACCACTTAATGCCCAAATAACAACTAATATTATTAATCCAAGTATGATGGGTTTTTTTCCACCTGCGCTACTTCCTGTAAATTTATTTATTGTGTCCTGTAATTTTTTAATTGCCTCATCTAAGTTGGGGGGAGTTGGGCCTCTTCTGAAACCTCCTCCGTTTCCACCACTTCCACCACTTCCACCACTTCCAGGCGGCGTGCCCCACGGGCTTTGATTTTTATAAATCGTCATTATGTCAATCTATATAGTGTCTTTATGGTCAAAAACAAGGTAAGTGTATTTTTATGAACGATAAAAAAGTAGGTCTTAGTGACACAATGAAGGCAAAAACAGAGCCTAAAACCTTCAAAAGAAACCCTATTCCAGGCACTAAATTTACAATTGCCATTTCAAGCGCAAAAGGTGGTGTTGGAAAATCAACTTTTGCTACGAATTTGGCCTTAGCTTTAAAAAAAGTTGGTTGCAAAGTTGGAATTTTAGATGCGGATATCTATGGGCCATCTTTACCTAAATTATTTTCAATTAATGAAAAACCTGAAAGTGATGGTCAAATCTTAAAACCGATCATCAAGTATGATATTCAGTGCATGTCTATTGGATTTCTCACTGATGAACAAACTCCAATGATATGGCGAGGACCTATGGTAACGAGTGCAATAAAAACCTTTACCCAAAAAGTTGGATGGAAAGATTTAGATTTTATAATTGTGGATATGCCTCCTGGCACAGGTGACACTCAATTAACTTTTGCACAAGAAATAAAAGTTGATGGTGCAATAATTGTGTCAACTCCTCAGGAGATAGCTCTTCAAGATGTTAAAAGAGGTATAAGAATGTTTGATAAATTAAAAGTGAATATCATTGGTTTAATAGATAATATGAGTCATTTTATTGGGGATGATGGTAAAAAATATTCAATTTTCGGTGAGAATGGCGTTGAAAGAACAGCTAAAGAATTTGAAAAAAAATTTTTAGGTCAAATTCCTATTAACGCAGATGTAGGAAAGTATGGTGATATGGGTATTCCTATTGTTGAAAAAGATCCAGATCACGAAATAACAAAAGTTTATTTAGAATTTGCTGAGAAGATTAAACAATCTTATCTTTAATTTCAAAAGCTTCCATTAATTCATTCCATTCTCTTTTTGAAAGTCCAGAATTATCGATATTTACATTTTCACCTTTTAATAACTTTTGAATAATAATTTTACCTTTAGCTGAAACTTCAGTACCACCTACTCTATAATCCATAAAAGCATCATAAGTAATTGGAACCCATCTCTTTAATGTGTCTAACATAATATCTGCGTAAACTCTTATTTCGTATTGTGCATGGTGATCTGCACGCAATCTTAAAAAATTCATTAAGTTAAGCAAATCTGTTTTCCAGTACCACTGTGTATATGTATTCAAAGTTAAGTTCATTCTCGCTAACTCCCTGGCCAGCCCTTTTTTATTATCATCAATGGTGGATCCATCATATTTTTGATTTAGCATAGTCTCATAGTTATGATATGTTCTTTCTGCATCATTTTTTAAAAGTTCTAAAACTTCTTTTGCTTGTTCTCCTTCAATAACATCACCTCGACCTTGTCTGTTTGCTATTGATTGTGCAGCTAAATTTTCTGGATCAGGTAAATAAAATTCTTTATCTAATATTGAATATCTTGCCGAGTATTCATTTACATTTGCTGTACGATGTCTGATCCATTGTCTAGCTATAAATATTGGTAATTTGACATGATATTTAATCTCACACATTTCAAATGGAGTGCTATGCCAGTGACGCATCAGATACTTAATTAATCCACTATCTGTTGAAACTTGTTTAGTCCCCTTACCATATGAAACTCTTGCAGACTGAACAATTGAGCTATCATCCCCCATATAATCAATAACTCTTATAAAGCCGTGATCTAAAGCTGGTAAAGCCTCATATAAAATTTTTTCTAATTCTGGAGCGGTAACTCTTTTAGTTTTATTATCTTGAGATTGTTGTTCTTTTATGTCGTTTATTTGATCTTTTGTAAGTTTCATGAATAAATTATTGAATCTCTATTATTTGGTTTTATATTAATAGTGTTGGTTTTCCAACTATGACGATAAACGAATTTCGTAATAACCATTACGGACGTGGGGGCAGTACCCACCACCTCCACCATTTACAACTTAAGGGGGTGAATTAGGATCGACGGGTGTCTAAAAGTTGTTCTTTCGTTCGGTATTGTTCCGCCGTAACGGGCTAATTTATAAATGCTAACGAAAGTTATGCACTTGCAGCTTAATTAATTTAATAATTAAGTTACGGGGTTTGGGGCACCTGGCAACAGAACGCCCCTTTTTTATAAAAAATAATAGTTTATGGTGCGGCCAGAGAGAATCGAACTCTCATGAGCTATGCTCACACGGCCCTCAACCGTGCCTGTCTACCAATTTCAGCATGGCCGCAAATAATGCGTCAGATTAAATGAATGACAATTCTATTTCAAGTTGATAAGTTTTTATTATGGAATTCACAACTGAAGTAAAAATAGCAACAGATCCTATATATCAGAAGGTTTCAAAATCTATTCCAGAAGTAGAATGGGCGTTACATGCTCCATACATTTATAAAATAAATAAATTAAAAAAAGAAAAAAATGCTGTAATTCTTGCACATAATTATCAGACACCAGAAATATATCACGGTATCTCTGATTTCTCAGCTGACTCTTTGGCTTTAGCAATTGAGGCCTCAAAAACTGAGGCGGATATTATCGTTATGTGTGGAGTACATTTCATGGCAGAAACTGCAAAACTAATGAGCCCAAACAAAAAAGTTTTGCTACCTGATATGAAGGCTGGTTGCTCTTTATCCTCATCAATAACAGGAGAAGATGTAAAAAATTTAAAAAAAAATTATCCAGGAGTTCCAGTAGTCTCATATGTTAATACTTCTGCAGATGTCAAAGCTGAAACTGATATTTGTTGTACATCAGCAAATGCTGTAAAAATTGTAAATTCTTTAGGTGTAAAAAAAGTAATTTTCTTACCTGATGACTATTTAGCAAAATATGTTGCCTCTCAAACAGATGTGGAAATTATTTCTTGGAAGGGTACTTGTGAAGTTCATGAACAGTTTAATGATGAAGAGATAAATGAAATTAGAAAAAATAACCCAGGTATTAAAATTATTGCTCATCCTGAATGTCCACCAGATGTAATACAGGCAAGTGATTTTGCTGGCTCAACAAGTGGAATGATTAAATATGTAAAGGATAACCAACCTAAAAAAGTTATGATGGTTACAGAATGCTCAATGAGTGACAATGTTCAAATTGACAATCCTAATGTAGAATTTATTAGACCATGTAACTTATGTCCTCACATGAAAAGAATTACACTACCAAAAATTCTTGATTGCCTAGAAAATGAAAGTAACGAATTAATTATGGATAATGATACAATTGAGAGAGCTAGGAAATCAGTAGAGAGAATGGCTGAAATAGGCAGATAAACTCTGTGCCCAAAATTCAATTAAGTAAAAATTTTATCCGATCAACCTGTAAGCTTGCTCTTAATGAGGACCTTTACCCTTTAGGAGATATAACAACAAATTTATTAAATAATAATTCAATTTCAAAAGTTAAACTAATAAGTAATCAAAAAGGTATTATAGGAGGTCTAGAATTTGCTAAAGAAACTTTTAATTTATTAGACAAAAACATTAAATTTCACATAAAAAAAAAGGAAGGATCAAAAGTTACTAAAGGTTCTGTAATTGCTGTAATTGAAGGTAAAATTAAAAATATATTAATTGGAGAAAGAGTGGCTCTAAATTTTCTCTCTCATATTTCAGGGATTGCAACTAAGACCAATAAATTCGTAAAAAAAGTTGGTAAGAAAACAAAAATTTGTTGTACTAGAAAAACAATTCCAAATTTAAGAGTTATTCAAAAGTATGCTGTAAAACTTGGAGGTGGAACTAACCATAGATTTAATTTAAGTGATGAGTTTTTAATAAAAGATAATCATCTGGCCTCATCTAAGAAATTTGAAGAGATAGTGAGAAAAGCAATTAATACTAAAAAGGGAAGAAAAATTACTGTTGAGGTTGACACTCTAAAACAATTTAAAAGAATTAATGGACTAAATTTTAATACAGTTCTATTTGATAATATGAGCCCAAAAAATCTAAAAGTTGCTATTAGACATACAAAAGGGAAATATGAGACTGAAGCCTCTGGAGGAATAACTTTAAAAAACATAAAGAATTTAGCCTCAACAAAAGTTGATAGAATATCAGTAGGTGAATTAACACATAGTATCCAAGCTTTGGATTTAAAATTAGAGATTTAATTTTTTTTTATTTGAGCTTGAGCTGCTGCTAATCTTGCAACTGGAACCCTGTAAGGTGAACAAGACACATAATCTAATCCAGTTTTTGCACAAAATTCTATGCTTTTAGGATCTCCTCCATGCTCACCACAAATTCCAAGTTTAATTTTTTTGTTTTGTTTTCTGCCTTTATCAGTTGCAATTTTTATTAAGTCTCCAACTCCATCATCAATTGATACAAAAGGATCAATATCAAAAATTTTGTTCTCTATATAATCATTAAGGAATTTACCACTATCATCTCTACTAATTCCAAATGTAGTTTGAGTTAAATCATTTGTTCCAAAACTAAAAAATTCAGCATGTTTAGCAATTTCTTTTGCCTTGATTGCTGCTCTTGGGAGTTCAATCATTGTTCCAACTAAAAAATCAATTTTAATTTTATTTTCATCTTGAACTTTTTTTGCCACTCTTATGACTAATTCTTTCATGATTTTTATCTCTGCTTCTGTTGAAACTAAAGGTATCATAATTTCTGGCATAGTTGATTGTATTTTTTGCTTTTTACATTCTACTAAAGCTTCAAAAATTGCTCTACACTGCATCTCATAAATTTCAGGAAATGATATTGCTAATCTACAACCTCTATGACCCAACATTGGGTTTTGTTCATGAAGCTCGGAAATTCTAACTTCAAGTTCTTTAAGAGGGATATTTAGTGAAACTGCAACATCATTAATTTCGTTATTACTTTTTGGCAAAAATTCATGAAGTGGTGGGTCAAGCAACCTTACTGTTACTGGTAAACCTTTCATTATTTTAAATATTTCAATAAAATCTTTTTTTTGATGCGGTAATAGCTTTTTGAGTGCATTGGATCGATCTTCAATTGTTTTTGATAATATCATTTCTCTTACTGATAAAATTCTTTCTTCGTCAAAAAACATATGTTCAGTTCTACACAAACCAATACCGTCTGCACCAAATTCTCTAGCAGTTTTGCTATCTAATGGCGTCTCGGAATTAGTTCTAATTTTTAATTTTCTAAAATCATCAGACCAACTCATTATTTTTGAGAAATCACCTGATATATCTGGTTGAACTGTTTTTACCTCTCCAATAATTATTCTACCTGTTGAACCATCAATTGTAATTATTTCTCCCTCTTTAATTACTTTATTTTTAGTTTTGAATAATTTGTTTTCATAATCAATTTCTATTTCACTAGATCCAGAAACACATGGTCGTCCCATTCCTCTAGCAACTACTGCAGCATGACTTGTCATACCTCCTCTTGATGTCAGTATTCCTTTTGCTGCATGCATACCATGTATATCTTCTGGAGAAGTTTCTACACGAACTAATATTGTGCTTTGCATCATACTATTTAGTCTTTCAGCCTCCTCGGACGTGAAAACAACTTTTCCACTTGCGGCACCGGGTGATGCAGGCAAGCCTAACCCAATTACTTCTAAGTTTGCTTTCTCATCTAAAGTTGGATGAAGCAAAGTATCTAAAGAACTTGGTTCTATTCGCAATATTGCATCTTTTTTGGTAATCAACTTTTCTTTAACCATATCTACAGCTATTTTAACAGCAGACTTAGCTGTTCGTTTTCCAGAGCGCGTTTGAAGCATCCAAAGTTTTTTATTTTCAACAGTAAACTCCACGTCCTGCATATCTTTGTAATGTTTTTCTAACTTATTTAAAATATTTTTAAGTTGCTTGTATGTCTCTGGCATTGTCTCTTCCATTGACTTAAGAGTTTCTTTTGACTCAACTCTGGCTTTTTTTGTAATATGTTGGGGTGTTCTGGTTCCAGCAACTACATCCTCTCCTTGTGCATTTATTAAATATTCTCCATAAATATTTTTTGATCCATCTGATGGGTTTCTAGTAAATACTACACCAGTTGCACAATCATTTCCCATATTTCCAAAAACCATTGATTGTACATTAACTGCTGTACCCCAATGGGATGGTATTTGATTTAATTTTCTATAGACTTTTGCTCTGTTACTTTCCCAAGATAAAAATACAGCACTTATAGCTCCCACCAGTTGTTCTTTGACATTTTGAGGAAAATCTTTTTTTGTTTTTTCTTTTACAGTGTTTTTAAAATCTTTTATTAAAGCTTCCAAGTCATACTCGTCTAATTCTGTGTCTAGTAATACTCCTTTTGTTAACTTATAGTTCTCGATTATATCCTCAAAATGATAGGCTTCGATACCCAACACAACATTGGAATACATTTGAATAAAACGCCTATAACTATCATTTGCAAACCTTAAATTTGATGTTTTTTTTGCAAGTGCAATTACCGTATTATCATTTAGGCCTAGATTTAAAATAGTATCCATCATACCAGGCATAGAAACCCTTGCTCCAGATCTTACAGAGACTAGGAGAGGATTTTTTATATCTCCAAATTTTTTTCCTGAGTCTTTTTCAATAAATTTTAGTTCTTTATTTATTTCATTAAGTATTTTTTTATTTAATTTTTTTTTATTCTTGTAAAACAAATTACATACCTCAGTAGATATTGTAAAACCAGGAGGTACAGGTAGCCCCATTCTTCCCATTTCAGAAAGGTTTGCACCTTTGCCGCCAAGAATATTTTTTGGTATTTTAATTTTTTTTATTTCATTTGAATTAAAATTAAATATAATTTTTTTCATACTAAGCTTCTATTTTTGAAAAATTAAAATAGTTATCAAAAGTTTTACACAACATATTTAATAATTCTAATCTATTTTTTTTAATTATTATATCTTCATCATTAACAATTACATTATCGAAAAAATCGTTTACCTCATTCTTAATGCCTGATAAAATTTTTAGACTTTCTTCGTAATTTTCATCTTTTCCAATACTCAAAAAATATTTTCTTATATCATTTATTTTTTTATATAATTTTTTCTCATAATCATTTTTAAATAAGCCTGGATCTGCAAAACCAAGAGTTTCAATAGATATTTTTTCTTCAGTATTTAATATATTTGAAGATCTTTTGTATACTGCAATAGTTTCAAAACCGATTTCTTTTTTAATATTTTTATTTAAACATAAAGATTTTTTATAAGCCTTTAATAAATCATCCAATCCAAGCAAAAATGTTGAGCTTTCAATTATATCTTGTCTTATTTTTTTTTCTTTTAAATAATTTTTTAATCTTTCAATTATGAAATCGCTTAATTCGTTTTGTATTTTTTTGGCGTCAAAATCATAGCCCTGATCTCTATATGCTGAACAGGTGTAAACAATTAAATCTTTTAATTTGATTTTTGTTTCATTTTCAACAATTAGTCTTACAAGACTTATAGCCATTCTTCTTATTGCATATGGGTCTTTTGAACTAGTGGGTTTCAGATTTATTCCAAAAAAGCCTACTAATGAATCTAGCTTATCACTTAACGATAAAGCAACACTGTACATTTTTTTTGGTAGTTTGCTTTCCATCCCGTTAGGCAAATATTGTTCAGATACAGCAAGGCAAACTTCTTTATCAAAGCCTTGAAACTTTGCAAAGTGACCACCAACAATACCTTGGAGTTCTGGGAACTCTCCAACAAGATCAGACATTAAATCAACTTTACAAATTGATGAGGCTATTTCAATTTTATCTTTACTAATTAAAAAATCATCAGAAATTAATGATGATAACTTTCTCATTCTTTGAATTTTATCAAAGTAGGATCCTAAACCTTTAAAATAATTTATATTTTTTAATTTATCTACTTGTTTAACTAAATTTTGAGTTTTATTTTTTTCCCAAAAGAACTCGGCATCGCTTAATCTTGCCTCAATCACTCTCTCATTTCCTAATTTAACAAACCCTTTATTGTCTTTTATATCTGAAACTACAAAAAAATTATTTGTAAGATTATTTTTTTTATCAAAAGTTGGTAAATATTTTTGATGACTCTGCATAGTCGTAATCAATATTTCACTAGGTACATTCAAAAATTTTTTGTCAAAATCACAAACAATTACTGTTGGTTTTTCAACTATATTTACTATTTCATCTATAAGCCTATCATTTTGTTCAATTTTTAAATTTTTTTTATTAATTATTTCGTTAATTTTACTCTGTATTATTTTTTTTCTTAAATCTTGGTCAATTAAAATACCTTTTTGTTTAAAAAATTTTAAATATGAATTAAAGTCGTCAAAAATTTTTAAACCTTCCTCTAGTGATTTATCTATAAAAGTTTTGTTAGAGCTTTTTATGTGGTTAAAAACAAAATTAAGGGGTTTTTTATTAAATATTGCTAAAATGGATTTAAGAGGTCTTCCCCAGTAAAGATCATAATTTGCCCATTTCATTGATTTATTCCAAGTTATCTTTGTTAAGATTTCACTTAAATTTTTTTCTAATAAATCTGAAACTTTTATTTTTCTAGACTCTTTTTTAAAAAAGTAGAATTCACCTTTATCAGTACTTTTTTTAAAGATTTTTTCTAATGTTGTATTGTTAGATCTAATAAATCCCTCTAAAGCTTTTTCAGGAGCATTAACATTTGGACCTCTTATTTCTTGTGAGTTAAGTTTAATTTCATTAGGGATTTTATCAATATGTAGAACTAGTCTATTTGGTGTTGAATAAACGTTGAAATTTTCGTTAAATTTAATTTGGTTATCAATAAAAAAATTTTTAACATTTTTTTTTAACTCATTCCTTGCATTAATTTGAAGCTTTGCAGGAATTTCCTCACTAAATAGCTCTACAAATAATTCTGACATTAACTTTGGCTTTCAATCCAAACTTTCCCAATTGATTTAGTTAGTTCCCTTATCCTTGCAATATATTCAGCCCTTTGTGCTACACTAATCACCCCTCTAGCATCTAGAATATTAAATACATGGCTACATTTTAAACATTGATCGTATGCTGGAAGTGAAATCTTTTTTTCAACTAATAATTTTGTTTCTTCTTCAAGCATATCAAATATTTTAAATAAATTATCAGTATTGGCATATTCAAAATTATAAGCTGAAAATTCTTTTTCTGATTGATGGAAAACATCCCTGTATAAGATGCCCTCATTATTCCAATTCAAATCAAAAACATTTTTTTTATCTTGAATAAACATACACAATCTTTCCAAACCATAAGTAATTTCTACAGACACAGGATTACATTCAATACCAGCCATTTGTTGAAAATAAGTAAATTGTGTAACTTCCATTCCATCACACCAAACTTCCCATCCAAGGCCTGCGGCTCCTAAAGTAGGGCTTTCCCAGTCATCTTCTACAAATCTAATATCATGATCTTCATGATTAATTCCAATCGAATTTAAACTATTTAAATACATTTTTTTAATACCTTTTGGAGAAGGTTTTATTAAAACTTGAAATTGATAATAATGTTGTAATCTATTTGGATTGTCTCCATATCGTCCATCAGTAGGTCTACGTGATGGTTGGACATATGCAGTTTTCCATGGTTTTGGGCCTAGAGATCTAAGAGTGGTTGCAGGATGAAATGTTCCAGCTCCTACTTCGAGATCGTACGGTTGTAATATTACACAACCTTTTTTTGCCCAAAATTTTTGCAAATTAAAAATTGTATCTTGAAAAGAAAAATTATTTTTTTTTATTTTAGAGGCCATATCTTTGCCAGATTGATCTCTCCTCCAACACACTTAAAATCTTCTCAGCATAATTTTCTGAGGATGATAATTTTTTTGACAACCATCCCTTAGATTTTTCAAACTTCTTAATCTCAATTTGATCTCCAAATTTTTTTCTTAATATTTGCTCTGCATTACCCAAACCATCTATTAAACCTAATTCTTTTGCTTTTTTTCCAGCCCAAAACTCACCTGAAAAAAGTTCAATACCAGAGTTTTTGTTTAGTTTTTCTTTTCTACTCTCCTCAACGACATCAATAAAGTCCTGATGAATTTCTAATTGAATATTTTTTAACCGATTTATATCCTCTTCTTTTTCATCAAGAAAAGGGTCTAAAGTACTTTTATTCTTTCCTGCTGTATATACTCTTCTTTGAATTCCAATTTTTTCTATTAAGTTTTTAAATCCGAATGATGCAGAAATAACACCAATTGATCCTATTATCGAACTTGAGTTTGCATATATCTCATCACCAGCACAAGCGATAAGGTATCCACCAGATGCAGCCACATCTTCAGCAAAGACAATCACTTTTTTTTTTGTTTTTTTTGATTGTTCCTTAATAAGTTTATATATCAGATGTGATTGAACTGGAGATCCTCCTGGTGAGTTTATTGTAATTGCTACTACTAATGCTTTTTTTAGTGAGAAAGCTTTTTTAATTATTTCTTCCTGGCTTGAATAATCTATTCCTTGTCTAAATTTTCCAACATTTCCTATAACGCCTGATAGTTTAAGATGACTAATTACTTTTTTTTTTTTTAAAAATGAAAACATTAAAATTTTTATAAGTTTTTTAAATATATTATAAACCCTAGTTATAATTAAAGAATAAGGTGCGTCAATTGATAAGTATATTAATAATTTGTATATAATAGTTTTAAAACATGGGAACTGTAATACAGCTTAAAAAACAAATTAATAATTCTTATACTGACTTAAAAAACTCAGTTGAAGATAAGTTGATTCTAGTTGAAGAAAAAATTATTTCCAGATTAGCAAGTAAAGTTGAGTTAGTTCAAAAGATGACAAAATATCATTTAAGCACTGGAGGTAAAAGACTTAGAGCTCTATTAACATTGCAATGCTCAAAAATTTGTGGATACGAGAAAGGATTAAGAGATGTTAATCTGGCTGCATGTGTTGAATTAATCCATGCAGCAACTTTAATGCACGATGATGTAATTGATAACTCTAAAATTAGAAGAGGAAAAAAGACCTTAAATAAGATCTGGGGAAATCACTCATCAATTTTAGTGGGTGATTATCTCTTAAGCAAATGTTTTGAAATGATGGTTGAAGATGGAAATTTAGAATTACTTAAACTTTTGGCTAACACATCATCAGAAATTGCTCAAGGTGAAGTTCTGCAATTGCAACATAATAAAGAAATAGACATGTTAGAGGAGACATATCTTAATATTATTTCCTCAAAGACTGCATCATTATTTGCAGCAGCTACTAAAGTTGGAGCAATTATTTCAGAAAAAGATTTAAAATTTAAAAATGCTTTAGAATTTTATGGAAAAAACCTAGGTCTCACATTTCAAATTGCAGATGACACATTGGATTATAATTCTGAATTAAAATTATTTGGAAAAAACATTGGTAATGATTTTTATGAGGGAAAAGTAACTTTACCTATAATTCTACTTTATCAAAAATTAGATAATGTTGAAAAAGAAAAATTAAAATCTTTATTTGAAAAACAAATTCGTGAAAAGAAAGATTTAGAATATGTTCTAAATCTAATAAAAAAAAATAACATAATTAATGAGTGTTATAAAAAAGCAGAGCATTATATAAATTTAGCTTCTAATTCTTTAAGTGTATTTGAGGAGTCTAATGAAAAAAATGTTCTTAAAAATTTAACATCTTTTAGTATAGAGAGAAATTTCTAAGGGCTTAGCAATACTTTTTTCCAACTTTTAGTTTTTCTAATGTATTTCAATCTTTCATGAATTCGATTTTGACCATCAAGCCAGAATTCTATTTCTTTAGGTTTTATTCTCCAGCCTGACCAGTATTCTGGTCGTGGTACTTTTTTTTGATTTGGGAATTTTTTTTTAAATTCTTTTATAGATTTATATAAATCATCTCTTTTTTTTAAAATGCTACTCTGTTGTGAAGCCCAAGCACCAATTCTACTTCCATATGCTCTTGATTTATAATAATCATCAGCTTCTTTTTTTGAAACTTTAGATGCAATACCAACTACCCTAATTTGTCTTTGTAGGCTTTTCCAATGAAAACACATGGAAATTTTTGAAGAATTTTTAATGGCTTTACTTTTATCACTTTTTAAATTTGTATAAAAAACGAAACCATTTTTATCAAAATCTTTAAGAAGAACCATTCTGACTGTTGGAAATCCTTTTTTATTAACAGTGCCTACAGCAAACGCATTTGGGTCATTAATTTCAGTTTTTTTTGCTTTATTGAACCATTCTTCAAAAAGTTTTATTGGGTTATTATGATCTTTAAAGCAAAGATTTAATCCAAGTGAGTTTTTTTCGTTCATAATTTTAAAAAAATAATTTATACAGTAAGATAATGTCATTTAATACTTTTGGAAAGATATTTAGATTTACTACTTGGGGAGAGTCTCATGGTCCTGCAATTGGGTGTGTTGTAGACGGATGCCCACCAAATGTTCCAATAAAGGAAAGTGATATTCAAAAAGAACTTAATAAACGAAAACCAGGTCAATCTAAATTCACAACACAAAGAAAAGAGGATGACAAAATTAATATTTTATCTGGTGTTTTTGAGGGAAAAACTACTGGAACTCCGATATCTTTAATAATTTATAACAAAGACATGAGATCTAGAGATTATGAGACAATAAAGAACAAATTTCGACCAGGACATGCAGATTACACTTATTTTAAAAAGTATGGAATTCGGGATTATAGAGGAGGTGGAAGACAATCAGCCCGTGAGACTGCAGCAAGAGTTGCAGCAGGGGCAATTGCAAAAGTAGTTTTGAAAAATAAGATTGGTGCTAAATATCAAGCAGTCGGTGCTGTTATACAATTAGGAATTTTAGGGTGTGATATAAACAAATGGAAAGACAAAACTATATCTGCAAATCCATTTTTTTGTCCTGACAAATCTGCAATTAAGCTCTGGGAAAAATATTTACTTGGCATAAGAAAAGCTGGTTCATCTTGTGGAGCAATAATTGAGATAAGAGCAAGAGGAGTGCCTTTAGGACTTGGAGCGCCAATATATTCCAAATTAGATATGGATTTAGCAGCAGCAATGATGAGCATTAATGCTGTAAAGGGTGTAAATATTGGATCAGGAATGGATTCAGCTATGCTAACTGGGGAAGAAAACTCTGATGAGATTTTACAAAGAAAAGGTAAAACTAGTTTTAAATCAAATAATGCTGGTGGAATTTTGGGAGGTATTTCAACAGGGCAAGAAATAAAAATTTCATTTGCTGTTAAACCAACATCATCGATCTTATCATCTAGAAAAACAATTGATAAATTTGGTAAGAATACAACAATATCTGTTAAAGGTAGACATGACCCATGTGTAGGAATCAGAGCGGTTCCTATAGGAGAAGCTATGATGCATTGTGTAATACTTGATCACTATTTAATGAACACTGCTCAAAACAAAATTTAATTAGATTTTTTTATTAAAACTTTTGAATTTAATGTATCTAAAATCTTATTTTCAATTCCAATTGAGTCAAGATTTGCAAATTTATACATTAATTCGGGTTTATCATGATCTATAAATCTGTCAGGTAATATCATTGATCTAAATTTTAAATTGCTATCTAGAAGATTTTTTTCACTGAGAAACTGACTAACATGAGATCCAAATCCACCAATAGAGCCCTCCTCTATTGTGATTAAAACCTCATGCTCTGTTGCAATTTGCCAGATTAAATTTTCATCTAAAGGTTTTGCAAATCTTGCATCAATTATAGAAATATTAATTCCTTTTTTAGATAAATTTTCAGATGCTAAAATACACTCATGAAGTCTTGCACCAAAATTTAAAATTACAACTTTTTTTCCAGTTTTAATAATTTTTCCTTTACCCAACTCAATTTTTTCATTTATTTCTGGTAATTCAATCCCTATACCATTTCCTCTTGGATATCTAAAAGCTGAGGGTCTATCATTAATATCTATTGAGGTATTGATCATTCTTACAAGTTCGGCTTCATCGCTAGCCGCCATTACTACAAAATTTGGTAGTGTTGATAAGTATGTTATATCAAACGAGCCTGCATGTGTTGGTCCATCAGCACCAACTAGTCCAGCTCTATCAATTGCAAATCTTACTGGCAGGGATTGAATTGCAACATCATGAACAACTTGATCATAAGCTCTTTGAAGAAAAGTTGAGTATATTGCTGCATAAGGTTTAAATCCCTCTGTAGCCATTCCAGCGGCAAAAGTTACTGCGTGCTGTTCTGCTATTCCAACATCAAACATTCTGTTAGGAAATTTTTTTCCAAATAAATCCATACCTGTTCCTGATGGCATCGCTGCTGTTATACCAACAACTTTACTATCCTTTTCAGCATGCTTGATTAAGGTATTAGCAAATACTTTTGTATATGATGGTGCATTAGATGAAGACTTTATCTGTTCTCCTGTTTTTACATTAAATTTTGAAACTCCATGGAATTTATCTTCAGATTTTTCTGCGAATTTATAACCTTTTCCTTTTTCAGTTTTTACATGAACTAAAATTGGACCATCATAATTAATTTCTTTTGCATTTTTAAATACAGAAACCATCGTATCAATATCATGTCCATCTATTGGTCCAATGTAATAAAATCCCATGGAATTAAATAAAGTACCACCAGTAACTGCAGATCTTAAAAAATCCTCTGCTTTTCCTGCTTTGTTTTTAAATCTTTTTGAGAAGGCAGATATGATTAATTTTAATGTCTCTCTAAAACTAAAATAAATCTTACCAGACAGAATTTTTGCAAGATACTTTCTCATAGCTCCAACAGGTTTTGCAATTGACATGTCATTGTCGTTTAAAACGACTATCATTTTTGTCTTACTTTCTCCTGCGTTGTTCATTGCCTCATATGCCATACCAGCACTTATCGCTCCATCACCTATGACTGCAATTACATTATCAGATTTATTTGACAATTTATTAGCAACAGCCATCCCTAGTGCCGAAGATATAGAAGTTGAACTATGAGCAGCGCCGAAAGGATCATACTCGCTTTCTGATCTTTTTGTAAAACCAGACAATCCCCTCCCTTTTCTTAGTGTTCTAATTTTATTTTTCCTACCAGTTAATATTTTATGAGGATAAGTTTGGTGCCCAACATCCCAAATTAATTTATCATGTGGAGTATTAAATATATAATGCAAAACCACAGTGAGCTCTACAACTCCAAGACCAGCTCCTAGGTGTCCACCAGTTTCTGAGACAACGTCAATTAATTCTTGCCTGACCTCATCAGCCAAAGCTTTTATCTCAGATTGAGATAATTTTCTGATATCACTTGGAAAATTGACATTGTTTAAAAATTTGTAATTACTACTCATTTTGTTCTACTTAAAATATAATTTATGGTTTCTTTAAGATCTCTACTTTTTTTTCCAAATTTATTTAAACTTTTGAATATATTTAATTTCAGTTCATTTGCATATTTAATAGTATTTTTAGTACCTAGTAAACTTATTAAAGTAGCTTTTCCCATTTTTAAATCTTTTCTAGTTTTTTTTCCAACGCTTGATGTTTTTCCCTTTAAATCTATTAAATCATCAGCAATTTGGAACAATAGGCCTATTTCATTACCAATTTTATTAAACATTCGTAAATATTTTATTTTATCTGACATAATAATTGGTGCCACGCAACAAAAACTAAAAAGCCTACCAGTTTTCTTAATTTGCATATCAATAATTTGTCTTTTATTTTTTTTTATTTTTTCATAACTTAAATCTAGATATTGACCTCCAGCTATACCAGAATGACCAGAACTCTCTGATAGTAAGTTTATTAATTTTATTTTCTTCTTTTCACTTAAATTTAATTTTTTCTGGCTCAAAATTTGGAAAGCTATTGTAAGTAAAGAATTACCTGCAAGTATTGCTGTGGACTCACTAAATTTTTTATGGGTCGTCAACTTTCCTCTCCTTAAATTATCATTATCCATACAGGGCAAATCATCATGAATGAGTG
The DNA here is from genome assembly GCA_902599665.1 of uncultured Pelagibacteraceae bacterium. GTDB lineage: Bacteria > Pseudomonadota > Alphaproteobacteria > Pelagibacterales > Pelagibacteraceae > Pelagibacter. The sequence continues at coordinate 42,207 of CACKGK010000006.1, read as the reverse complement.
AGTAAGCATGAATGCATTCTACTGCAGCAGCTATTTGCAAGATATTTTTTTTATTTGTTTTAAATATTGAACCAACATCAAATAATATTTTTGATCTTATTTTTTTTCCTCCAGGAAGAAGTCCATACAACATCGGTTTGATTAGATCTGTATTTTTTTCTTTAGAAAAATATAGATAAAGATAATCGTTAGTTTTTTTAACAATTCTATTTAGTTTTTTTTCCATCTTTCTTTGATTTAATCTCTTTGATTTTTGAATTTGATTTTTCTGATATTTCTTTAAGGTTTTTTTGAAATTTTTTTTCTATAAGTTTATTTATTTTAATCAAATTTGCATAGTCCTCTGATTTGTTTTCTAAATTTATTTCATTTTCCAAATTTTTAATAATTTTATCAGCTAAATCCGTAAGCTCATTTAAAGATTTTGATGTAATATCATCTAGCAAATTTTTTTCATTCATATATTAGTTGGTGATATTATATGAAAATTAACGATTCAAATATCAAAAAAACAATAAAATATTTGAATAATGATGAATGTGTAGCAATCCCCACCGAAACTGTTTATGGGTTGGCTGCAAATGCCTACTCAAAAAATGCTGTATCAAAAATATTTAAGTTAAAAAAAAGGCCTAGAAGTAATCCTTTAATTGTTCACTATCATAATATCAATCAATTAAAAAAGGATTGTGAATTAAATAGTGTTTTCAGGAGGCTTTACAAAAAATTTTGCCCAGGAGCAATTTCGTTTGTTTTGAAACTTAAAAAGACTAGTAAAATTTCAAAAATAGTCACAAATAACTCAAATCTGGTAGCAGTAAGATTTCCAAGTCATCATTTAACCAGAAAGATATTAAAAGAAATTGATTATCCTCTAGCAGCTCCGAGTGCAAATATTTCATCAAGTATTAGTCCAGTTTCAAAACAAGACGTAATTGATGAGTTTGGGAATAAAATTAAATTTGTTTTAGAAGGAGGATCTTCAAAGGTAGGTTTGGAGTCTACTATAATAAATCTTGTCGGTAAGCCTAATATTCTTAGATTGGGAGGTATAGACAGTAAAACAATTTATAAATTTATCAAATCGTCAAAAAATAATCAAAAAAAAGAAGTAAATGTAAAAATGCCAGGTAGTAGAAAATTGCATTATTCTCCTGGAATCCCTATGAGACTAAATGTCAAAAAAAATAATTATGATGAGGCTTTTATTTTGATAAAAAAAAGGAAAAAAAAAAATAAAAATTATTTTTATTTAAGTAAAACTAAAAATTTAAAAGAGGCAGCAAAAAATTTATACAAAACATTAAGAAAAATAAAAAAAAATAGATATAAAAAAATTGCGGTTGAGAAAATACCAAATGTTCAAATTGGTGAGGCAATTAACGATAGACTTTTGAGGGCATCGAAAAATGAAAAATTTAATTGAAGTAAAAAATATAAAAAAAAATTATGGAAAAAAGCAAGCTGTGAAAGGTATTTCTTTTAATGTTCAAGAAAATGAAATTCTAGGTTTGCTTGGACCAAATGGCTCAGGTAAAACTACAACTATTGGAATGTTGCTTGGTTTGCTAAAACCTACAAGCGGACAAATATTGATTAATAATCTTAAACTTGAAAATCATAGAATTGAAATACTCGAAATGATTAATTTTATATCTCCATATATTGAATTACCAAAAAAGCTTACTGTAAAGCAAAATCTAAATGTTTATGCTAAACTTTATAAAGTCCAAAATATTGAGGAGAGAATTGAATATCTTTCAGAAAAATTGAGAATAGAAGAATTATTGGATAGTATTACTGGTGAATTATCCTCTGGTCAGAAAAATAGAGTAAGTTTAGCAAAAGCTTTAATTAATGAACCAAGGGTGCTTTTGCTTGACGAGCCAACAGCGTCTTTAGACCCAGAAGTGGGTGATTTTGTTAGAACTTTTTTAGAAGAATATAAAAAAGAAAAAAAAATCTCAGTACTTTTAGCCTCTCATAATATGAGTGAAGTAACACGATTGTGCAAATCAGTGCTAATGATGAAAAATGGAGAGATTATAGACCAAGGGACGCCTGATGATTTGATTAATAAGCACGGAAGAACAAATCTAGAAGAAGTTTTCTTAAAACTCTCAAGGAGCAAAAGTGAGTTTAACTAGAATATATGGTTTATTTTTAAGACATTTTTATCTTATAACTAGATCATTTCCTAGAATCTTAGATTTAGTATACTGGCCAACTATTCAAATTACTCTTTGGGGATTTATCTCTAATTTTTTTGCTACACACACAACTTATTACAACAATGCAGTTGGTGTGATTTTGACTTGTGCAATACTCTACGATTTTTTGTTCAGAACAAGTATTGGTTTTAATATGCTTTTTTTAGAGGAGATTTGGAGTAGAAATTTTACCAATCTTTTTATAGCGCCTATGAAGATTGGTGAAATTTTAACTTCACTTGTTATAACAGCCTTAATAAGATCTTTAATTGGTCTAGTTCCTGCAGTCTTGCTAACTTCCCCATTATTTGGAATTTCAATCTTAGAGTTAGGAATATTTTTGTTTTTTCTATTTCTGAGTCTTTATATTTTTGGGATTACGCTAGGAATTTTAGTTTCTTCAGGATTACTTAGATTTGGCCCATCATTTGAGAATATAGCATGGTCGACAATGTTTTTACTTGCGCCATTTGGATGTATTTATTACCCTATAGAAACTCTTCCAGAAGTATTTCAAAAAATAGCTTATATTTTACCGTTAGTATATATATTTGAGGAAGCTAGAAACATCTTGATTAACCAAACTGTGGATATTGAAAATATTTATAATGCTTTCATTTGGAATGCTTTATATTTCACACTTTCAATAATTTTATTTTATTATTCATTTAATGCTGCAAAAAATAGGGGTACATTAATTAACATGGGAGAGTAATGGTGCGCCCGCAAGGAGTCGAACCCTGAACCTCCAGAGCCGAAATCTGGCGCTCTATCCAGTTGAGCTACAAGCGCATATTGTATAATTATAATAACATGAAAAGTAATATAAATATAAAAGTTAAAAATAAAGAAAATAATTTAAGAATTGATGTTTTGTTATCAAATCAGAACAATAAATTAAGTAGATCAAGAGTAAAAGTTTTAATTTTAGAAAATAACTTAAAAATAAACAATATAATTGTTACTGACCCATCTAGAAAAGTTAAAGTAGATGATGAAATATTTTTTGAAATTGTTGAACCAAAAAAAGAAAGACTTACACCATTTAATTATCCACTTGAAATAATTCATGAGGATGAAGATTTGATAGTATTAAATAAATCAGCTGGAATTTCAATGCATCCTGGACCAGGAAATTATGACAATACAATTGTAAATGCCTTAATTAATTATACTGGTAATAATTTATCAAATATTGGAAACGAATTAAGACCAGGCATTGTTCATAGGATAGATAAAGAGACATCTGGATTAATTGTAGTTGCTAAAAATAATGTATCCCATGAAAATTTATCTAATCAGTTTTCTGAGCATTCTATTACAAGAGTTTACCAGGCTTTAGTCTGGGGCAAAATAAGACCCCAAAATGGAAAAATTGAAACATTTATTACAAGAAGCTCAAAGAACAGACAAATGATGGAGGTCTCTTTAAATAAAGGTAAAAAAGCTATAACGAACTACAAAACTTTAGAAATATTTGAAAATGATGATGTACCAACATTAAGTCTTATTGAGTGTAAATTAGAAACAGGTAGAACTCATCAGATAAGAGTTCACTTGTCTAACAAAGGGAATAATATTTTAGGTGATAAAAAATATAAGAAAAAATTTAAAAAATTCATTAATATAAATACTGAACTCGAGAAGTGCCTAGTTTCTCTTGATAGACAATTTCTACACGCTAAAACACTCGGTTTTAATCATCCAAAAAATAATCGATGGCTAGAATTTTCATCAAAATTACCTTATGATTTGGAAAAAATTCTTAAAAAACTAAGAAAAATCAATAAATAAAAACATTGTAAAATTTTATTTATTTATTAAATAAATACCTCGAATGAATAACAATAACTACAATTTACCTGCACTTTCAAATGAAGGTGGGTTAGCTGCATACCTTTCACAAATAAAGAAATTTCCTATGCTCGCAGCTGAGGAAGAATATATGTTAGCCAAAAATTGGCAGTCAACAGGAAATGTGAAATCAGCCGAAAAGTTAGTAACTAGCCATCTTAGATTGGTTGCAAAGATCGCTATGGGTTACAAAGGCTATGGTCTGCCTCTAAATGAAATGATATCTGAAGGAAATGTGGGACTAATGCAAGCAGTAAAGAAATTTGAGCCAGAGAAAGGCTTCAGACTTGCTACGTATGCAATGTGGTGGATAAAAGCTTCAATACAAGAATATATTTTAAGATCATGGAGTTTAGTTAAAATAGGTACAACAACTGCTCAAAAAAAACTATTTTTTAATTTAAAAAAAATTAAAAACCAAATAGCCCCTAGATCAGAAGGAGATCTTAAAAAAGAACATGTTGAGGATATTGCAAAAAGACTCTCAGTGAGTGAAGATGAAGTAATTTCCATGAATAGAAGACTTTCCGGTAAAGAAAAATCTTTAAATGCACCCATTGGTGAGGATGGTGATGAGTGGCAAGACTGGGTAGTAGATAATGATATGGATCATGAATTAAAAATTGCTCAAAATGATGAAATGGAGCAGAGAAAAGACTTACTTCAAGACTCAATTAAAGTATTAAATGACAGAGAGAAAAAAATCCTATATTCAAGAAGGCTCACTGATGAACCAACAACTTTAGATGAGCTTAGTAAAAAATATAAAATAAGTAGAGAAAGAGTTAGACAAATTGAAAATAAAGCATTTGAAAAATTACAGAAGCATATGCTGAACTCTGCTAAATCAAAAAATTTATTACCTGCTAATTAAACGGATCTATTAAAAGAATAGTATCTTCTCGCTCAGGACTTGTTGAAATACTTGATATTTTTGTTTCAATAAACTCCTCAATTGCTTTTATATAAATCTTGGCATTCTTAGGTAAATTTTCAAATTTTTTAATTCCCTGGGTTTTAGATTTCCAACCTTTAAATTTTTTATAAACTGGTTTAACATTTAATTGGTCCTCTACCGCGGCTGGAAAATAATCTATTTCTTTTCCGTTAAGATCGTATGCTACACAAACATTAATTTCATCAAGTTCATCTAAAACATCTAACTTAGTTAATGCTATACCATCAATGCCTGAAATCTTTATAGTTTGTCTTACTAAAACTCCATCAAACCAGCCACACCTTCTTTTTCTGCTCGTTACTGTTCCAAATTCATGTCCCTTTTCTCCTAAATGATTGCCAACATCATCTGTAAGTTCAGTTGGGAAAGGCCCTTCGCCTACTCTTGTTGTATATGCCTTTGTTATACCTAAAACAAAATTTATCGAATTGGGGCCACATCCAGATCCTGTTGCTGCAGAAGCTGCAACTGTATTTGATGAAGTTACATATGGGTAAGTTCCGTGATCAACATCAAGTAATATACCTTGAGCACCCTCGAATAAAATTTTCTTATTTTCTGATTTAAATTGGTCTATTTTTCTCCAAACAGGTGCGGAATAATTTAAAATATTTGGTGCTATTTTTACTAATTCTTCGACTAATTTTTTTTTCTCATATAGAGATTTACCTAATCCCTTGCGTATTGCGTTATGATGTTCAAGTACTACGGTTAATCTTTTTTCAAGATTTTTTTTTGATGCTAGATCCATTACTCTTATAGATCTTCTTCCTACTTTATCTTCATAAGCTGGTCCAATTCCTCTTCTTGTAGTTCCAATTTTAGAATTACCTGCAGAGTCCTCTCTAATTTCATCCATCTCTCTGTGAAATGGTAAAATTAAAGTTGCCGATTCAGATAATATCAAATTGCTGTCATTTATTTGTACACCTTTAGATTTGGCTTCTTTTATTTCATCAAGCAAAGCCCATGGGTCGACAACAACTCCGTTTCCTATAATAGAAATTTTATTTTTTCTCACAATGCCAGATGGTAATAGTCTTAATTTATAAGTAACTCCATCTATGACTAACGTATGACCTGCATTATGGCCACCTTGAAATCTAACAACCACATCAGCTTCACTAGACAACCAGTCAACTATTTTTCCTTTTCCTTCATCTCCCCATTGAGAACCGACAACAACTACATTTTTCATCTAAATTTCTTTTCTATAATAAAACTATTTAAATGGTTAATTGGTCCATTACCTTTTCCAAAGTTTGGTCTTGTCTTTATAGCATTATTTACATACCTAATGCCTAACTCACAAGATTTCTTTAATGTTTTTCCACATCCATAATATGTTGCAATTGCACTTGATAATGTACATCCAGTTCCATGAGTATTTTTTGTTTTAATTTTTTTATTAGTAAATATTGCAATTTCTTTCTTGTTTACAAAAACATCTTTCAAAATTTTAGAGCGTAAATGACCACCTTTAATTAAAACATTTTTTACACCTAAATCTAATATTTTATAAGCAGCGTTTTTCATATCATCCGTAGATTTGATCTTCATTGCCGTTAATATTTCTGCTTCAGGAATATTTGGTGTAATTAAATCTACTTTATTAATTAGTTTTTTTTTTAAATCTAAAACTGCTCTATCATCTATAAGCTTAGTGCCACCTTTAGCTACCATCACAGGATCTAATATTATTTTTTTTAATTTTAATTTTTTTATTGATTTTAATACTGATTCAATAACTTGTGTGGAATATAACATTCCAATCTTTACTGAATCCGGTTTTATATCTTTAGAAGTAAATTCAATCTGGTTTGAAATCTCTTTAATTGGTATTGGTATTATTGATTTTACACCTTTGGTATTTTGTGCAGTAACCGCTGTAATTGCTGTCATTGCATAAGAACCAAGCGATGAAACAGATTTGATATCTGCTTGAATACCTGCTCCACCAGAAGAGTCTGACCCTGCAATAATTAATATTTTAGAATTTATTTTCAATTTACTGAATAGATTTTTTAATTATATTAATACATAATTTATTTAAACTAGAGTCTTTCGACTCACTCATAATTCTAATTTTTGGTTCGGTACCAGACTTTCTAACAAGTATTCTACCTTTATTTTTTATAATTTTATTTGCAACTGAAATCGCTTTTTTACATTTTGGACTATCAATGATTGATTTATCTTTTACGTCCACATTTTCTAATATTTGAGGAGTGGGATTAAATTTATTAAAAAGTTCACTTGCTTTTTTTCTTTTTCTTAGAGAAAAAAGGATTTCTAAGGCAACCAATAATCCATCTCCCGTGGTTGCGAACTTTCCAAGAATTATATGGCCTGATTGTTCTCCTCCTAAATTAAATCTATTTTTTTTCATTTTTTCTTTAACATATCGATCTCCTACATCTGATCTTAAGAATTTTATCCTATTTTTTTTAAAAAATTCCTCTAAACCATAATTTGACATTAATGTTCCAATAACTCCACCTTTTAAAATTTTTTTTCTTTTCCATCTCTCACCTAACATTGCAAGAATTTTATCTCCATCAATAATTCTACCTTTTTCATCACATACAATAATTCTATCTGCATCACCATCAAGAGCTACACCTATATGAGCCTTTTTTTTTATTGTCATTTGACAAATTTTTTTTGGATAAGTTGATCCAGATTTAAGATTTATATTTAATCCATTTGGAGAAGTACCAGATTTAAACACTTTGGCTCCTAATGATGTAAACAGTTTAGGACCAGCTTTATAACTTGCACCATTGGCACAATCTAAAGCTATTTTGATACCTTTTAAACTAAATGAAGGAGGAAAATTTTGTTTTAAAATTTTTATGTAGTTACTGTTTGCATCTTCTAATCTTTTAACTCTTCCTAATTCAATTGGTCTTGAGAGATTTTTTGCGATCTTTGAGTCAATTAACTTTTCAATTTTTTTTTCAATTCTATCAGATAATTTAAGCCCATCTGGTCCAAACAGCTTTAAACCATTGTCATAGTATGGATTATGAGATGCTGTAATCATTATCCCCATATTTGCTCTCATTTTTTTTGTTAACATTGCTAAACCATTGGTTGGTAGTGGTCCTAATGTATAAATATGCATACCAGCTGAAGCCAATCCAGATACCAAAGCTGGCTCAAGTGTGTAACCAGATAACCTTGTATCTTTAGCAATAATTGCTGTTTGTTTACTTTTTTTTAAATTTTTAAAATATGTCCCTGCTGCTAATCCAAATTTAAAAAACATTTCACCATTAATTTTTGAGCCATTAACTCTTCCTCTTATTCCATCCGTGCCAAAATATTTTTTAAACATATTTAATTTTGTAATTCTTTAAATACTTTAAATGCTTGACTAATTTCTTTAACATCATGAATCCTTAAAATTTGAACTCCTTGTAAATATGATTGAATACAGGATGATATTGTGCCTCCAAGTCTTTCTCTAGTATCATTCTCTTTTGAAATATCCTTTATAAATCTTTTTCTCGATAAACCCAACATTACAGGAAGTCCTAATGAATGAAAAATAGAAATATTTTTTAAAAGAGTAATATTATGTTTCAAATTTTTTCCAAATCCAATTCCTGGATCTAATATAATATTATTATGATTAATTCCTTTTTTTCTTATATATTTTAATTTTGTTTCAAAAAAATCATATATATCGAGTAAAACATTTTTATATGATGGTTTAACTTGCATATTTTTTGGTGTTCCTTTCATATGATGAATAACAAATGGCTTTTTTGTTTTTTTTAAAAAATTTATAGTTTCAATATCATAATCTAATCCAGATACATCATTAATAAGATCAACTTTTATTTTAGAAGCTTTCATCATTACAAAAGTTTTTCTTGTATCCAATGAAACAAAACATTTTTTATTTTTTAAAATTTTTAAAACTGATTTAATTCTGTCCCACTCTTTAGAAGGGCTTATATCATTTGCTCCTGGTCTTGTGGACTCTCCTCCGATATCAATTATTTTTGCTCCATTTGACAATAAGTTATTAATATGTTTTGAAGCTAAATTTTTACTATTATATTTGCCACCATCTGAAAAACTATCTGGAGTTAAATTGACAATACCCATATAAATTGGAATATCGGATAAAGTTAATTTTTTAAAAGTTTTCTTTTGTTTGATTTTTTTTAAATCCTTATTAATTTTTATTTTTAGATTTTTTGGGAGTTTTTTAATATCTTTAATGTTAATTATTTTGGTTTTTTTTCTATTTATAATTTCTAATTTATCAAAAGAGATTAGATTGTTTCCATTTAAAGAAATAGACTGTTTTTTTTTAATTTTTTTCTTAGATTCTGAACCAAAATAAAAATTACACGCTCTAGTGTAATATTTATTCATTAGTGCTTAATGCACTATCTTTGGTTTTAGTCCCATTGAACCAAGTGCTGAACTTTGATCATCATCTTCAACTTTGAGATCTTCTTTATTTTTTGGATATATATTTTTATTTACTAAATCCTCTATCTCTTCCCCTGTCAAAGTTTCATACGTAAGTAAAGCTTTCGCTAATTTGTGTAGATCATCAATTTTTTCTGTTAACACCTTTCTTGCCCTATCGTATCCCATATCAACAAATTTTCTTATTTCACTATCGACTTTTCTTGCAGTTTCTTCTGACATATTTTGTTGTCTGGCAACTGATCTTCCTAAAAATACTTCTTCTTCGTTTTCACCATATGCAACAGGGCCCATTTCTTTACTTAATCCTGCTCTCATGACCATAGCTCTTGCTCTTTTCGTTGCTTGTTCAATATCACTAGCTGCTCCTGTTGTTACTTTATCTTCACCAAAAATTATTTCCTCTGCAACTCTGCCGCCCATAGCTATGGCCATTTGAGCATGAAGTTGTTCTCTTGTTTGTGAAACTTCATCTCTCTCTGGTAATTGCATCACCATTCCTAAAGCTCTACCTCTTGGAATAATAGTTGCTTTATGTATAGGATAAGCAGCTTTTTCATTTATTGTTACAATTGCATGTCCAGCCTCATGATAAGCAGTTAACCTTTTCTCCTCTTCTGACATTACCATTGATCTCCTCTCAGACCCCATCATCACTTTATCTTTTGCTTCTTCGAACTCTTGATAAGTTACAATTCTTTTATTTTTTCTTGCTGCAAGTAATGCGGCTTCATTAACAAGATTTGCTAAATCTGCTCCAGAAAAACCCGGTGTACCTCTCGCAACTGTACGTAAATTAACATCTGGCGCCATTGATATTTTTTTTGCGTGCACTTTTAAAATTTTTTCTCTTCCAATTAAATCTGGGTTTGAAACTACTACTTGTCTATCAAATCTTCCTGGTCTTAAAAGGGCTGGGTCTAATACATCTGGTCTATTAGTTGCTGCAATAATTATTACACCCTCATTAGTATCAAAACCGTCCATTTCAACCAATAACTGATTAAGTGTTTGTTCTCTCTCGTCATTTCCTCCACCTAAACCTGCACCTCTACTTCTTCCAACAGCATCGATCTCATCAATAAATATGATACATGGTGAATGTTTTTTACCCTGCTCAAACATATCTCGTACTCTTGATGCTCCAACACCAACGAACATCTCAACAAAATCAGAGCCTGATATCGTAAAAAAAGGCACACCTGCTTCTCCAGCGATTGCTCTTGCAAGTAATGTTTTACCAGTTCCTGGAGGACCAACTAAAAGACATCCTCGAGGTATTTTGCCCCCAAGTCTACTAAATTTTTTTGGATCTTTTAAAAATTCTACTACTTCTTCAACTTCTTCTTTAGCCTCTTCCACACCTGCTACGTCATTAAATGTCACTTTACCTTTTATTTGGTTCATCATCTTTGCTTTAGATCTGCCAAAGCCCATTGCTCCGCCTTTACCACCTTGCATCTGTCTCATAAAAAATATCCAAACAGCTATTAAAAGTAACATTGGGAACCATGATAAAAGTATACCAAACAAGGAAGGCATTTTTTCTTCTAAGGGGCTAGCTGAAATACTAACTCCTTTATCACTTAATTTTTGAATTAAATTTGGATCATCAGGTGCATAGGTGTTAAACATTTCTCCATTAGACATTACTCCTTTAATATTTTTTCCTTGGATTTCTACTTGAACTACCCTTCCATTATCTACCTGGGTTAAAAACTCAGAAAATATAATATTATTTTTTTGACTTATAGAGCCTTGAGGATTCTTAAACATGTTATAAAGGCCTATGGTTAAAATTACTATAACAGCCCACATTGCAAGATTTCTGAAATTCATAGCTTATAAATTAAGAATTATTATCAATTTAACAAGTGTCAATTTGTGCCAATTTCATGATATTTACCTATTTTCTTGAGAAATAATGACTGAGTTCTCAAGTTTTTGAATTATACATCCTGAAAGTGTTTTTTTTATATACTTTTTTTTAGATTTTAACTGATTAAGAATATTTTCAACTTTTAATCCTCTAGTATAAACACGTCTTTTTCCAACTTTTTTGATTAGGTCTGAAAATGATCTAAACACTATTTCATCTGGTTGTTTAAGAAATTCTTTTTTTAAAATAACTGTTTTACTTAAGTTCAAATAGTTTGAATTATCATCAATATTTTTTTGAACGTAATAATCAATAGCAAGATTACTTTTTGCAAGGCTGCTTAGAGATAATTTAAATTTATTAAATGTTAATCCATCTTTTACTAGTGTTGAAATTAATTTTCTAACTTTGACTCTTAAAAATTTATCATCCAGGTTTGAAGGATCTTCAATGTTAAAATTGAATGTATTTTTTAATATATATTTTAAATCATTTTTAGATACATCAAGCAAAGGCCTCAAAATAAAAATTCTATCATCAAATTTAACCTTCGATTTAATTTTACTAAATGAAATTAAACCTTTTAAACCTGACCCTCTTAACAATCTTATAAAAAAATTTTCTAACAAATCATCCTCATGATGGGCAGTTAAAACAAAATTAGTTTTTTTATTTAAACTTTTTTGAGTTATTAATTTATATCTATTATTGCGTGCGTATGATTGTAAATTTTTGAATTTTTTGATTTTCTTTAATGTTAGTATTTCACTTGAAATATGAAATGATTTTAGTTTTTTTTTAACTAAAATAGCTTCATTTGTAGAATTTTTTCTTAGTTTATGATCGACAATAAAAAAATATACTTTTACTTTATTTTCTAAAGAGTAAGATTTTGCCAAAAAAGATAATGCCAAGCTATCAATTCCTCCTGAAACAGCAACACAAAAGTTATTTACATCATAGCTACTTAATTTTTTCTTAAAATTTAGATAAATTCTTTTTATTTTTGGGTCGTCTAATTTTTTGAAGTAAAAATTATGAATTGTCTTTTTTACACTCAAATTCTTTTTCTTCATAATACTTTGCTTTTTGAAGTACAGATTGAGTTGCATCTGGATACTGTTTTTTTACTCCAGCGATCATCAAGCATCCTTGATCTTTTTCTCCCATCTGAACCAATGACACCCCTAGTTTCAATAAATTTTCAGGAGCGATTTTGCTTTTTGGATACTTTTGATAACCTTCTAAATATGCAGTGGCAGCATCAGTGTACATTTGTCGTATTCTATATGTTTCTGCATACCAATATTGTGCGTTACCTGACAATTCATTATCAGGATTAGTCAATACGAATTCTCTAAATGCTTTTTCAGCACTAGTATAATCACCAACTTTTAAGAAATTTCTTGCAAATTGATATTGCTCTTTTGGACTAGCATCAGGTAATAATTTCTCCTCTGCGTTAAAAACTTCAGAGATTATTGCTTCAGTCTGTTCTACAGATTCTATTACTTGCGTATCATCACTAGTAGTCAAGTCTTTATATGATACCTCTCCCAGTGATTGTGGTTCTAAAGATCCAGGAAGTATTTTTTTTTGGCTTATATCTTCATTCGTTGACGTCTGATTTGTTTTGGGTAAAGAGGAAACAGAGTTATTGTTTGAATTTATGACAGAGTTTTTTTCAATTTGCTCAAATCTTAATTGATTATCTTGTTGTACTTTTGAAATTTTATTTGAAAGTTTATCTAATTTAAAATTAATTTCTTCAAATTTATTTGTTAATTCTTGGAATTGAGTCTCTATTTCACTTAATTTCAATAAATGTTTTGTTAAAGCCTGTTCAGACTCCTTTGTTGAAGCTTTTTGAATTGTATTTGTATCGGAGTTTTCAGAAAATGATTGGGAGTAAACTGCTCTTTCTAAAGTTCTAAGATCTTTTTGAATATTTTCTAAAATCTCTCCCACTTCTTGATCCTGAGAAAATGAAATACTTGTTGAAAATAGTAAAAATGAAACAAAGTTAACTATAATTAACTTAATTAATGATTTCATAATAGCATTTGTAGTTATAATAATGGCAAAAAGAAGACCCTTACTTTTTTAAAGTAAGGGTCTTAAAAATTTATTTTTAATTTGCTTTTACTGTTACAGATCTTCTATTTTTTGACCATGAAAGTGGATTTGAACCAGAGTCTACAGGTCTCTCTTTTCCATAACTTAAAACTTTAATTCGATCTGACGAAACACCATAAGTCATTAAATAGTCTTTTGCAGCATTTGCTCTTCTCTCCCCTAAAGCTAAGTTATATTCTCTTGTACCTCTTTCATCCGCGTGACCTTCTACTACAACAGTCACATCTGAGTTTTGTCTTAACCAAGCAGCTTGCTTTCTTAAAGTCTCTCTAGAAGCTGTTGTTAAAATTGTTTCATTTGTTGCAAAGAATACTCTGTCAGGAACTCCGCTCGCAAGCTCTCCTACAGTATCAGAGCCAATATAAACGTCGCCCTGCATTAACGCATCTAATTTTTTAATTGGATCTGCTTTTTGAGTATCGGCTGCTTTAGTTGTAGTCGATGTCTCGGTTGTTGTCTCGGTTGTTGTCTTTACAGATTTCTTTGTTGCACATGCAGTGATAATTAAACCAAATATTATAACAAGAAATGCATTTTTTAAAATTTTGCTTAGACTCATTTTTGCTCCTTCAATAGAATATTATGAACTTAACCATGTAATTAGATGTTTTGTCCAGAAAAATCAACCTAATTTAGCAGAATCCTTAATTTTCTTTAGTTTCCTAATAAAGAAGACCATGATGGGTCAGAAGCATCAGTCTCGGTTGATACCAACCTCTCGTTGTATCCGGTTAAATCAATTGACCATAATTTAGCTGAAAATCCTTGACCTTTGTCATCAGTTTTTGTCTCTCTATAAAATATGATTATTCTTCCATTTGGAGACCAAGAGGGCGCCTCTTGATAAAAATTTTCTGTAAGCAATCTTTCTCCAGTTCCATCAGTTCTCATAACTCCAATAAAAAATTTACCTTTATGTAATTTTGTAAACGCTATTAAATCTCCCCTTGGTGACCAAACGGGCGTACCATAAATTCCTTTTCCAAATGATATTCTTTTAACTTTGGATCCATCACTTCTCATCACGTATATTTGCTGGTAGCCACTTCTATCTGAATTAAAAGTAATATATTTACCATCAGGTGAATATGATGGCGAAGTATCTATAGATGGATGATCAGTTAATTTTTCCTGTATGTTTGTCTCTAAATTTCTAACCCAAATTTCTGAATTACCATCTTTTGCTAAACTCATTATAATTTTTTTTCCATCTGGAGAAAATCTTGGAGCGAATGTCATTCCAGGAAAATCTCCAACAACTTCCTGTTTTCCTGTTTCAATATTCAAAAGATAAACCCTAGGCATATTTCTAAAATAAGAGAGATAAGTTACCATTTGATTTGTTGGATTAAATCTTGGAGTTAACACCAATTCATTTCCTAAAGTTAAATATTTTGTGTTAAATCCATCTTGATCCATGATTGCCAATTTTTTTACTCTTTGAGTTTTAGGTCCCTCTTCTGCAACATATATTATTCTAGTATCAAAATAACCACTTTCTCCAGTTAAACGCTCGTAGACTTTGTCTGAGATTTTATGACCAACTCTTCTCCAGTTTGTTGGAACTGTTGTTAAAGAAAAGCCATCAACCATTTTTGCTCCTAAAATGTCCCAAAGTTTGAATTCAATCCTGATATAATCTTTTTCGTTAATAATTTTTGAACTAACCTTGCCAGTTATTAAAACTTGAGATTTAATTAAAGCCCAATCTTCAAATCTTGGTTTTAAATGTGCGATATCCGGTTTTTGTAAGAAAGATTCTTTATTAAGAGTATCAAAAAGTCCAGTTTTTCTTAAATTATTCTCTATCACTTTTGAAATTTCTAAACCTAAATTATCTATATCTAAATTTTTTTTAATTTTTTCTTTAGAGGTATCGTCGATAAAAAAAGGAGAAACTGAAATTGGCAAAGGATCAAGATTTCCTCTTGTAATATCAATTTCAACAAGAGAATAAGATATTCCAGGCTTTAAAAAAAAACAAAAAATAATTATTAATAAAAGTTTATTTTTCATCCACCCATCATTTCTACAGGATTAAATCTTAGTATCATAGTCTTCCATTTTTCATAACTAGTTGTTGGGAGATTTTTTATAGGATTGCAAAGTCTAATAGCTCTAATTACACTTTGAGCTATTTGATAAAAAGCACCTTCTCCAGGTGTATTCATTCTTACGTGATCTAGCATTTCAAAGTTTTTTACGATTCCATTTTTTTCTAAATTTAGTTTTACAGTAACTAATAAATCTTCACTATATGGTAGCCCAGTAGGAACTGACCAACATGTGTAAATTTGATGTCTAACTGCATACTCAGTGGTTACACTTAATTTAGAAAGTTTCATAGACTTGTCCTCAGATTGTGTAATTCCATTTGCTTTTTTTTTAACCTCGCCAACGTTCTCATATTGCTTTGCAATTAAACCTTTAATTTTGTCAACATCTATATCTTTTTTTTCATATTCCGATACTTGTTTTGTCTTTTCATCTTTCAAAGGTTTTTTAATTTTAGCAAATTCTTTTATCACTTCGTCATTTTCAACTTTTTTTTCAACTTTTTTTCTTTTTTCTTTTTTTACAACTATTTTTTTATCCTCTTTGGAAGGTTGTTGCTCAGTATCTTGTTTTGTTTCTATTTTTTCAAACTTTTTATCAGGTAATGGAACAGCTTCAGATTTTTCTAATTTTACTTTTTCTTGTTTTTTCTCAGGAACAGGTATCTTTTTTGACTTTGATAAATCAATTTCATCTTTTTGATTTTCAAATTTTACTTGCTTTTTTTCCTCTTTTTTCAATTCTTTTGGTGGTGCTTGCTCTGAGAGAAGTTTTTTATTATTATTTCTTGTCTTTTCGATAATTTTTGCAGCTTTTGGGGCATAAGGAATATTAGTTTTTTCAGATATTTGTATCAATTCAACAGAAACAATTGGCATTAACTCAAGGGGTTTTTTTACAACAAATGGAAGTGCAAATATTGTAGCAATAAAAATTGTTCCATGAAAGATTATAGAAAACAACATGCCAAAAGAAAAGTTATTAAATCCATTTGGAACAACACTAAATACGATTTTACGAAACAATTTTATCTCTCTTTATAAGGTTCAGATATTAAGGCAACTTTGGTAAAGCCTGATCCTGAGAGTTTACCCATTACCTCTAAAACTCTCCCATAATTGATTGTCTTGTCACCTCTAACATAAATTCTTGTATCTGTTCTGTTGTTAGATACAGCTAAAATTTTTTTTACTAAATTATCAAATTCTATTTTTGTTTCTTGAATAAAAACTTCACCTTTTGAATTTATAGTTAATGTAAGTGGCTCACTTTCCTCTGGCAAAGTGTCAGCTGATGTTTCGGGTAAATCTACTTGAACTCCTACTGTAAGCAAAGGTGCTGTGACCATAAATATAATTAATAGAACAAGCATTACATCCACAAAAGGGGTCACATTTATCTCACTCATCGGTTCGTTTTCTGAACGCTTTAAGTTAAATGCCATATTAAATTATTGAAATAAATCTTTTTGAAAAATTTTCTAGTTTTTGTGAATATTTTTTGGAATCATTGCCAAATTTATTATAAGCAATTACCGCTGGTATTGCAGCTAGCAAACCTAGAGCAGTTGCAAATAAAGCTTCAGCAATTCCAGGAGCAACGATTGCTAGACTTGTATTTCTTGATATTGCTATTGACTGAAAAGAATTCATTATTCCCCAAACTGTTCCAAATAATCCAATAAATGGTGCGGTAGATCCAACTGTTGCAAGAAAAGTAAATTTATTATTCACTATGTTCATTTGTTTTTCAATGTTTACCTCTAAAATATTTTCAAGCTTTTGACTAATATTAGTTTTAGATCTAGTTTTCATCACAGATTGCATTGAGTCTTTGAATAATTGAGCCATTGGATTATCCAAGGTTGCAGGAAGGCTATTGTAAAACGTTTCAGCAGACTTTGACTTCCAAAATCTATCCTCAAAATCTTCTGCGTCTTTATTTATTTTTTTAAACATAACAATTTTATCAAAAATTATAGCCCATGAGTAAACTGAACTAGCAATTAGAATTATAATTACAGATTTAACTACAAAATCTGCTCTTAAAAATAAGCTTAAAATTGAAAAATCTGTATTGCTTGCCAATCCAACTGCTTGTGAAGTTATATCTGCTTCCATCTTAATGATTTCACACTAAAATGTGTCATGAATTTGGCTAGTAAATCTATTCTTTATCTTATCTTTCTTGAGTATTAAGGTGGTAATTGGCTATTAATATTGCATCTGCTTTGTTGTTATCTTTTTTACGTGATAACATTGAAGAAAATTTAGGAAACATTTCAATTGCCTTGACTCTACTCGAATCTTTTTGAGAATTTATTAAATCAAAATGCTTTTTCCACTTAGCGGGTCTTACAAAGTAGATTGGTAATTGCATTGCTGCACAAACTCCTTTTATAACACCAAATGATTGACCAAAATTGAACATGCTGGTTACACCTTGGCCTGGCATAGCAGAGACTTGTTCTACGACTACATTTATTTGTTCAGATTTGTATTTTCGAATTCTTAAAGATATTTCATTAAATATTTGACTACCATTAATTTGCTTTTTATTTTTATTGCCTGCTGCCATAGTAGGCATATCGATTACGTCTATTATTTCTCCATTTTCAAAAAAACAAATTGCGCCATTTATTCCAGGATCTATCCCAATTATAAGCATAAAATAAAATTAAATTGCATTTGTAAACACATTTTGTACATCATCGTCTTGCTCTAAAAATTCTAAAAACCTTATCATTTTTTCTCTATCCTCCTCAGTTAAGTTAATTTTATTAAGTGGAATCCACTGTATTTCTGTAGATATAAAATTTGAAATTTCTTTTTCCATTATGTTTTTTATTTCATAGATGTCATCTTTATTAGTACGAATTTCATAGTAATCTTCATGAAATATACAATCATTAGCTCCAGTATCAGTTGCTAAGTTAAAAATTTTTTCTTCCTCTATTTCCTCTTTATTAATTTTTATTACACCTTGTTGGACAAAATTATGTGATGCAGATCCTTGGGTACCAAGGCCTCCTCCATATTTTTGAAAAATTGTTCGTAGATTTGATGCAGTTCTATTCTTATTATCCGTCAAAGTATTAACAACTATTGCAGTTTTTGCAGGTCCAAACCCTTCATATCTTATATTTTCGAAATTAGAGTCTGCTGCTACTGATGACTTATCAATGGCTCTTTCAATATTATCCTTCGGCATATTTGCTGATCTAGCTGCTTGAATTGCTGATCTTAATCTCGAATTCATATCTGGATTTTTATCACCAAGTTTAGCAGCTACTGTAATTTCTCTTGATAGTTTTGAAAATATTGCAGATCTTTGTTTATCAGCTTTACCTTTTTTATGCTTAATACCTGCCCAATGTGAATGTCCAGCCATAATTTATTTATCTTTCTGAAGTTGACCACCAAATATAAACTGACTTATATCTGAAGCTAAACCATTTTTTGGATTTGCTTGAATAATTGCACCACAAAGAGAAGCCTCTCCCTTTGCAGGAAAATGTTTTAGGGAACTCCTTTTGAAGAACCTGTTAATTGAATTTTCAGCATTCATTCCAATCACCGAATCATAGTCACCACACATTCCCGCATCAGTTAAATATGCAGTTCCTTTTTTTAAAATTCTTCCATCATTTGTGGGCACATGAGTATGAGTACCAACCACAAATGTGGCATTACCATCAAATACATGACCTATAGCCATTTTTTCACTTGTAATCTCTCCATGAAAATCAACAATAAGAAAATCATAATTTTTCTTAAGTTTATTTTCATCAATAAATTTTTTACTTTTCATAAATACATCATCACATTTTTTCATAAAAACATTTCCCATTAAATTCAAGACACCAATTTTGTATCCTCTGGTAGAAACATAAATTCCAAAGCCATGCCCTGGTACATCTCCTGTTAAATTATAAGGTCTTAATAATCTTTTTTGTTTTTTAATAAATTCATATGTTTCTTTTTGATCCCACACGTGGTTACCTGTTGTGATAACATCAACACCACAACTTAATAATTCATCGACAATATTCTCAGTTATTCCGACTCCCTCTTTTGCAGCATTCTCACCATTCACAATAACAAAGTTTATTTTTTTTGATTTTATTATACTAGGTAAAAATTTTTTAACAGCTTGGTATCCACTATTTCCAACTATATCTCCTAAAAATAAAATATTCATTTAATAATTTTTTTATCGGTTAATATAATATCTAATTTTTGATCAAATTTATTTATTGGAATTTTTTTAATTTCCTGAAAAGAGAATGCAAGACCTACAGTAAAAAATTTTTTAAGATTACGATTTTTGTTAATATACCTATCATAAAATCCACCTCCATAGCCTAATCTAAATTTATTATTATCAAATGCGACAAGCGGAACAATCAAAACATCAGGAAAAACTTTTTTTCTATCTTCAGGCTCAGGTATCCCTTGACGACCAACTTTTAGTAAGTCTTTAAAAGTCCATTCGTAAAAATCCATCTTATAATTATTATTAGTTATAGGTAAAGATATACCGTAGTAATTTTTTTCTAAATTTTTTAATATATCTAAACAGTCGATCTCACTATTAATTGGATAATACCCACCAATATTTATTTTTTTATTAAAATTTAAACTGTTTAAAATTTTTTTGAATTGAATAAATGGTATTCTCTTTTCAATAAATTTTTTTTTTCTTAAATTAATTAATCTACTTCTTAAAATTTTCTTTGACACTTTGGTTATTGAGTCTTAGTACCTGGATCATTTCTTTTGATAAAATTTTCTAATTCAAGAGTGGTCTTATCAACTAAAGTTTCATAGTCGTTTCGATTAGATTCAATTTCAATCTTTAGATTGTCTTGGTTTCTGCTTAATTCAGAAATCTCTTTTTCTTTTAAATCTCTATAGTTATAGACCAATGATTTAAGTTCTTTAAATTTTTCTGTTATATTTTTGATTTCATTTTTTTGTGTTTCTATTTTATTTTTGGTTTCATAATATTCATCTAAAACTGAAATTGACGTAATAAGTAAAAGTTTACTTTCCCCAATATTTCCCAACGAATTTTTTAGTCTTATAAATTTTTCGTTTAAATAAAAAGCTAATCCCTCTAAGTGCTCCTCCTGACCATCATCACATGATAGCAAAAACTCTTTTCCATTAAATTTTATATTTACATTTGCCATTTATCAATTTCTTCCATCAAATTATCTGTTTCCTGATTTAATTCATCAATTTTTTCGGAAAATTGATCTTCTTTTTTCTTTTCTTCCATTTCTTTTTTTCTAAATTCATCGAATTTTTGCTTTAAGCTCTCATTTTCTTGTTGAAGTAAATTATATCTATCTTCAACTTGTTTTTTTTCAATTTCTAATTGATTTTTTTGATTGGCTAGATTTTCTAACTCTAAAATTTTATGTGGTTTTAGATTTTCTAGACTTTTCAATTTATCTAAAGTTTCTAATAGTTTTTTTTCTTTTTCACTAATTGATTTCATATATATATCTATAATAATAAATTGATTCACCTAAGTCTACAAAGGATAAATTTTTGAGAAAATTAAATAAAACCTTGTCTAACTCCATACGTGCTCTTTCGATGGATGCCGTGCAAAAAGCTAATTCTGGACATCCAGGCATGCCAATGGGTATGGCAGATGTATCAACAATACTTTTCAAATATTTTTTAAAATTTAATCCTAAAAACCCTAGCTGGATAAATAGAGATAGATTCGTTTTGTCAGCTGGTCACGGATCAATGTTACTTTACTCTTTGCTTTATTTAACAGGCTACAAAAGTATTAGGTTAAAGGATATAAAAAATTTTCGTCAAATCGGTTCTATTTGTGCAGGTCACCCTGAATATGTAAAAAACTCAGGTATTGAAACAACCACAGGACCTTTGGGACAAGGAATTTCAAATGCTGTTGGTTTTGCATTAGCTGAAGAAATTTTAAAAGAAAAAATCGGTAAAGACATTATAAATCATAAAACATATGTAATCGCTGGAGATGGTTGCTTAATGGAGGGAATAAGTCATGAAGCTATGAGTTTAGCAGGACATCTAAGGCTTAAAAATCTTGTTTTGCTATTTGATAATAATTCAATATCTATCGATGGGCCAACTAGTTTAGCGGTATCCGATAATTTTAAAAAAAGATTTCAAAGTTATGGATGGGATTACATAGAAATTGATGGACATAAAGAAAACGAAATATTTAAAGCACTTAAAAAAGTTCAAAATGCGAAAAAACCATCAGTGATTTCATGTAAAACCAAAATTGGTTACGGATCACCAAATAAATCTGGAAAAGCCTCTTCGCACGGAAGTCCATTGGGTGATGAGGAAATTAGTTTAGTTCGCAAGGAGTTAGGATGGAATTATAAACCATTTGAAATACCAAAAAATGTGATGAAGATTTGGAGAGAAATAGGGAAAAAGGGAGAAAAAATTGAGTATAAATGGAACAAAATCTACAATCCGAAAAAAAGTAAAATAAATAAATATTTTAAAAATGATTTTGTAAAGTCTGTAATAAATGAAAAAAAAATGGCATTAAAGGATAATAAAAGCTTAGCCTCAAGAAAATCTTCTGAGCTCATAATTAGCTCTCTTGTTGAAAAAAGTAATACTCTTATAGGTGGGTCAGCTGATCTTGCTGGATCAAATAATACCAAAACAAAAAATCATAAAATTGTTACACCAGGAAATTTTGAGGGGAACTATATTCATTATGGAGTTAGAGAGCATGCTATGTGTGGAATTATGAATGGGTTAGCTTTGCATAGCAAATTAATACCTTATGGAGGAACTTTTTTAATTTTTTCTGATTATTGTAAGCCCTCAATAAGATTATCGGCAATGATGAAGCAACAGGTTATATATGTTATGACACATGATTCTATTGGTCTAGGGGAAGATGGACCAACGCACCAACCTGTGGAACAGTTATCTGGATTAAGATCTATACCAAATCTTAATGTATTTAGACCAGCAGATAGATCGGAAACAATAGAATGTTGGGAGCATGCTTTAAAGAGTTTAAAAACACCAAGCATTCTATGTTTAACAAGACAAAACTTAAGTCCCATTAGAAATAAATTTTCACAAACAAATAGATGTTCTTTTGGGGCATATGAAGTTTTGAGAACAAATAAAAAAGTTAATTTGACAATTTTAGCAAGTGGGTCTGAAGTAAACTTAGCTATAGAGACTAGCCATAAATTGGCCAAAGATAAGATATATTCAAAAGTTATATCAGTGCCTTGTATGGAATTATTCGAAGCTCAATCAATTAATTACAAAGAAAAAATTTTAAATGAAACAAAATTAAAAATATCTATAGAAGCTGGGTCTACTGATTGTTGGAAAAGATACGTTGGCGACTCTGGAATGACTTTTGGAATAGATGAATTTGGAAAAAGTGCACCATATAAAGATGTTTTTAAAAAATTTGGATTGATAGTTTCAAACATTGAAAAAAAAACAAAAAAATTATTCAAGAATTAGATGACAATAAAAATTGGAATTAATGGAATGGGCAGGATTGGTCGGATGGTAATTAGATCAATTATTGAAACTCAAAATAAAAATTTAAAGGTTGTACATATTAACAATAGATCAGACTTAGAATCTACCTCCAAGTTAATAAAGTACGATTCTGTTCATGGAAAATTTAATGCAGATATAAAATTCGATAAGAATTACTTAACAATTAATAAAAACAAAATTAAATTTTCACAAGAGCCTAAAATAGAAAATATTAATTGGAAAAATCAAGATGTTGATTATGTTTTTGAGTGTACAGGAAAATTTAATTCAAAAGAAAAACTTATGTCACACATTAGAAATGGTGCAAAAAAAGTTATCGTATCAGCACCATGTAAAAATGCAGATAAGACAATTGTTTTTGGTGTTAATGATAATATTTTATCCAAAAATGATTTAATTATTTCTGCCGCTTCCTGTACAACTAATTGTTTAGCGCCAATTGTAGATGTGATTAATAATGAATTTGGGATTGAGAGAGGCTTTATGACCACCATTCATGCATTTACTAGTGATCAAAGAATTTTAGATAACTCTCATAAAGATCCAAGAAGAGCAAGAGCTGCTAGTCAATCAATAGTTCCAACATCAACTGGAGCATCAAAAGCAATAGGTGAGATAATTCCAGGCCTTAAAGGTAAATTAGAAGGAATTGCAATGAGGGTTCCAACTCCTAATGTATCACTTGTGGAATTAGTATTTTGTACAAAAAAAAAAATTAATGTAAAAAAAATTAATCAAGCTTTTGATTATGCCTCTAAAAATAAACTTAAGAGAATTTTAGAAATTACATATGAAAAATTAGTTTCAATTGATTTTAATCATAATTCTGCATCCGCAATAGTTGATGCGTCATTAACAAATGTGGTTGGAAACAACATGGGTAAAATCTCTGCTTGGTATGATAATGAATGGGGTTTTTCAAATAGAATGTGTGATATAGCTGAAAATTTAGAAAAAATCTCTTAATGAGAAGTATTTTAAGCAAAAAAAATCTAAAGAATACAAAAGTAGTATTGAGATTAGACTTAAATGTTCCGATAGAAAACGGAAAAATAAATGACACAACTAGAATTGATAAAATTCTACCTACTTTAAATTATTTAATTCAGAAAAAAGCTAAAATAATAATTTTATCACATGTGGGAAGACCAAAGGGGAAAATTGTAAAAAAACTATCTTTAAAACCAATCGGTGAAGATTTGCAAAAAAAATTAAATATAAATGTAAAACTAATCACCCAAAATATACATGAAATAAATAATAAAAATTTCTTCGAGAAATTTGATGAGGAAATGATAATTTTAGAAAATATTAGATTTTATGCTGAGGAAGAAAAAAATGATCTTAAATTTGCAAAACACTTAGCAAATCTAGGTGATATTTATGTTAATGATGCTTTTTCTTGTTCGCACAGAGCGCATGCATCAATTGATAAGATTTCTAAGTTTTTACCATCTTTTTCTGGATTGCAACTCGATTTAGAGGTAAATGCTCTTTATAGAATAACAACTAATATAACTAAACCAATAACCTGTATAATTGGAGGATCTAAAATTTCGACTAAAATTAATATAATCAAAAATTTAATACCTAAATTTGATAGTATTATTATTGTCGGAGGAATGGCTAATAATTTTATTGAATATTTTGGAAACAATATTGGAAAATCTATAAAAGATAAAAATTGTGATAAAATAATTGAAGAAATTGTTTCCCTATCAAAAAAAGAAAAATGTAAAATAATTTATCCTGAAGATGTAGTTGTATCTGAAGATTTAAATGGATCCTCTCAAAATAAAGAATTAGGTCAAATCTTATCTAATGAAATGATTCTAGATATCGGTCCAAAAACAGTTTACAAAATAAAAAAAATTATCGACAAAAGTAAAACCATACTATGGAATGGACCAGCTGGATATTTTGAAAATCCGAAATTTGCACATGGAAGTATTCAAATAGCAAATAAAATAATTGAGAATAATAAAGCAAACCAAATTTTCTCTGTTGTAGGGGGTGGTGATACTGTAGCATTATTAAATAGTTTAGGTGCTGTAAGTAATTTTAATTTTGTTTCAACTGCAGGTGGAGCTTTTTTAGAATATCTTGAAGGTAAAAACCTTCCTGGTATAAAAGCTTTAAACTAAGATGTCTGAACTTAATAAAATTGTTCTCAAAATTATTTCTAATGGCAAAGGTATACTTGCAGCAGACGAAAGTAATGGAACTATGAAGAAAAGACTTGATGCAGTAAATGTATCTTCAAACCCAGAAAATAGACTTTTATTTAGAGAAATACTATTTTCATCAAAATGTATTGGAGAATGTATAGGGGGTATAATTCTTTATGATGAAACGATAAATCAGACAACAAGTTTTGGGAAATCAATACCTGATTTAATTGCTTCCTCGGGTGCAATCCCTGGAATTAAGGTAGACACAGGAGCAAAAGATTTAGCAAACTCTCCTGAGGAAAAAATTACAGAAGGCTTAGATGGACTTAGAGAAAGATTAAAAAAATATTATGATCTTGGAGCAAGATTTACAAAATGGAGGGGTGTGTATTCAATAAGTGAAAAATACCCTAGTAAGCTTGCAATTCATAGTAATGCACATTCGCTTGCAAGATATGCTGCCTTGGTCCAGGAAAGTGGAATGGTTCCAATAGTGGAACCTGAAGTATTAATGAACGGAAATCATTCTTCTGACGTCTGTTTTAGCAAAACATCAGAAGTATTAGAAAAATGTTTTGAAGAATTAATATTGCACAAAATAGATCTCTCTGGAATAATTTTAAAACCAAATATGATATTAGCTGGAGATCAGTCTAAATATAAAATCTCTAAAGAAGAAGTTTCACATAAAACACTTGAATGCCTTAAAGGCTCAGTTCCTAGTGAAGTTCCTGGAATTGCTTTTTTATCAGGAGGTCAATCAGAAATTGAAGCTACAGAAAACTTAAATTTAATTAATAATATTAACAATACTAAGTTCATAATGACTTATTCATATGGAAGGGCTTTACAGCAAAGTGCTCTTAAAATGTGGTCAAAAAATATTAATGATAAAGAGGTAACTCAAAATATTTTTAATCATAGGGCAAAAATGTGTTCTATGGCTGCAAAAGGTAAATGGTCATATGAACTCGAGAGTAAATAAAAAAAAATTTATCTATCTTATTTCTCCAAATAAAATAACCAGAGACTTCTATGAAAATCTCAGATTAGTTTTAAATACTAATAAAATATCCTTTTTTCAAATGCGACTTAAAAAATATAAATTTAGTCAAAAAATTTTAATTGGAAGAAGGATTTTACAGTTATGTAGAAAAAAAAAAGTAAAATTCATTGTAAATGATGACCCTATTTTAGCAAAGAAACTTAACGCAGATGGTTGTCATTTAGGACAAAAAGATATGAATATAGCTAAGGCAAGAAAAGTTATTGGAAATAAAATAATTGGGGTTACTTGCCACAATTCTATAAGATTAGCAAAGGTAGCCATAAAAAATAACGCAAGTTATGTTGCATTTGGTGCTTTTTTTCCTACAAAAACAAAGAAAGTTAAATATAAAGCTTCTATTAGTGTTTTAAACAAAATAAAAAAATTTACTAATATTCCAATTGTAGCAATTGGTGGCATCAACTCTGATAATTACAAAAATCTATTATTGAATAAAGCAAGTTTTTTGGCTATCTCAAGTTACATTTGGAATAATAAAAAATATAAACCAGTAAAAGCGATTGAATTACTAAAATGAAAATTAATGCAGGAGAAATAAGGGTCGGGATGCTTTTGGAATATAAAAATGATTTATGGCAAGTTCTTAAGACCCAACATGTAAAACCTGGTAAAGGTGGTGCCTTCGCTCAAATAGAAATGAAAAGCCTTGGAAAAAACACAAAAATAAATGAAAGATTTAGATCAAGTGAGTGGGTTGAAAAAGCCTCATTGGAAGAAATGAATTTCAATTATCTTTATTCGGATGAGGATAACTATTTTTTTATGAACCCCAAAACTTTCGAACAAACAGAGATTAAAAAAAATATTGTAGGGGAAAAAGGAAAATTATTGATTGAAAATCTTCAGGTAAAACTAAATTTTTATAATAATAATCCAATTTCAATAGAACTTCCAAATCAAGTAAATTGTAAAATTTTGTCAACTGATGCTGCTATTAAAGGTCAAACAGTATCTTCATCATATAAACCTGCAATACTAGATAATGGATTAAAAGTACAGGTCCCTCCATTTGTAGAAGCTAATGATGAAATTATTTTGGACACTAGAACATTTGAATATGTTAAAAAAATTTAATAAATGAACTCTATTTCTCCAAACCTAAATATTATGATTAAAGCATGTGAAAAAGCTTCCAAGGTGATCATTAGAGATTTTGGTGAAGTTGAGAATTTACAGGTAGCAAAAAAAGGACCAAGAGATTTTGTTTCTAAAACTGATAAAAGAGTAGAAGAAATTCTTATTTATGAATTAAATAAAGCTAAAAAAAATTATTCATTTTTAACTGAAGAAAATGGAAAAATTGAAAATAATGATAAAGATAAAGTTTGGATTATCGATCCAATAGATGGTACTACAAATTTTTTGCACGGAATTCCTCATTTTGCAATTTCAGTTGCGTTAAAAATCGAAAATGAAATTAAATCTGCTTTAGTTTTTGATCCAGTTAAAAATGAAATATTTTTTGCAGAAAAAAATAATGGAGCTTATTTCAATAATCATAGAATAAGAGTTTCAAATAAAAACGATATTGAAGAGTGTTTGTTCTCATCTGATCAACATGGTTTAAAAATTATATTTCCAGATTTAAATTTACGAAGTTCTGGATGTTCAGCTTTAGATTTGGCCTATGTGGGATCTGGAAGATTTGATGGTTTTTTTCATAATAAGATTAAATTATGGGACATAGCTGCTGGAGTATTAATAGTTCAAGAGGCAGGGGGAACAACAAATGATTTCACTAAATTTGAAGAAGATAGTATTGATATTAGAGCAGCAAGTACAAGCATTTATCAAAAAATGATGAAAAAATTAGTTAACTTTTAATTGTTTTTGTTTAACTTTTTGCTATAAAAACCGGCTATGAAAAAAAATTTACACCCAAACTATCATACGATAAATGTCGAAATGACAGATGGTAGTCAATTTCAAACTAGATCTACTTGGGGGTCAGAGGGTGAAACATTGAAGCTTGAAATTGATCCTAAATCACACTCTGCATGGACTGGTGGAAAACAGAAAATTTTAGACAAAGGAAGAGTCAGCAAGTTCAACAAAAAATTTAAAAACTTTAATTCAAACAATAAATAATGAGTAAAGTTCCATTAATGCCGATGGCTACCGCTGTATGGTTAGTAGAGAATACATCTTTAACCTTTAAACAAATTTCTGACTTTTGTGGCCTACATGAGGTTGAAATTCAAGGTATTGCAGACGGAGAGGTAGGAAAAGGTATTGTTGGATATAATCCTATCATTGCAGGACAATTGACAAGAGAAGAAATTAATCTTTCATCAAATGATCAAAATAGACCTTTAAAATTAAACAGTAATGAAATTGAAATAAAAACTGATGAAAAAAAAACAAAAAAATACATACCTCTATCTAAACGTCAGGACAAACCTGACTCGGCTCTTTGGTTAATAAAACAACATGCAATTCTAAAAGATTCTCAAATTGCCAAGTTAGTGGGTATTACTAAAAGCTCTGCAACAGCCATAAGAAATAAGAGTTACTGGAATTTCAATAATTTAAATGCAAAAGACCCGGTAGCAATTGGACTATTTACGCAAAAAGATCTTGCGGATGCATTAGAAAAAGCTGAGAGAGTATTAAAAAGATTGAAAAAAGAGAAAGAAAAATCTCAACTAGTAAAATAATTTTATGAAATATAATAGACAAACAAATTATAAAGTGGTACCTAATCCACTTTTTGGAGGTAGTTATTAAAATAGAAGTAAAGGATAATAATATTGAACAAGCTTTGAGAGTTTTAAAAAGAAAACTTCAAAGAGATGGTTTTTTTAAAATTATTAAACTTAAGAATACATATGAAAAACCATCTGAAAAAAAAAAAAGAATTCTTCAAGAAAATATAAAAAGAGTAAAAAAATTAAATAAATTAAAAAATAGAATTTGAGTATATCGCGGGGTGGAGCAGTCTGGTAGCTCGTCAGGCTCATAACCTGAAGGTCGGCGGTTCAAATCCGTCCCCCGCAACCAATTTAACTATAAATTAGATTTTAACTGCTAATCAAAAAATGTTCAGTAGTTGCTTTTTAATAAGATTTTTAATTTTACTCAATTTTAGCAATATTAATAATATATTTTTATTAACAATTAAATCACTATAGATTTTTTGTTATATCTTCAGTCATTTTCTTTGCATCTGCGAATAACATTAAAGTATTTTCTTTATAAAATAAATCATTATCAATACCTGCGTAGCCAGGTGAAAGACTTCTTTTAACAAATAAAACAGACTTACATTTTTCCACGTCTAAAACAGGCATTCCATAAATAGGACTCTGAGGATCTGTTTTTGCTACAGGATTTGTTACATCATTTGCTCCAATAACAAAAGCAACATCTGCATTTGCAAAGTCATTGTTTATTTCCTCTAATTCAAACACTTCATCGTAAGGAACATTGGCTTCTGCTAGCAGAACATTCATATGGCCTGGCATTCTTCCAGCAACTGGGTGGATAGCATAAGAAACTTTTATATCGTTTTTTTTTAAAGTATCTACCATTTCTCTAAGTGCGTGTTGAGCTTGAGCCACAGCCATTCCATATCCTGGAACTATTATGACTGATGAAGCATTTTTCATCAAAAAAGCAGCATCATCTGCATTTCCACTTTTGACAGGTCTTTGTTCTTTGTTTTGCGAGTTTTTGGTTTGATCAGACGCACCGAAACCTCCAAGAATTACATTGAAAAAAGAACGGTTCATTCCTTTACACATTATATAAGATAAAATTGCACCCGATGAACCAACCAGAGCTCCTGTAATTATTAATGCAGTATTTTCTAATGTAAATCCTATTCCAGCTGCAGCCCACCCCGAGTAAGAATTAAGCATAGAAATTACAACTGGCATGTCAGCACCGCCGATTGGAATGATTAATAAAAAACCAATTATAAAAGATATGGATAACAATATCCAAAATAATTTGGATGATTGAGAAGAACAAAGCAAATAGATTATTACTATTATTGAAATTAATATTAAAGCGTTTAAAGGATGTTGTCCTTTGAAAGTAATAGGAGATCCTGACATTATTCCTTGAAGCTTCAAAAATGCTATGATTGATCCTGAAAATGTTATTGCACCTACTGCTGCCCCAATAGACATTTCTATCAAACTACCAAGCTTTATATTTCCAGGATATCCCAAATTAAAAGCCTCTGGATTTAAAAAAGCAGCTATAGCAACAAACACAGCTGCGAGTCCAACTAAACTATGAAATCCAGCTACTAATTCGGGCATAGCAGTCATAGGAATTTTAAAAGCAATAAAAGCACCAATTGTTCCACCAATTAAGAGAAAAATTAAAACAAATACTAATCCAGTTGAAAAATTTCCAATAGATAAAAACGTAACAGTAATTGCAATAATCATCCCAATAATTCCAAAAAAATTACCTTGCCTCGACGTTTCAGGAGATGATAATCCACGCAGAGCTAAAATAAATAATACTCCAGAAATTAGATAAAAAATTGCTGAAAAATTTGCAGATATCATTTTTTTTCTTTCTTCTTTTTTTTATACATAGCAAGCATTCTGTGGGTCACTAGAAAACCCCCAAATATATTTATCGCAGCTAGTGCAATTGCTAAAAATCCAAAAGAACTTGAAATATTGAATACACTTTCAGAATTTCCAGCCAAACCAGCAATTATTGCCCCAACGATGATAACTGATGATATTGCGTTGGTTACTGACATTAATGGTGTATGTAATGAAGGTGTTACGCTCCATACAACATAGTAACCTACAAATATTGAAAGAACGAATATGCTCAGCCTAAAAATAAAAGGGTCAATTTCCATAAATTACTTTATTAATGTTTTTTGTATTATTTCGTCTTCTGTATTTATATTAATTTTTTTGTTCTCTTTATCAAATAAATTAGAAACAAAATTAAATAAATTTTTAGAATATAAGTTAGATGCAGATACAGCTAATTTATTAAGAATGTTTGAATCACCTATTATTTTAATACCATTTTTTTTAACTATAGTATCAACTTGAGTGGAAGAAGTATTGCCACCTTGAACAGCTGCTAAATCAAAGATAACAGACCCCTGCTGCATTCCATCTATCATTTCATCTGTAATTATAATTGGAGCTTTTTTTCCTGGAATTAGTGCTGTACAAATTACAATGTCAATTTTCTTTAGGGTTTCTTTAAGTAATTCTTCTTGCTTTTTTTTAAAATCCTCAGATGTTTCTTTAGCATAACCACCCTCTGTTTCAAGATTTTCAGATCCTTCAACTATCAAAAACTTACCACCTAAGCTCTCAACTTGTTCCTTGGAAGCTATCCTTACATCTGTAGCAAAAACTATAGCTCCCATTCTTTTAGCAGTTGCTATAGCTTGTAAACCAGCTACACCTGCACCAACAACCATTACTTTTGCTGCTGGAACAGTACCAGCAGCAGTCATCATCATTGGGATAGCTTTCTCAAAATATGCGAAAGACTCTATTACTGCTTTGTAGCCAGCTAGATTAGCTTGGGATGACAATATATCCATAGACTGAGCCCTAGTAATCCTTGGAAGTAACTCCAAAGAAAAAACATTAATTTTTCTTTTTGTTAAATCACTAATTTTTTTTTTATTATTGTAGGGATCTAATGATCCAATTAGAATTTGATTTTCTTTAAGTAACAAATTTTGATCCTCTGATAAAAATCCTACTTGAAGAATAATGTCTGCGTTAGTTATAACTTCACTATCATTTTTGTAATTTTTAACACCCAATTCGAGATACTCTTGATCCTTAATACCTAAATGATTTGCGTAATTTTCACTTATTAAAACTTCAAAACCTAATTCTATATATTTTTTTGCCATTTCTGGTGTAATAGCAATTCTATTTTCAATTTTCTGATCTTCTTTTAATGATGAAATGATCATTTGTGATATAATAGTATTATTTTTGTCTTGCTTTAAATTTTGGGTTTTTTTTATTTATTATATAAACCCTACCTCTTCTCTTAACCAACTTAGAGTTGAGATCTCTTTTTTTTAAAGATTTTAAAGAACTTGCAATTTTCATATTTTAAATTTTAGTCTTAATAAACGATGTTATATAATCTTTCAAACTTATTTTACCAAATCTTTTAAATACTTTGTTATTAATAGAAATATTGGTTAATGCAGATGCATATCTCTCCCCTTTTCTGCGAGGCAAGTATTTTATCTGACTTTTAAACATTTTTGCAACGTCAATAATTTTATATGATTTTTTATGTGAAATACTATAATGAGCGCATTTATTTGCTCTCCATGCTTCATAGCATATATTTACTGTATCAGATATATGAGTAAATCGTCTGGATTGAGTGCCAGGTTTTACAACTGTCAATGGTTTTTTTCTCAAAAATTGGTTTTCAAAGACTCCTATTACTGTTGCCATTTCTCCTCTACTAATTTGTTTTTTTCCATAAACATTATAAAAGTAAATTATTTCGAACTTTAGATTAAACCACTTTTTTAAGTTTTCCAGAAATTCTAAATTTTTTGATTTGGTAAATGCGTATGGTGACAGATTTTTATCATCTCCTTTATTTCCTAGGCTTGCTGAAGTTGCTGAATAGATTAATTTGATTTTATAATCCAAACAAAATTTAAAAACTTCTTTAGATCCAACTGAATTAGAATGAAAACATTGGTTGAAATATTTAAAGCTCTGAAAAATTCTAGCAAATTCTCCAAAATGAAAAATTGAATTTATATTATTTTTATAATTTTTTAATAACTTAAATATATTTATTGTGTCACCATTAATATATTTAACTTTTTTTGATTTAATATGATTTTTTTTTGAACCACTTGAATAGTTGTCTATACTTATAATTTTAAACTTAGTGTTTTTAACAAAAAAATCTATAAGGTTTGAACCAATAAACCCAGCTCCACCAGTTATTACAATATATTTTTTCATCTGGGTTTTAGCCTGGCAACGTCCTACTCTTCCGTGTCTTAAGACAAAGTACCATCGGCGCTGAAAGGCTTGACTTCCGAGTTCGGAATGGGATCGGGTATTACACTTTCGCAATAATCACCAGGCAGCAGTTGTTTACTAAATATTATATTAAATGTAAAGGTTAATTAATTTAATATTTCAAGGTTTCTTCTTTTAAATTTCGATAAGTTTATAAGTATTTATTTATGAAATATCATAAGATCAAATTAGATATTTGTTTATTTTATAAATTTGCTCATTGTCTCTAGAAAGATAAAATAAACTTATAAAATAAAGATTTTTTATTTTCTTTAATTGTAATTAAAATAATGAAACTAGTAAAAAATATATATAAAAAAAAAATTAATAAAAATTTTATAGATAATATAAATGAAAAAAAATTAAGAAAAGATTTGCACTATAAAAAAACATTAGATTTATGGGGTTTAAATAATCACAAAAATAATAAGAATAAATATGTTGCAAGTAATACTCATATTGAAAAAGTTATATCAGAATTTCCAATAAGTAAAAAAATAGAAAATTTTTTAGAAATTGGTTGTGGTGATGGTATTGATTTAAGATATTTAATTAAAAATTATAAAATCAAAAATTTTTATGCAATTGAAATTGGGGACAATATATATAATCTTTATAAAAAGACTCTTTTTAAAAAAATACATTTTTGTAGAGGAGATGCTTTAAATTTAATTTATAAAAATAATTCATTTGATTTAGTTTATAGTTATGGAGTGTTTCATCATACAAAGAATTTGAAAAAATGTTTAATAGAATGTAAGAGAGTGCTTAAAAAAAATGGAATATTAATTTTCTATAATTACAAAAAACACGGTAATATAATAAAAAAAATAGGAATTTACGCAGAGAATATATTATTAAATTTCTTTCAAAACTTTAAATATAATCAAGTAAAAATATTTTGTTACATCATTTCACCATTAATTTTATTGATTTTTTCTTACCCATCTAAATTATTAAAACTTTTTGGAAATAAATCATTTTATAAAAAATTTCCACTATGGTGGGGCATGGTACCAAATGATATTATTCTTGATTTGACGGATAGAATATATGCTCCAATAAATATAAGAATGACAAAAAATGAGATAACAAAGATTCTTTCTGATGTAGGATTTGCGAAAATAAATGTAAAAGAAGTTAGAGACGGACTTTTTATAAAAGTAATAAAATAAGATTTTATTATAATGAAAAAAATTTTTATTTAGTCCTCAAATTTTAAAGTAATTTCTTTTTTAAAAGAACAGTTCTTTATATCAAGTTGATTTGGGTGAGTATAATTTTTAGAAATTATCTTTGGATTTTTTTCAAAACTTAGCTCCAACACTTCGGGAACATAATTCTCATCTATATTAGCCCAATTGTTAGGATGAATATGAATAAGGTCAAGTGAAAATTTTTCAATAAAATTTTTTACTTTATCTAAATTTTTATTTAAATCATGAAATTCTATAGCTAGTCCAATTATGTTATCTTGCATTAATAATAAACTATCCAATAATTCATATTCTGAACCCTCTATATCAATTTTAAAAAACACATTTGACATATCCTTAATATATACGATGTCATTTTTATTTATTTTTTTTTTTGTATAAAATTTTCTACAAAAACTAAAATATGAAAATAAATTTAAAACTGATTGAAAAAAGTAATTTTTTTGAAAAAAAATCAATTTTATCAATTGTTTTAAAAATTTAATTATTAAAAATGTGAAATCTAATACATCATCATAAAGTTTTAATTTTATATGTTTATTTTTACTTTTATTTTTAAAATCCTTTTCGAATTCCCAATTATCGTGAATTCCATAACTTATTAAATTTTCTGATTGACTAAGTGAATTAGTACCTATTAAATAAGCGCCATCTGTATTTCCTCCTAATCTAACTAAATCTGCCTGAAATTTAGGTTTGAAATTTTTTGGTAAGGGCATAAATGTTTTTAATAATGATTATAGTATCTTCATTTTTTTAATCTTTTAAGATCTTCCTCAACCATCATTTTTGATAAATCTTTAATTAAAACTTTTGGCTTCCAACTAAGTATTTTTTTTGCTTTTGAAAAGTCTCCCAATAACGCATCTACCTCTGTCGGTCTATAATATTTGGGGTTTATTTTTATAATTACTTGATTATTTTTAACATTGAAACCTTTTTCTTTTTTTCCACTACCTCTCCATTGAATTTTAATATCAAGATGCTTGCAACAGAAATTTACAAACTGTCTAACACTGTAACTTTTATTTGTTGCTAAAACATAATCATCTGGTTTTTTTTGTTGAAGCATTTTCCACATACCCTCAACATAATCTCCAGCAAAACCCCAATCTCTTTTACTGTCTAAATTTCCAAGTTCTAGAAATTTTCTTTTTTTAAGTTTGATTTCACACAATCCTTTAGAAATTTTTCTTGTAACAAACTCTTCTCCTCTCAAAGGAGACTCATGATTAAATAAAATTCCAGAACATGCAAACATCGAGTAAGAGTCTCTATAGTTTTTTGTTATGTTATGTGAAAATACTTTTGAAATTGCGTATGGACTTCTGGGATTTAAAAAAGCATTTTCATTTTGAATTTTTGAAGAACTATTTCCAATCATCTCAGATGACGAAGCTTGATAAAACTTCACATTTTTTTGTGTAATTCTAATTACTTCAAGAATTCTTAGTGCTCCTAAAGCTGTAACGTTAGCTGTTGAAATTGGAGTTTCAAATGATGACTTTACAAATGATTGTGCAGCTAAATTATAAACTTCATCAAATTTATATTTTTTAAACAATCTAAAAATACTATCAAAATCTGACAAATCGAAATCCTCATAAATTAAATGATTCTCAATTCCCAAAAACTTATGTCTCCAATTATCACTTCTTGAATTTCTTCGATCTGCAACAACAACCTTATATTTTTTCTTTAGTAAAAAACTACTTAAGTAACTTCCATCTTGACCTGAGCCTCCTGTAATAAGAGCAATTTTTTTTTTCATAGAATTTAAATCAATTATATATATCTTTTTTAAATTTAATAGCTAATGTAAAAATTGTTAATTATTAAGATTGTTTTGATCAACAATTTTAAGATTTAATAAAGTCATATATAATTTGATAAAAAAAATGAAGGACTTGTTATTTAATTATTTGTTATTATTTTATAGAACTATCAAAACAATTTTTATATTTTTTCAAAAAAAACATCTCCTAACATCGCATGTTATTTACAAAATATTTTTTTATTTTTACATGGTAGCAAACTTCGATTTTATTTTGATAAAAAAAATAAACTTTATTTTGCTAAAGAAGGTGAGCTAATCAGACACTTTAATAGTATGGAAAGAGGTTTCTACTATTACAAGAGAAGTCTAATTCTGAGAGGCGAAAGTCTCGCATACTCTTATTGTTTACAAAATATAATGTTATTAGTGATAAAATTGGTAAAATTCTTGATATAGTATTTTTAGGAATTACAGAATTTGAATATCTCTCATAGAATAATTTTAGCAAATATGAAGATATTACACAAACTATAAAATTAAAAATCGAGTTTATATAATTTATTTCGTCTGCGCCTGAATAATAGTTAAGAATTTTTTCCATATTAATATATAAATAGTTTATAATTCATTTACTAATTAAAATTACTCTAGTCAAATAAGTTTGAAAATAAATTTTAAAGTAAAATATACATAATAAATGTTTCAACTATATAATTCTTTGGTCAATAGGACGTTTAATAAAATATTGTATCTATTTGGATTTTTAAAAAATAGATGGTGTTTAGCTATTGTAGATAAAAAATTTAAAATCAAAAAAATTATAATTCCACCAAAAAATTTTTTTTGGGCAGACCCTTTTTTTATAAAATATAAGAATAAAAACTATGTATTTTTTGAAAGTTACTCATATTTAAGAAAAAAGGGTGAAATTGCATGTGGGGAATTAAAAAATAATAAAATTGTAAACTATAAAATAATAATGAAGAAGAATTATCATTTGTCCTATCCTTTTATTTTTAAATATAAAGATAATTTTTTTTTAATGCCTGAAACTTACCAAAAAAAAAACTTAAAAATATATAAATCAATTAAATTCCCAGTTAAATGGAAACTCTATTCAACAAACTTGAAAAACCTCCCAACTGTTGATCCTACTATTATAAAGATCAAAAAAAACTTTTGGTTATTTGCAAATCACATGAAAAATAATATCAGTGATTTTAACAAAAATCTCTATTTGTACAAACTTGATAACTTAAAATTTAAAAATTTAAACCCACATTTAAAAAATCCGATTATAACAAATTTAAATGGTGGACGAAGTGCTGGTTCAATATTCAAGATAGGAAAAAAATTAATTCGTCCATCACAAATTAATAAAGATAATTTTTATGGATATGGATTAAAACTCTCAATAATTAAAAAAATTAGCTTAAATAATTATAAAGAGAAAGAGATTAAAAAAATCTTACCGACTGATAAGAATATATCTGGCATTCATCATATAAGCAAAATAGATGACAGAAATTATTTAGTTGACGTTTGTTTAAAATACTCGAAAAATAATTAAATCAATGTATATTTTCAAGCATACCATAGTCTTTTCTTTTATAAATTTGATAAACTATATTTTTTAATTTTTGGAATAAACTTTCTTTATAAAAGAAGCTACCATTTTCACTTTGAACTAAATTTGAATTTGTTTTCCACATGTTTATTTGATTAATTAGAAATTCATCAAAATAGTCTTTTGCATAAAAATTTAAATAACAATACCTAAGAGCTTCAACCATCTTATCTCTTTTATTTGAATGTAATAATTTAAAATTCTTATCAAAATTTAAAGGTAATAAAGATTTTGGAAATTTATTATAAATATTTATAGACTCAGTAAAATCAGAGTAAATTACTGTATCATCATAATTTAATTTATTAAAAAAATTATTTAACAGTGTGTGAATACCTCCGTATTTAAAATCAAAAGGTAAAAAGCTATCGAAATTATTTTGTAAAATATTTTTTTTTTTTAAATTTTTTAGATTTATAAATACAAAATGGTCATCACAACTTAATCTTTTCATATTTGAATACTTCATTGCTCTGCAGCCAATTGTAAAATCATGAAGTTTGGCTAAAATTTTATTAACTGAATTTCCATCAAATAGCCATGAACCAGAATTAAGAATTAACATGTAATCAAAACTCGCATCAACTGCATTTTTTAGGTTTTCATAGATTGAATAAAACTGACGAATAGGAATTTCAAAATTTTCAAATGAACTATTAATTAAGACCTCTTTTGCATCAACAAAGTTAATTTGATCAAAATATTTTTTATATTCGCTAATTACTAAATCTTTTTTACTATAAGACAAAGATGTATAAACCTCATGATCTATTAATTTTTTTTTGCAAAGTATTGAGGCTATACTTGCATCTAAAATAGCATCATAAGAGCTTATAGAAATAAATAGTTTCATTATTTTTTAGCTTGAATGTAGCTTAAAAAATTTGATAAATCTTCGGGTGTACCTAATCCATGCATCTCCTCAACTTTTTCAATTTTTATAGTTTTTGAGTCTTTAATTGCTTCATTAAATACCGGACATACGTAAAATTCATTATTAACTCTTACATTTTTTTTAATCATTTGATTTGCATATTTGACGTAATCAGATCCTTTTTTCCAAAAATAAACTCCTACAGTTGCATTGTTAGAGATAACTTTTTTTTCTGCTACTTCAGTTACATTAGAATCCTTATCACATTTTGCATATGACCACTTTGGATGAACAGAATTAAATGTTAATATACCTCCATCAATTTTTTTTGTGATAAAATTATAAATTGACTGAGAACTATTCCATTTAATATACTGATCGGAGTTTGCAATAATTAAAGGATCATTATTATTAATGTATTTTTTTGCTAATAGTGTTGTGCACGCAGCACCTTCGGTAAGCTGATCAATTTCAATTATCTTACAATTTGGTTGTAATATTTTAAGCATACTTTTTATGTTAAATTTTTCTTGATGTTTTTTTTGAATTATAAAAATATAGTTTGCTTCTATATTCAAACTTTCAATAACCCATTGAATCATAGGCTTGTTCAAAACTTCTATAATTGGTTTTGGGAAAAAATATCCAGCTTCTTTAAATCTACTTCCTTCACCAGCCATTGGCACAAGTATATTTAATTTAGGATCAACCCACTTATTTATATTGGAAGTTTTATTTGAAGTTAAATTTTTTATAAATTTATTTATTTTTGACAAATTAACCTCCTCTATTGATTTTACTGGATATAAATGGCATCCAGAGTCCTGAGCAGATCTTCTGCCAAAGTACGAATCCTCTATTACCAATGTTTCTTTTGGTCTTAAATTCAACTTAATTAAAGATCTTAAATAAATTTCAGGATGTGGTTTACTATTAGAGACTTCTTCATTGCTTATTGAAAAGTCAATATAATTTTTTATACCAAGATTTTTA
The DNA here is from genome assembly GCA_902599665.1 of uncultured Pelagibacteraceae bacterium. Classification (GTDB taxonomy): domain Bacteria; phylum Pseudomonadota; class Alphaproteobacteria; order Pelagibacterales; family Pelagibacteraceae; genus Pelagibacter. Next base: position 2,363 of record CACKGK010000006.1, on the reverse strand, counting down.
ATACAAATATCAAGAGTTTTTCTTACTGCATTAGTTGCAACACCAATTTTATATTTTTTTTTAAAATTCTTAAATAAAGTTATAACTTGATTATTTCTTTTGATTTTTTTTTTTAAAATTTTTTCTGTTAATTCTTGTTTTAAAATTTTAATTTTATTAAGTTGATTTTTTTTTATCCAAGACCTTTTTTGTAAAATATGAAGTTTTTTTGTTGTTGGTAAGCCATCAAAGTTTTTAGAATGATCCTCAAATGAGATAACATTTTTTGCATTTACTTTTAATAAAGCTTTGTTCAAAGCTTGAAAATGTATATCTTTTGTATCGACTAAAACTCCGTCTAAATCAAAAATTAAACCCTTAATCATTATTTTTATACTTTAATATATAATCTGAGCAAATACCTTTGCAAAAAAAAGATTTATAATCTGACTTTTCTGGCAAGACACATATACTATTTTCAAATAATTTATTTCCTGGATATGTCCAATAATAACCCTTATTTGTTAAAGTGACAGCGTCAGTTTCGTGCCAAAAATAATGACACTTTGTTTTATAAAATGCTCCCATTGTATCCATGCTCTTTGCATGACACCATAATTTTTTATTTTCAAGAAAATCTAAAGAAACTTGGAAAGTAGGTTCATCATGACCTAAATAAAAATTACCTTTAAAATAATGTACATCAACTTCAACATCAAAACCTCTTTCAAGAGCGTGGTTGATATATTCAATGCTGTTCTCATATCGAGTATCTGGACCATTTAAATTACCTCTATGTGAAATATAAAACATATAATAAATTAAACCTGTTAACTTAAAAAGTTAATATATTAAATTTTTTTTTAAACATCAAAAATTTAATTTTTTTTAAGTTTAAAAAAACATACAAAATAAATTAGTGTAGCTATAAATATTAAAAATAAATTATTTATATCTGTGTACACTACTAACAGAATTAAACATAGAGTAAAAATATATTGAGAAAAAAGTGCAATATCTAAATTAAATTTTTTTGAAATTAGATGATGCATGTGTTCTGCATCAGCTTTCCAGGGCTGTCCTGAAGTAAAAATTCTAATTACAAATAATCTCAATGTGTCTATTACAGGTAAGAAAAAAAATAAGAAAGCTTCATCTAATTTAATTAATTCAAAATTATAAAACCTTAAAAAAAAATATATCATAATAAATGATAATACATAACAACCACTATCACCCATAAATATTTTACCTCTTAAATTCAAAAATAAAAAAAATAATAATGAAATAATTAATAAGATAGAAAACATTGTCATAAAATTATTTAATAAAAAAAATATAAATATATTTAGAGATAGAAGTCCAACTTGACCGTCTATACCATCATACATATTGATAGAATTTAAAAATATTAAACTTAAAAAAAGACTAAAAACAAATCCTAACTCTGATATTTCAATAGAATAACTTACAAATGTTAAGTTTATTTTGTTAATTATTAGTGAGCTATCTAATTTAAAAAAAATATAAAAAATTAGAAATAAAACTAACAATTTTTTAAATGGATCTAAATCATACTTGTCATCAAAATAACCGAGAAAAAATAATAAAGTTATACAGAACAGAAAAGATGCAATGGATTTATTACTACTTAAAAACAAGTTATCAAGATAGTAAGTACCTGGTAAATATACTTTATTTATAAAAATAAATTCAAAACCAATATATATTAGTAAATTAATAAGTAATATTAAACCACCAATTAACGGAACTGGAGATTTATGCAGCTTACGACTTTGATCAGGTCTATCATATATTTTAAATACTTCAGAAATAAATTTGTATTTATAAATTAAAATTAAATTAAATATAATAAGTATAGAAAAAAATGTAATATATTTTATTTCTATCATTAAATATTCTCTTTTAAGAAATTAAAAATTATTAATAGATATTTATAATATAAAATATTTAATTTTGCCAAATAATGGTCAGGAAATTTACTTACAATAAATATTCTAGTTTGAAATGCTTTGAATTTATTTGGAAGATTTTTTGACATTTGTAAATTAGATATAGATAATGATGACTAAATCAAGCAATAAGATTAATTTACTTGTAACAAAAAATACATCTGAACTCATTAGACTAATATTTTTTTAGAATAATATACACAATCAATTAAAAATTAATTTTTATTTTTTTTTAGAAACATTAACTGAAAATTAATTTTCATAATTAAATATGTTAGGTTTTTGTTTTTATAATAATATTTTTCATTGTTTATATTATTAAAGAAATTCTTAAAAAATTCACTCATTGGATTTTTGATAGTAAAAGTTTCATTTTTTATTTTTAATAAATTAATGAATTTTGATTTTTCT